>CACZQN010000031.1 GCA_902783375.1 uncultured Lachnospiraceae bacterium | reverse complement strand
TGCTTGAGATGGTCCTGCTCACAGCAGATGTGAACGAATATAAGGCAAATCCGAACCGTTCTGCCCGTGGTATCGTCATCGAGGCAAGCCTGGATAAGGGCAGAGGCCCGGTTGCAACGGTCCTGGTTCAGAAGGGTACACTCCATGTCGGAGATAACATTTCCATTGGTTCGACGTTCGGTAAAGTCCGTGCGATGCTTGATGATCACGGCAAGAATGTCAAGATGGCAACACCGTCGATTCCGGTCGAGATTCTCGGTCTGAACGGCGTGCCGAATTCCGGCGATACCATGCTCACCTTCAAGGAAGAGCGTGAGGCGAGAGCAGCTGCCGATACCTTCATTTCTCAGAGCAAGGAGAAGCTGATCGACGAGACAAAGGCAAAACTGTCCCTCGACAGCCTGTTCGAAGAGATGAATGCCGGCAATGTCAAGGATCTGAACATCATCATCAAAGCAGATGTTCAGGGTTCTGTCGAAGCAATCCGCCAGAGCCTCCTGAAGCTCTCCAACGAAGAAGTTGCAATCCGCGTCATCCATGGTGCGGCCGGTACCATTAACGAGTCTGATGTTTCTCTTGCAAGTGCATCGAACGCCATCATCATCGGCTTCAATGTCAAGCCGGATGCGGTCGCCAAGAGCACTGCAGAGCGTGAGAAGGTAGATATCCGCCTCTACAGCGTCATCTACAACATCATGTCGGACATCGAACTGGCCATGAAGGGCATGCTGGAACCGGTCTATGAGGAGCGCGTGATCGGCCACGCAGAGATCCGTCAGGTCTTCAAGGCATCCGGCGTCGGCAACATCGCCGGTTCCTATATCACAGACGGCAAGGTCATCCGTGGCTGCAAGGCAAGAGTCTACCGCAAGGAAGAACTGCTCTTCGAGGGTAATCTTGCTTCCCTGAAGCGTTTCAAGGATGACGTGAAGGAAGTGACCGCCGGCTATGAATGCGGTCTTGTCTTTGAAAAGTTCGGCGATGTCACCGAATTTGACAGAGTTGAATTCTATCAGATGGTGGAGGTTCCACGTTGAGAAAGAACAGCATAAAGAATGTCCGTATCAATTCTGAAGTGCAGAAGGAACTCGGAGAGCTGATCCGCGATGGTGTCAAGGACCCGCGGGTCTCTCCCCTGACTTCCGTGACGGATGTAGAAGTTGCCCCGGATCTGAAAACCGCAAAGGTTTATATCAGCGTCCTCGGAGATGATGATGCCAAGCAGGAAACCCTTCAGGGGCTTCGCAATGCCGCGTCCTATCTTCGGCGGGAACTGGCGCACACCGTCAATCTCCGCAACACGCCGGAATTGATCTTTAAGCTGGATACTTCCATTGAGTATGGCAATATGATGTCGAAAAAGATTGACGAAGTAATCAGCAGTATGGACGATAAAGAAGATGACAAAATATCAGATAACGATTGAAGAACTCTTTGCAGGAGCTGAGCAGATAGCTGTAACGGGGCATACACACCCGGACGGAGACTGTGTCGGCTCCTGTCTTGCACTTGCCGCCTATCTGAAAAAGGCGGCAGACAGACAGAACCGGAAGGTTCATGTGGATGTCTATCTGGAGATGGTTCCGGCAGAATTCATGGACCTTGCCGGTGCTGCCGATGTGCACACGGAGAAAGATGAGAAGGCACATTATGACCTGCTCTTTGTTCTCGACTGCGGTGATGCGGCACGGCCGGGTCTGCATGCAGGTCTGGAGACGCAGGCGGACCGCGTCGTCTGCATCGATCATCATTACAGCAACCAGGGATTCGGAGATGCCGGCTATATTGACGGTGATGCCAGTTCCACCTGCGAGGTGCTGTTTGAAATGATGGCAGAAGAACTGATCGATGTGGACATTGCCAGGTGTCTCTATACCGGAATAATCCACGATACCGGTGTCTTCCATCATAACAGCACGCACAGACGGACGATGGAAATCGCCGGTATTCTGATGGAGAAAGGCTTTGACTTCGGGAAAGTCATTGATGAGAGTTTCTATCAGAAGACGCTGTGTCAGAACCGGCTGATGGGAGAGGCACTGATCCGCTGTTTCCTGGTCAGTGGCGGAAAGGGAATCCTTTCCCTGCTTCCGTATGCGGCTTTTGAGGCTGTTGGTGCGACCAGTGCAGATACGAGCGGGATCATCGATCAGATGCGGCTGACAGCCGGTGTCAAAGCGGCGGCGCTGCTGTATGAATATCCGGAAAAGAACCTGAAGCTCAGTCTCCGGGCAACCGATCCTGCCGTGGATGTCAGTCAGATCGCCATTGCACTTGGCGGCGGCGGACACCGGATGGCTGCAGGTGCGTCCCTTTCAGGTGATCCCGAAGAGGTTCTTCAGACATTGACGGAGAAACTGGAATGTATACTGGAATCATCAATGTAAAAAAAGAAGCCGGCTTTACTTCAAGGGATGCGGTCTCGAAGCTATCCGGGATTCTGCACCAGAAGAAGATCGGTCATACCGGTACGCTCGATCCGGAGGCCACCGGCGTCCTTCCGATGTGCCTCGGCTCTGCAACCAGGATCAGCGAGCTGCTGATGCAGGACCAGAAGGAATATCAGGCGGTCATGAAGCTTGGCATCGTGACCGATACGCAGGATACGACGGGTGTCGTCCTGCAGCAGACGGAACTGGCCGAAGACGACTTCTGTAGAATCACTTCGGAAGAGGCGCTTCAGCCGCTGATTGCAGGCTTCATCGGCGAGCAGGACCAGCTGCCTCCGATGTATTCCGCAAAGAGAGTCGGCGGCGTGCGCCTGTATGATCTGGCAAGGGAAGGCAAGACGGTTGAGCGAAAGCCGGCGAGGATCGAGATCTTTTCGATCGATGTGACCGGTGTGGATCCTGTGGCACAGACCATCTCGCTTACAGTGTGCTGTTCCAAGGGAACCTATATCCGGACGCTGATCCATGATCTCGGAGAGAAGATGGGCTGCGGCGCGGCGATGGCTTCCCTGGTCCGGACGAGAAGCGGGATGTTCCGGATTGAAGATGCGCATACGCTCTCAGAGATTGAAGCCGCAAGGGATGTCGGTACGCTTTCGGAGCTGATTCTTCCGACCGATCTGGCCCTGACCCGTTATCAGAAGCTCCAGGTTCTGCCGGAAGGCGTTCATTATCTGATGAACGGCAATCCGCTGCGGGAAGAACTGTGCACGCTTGCAGCAGAGGAAGGCACGGAGAAGGACGGTTTTCTGCCGGATGCCTGCTACCGTGTCTATGATGCAGAAGGCCTGTTCCGGGCAGTATACCGCTATCAGGCTTCTGCCAAGAATTTTGTTCCTGTTAAAATGTTTTTATAACCCATCCGGGGTCATGAAGAATGCAATATATCAAAGGTAAATCGTTTCAGTGCGGCCAGAGTGCCGTGACACTTGGCAAATTCGACGGGATTCATCAGGGACACCAGCTTCTTCTGGAGGCGATCCTGGCGGATCCCTCCCTGACTTCGGTCCTTTTCACCTTCGATCTGAATCCGGCCAACCTGTTCTCGGAGCGGGAGATCCGGCAGATCCTGACGAATGATGAACGTGCCTGGCTGCTGCAGGAGACGCCGCTCGATCTGCTGATTGACTATCCGTTCACCATGGAGACAGCCAATACCAGCGCAGACACATTTCTCAAAACGGTTCTGATCGATCAGCTGCATGCGAAGAAGATCGTCATCGGAGAGGACTTCCGTTTCGGAAAGAACCGGGAGGGGAATGCGGCCTTCCTCGCGGAGCATGCCGGAACCTATGGCTATGAACTCACGGTGCTGCCCAAAAAGACCTATCTTGGCGAAGTGATCTCGAGCACCCGGATCAAGGATGAACTGGAGAAAGGCAATATGAAAGCGGTCCGCGAGATGCTCGGACGGCCGTATTTCCTCTACGGGGAGATCGTTCATGGAAACCATCTCGGGAATACCGTCGGCATGCCGACAATCAACCAGATCATCCCGGCGGAGAAGGCGGTACCGCCATATGGCGTCTATGCGGCGAATGTCCGGCTCGAAGGGAAGACCTACCAGGGCATCACGAATATCGGCGTGAAGCCGACGATCGAAGGCAGCCGGAATGCAGGCGCAGAGACCTGGATCTTTGATTTTGACGGGGATGTCTACGGGGAATCCGCTGCGGTTTCCCTGATCCACTTTATCCGCCCGGAACAGAAGTTTCAGTCACTTGCAGAAGTCAAGGCGCAGGTTGATCTGGATGTCAGAGAAGCCCGCCGCACCTTTCAGGAATATTCATGATGAGATTACAGGATCCGGTCCGTGCTTTATCCGGCATCGGGCCCAAGACGGAGCCACTGTTTCAGAAGCTTGGCATCCGGACGATCGGGGATCTGCTGCTGTATTATCCCTTCCGGTATGACCACTATACCGAACCGCAGGCCATCCGCTCACTCGTTCCGGGAAAATCAGCTGTGATCGAGGCGAGTCTCTCGAAGACACCGACCTTTCACAATGCCGGCGGGAGAAAACTGATGCTCTGCGAGGTCAGCGACGGTACCGGCAGTGTGGAACTGGCCTGGTTCCAGATGACCTATATGAAGAACCGGCTGAAACCGGGGATGCATTTCTTCTTCCGCGGAAAAGTCGAACTCCGCGGCAGGAAACTGCACATGAATCATCCGGAAGTGCTGACCAAAGAGCAGTATTTCCTGAAGAAGCAGGCACTGCAGCCGGTGTATTCCCTGACAAGGGGGCTTTCCTTAAGTCTGCTGCAGAAATGCATGCGGCAGGCACTCTCTGTGATGCAGGATACGAACGACTATCTGCCGCTCGGCATCCGCCGCAGGGAACAGCTGATCTCCCTCAAGAACGCCATCGAAGAGATCCATTTCCCGAAGAGCTATGAGACCATGGCCGAGGCCAGAAGACGGCTCGTCTTCGATGAATTCCTGCTGTTCGGCCTCTCGGTCGAACGGCTGAGAAATGTGCGTGAGGAAAACAGCTGTCCGATGACAGTGGAAGGATCCGACGGACAGGGGCGCATCCTGCAGTTCCTTGCCGGACTATCCTTTACCCTGACCGGCGCACAGAAGAAGGTCTGGTCTGAAATTCTCACGGATCTTACCGGTGCGCACCGCATGAACCGGCTGATCCAGGGGGATGTTGGATCCGGCAAGACCATCCTGGCTCTGATGGCTGCGCTGCTGGCAAAGGAGAATGGATACCAGGCGGCCATTATGGCTCCGACGGAAGTCCTCGCAGAACAGCATTATGAATCTTTTACAGAATTACTGAAGAATTACCAGTGCAGGATCGTCCTGCTGACCGGCTCGATGAAAGAATCCGAGAAGCGTGTGGCGCGGGAGCAGATTGCCTCGGGCGAGGCGCAGATTGTCATCGGAACCCATGCGCTGATCCAGGAAAAGGTCCGTTTTCAGCATCTCGGGCTGGTTGTCACCGATGAACAGCACCGGTTTGGCGTTCATCAGCGAGAACTCCTGATGGAGAAAGGCGGCGCACCGCACATTCTCGTGATGAGTGCCACCCCGATCCCGCGGACACTGGCCCTGATTCTCTACGGAGATCTTGATATCTCGGTGCTCGATGAACTGCCGGCAGGAAGAAAGCCGATCAAGAACGCTGTTGTCGGAACCTCTTACCAGAGTTCGGCAGACCGCTTCCTGGCAAAGGAAATTGCGGCGGGGCATCAGGCCTATGTCATCTGCCCGATGATTGAAGAGAATGAGGGAAGCGACCTCACGGATGTCGGCACAGAGGCAGAACGGCTCAGGCAGGCCCTTCCGGGCGATGTCCGGATCGGGATACTGCACGGGCAGCTGTCCGCTGCGGAAAAGGCCACGGTGATGCGGCAGTTCCACGATCACGAACTGGATCTTCTTGTTTCTACAACAGTCGTAGAGGTCGGTGTCAATGTCCCGAACGCCACCGTCATGCTGATCTATGACGCCGAGCGGTTCGGCCTTGCGGCCCTGCATCAGCTCCGCGGAAGAATCGGCAGAGGAGATGCGCAGAGTTACTGTATCTTCATGAGCGGAACCGACCAGCCGGAGGCCATGGAGCGTCTGCAGATTCTCGGATCCACCAATGACGGATTCCGGATTGCAGAACAGGATCTGACGCTCAGAGGACCGGGTGATATGTTCGGTCTCAGACAGAGCGGTGAAGAGCGGTTCCGGATCGGAGACCTGATGCGGGATGCGGACCTGCTGAAGAAAGCATCGGAAGTTGCGAAGAGCCTGCCGCCGGATCAGGCCGAGAAACTGTTTGCGGACGGCGAGGCGTTCTATCATACCGGCGAAGCGATGGCGGCCGTTGCAGACGTCCTGTAGCGGGAGTGATCCGGCGTAGAACAGTTTCCAAAACTTGTTGAAATGTTGGAACAAGAATGGTATATTGTTAGTATTGGGAAGGAGTATGCATCCACATGAGAGTAATTGCAGGGATTGCACGAAGTGTTCCGCTGGCTACGGTCGAAGGTGATGATACAAGGCCGACGACAGACCGGATCAAAGAGACTTTATTTAATGTATTACAGGGATATACAGAAGATTCTGTTTTCCTGGATCTGTTTTCCGGAAGCGGACAGATCGGGATCGAGGCGCTGTCCCGCGGCGCAAAGCGCGCCGTATTCGTGGAGCAGGCAGCCGGCTGTATCCAGTGTATCCAGGCGAACCTGACGAAGACGAAACTGAAAGACCGTGCGAAGGTCATGAAGATGGATGTCCTTGCGGCGATCCGGACACTGGCCGTATCCGGGGACGTCTTTGATGTCATTTTCCTGGATCCGCCGTACCGGAAGGGGATGGAAGCGGATGTGCTGCAGGCCCTCGCGGATTCGTCGATTGTCTCGGACAGGACACTGATTGTTGTCGAAGCTGCAAAGGAAGAAGATTTTTCTTACGTGGAAGACCTTGGCTTCCAGATCGTCAAGAATAAGATATATAAAAGCAATCAACATGTATTTCTGAAAAAGATAGGAGAGCGGTAAAATGGCAACGAGTAAACTTGAAAAGAATATTGATCGGATCATTGCGTACCTGGACAGCTGCAAGCCGGTTCCGTTTTCATCGGGAAGAGTCATGGTTACCAAGGATGAGATGTATGATATGCTTGAGACCATGAAGATTTCCCTTCCGGAAGAGATCAGCCAGTATAAGAAGATTGTGGATAACCGTCAGCGGATTCTGGATGACGCCGAGCAGAAGGGCCAGGATATCATTGCAGCGGCAACAGAGCAGGCGAACCAGATGATCGAGCAGGATTCGATCACACAGGCTGCCTATGAGAGAGCCGATCAGATCATTGCGGATGCAGAAGCACAGGCTGAACAGCTTCTGGCGGATGCGAATGCGGATGCCAGCGAGATCCGGACCGGTGCGCTTTCTTACGCATCCGATATGCTGAATGAAGTTGAAAAGGTTGTTACTCACGCTTTTGATACCTCGAAGAACACGGCAGATGCACTTGTCGGAACGCTGTATTCCAACATCGAAGTGCTGAAGAGCAACCGTGAGGAGATCGATAAGGAACTGAATGCCAGCAATCCGCAGGAGGAAGAGGAGATCGCTCCGGAGCAGGGCGAATCCGAGAATCCGGCACCGGAAGAGGAAGAGGGCGACTATGATTTTGATGTCGATACCTTCCTTGACAACATCGAAGATACGGACAACTGACAGACAAACCTGTGCGGATCAGAAGATCCGCCTGAACAGAAGAACAGGGAGGCACTTCGCGAGAAGACGCCTCCCTGTTCTGTTATTCGGATATCGTTAACACTTGATCATATATGCATTGTGCAGGGAATCATAGGTTTCCATGCGGTGATGCAGATAACCGGCCTCGCGGTATAAGGCTTCTGCCAGGCGGTCGGTCATGAGACAGGTTTCCATCAGCCGGGACCGGGAAGAGGCTTCTGTGACCACCGGCACATCGCTTCTGCGGATCAGGATCGGAAGCGCGGCGTTCCGGTTCAGGATACCCGGCAGTTCTTTTGCCGATTCGCGGACCGCAAGCAGATGGATCATGGCAGGATAGCCGAGCTGCTTCCATGCCAGCACATCTTCCGCACGGATGCCCAGCAGGATGTGGAGCAATGTCCGGTCGATTCTCGCATAAGTATGGCCCTTCCGCCAGATGCCGGCCGCCATCTCATCCCAGGTGTAGAGGGGGTTCTGCTTCTCAAAGCTGCGGATCCGGACAGCCAGATCCTTCGAGACATCGAGGATTTCCATCCGTTCCGCATCAGACATCGATGAAAGTTTCAGATGCAGCTGTGCGCTGAAATCATCCATCCGGATGACCCGATCCGGATCGGTAAGACAGGCAGCTCCTTCTGCTGCCGGCAGATAGTTTGCTACACCGGACCTGCCTTCCCGCAGCATGGCACGGATGGCGGAAGCGGAGGCGATGTCTGTCTCTTTTGAGACGCCCATATCGGTGTGCGCGCCGCCTTTTCGCATGACCGGGAACGGCCGGATGCCGGAAGAAAGTTCGAGAAGCCTTGCCAGATAAAGAACGGCCAGCTGGTTGTTCGAGCCACGGAGAAGTTCCGCCACTTCCGGCCCATCCAGGTCGATCAGTGCCTTTTCCCTGGCCTCCGGGTATCCCGAAGCTCCCTTCAGATAGGCACGGATCCGCTCGGAAAGCATAGCTTCTTTTTCGGATCCCTCTGTGAAATACTCCGCAGCCCGCAGCAGGAGCGGGAGATCCTCTTCCGGCACTTCCGTCCCGAAACTCAGATAATCCACACAGCCGAGCTGATGGAGAAGAGATACCGCACCTTTTGCAAACAGGTCAGCATTCCCGGTGGAGATCATTGCAGGGAGTTCAAGCACCGCATCGGCGCCGCAGGCGATCGCAGCCTCAGCCCTCCGGTAGGGATCAAGAACTGCAGCTTCCCCGCGCTGTGTGAAATAGCTGCTCATCAGGACCAGAATGTAATCCGCGCCGGTCCGCTTCCTGGTCTCTTCGATATGATAGCGATGTCCGTTGTGAAATGGATTATATTCGGCGATAATTGCTGCAATCACTGGTTTTTCTTTCATCAGCGGCATCCCATCCTTTCTTTCCTGATTTCCCGGTGCAGATTGCTCATTTATAAGGATGATACCCTCTGCACGGAGCATTTTCAAGAAGAAAGTCAAAGAAAACTGTTGTAAAGCATCCGCCGGAAGAGTATAATTGACAAGGATATGGGCAAAAACCGGCCCGACCTTTTGAAAGGAGAAGAAGAATGGCTTTTATTGATCTCATTAAAGAAAAAGCAAAGGCTAACAAGAAGACAATTGTTCTTCCGGAAAGTGAAGATGCGAGAACCCTCGAAGCAGCTGCCACTGTCCTGAAGGAAGGAACTGCAAACCTGATTCTGATCGGCAACGAAGAGAAGGTTCTTGCAGATGCTGCAGCAGGCGGATTTGACCTGACTGGCGCAAAAATCGTAGATCCTGAGAACTGCGACAAGCTCGATGCATATGTCGATCTGTTCACGGAACTGAGAAAGAGCAAGGGCATGACGCCGGAAGAGGCCAGAAAGATTCTGCTGTCCTCGAATACATACTTTGGTGTGATCATGGTAAAAGCCGGTGATGCAGACGGACTTGTATCCGGTGCCTGCCATTCGACCGCAGATACCCTGAGACCGAGCCTTCAGATCCTGAAGACCGCACCGGGAACCAAGCTGGTTTCAACCTTCTTCCTGATGGCTGTTCCAGACTGCGAGTACGGCGAGGAAGGCGTTTTCGTATTCTCCGACTGCGGTCTGAACCAGAATCCGACCGCAGAAGAGCTTGCTTCCATCGCTAAGTCCTCCGCAGATTCCTTCCGTTTCCTGGTCGGCAAGGAGCCGAAGGTCGCTATGCTTTCTTACTCCACCATGGGTTCTGCAAAGCATGACGATGTAACCAAGGTACAGGAAGCAACGAAGATCGCGAAGGAAGAGAATCCGGATCTTGCTCTCGACGGCGAGCTGCAGCTCGATGCTGCCATTGTTCCGTCTGTCGGTGAGTTCAAGGCACCGGGCTCCAAGGTTGCAGGTCATGCGAACACCCTGATCTTCCCGAACCTGGATGCAGGTAATATCGGCTACAAGCTCGTACAGCGTCTTGCAAAGGCTGAGGCTTATGGCCCGATGTGCCAGGGTATTGCAAGACCGGTCAACGATCTTTCCCGTGGCTGCTCTGCAGCAGATATTGTCGGTGTCGTTGCCATCACAGCTGTACAGGCTCAGGCATTCTGATCCGTCACCATATCTTGTTTTCCATTTGAATGATTATATGATAGAAGGAGCGTAAACCCCTATGAAAATTCTGGTTCTGAACTGTGGTTCTTCTTCCCTGAAGTACCAGTTCATCGATATGGACACAGAGGAAGTTGTTGCAAAGGGTCTCTGTGAGAGAATCGGTATCGAAGGCTCCAGACTGGTACACAAAGTACCGGGCAAGCCTGATTATGAAGAGAATACCCCGATGCCGGATCATCAGAAGGCCGTTGAGCTTGTCATGGCTGCTCTGACTGATGCTGAGCACGGCGTGATCTCGGATGTCAAGGAGATCGCAGCTGTCGGACATCGTGTCCTGCACGGCGGTGCAACCTATTCCGATTCCATCATTGTGGATGAAGATGTCAAGCGCGTAATCCGTGAGTGCTTCGACCTCGGACCGCTGCACAATCCAGCCAACCTGATGGGTATCGAGGCCTGCGAAGCAGCAATGCCTGGCACCCCGAACGTAGCTGTCTGGGATACCGGTTTCGGTATGGCAATGGATCCGAAAGCTTATATGTATGCGATCCCGTACGAGTACTATGAGAAGTACCAGATCCGCCGCTATGGCTTCCACGGCACCAGCCACAAGTTTGTTTCCGGCGAGACCATCCGTTTCGGCAATCTTCCGGAAGGCCACAGAAAAGTCATCGTCTGCCATCTCGGCAACGGTGCTTCCATCTCCGCATCCATCAACGGCAAGTGCGTGGATACCTCCATGGGTCTGACCCCTCTGGAAGGTCTCATCATGGGAACCCGTTCCGGTGATGTGGATCCGGCTGTTGTCCAGTTTATTGCAAATCATGAGAACCTGACGGTTGATGAAGTCCTCAACATCCTCAACAAGAAGTCCGGTGTTCTGGGTATCTCCGGTGTTTCCAGCGACTTCAGAGATCTGGATGCAGCAGAAGAGCAGGGCAATGAGAGAGCAAAGCTTGCGAACGAAGCATTCCGCTATCGTGTCGTGAAGTACATCGGCGCTTATGTTGCTGCGATGGACGGTGTTGATGCCATTGCATTCACTGCAGGTGTCGGCGAGAACAACGGTGAGGCAAGAAAGCTGATCTGCGACAGCCTGTCTTATCTCGGCATCAAGATTGATGACGAAGCAAATAAGACCCGCGGCAAGAATATGCTGATTTCCACACCGGACAGCAAGGTGAAAGTTTTCGTTATCCCGACCAACGAAGAACTTTCCATTGCAAGAGATACCCTTGCTCTGGTTCAGTAAAAGATTATTGTTGAAATGTAAAATATCTATTGACAAACTACATTCATCTGTTGTAAACTGATATGGCATTTGAATGTAGGGAGGTGTTACACATGTCGATTTGTCCGAAGAACAAAGGCTCAAAAGCACGTAGAGACAGCCGCAGAGCGAATTGGAAGATGTCTGCTCCGACTCTCGTGAAGTGCAGCAATTGTGGGGCACTGATGATGCCGCACAGAGTGTGCAAGAGCTGCGGAACCTACAACAAGAAGCAGGTTGTGAATACTGCTGATTGATGGTGAAGAGAAATGATAACCCCATGAGATAGTCTCATGGGGTTTTTTCTTTGTCCATCACTCGGCGGTCTTTTTCGTCGACGCCGCTGAAGCGAGAAGATGCCGTGTCATCATGTGAAAGTAATCATCTGCCGCCTGTGGGTCCGCAGACAGTCTGCCGGCCTGGATTCTCGTGTAGCAGTTCTCCCGGGTCGCCTTCGTCCGGAATGCCTTCTCGACGAATCTGCCGATGCTTTTATGTACCGCCATATCTTCCTTCGGGAGATAATAATACTCTTTGTAATCCGGATAGTAGTAATGAAGCGTCCCCTCCGGTTGTTCTTCCGTTTTCTGTTCCGGCACAACCGAGAGGCAGAGCGTCTTTCCATCACAGGAAAGACAGGCTGCATCCAGCTCCTGGCGGATGGCGAAGGAAAGCGGCAGGGGATATGGCAGTGCGGCAGTGAAATGGAGTTCCTGCGGACCGGCTGCTCTTTCCGGAAGACCTGCAAGCGGCAAATGCTCCGCAGACTGGAAGAAATGCACCAGCGGCAGGATTCCGAGAAGGCCGGTGAGATCGTCGTGGTTATGCAGGAGCAGGAGATCAAACAGTTCTTCTGCTTCCGGCTGCTTCATGAGGGTTGCTTTGACAAAGGCCTGGTACTGCTTTGCGGTTTCCCCACCATCATATGGATCATCCCGGAAGATCCCCATATATTCTTCCACCGTTCGCTGCTTCAGGTTCTTCAGGGCGAGCAGTTTCCGGTAAGGGTTGATGACCTGATAGCAGTCGATGCCGGGCTTGCCTGATGGTTCAAAGGGAATCCCGTACTTTTCATACTTTTTCTTCAGATACGGAAGGTCAAAGCCATTCCCGTGAAAATGCATGACAGCCTGGTATGGCCGTACGAATTCCAGAAAGGAGGACAGGATCTGTTGTTCCGATGCACCGTCCTCCGCAAAGAACTGCGTCATGACCCAGCCGTCCGCTTCGTGCGTGAGGCAGCCGATCAGATAGAGAAAGGTCACATCTGCTGCAAATCCGGTGGTTTCAATGTCAAAGAGACAGATATCGGACAGCGGAATCGCTTTCCCGCCCGCAGAAAACGCGGCGGTCAGGAGTTGTCCGTTCCCGGTTCCATCAGCCGGGGTAATTGGTGTTCTGATGATTTTCATATGGTTATTTCTTTCCTGAAAACATGTCCATTCTGTTCAAAGTCTAACACAAGTGAAAGCGTTTGCAAACAGGAAATCTTTTTTGACAGAAGAGGGTCTTTGATGTATGATAAATAGGAGGGAGGAATGGTATGATTGCTTATATTAAAGGAAATCTTGCATATACGACACCGGATACCGCGGTTGTTGAGTGCGGCGGCGTCGGCTATGAGATCTATATACCGCTGTCGGTCCATGACCGGCTGCCGGGAACCGAAAGCCCGGTGACTCTCTATACCTATCTGCATGTCCGGGAAGAGATCATGCAGCTGTATGGATTTCTCGACAGAGATTCTCTGGAACTGTTCAAGATGCTGATTACGGTCAGTGGGATCGGTCCGAAAGGGGCGCTGGGAATCCTGTCTGCGATGACACCGGATACGCTGCGGTTTGCGATCCTTGCAGATGATGCGAAGACCATCGCAAAAGCGCCGGGAATCGGCCCGAAGACGGCCAAGAAACTGGTCCTCGAACTGAAGGACAAGATGAATCTGCAGACCGAACTGGAACGGCTCGGCGCTTCTTCGTCTTCGGTGGTTCCGGAGCTTCCGGCTTCTTCCGATGGTGCGGATTCCGCTTCGGTATCCGTCATCCGGAGAGAGACGATCGAAGCACTGACCGCCCTCGGGTATTCCGGCACGGAGGCCATGAGCGCTGTCAGGAGCATCGACATTGCGGATGGCATGACCACGGAAGACGTTCTGAAACTGGCACTGAAAGCACTGTAAACAGCGATTTTGATAAAGGATTGTTATGCAAAACGACAGAAGGCGGACCATCTCCACGGATCTGACCGATGAAGATGTCCGCATTGAAAATACACTGCGGCCGAAGCTGCTGGATGATTATATCGGGCAGACCAAGGCAAAAGAAAATATGAAGGTCTATATTGAGGCCGCAAAGCTCCGGGGCGAACCGCTGGACCACGTGCTCCTGTACGGACCTCCTGGACTTGGAAAGACCACCCTGGCCGGCATCATTGCCAATGAGATGGGCGTCAACATGAAGATCACGGCCGGTCCTGCCATCGAGAAACCCGGCGAGATGGCGTCGATTCTGAACAATCTCCAGGAAGGGGATGTGTTGTTTATCGATGAGATTCACCGGCTGAACCGGCAGGTTGAAGAGGTCCTGTACCCGGCGATGGAGGATTTCGTGATCGATATCGTCATCGGCAAAGGGGCGACCAGCCGGAGCATCCGGCTCGAACTGCCGAAGTTCACTCTGGTCGGTGCCACAACACGCGCGGGCATGCTTTCCGCACCGCTCCGGGACCGTTTCGGTGTGGTTCACCACCTGGAATACTATACGGTGGAGGAACTGACCGAGATCGTGATCCGTTCCGCTTCGGTTCTGGAAGTTGAGATTGATCCGGAAGCAGCAACTATGATCGCCAGACGCTCCCGCGGGACGCCGCGAATCGCGAACCGCCTGCTGAAGCGGGTCCGTGATTTCGCACAGGTGAAATACGACGGCGTGATCACGACCGAGGTCGCGGAATTTGCCATGCAGCTGCTCAATATCGACACCTACGGCCTCGATCCGATCGACCGTGCGATCCTGACGGCCATGATCCAGAAGTTCTCCGGCGGCCCTGTGGGACTGGAGACGATCGCCGTGGCCATCGGGGAAGACGCCGGCACACTGGAAGACGTCTATGAGCCTTACCTGATCCAGAATGGTTTCCTGCAGCGCACACCGCGCGGACGGATGGTAACAGAACTTGCCTACACGCATCTCGGCGTGACGGCCTGACGGAAGGGAGAATCCGGTTCATGAATATGAAGAATAATCTGGAAGTCATTATTGATAAGAAACGATACACCATCGGGGGCTATGTCAGTGAGGACTACCTGCAGAAGACGGCAACCTTTATCAATGCGAAGATTGCGGAGCTGCAGGCGGATGAATCATACCGGCATCTCGACAAGGATCTGAAAGCAGTCCTCCTCAACATCAATCTGGCAGATGAGTATTTCAAACTGCTGGAGGAAAAAGAGGAACTGCTGCGCCAGATCGAAGAGAAGAATCTCGAAATATTCACTCTGAAACATGATCTTGCCGGGAAATCGGCAGAACGGAATGCGTAACATGGCTTTTAACAATGTCGAAATCCTGGCGCCGGCTGGTTCGGTCGCCGGGATGCAGGCTGCCTTTCGTGCCGGTGCAGATGCCTGTTATATCGGCGGGAATCTGTTCGGCGCCCGCGCCTTCGCGGACAATCCCGGGGAAGAAGATCTTCTCCGGGCGATCGACGAGGCGCATGTCCACGGGAAAAAGCTGTATCTGACCGTCAACACCCTGCTGACCGATGCGGAACTGCAGGAACGGCTCTACGACTATATGCTCCCGTATTACCGAGAAGGAATTGATGCTGTTCTGGTGCAGGATTTTGGAGTCCTGCGCTTTTTGCATGCCCATTTTCCGGATCTGCCCCTGCATGCCAGCACGCAGATGACGGTCACCGATACCGGGTCTGTGGATATTCTGAAGCGATACGGAATCACCCGGATCGTCCCGGCAAGAGAACTGTCCCTGGCGGAGATCCGCCGTTTCCGGGATGAAACGGATATCGAGACAGAGGTCTTCATCCATGGTGCGCTCTGTGTCTGTTACTCCGGCCAGTGCCTGCTGAGCGAATATCTGGGCGGCAGAAGTGGAAACCGCGGCCGCTGTGCAGGTCCCTGCAGGCTTCCATACACGCTGACAGACTGGGCGGGGAATCGGATTTCAGACCCGGGGAAACCCTATCTGCTGAGTCCGAAGGATCTTATGACCCTTGAAGTCCTGCCGGATTATATCGACGCCGGTGTCGTTTCCATGAAGATCGAAGGCCGGATGAAGAAGCCGGAGTATGCTGCGCTGACCTCCCATATTTACAGGAAATGGACAGACTATTATCTGGAATATGGCAGGGAGAAATATGAGAGCGAAACTGCCAGAAAAGAACGTGCAGAGGATGCGCAGAACCTGATGGACCTCTATAACCGGGGTGGCTTTACAGAAGGATATGGGAAGCTGCACAACAGTCCGTCCATGATGGCGTCTGTCCGCCCGAATCACGATGGCCTGCGTGTCGGTGAGGTCACAGATGTCCGCGGCAGTCAGATGCAGATCAAGGCGTCTGTCCGTCTGAATGCACAGGACGTGCTGGAAGTCAGAAATCGTGCCGGCAAGAGCATTTATGAATTCACCCTCGGGGAAGACGTCCCGGTAAAGGGCACCTTCCACATGAACAGCTTCCGGGGGACAAAGGTGGCGCCTGGATTTTCTGTTTACCGCACGCGCAATAACAAGCTGCTGAACTGGACAGAGGAAACCCTGATGGCACCGAAAAGACGCCCGGTGAATATCGATTTTCATGCTGTCTTGCATGCACCTTCCATTCTCATGGTGCAGGATCCAGAGGATCCATCTCTGATCGTGACAACGGAGGGGCCGGTTACAGAAATCGCCTCCAAGTCTGCAGTCACGGAGAACCGCGTGCGGGAAGCCCTCCTGAAGGTGGGAGAGACTTCTTTCCGCGTGGAGAATCTGAATATACAGCTTCCTGAAAATGCGTTTCTGCCGATGTCGGCGCTGAATGCTGCGAGAAGAGCTGCCCTGGAGGCCTTTGAAGAAGAGATTGTTGAGCGCGGCAGACGTTACAGCGAAGTTACGCCAGGGAAAGAAGTGGACGAAGTCATGGCCGGTGCCGGAACCTGTGCTTCGGATCAGACAGGGAAACTCCCTGATTGCATCGTTTCTGTCTGTGATCTGGCACAACTGGAAGCACTGCTTGCGGAGCCGGATCTGCCGGATCACGTTGTGCCGGCGCTCGACCTGACACTGTTTCAATGGAATATGCTCCCGGAAGCTGTGAAGATGGCAGCGACTGCAGAAAATGCCGCAGAAGGCCTCTGGCTGCGTCTTCCGTGGGTTTTGCGGCGCGATGTGAGAATTTCCCTGATGAAGGAGTTAAAGGCTGTTACAGGGCTTTCTGAGCGAATTTCCGGTGTCCTGATCCGCAATCTGGAGGAACTTGCTTTCGTGAAAGAATGCCAGAAGGAAGGGCTTTTTTCGGAAGACATCCTGCTTCTTGCGGATGAGAACTTCTATCACTGGAACGACTGGAGCAGGACCTTCCATCAACAGTGGGAAATCCATGCATCCGTGGCGAGGGTCTATGGCCGTGAGGAACTGATGCTCACCGCACAGTGCCAGTACCTGAATCACGGAAGATGTCTGAGATACCAGAAGGAAAAGCAGGCCGGGATCCTGCGCCAGCCGTTGATGCTGGTCCATGAGAATGGCAAGTCCTTCCCGGTTGTTCCGGCATGTCAGCTCTGTGGGAATATCATCTATTCGCCAGAGCCGGATTCCCGCGTCACCAAAGAGATCGATGATGGTGAGGTAAAACTCATCCGTCTTACAACAGAGAACCCATCAGAGATTCATCCGATTCTCAGGAGGACATTTACACGATGAAACAACTGAGTTCGTTGTCCGGAACGCTGATCCTGATCCTGGCTGTTCTGTTCTGCATCTGGTCATTTGCCCGGTTCCTGTTTGAGAAGAAGGGGCAGAAGAGGTGGTCATCCATCCCCGGGCTGCTGATCATCCTTCTGATCCAGGTGACCGGTTACCTGACGCTCTACGAAAGGTTTCAGGAGCTGCCGATGCTCTACTTCGGCGGCGCTGCCATGTTGATGATCCTTTTTGCCTTCTTCAGCTATCGGTTTGTATACAGGAACCTGTCTGAGGGGCTGCTCTGCGGCATGCTGTTTTCCCTGGCGATCGGATTGCTGTTCATTACACGGCTCAATTCCAGCTACGCCGTACGACAGCTGGCTTATGCGCTGCTGGCGCTTCTTGTCTGTCTGCTGGTCCCGATGTTCATCCGGCGCATGAAGATGCTCCGTAATGCCTGGATCCTCTATGCAGTCGCCGGCATCCTGGCTCTCGCATCCGTGATGCTGTTTGGCGTAACCATCAATGGTGCTACGAACTGGATAAAAGTCTTCGGATTTACGTTGCAGCCATCTGAGTTCGTGAAAATCTCTTTTATTATGATGGTCGCATCGATGCTGTACACCTTTTCGGTCGGGAAGAAACCATTCGTTCTGATCAGTGTATTTGCAGCGATTCATGTCCTGATCCTGGTCTATCAGCGGGATCTGGGCGGTGCGCTGCTGTTGTTCCTGACGTTCGTCGGCATGACCTACTACGTCTCCGGCAGCAGAAAATGGCTTCTTCTGTGCCTCGGTGGGGGAGGAGCGGCCGCTGTCGCAGGATACTTTCTGTTCAGCCATGTACAGACACGCGTCATGGCCTGGCTCGATCCCTGGACCTACATCGATGACAGAGGTTACCAGATCGCACAGAGTTTGTTTGGTATCGGCTCTGGCAGCTGGTTCGGCAGTGGCCTTGCGGAAGGAATGCCTGGTCAGATTCCGGTCGTGATCAGCGATTTTATTTTCTCAGGGATTGTGGAAGAGCTCGGCATCCTGTTCGGAATCTGTCTGATCGTGAACAATCTGATCATGTTCCTGTATCTGATGCGCCTCGCCTGGGATACGAAAAACGCTTTCCATCAGTACATTTCCATTGGATGCGGCATGATGATCTCCATGCAGAGTTTTCTTTCCATCGGCGGTGTAATCAAACTGATCCCATCAACCGGCGTGACCCTGCCGCTCATCAGTTACGGTGGGAGTTCCCTGATCAGCACCATCATGATGCTGATGATCATTGAGGGCCTGTATATCGCAGATGCGGAAATAGATACGGGACACGATACAAAAACAGAGCAGCCATCCGTACGGAAGCTTTCGCACAAGCCATTGAAGTATATTGTACTGACTGTCATCATGTTCATGACATTGATTGGCTATCTGGTATACTTTAATGTAGTTACAGCACCGAAGATACTGGATAATCCATACAATAAGCGGGTGGAGATATCTGAGGATGCACGTCTGGTGCATGACGTCTGGTTGTTAATATTTTAACAATTATGAGTGACAAAGACTTATCCGGACTACGTATAAGACGACCAATTGATCAGATTATACGTAATCCATCAGTTCTGACAAAACCAATTTACGGATAATTGAGGACGAAAAGTTACTTTATACGTAGAACACAATTCCTCTGAAAAGACTTATCAAAGACATGTTACGGATAAGTTGAACAGATTGGAATACCTTATACGTAGAAAAGAATGTTTTAGAAGGCATGATAGACAGCTGATTACGGAGATTTTAATGATTGTCTACGTATAACAAATATAATCAGGCGATATTATCCGTAATTCGAGAAAAGAAAGTTTGCAGCGCTACGTATAAATCTACGCACAAGTAATTCTTATCCGTAGTCAGAGTAACCAGCAATTCCCGGCATCTGTGCAAGTATGAGGAGTTATGCAGAATTGATCTGATGAAGAATCCTCGAGATCATGAAAGAAACAAATAACAAGATAAAACAAGGGATTCAGGGGGAAATACCTCTGAATCCCTTAAAAAACGTCACTATCTATTCGTTAAACTTGTGTTTCGCGAACAGTTGCATCACTCTCTCCTGAGAGGAGAGGCTGTGTAAAACGCTTGTTTTTACAGTTCCTCGTACCCGAATGCGTTGACCATGGCGGTCAGTTTGACACCGGCTGCGCAATACGGACACTGTCTGTAATCGTACTGTGCGTAATCCGGAATCTCTGTCTGTCCGAATACAGAACGGATCGGGATGCCGTTGCATTCGGCGATGTTCGAGAAAATACTCGAAACGCCGCTGATGATTCCCTGATAATACTGAACACATTCCAGAGCCTTGTTGACAGAAAGACCTGTGGTGACCATCGCCATCAGGATCAGGATGTGCTTGCCGGCGATCTCCGGAACCAGGTTCTGACGGAAAATCAGCTGGGAGTTGTTGTTGAACTCCGGTGTAACCACATAGATGGTCTTGTGGGCATTCGCGGTCAGGAAACCGGACTTGGTCAGTTCCTCAGCCAGATAAGCGCCGATGACCTCGGTTCCTTCCATGCAGACGATGGTATCGACAACCGTATCATACAGATACATGCCGGCCAGTGCTCTTGCGATCTCCTGTGAATCGCTGGTACGGGTCTTCAGCGTCGTGGTATCAATATAATAATTGATATGGGAATGATTCGTTGCAAAATGACCCGGGCGAACTTTCAGAGGGACATTCGCTCCACTTGCCAGTACTTTGATGAAATTTTCTTCTTTCATAGCCTTTTACCGGTGCGATCCACCTTGGTCACACCCCACTCCTTTTGCATGAAATTTGCGGTCCGCGAAAGCTTTTCCCGGGCTCACCATATTATTATAGACCAAATTCCTTTATTCGACAAGTATGGATAATAAATTATTCAATTCTTCATGCAGTGCATCGGTCGTCAGATAGACGTCATCCAGAAAATCCTGGCGGAACAGATAGAAACCGTCGACCTTATCGATTGCACGGAGGTAAGTGACCATCCGCATCAGCACGTCATGATTCTCTTTCCATTCCTTCGTCGGCTGCGTCACGGCATAATGAGCCGGCAGCGTCACATACAGCTTGACATCGGGCGACCGGACGACCGCAACCCAGTTCTCGATATTTTCAATAAAGGCACAGGCCGTGGACTCGAAGCCCCAGTACTGCTGCGGGCTGACGTAATCGACATATCCCGGTGTATTGCACCAGAGATCGATATCCACATAGTGCTGCAGGTCGCTCCGGAGGTTGTTCAGGTTCCCGGCAGGACTGATGCCGAACGGAATGTCATTTCCGTAGGTATGAACCGTCCGCCAGACCTGGTGTACCATGCCGGAGATGTTCTGCCGTCTCCAGTCCGCGATGGAGAGCGGTTCCTCTCCCGCCGCTTCCTCGATCATGCAGTAGGTCTCATATTCCGGTGCATCAAAATTCTTCTGATAATTCTTCCCAAGCGTCGGATAAAAATAATCATCGAATACGACACCATCCACATCATATTTCTGGAGAATCTCTCTGACGCCGGCGACAATCAGGTCGACGACATCTCGCGATGCAGGGTTATAATAATACATGCTGTTGAATAAAAGCACGTTGCGGTCGTTGTCCTCGTTATCGTCATGGAGCCACTGGTACGCCGGACTGTTCTCCGCCAGTTTCTTGAAATCGGTCTTTCTGCAGATCCGGTATGGATTGAGATATGCCTCGATGGCAAGGCCTCTGGCATGCGCTTCTTCGACAGCAATTGCAAATGGATCAAACCCGGGATCCACACCCTGTGTTCCGGAGACGTAGACCGACCATGGATAATAATCGGAACGATAAAGCGCATCTGAGAACGGCCGGACCTGGAAGATCACGGTATTCATCCGGTTCGCCAGCGCGCTGTCAAACATCTTCCGGACTCTTTCCCGGAACGCTTCTTCGGTATAGCCCTCATCGGACAGTTCCAGATACGTGATCCAGACAGCCCGCTTCTCTTCCGGCGGAAGTTCATATACGACGGTGATGGTCCGGATCATGGCATTCCCGGCCGGATCAAGCGCCCGCACAGAAAAGGTACCGGCCTTCTTCGGTGCCACCGTGAATACTCTGGACCCGCCGATTTCATATGCCTCGGCAGAATCCCAGAGCGGATCCGCCGGATCGGTCAGCGCACCGGCCACATAGCGGAGATCTGCGATTTCGTTGTTGTCTGTAGCCTCGACGGTAATAAAGGAAACCGGCTGCAGGCTGTCTTCCCCGACCCGTTCCTCTGTGAGGACGACATGCGGGGCTTCCCGGTCGATGTCCGTGATCTCGATGGTTTCAACCTTCTCCGTTCCGTCTTTCGTCAGCACATAAAAGGTATAGGCGGCGTTCTTCTTCATCGTGAAGGTGCGGCTGCTCTCATACAGTCCATTGACTGCCATCACCTTCCCGCGCTTTGCAAAATATGACTCGTACCGGACGCCGGTCTGGTATTTGATCGATTCGATTCCTTCTGAAGCCCGGACGGTCACCGTCATCTTTTTGACAGATGCAGGTCCCTCCCGGTCAAAGGAAAAGACGATCTCCGGCTCCTCTCCTGCTGCAGGAACCGGCTCCTGCCAGAGAAGCGTGGCGAGCATCAGCATCAGCCCGAAGAACAGAAGCAGTTTTCTTCTCATCTTCACCTCCCTGTCGGATATGCCGCAAATGCATCTTCAATCGACTGATAGATAATTTCTGCGGCTCTCTGCTGATAGGCAGTATCCTGCAGTCTTGCAAGTTCCGCCGAATTGGTCATGAATCCCAGCTCGATCAGGATCGCCGGCACGCTGTTGTAGTAGGTCACATAGAAGACATTGTCCTTGACCTTCCGGTTCACGGTTCCAAGGCCGCTTACCAGGTTGTTCTGCAGGAGCGATGCCAGTTTATAACTGTTCAGGCCGCTGGCTGTCAGCGTGTTATTTTTCGAAGAATAATAGGTCTCTGTCCCGGATGCGCCAGGTGAAGACGGTGCGGAATTCATATGCAGGCTGACAAAAAGGTCCGCCCCATAATTTTTCGCCATCACGGCTCTCTGCGAGAGCGTCAGCGTGTCATCTCCCGTTCTGGTCCAGTACACCTTGAGGTCCGGATCCGTGACCAGTGTGGACAGATGGTTGTACAGGATCGACAGCGTGATATCCTTCTCGTAAATCGAGCCAACCGCTGCACCGACATCCGAACCGCCATGTCCCGGATCAAGAATGATGATCTTCGAATACAGATTTCTCGGGTCATCGATACGGACGTTCAGAACGCCGTTTCCGAGGGAAAGCTTATAGGCCTGCAGCTTCCCGGTCTTCACGGCGATCCGGGTATTTCCGTTCCCATCAAGATTGTAGCTGACGGATGTCACATTCGCGTTCGTATTGGTAATTCCGACCGCATCAAGGTACACGCGCTGGTCTCCCGGAATGGTGAAATAAAATGTCCGGTTCCGGTAGTCATCTTCTGCCTGGATACTGGAAGTCACCGTTCCCGGCATCAGCGGAATTTTCATTGTGATCGGGACGCTTGCTCCGCGCCGCAGCATGAGGGTCGCCTGTCCGATCCCCTTCTGCAGTTCATAGGTGATATCGCCGGCAACCGTGAAGGTCACGAGGATATTTCCGCTCTCATCGGTGGTATAATCCACGCGGTCAAGTTCCGGATACAGATTGACCGTATCTTCATAGAACTGTGTACCGATTGCATCGGAGACACCGGAAATCTTCAGGGTGAGCAGATTATTTGCCGACTGAATGACATCCGCAGAGAAATCACCGTTTGCGTTCACGATCATCTGGTACTGACCGCTGATGTAACTGCCGGTTACAGTGGTCAGATCTCCGCGGATAAACCGGACATGGAGCTGCATCAGGTCATCAGAAAGGGTTACGCGGCAGTCACGCACCGAGTCCACAACCGTCATCGTGATGGTTGTCGTATTGCTCTCCTGGTCATATTCGATCGTCGAGCGGCGGATCAGATAGCCGTCCGGGTAATACTTCTCTGCTCTTGATCCGAAGGTCATATTCTTCAGCGTGAGGACCAGTTTCCCGTCTGCAAAGGTTCCTTCCACATTGCCGAAACCGGTATCTGAAGTAATATCAAAGGTGTCATAAGAACCGCCATGCTTTTCCTGGTTTACCAGGAGTTCCTTCACCGCCGGATAAATGGTTGTTCCAGGCTGAATCGTTCTGCCAGCAAGGCTAAAGACGCCGTCTGTCAGCGCATCCGTTCCTTCCGGTGCCGCCGGTGCACCCGCCCAGGCGAATAAGACAGCATCCGGCAGAGAGACAACATCCGGCTCCTCCGGGATTTCCGGTGTAATCGGGACAACCGGTGTCTCCGGTGTAACCGGGGTTTCCGGCGTCACCGGTGTCGGATCTTCGGTGACCGGGGGCTCAGTCCCCGGCTGTTCCGTGCCAGGCTGTTCCGGCTTCGGATCCACGGTTACCGGCGTTTCTCCTCCCGGCTGCTCTGCGGCTGGTTCTTCGACCGCAGGCTGCTCTGTGGCAGGTTCTTCGGTCGCAGGCTGCTCCGGGGCAGGATCTTCCCCTGCCGGTGTCTCCTGCGACGGATCTTCTGTCACCGGCGTTTCCGGAGTATCTTCCGGCACGGTAAACTTCGCAATATTCGATTCTGCAATAAAGTTGTATTCGATCTCAAGGGCTTCTGCCACTTCTGCCGCCGGCACATAGAGATAATTGCTGGTGCCGTAAGCAGGCTTTACTTTTCTCGGTGCAGCCGGAAGAACCAGCTTCTCTCCGTCGAGGTAGCAGGTATCTTCGCCAAGTATCAGAATCAGCGTATGCTCCCCGTGATGCAGCGTCAGTGTGGATGCAGACGGAACATAGGAATAATCACAGCCGAGCGCTTTTTTAAAGACGGTGCTCGCAGGAACCATCGCAGTATCCTGATCCAGGAAGCCGAATGCACTCCCCAGCTCCACTTTTTCGTTGTTTACACTGACATTGACCATCGTATCGATGATCTGCCATTTCCCCTGATCATAGAGCTTATGTGGAAGTCCTAGGTCGATCTCCGTATCGATCTGCCGCTGCACAGTGAAATCCAGTGCCGAGGCAACATCGACAAACGGAACGTAATAAGCGCTCTTGCCACTGCCTGCAAACTTCACCAGAACCGGTATCTGTGTCAGTTCCAGGACTGTCCCGTCCAGATTTGCATAGCGGGAACCGACCGTCAGGATCAGTGTGTGGTCACATTTGCTCAGCGTGATAGTCCGCTTTCCTTCAGCATTCTTTCCGAGTGCATAGGTACAGCCACCGGCTTTTCCGGCAAAGACCGCCTTGACCGGAGCCATGGTTGTGTCCGAAAGGATGATGCCCGGCAATGCCTCGGTATTCGTCTTCTTTCCCTCGATGGTGAACAGAACTTCCCAGTTATCATATAACCGCTTCTTACCGGCCACCGTGATCGGCTTGCTGCTGCTCGTCATCGAAGCAACACCGGTCGTCGCATTCCACACATACGTAAATCCGAAATTCTCTGCGACAAAGCGCGCCGGCACATAGATCTTCTTTGCACCGTCCGGCATGGTGATCAGTCTGGCAGCAAGCGGCAACTTCTTCATCTCGCCGTTCACTTCTGCCTCTTCTGCCCCGAACTGGAACTTGATCACATCATTTCCGTGATAAAGATAGACTCTTCCGAGCCTGGAACTGTACTTGGAGGTGATGCCGGTCTTCCCGTTGACAAAGATCTCCTTGCAGGACGCAAGCGAGATGTCGTCAATGATGATGCCGGGATAATCGGATGGCAGCGCCTGCCCGTCAAGGGTGTAGGAAACCTGCGTACCGTCATAGACATGCTCTTCCCCGTCATATGTGATCGTGATCGGCGCTGCCTCTGCCGAAATCACCGGACCACACAGTGCGGATGCGGCCGCCAGAAAAAGTGAAAGTGCAAGAACAGATATATATTTTTTCATTCTAGGTGAACCTCGGATTGTATTTCAGTTATAGATTGATAACCAGGTAAAAAAGTACGTTTCGATCTTAGAAAAAAGGCATGGTAAAACTGTGTCAGAAAAGTAACGAAAATGGCACTTGCACTCTTATTTCGGCAGTGATATCCTTACAAAAGAAACAGGTTTCGCGAATAGTTGTGAGAAAAGAGGCTGATAATGGCTGAACGTACCTATCATGATCAGGTGAATATCGACAATGCCCTCAAACAGAGGGAACTGTTAAAAAAACTCCCCCGCTTTGCAGGGGATTTCTTCCGGGGAATCGAACCGACAACCCAGTCGAGAACCCGGATTGCCTATGCCTATGACCTGATTGTCTTCTTTGAATGGCTGGTTTCCGAGAATCCTTCGCTGAAAGGCACGGAAGTCCGCAATCTGCCGATCAGCGTGCTGGATGAGATCCAGGCAGTGGATCTTGAGGAATATATCGACTATCTGAAGTATTACGTGAAGGACGGCAAGGAATATACGAACAGTCCCAGCGGGATCAAGCGCAAACTGGTCTCTCTCCGGAGCTTCTACAAGTATTATTTCAAGCGGGAGCTGATTACCACGAATCCGACGGTTCTGATCGATATCCCGAAACTGCATGAAAAAGCCATCATCCGGCTGGAACCGGATGAAGTTGCAACACTCCTCGATGATGTGGAATCCGGAAACGGCCTGACGAAGAATCAGGAATCTTTCCATGACCGCACCGCTGTCAGAGATCTGGCGATCGTGACACTTCTGCTCGGCACCGGCATCCGTGTCTCTGAGTGTGTCGGCCTCGACATCAGCGACGTGGATTTCAAGACAAACGGTATCAAGATTCACCGCAAGGGCGGCTATGAGGCGATTGTGTATTTTGGTGATGAAGTTGCGGATGCGCTGAGAGACTATCTGGAAGAACGTGCCCTGATTGAGGCAGAACCCGGCAGCACGAATGCATTCTTCCTCTCCATCCAGAACAAGCGGATCGGTGTCCGCGCCGTCGAAAAACTGGTCAAAAAATATGCACAGCTTGTGACGACGATGAAGAAAATCACGCCGCACAAACTGCGCAGTACCTATGGCACATCACTGTACCGTGAAACGGGTGACATCTATCTTGTCGCCGATGTTCTCGGCCACAAGGATGTCAACACAACCCGGAAGCATTACGCCGCCCTCGAAGAAGATAGACGGAAAAGCGCTGCGAATAAGGTGAAACTCAGGGAATGAGTAAATGATTTCTTCGTCAGTATTTTCCCGGAGGACAGAGTTTTGTCGCGGCAACAATTGCCAGAATCGTTCCGATGATCATGATCAGGGCTCCCGGCAGTGCATAGCGCAGTGCCACTACCCCACCAATGCCGATTGCGCAGGCAACGAGAGCCACAGCTTTCGCGAACTGCACTGTGTATTTTTTCGGATTCTTCGGCTGAACGGAAAAGCTGGTTTTGTAAGGAAGCATCCGGTAGTCTTTTGTCAGCGCAAGAAGTGCGGCATACAGGAATAAGATACCTGCAAAGATGATCATCAGCACTGCAAATCCATTTTCCATATTCATCCCCCTTATACGGCAAATCTGATCAGATACAGCAGAGGGTTCTGCTTTTGGCCAGAACCCTCTGTCATAGATCACTTACTTGATGGTAATGCTGTCAAGAATCCGATCTCCGACAGTTCCTTCTGCAAGATCGACGCGGACGATGCCGATCGCAAGTGCCCGCTCATCATCAATCTGTGCGATATACTCCGTCCATTCGTAGCCGATGTTCTTGTAGGTGCGGCCCTTGAAGGTGATTCCGTCGAAATCCCGGTCCGCGATCTCCTGATAATTTTCAAACTGATCCTTGTAGAAATCGAAATCTTCCACCTTCGACTTCAGTGTGAACTGAATGAATCCGGCGCCGAATGCATCCGGGTCTTCGTTGTCGATCAGTTTTCCGGTTCGCTCTGCATAGGACCAGCCGGATTCCGGAATCTCGGCACCGATGGTGAGCGTCACCTCATCATTTGCAAATGGATGAATATCGGTTGAGAATTCCTTCATCGGCATGTTCGCAGCGCCGGCGATGTTCTTCTCCCGCTCTTCTGCCTGAACCGCTTCGAGATACTGTTCCGCGGCATCCGATCCCAGGAAGCCGCTTGAGTTGAAGCCGCTGATCGTATAAACGCCAGGTGCATTTTCCGCATCCTTCTCGTCAAAGTTCACGTAGATGAAGTGATGCGGATCCTCTGTCGAGATCCACTTGTAGTACCGCTTGTTGCGGCCCATGTGTTCGCTGTATTCTTCCTTGTCAAATTCCCCGTCGACGCCGAAGTGCTCTGCCAGGCCCTCATAGGTGGTATTGAAGATATCCTTGGCAACCTTGTCCATCCAGACATAGCCCTTCAGGAGTTCTTCCTCACTGACAAGGCCATCACCGGACGGAACACCCGCAGGCACTGCGGAAGATGTATCTGTCGGTTCCTCGCTGGATCCCTCCGCAGGTTCCTCTGTCTGCACTCCAGCCGCAGAAGATGCATCAGAAGCAGCTTCTGTACCATCAGACTTCTGAAATGTGTAGAGAACGTCTGCCATATCGAGAATCAGCTTGTCACCTTCCAGCGTGTATGAATATTCCATGACGCCGTAGGCAATAATTGTGCCCGGTTCCCAGGTGATATCCATCTCCTGGCCGAAGATATTAATATCTGCTTCGCCGCCCTCTTTCAGTTCCAGAAAAGCCTCGCCGAGTTCAGCAGCTTCATACATCTCGCGTGTCACGGTCTGATCACCGACAGTGTATTCTTCGAGGACATAATATCCCTCTTCACCAGACAACGCAGCAGAATCTGCTGCGGGATCTCCTGTGGATGAGGCAGCCTCTGCAGAAGATGCATCTTCTGGGGTTGTTTCTGTCTCATCGGAAGCTGTGTCGCCAGAAGCAATTTCAGAACTAGCAGAAGATTCACCCACAGCTGTTTCTGAAGAAGTCTCATCTGTCGTATTTTCCGTTGTTGCCGGCACTTCATCTGTCGGTTCCTTCCGGTTGCTGGTACCACCTTCCCGGACATAGACATATTCCGTCGTCCAGATATCGTCCGGATCTGCATTGAAGAGATCCAGATCATCCCCGGTGAGCGTCCCGGTATAATCGATAGTCATTCCCATGAATGTTTCCGTCATGGTGAATGCCTCACCGTCAAGGGTCCACTTGACTTCGAGCTCAAGATCGTCCCGGTAATGGGTTCCTGTTCCATCTTCTTTCAGTTCCAGATGGAATGCAGAAGTCTGGTCCCTGTCCGCATAGCTGTCGCCCACCATCTTCAAGTACTGTCCGATCCAGTTCCCTGCCGCAGGATTCACATTTCTGGTGGTTGACTCGCCACCGCCTGATCCGCCGCATGCACCGAGCACCATCGCAAGAATCATCAGAAGACTGATCATCCATTTCGGTTTGCGCTTCATGGGTAAAACCTCCTTTCATGCGCCGAATATTGTTACCTGCTTCCATATTATCATAGCCGGCATGATTCCTGCAACACAGAGTTGATTATCTTGTAGAATTAAGAAGAAGCCTCCACAAAAAACAATCTATTTGCCAGACCGTAACAAGGCCAAAACAAATCAGATCTGCCAGTAAAAAAAGAAACGATACAGGAAAGCCAGCTTGTTTCCTGTATCGTTTCGAATATTTTCATTACTTCTTACGCTTTTCAGCAGCCTTTTCTGCCGCTTTTGTGGTCTTCGATCGAGCAGGCGTCTGGGGAGCCGTATTCGATCAGGCCGGCGTCTGCCGGATCGATGGAGATTCTGCCGTCTTCGAAGACGAAGGCCGGGATGCCAACATCCCCGATCTCTTTGCAGTGGTCAAACACCGGGCTGCTGTCTCTGAGTCTCGTAAAGGCACTCATATTGCGGATATTCTCGCCGATGTTGATGTACTGGAATTCGTTCTCACGGCCGATGATCTGCTCATGGACATAATCGCAGTAAGGGCAGGTCGGCATTCCATAGATCTTAATCATGGTTTCAGGTCCTCCTGTTCTATCTTTATGAATTGTTCAGGCAAAGTTCATCAATCAGGCAAAGTTCATGAAATCGAGCAGCGAAATCTGGTTGGATTCCGGCAGGTCTCCGAGGATGCCGAGCTCGCCCATCTTGTCGACGATGGTCTGGGAGAGTTTTCCTCTCGTCTTGACATCGTCCTTCGACAGGAACTGTCCGCCCTTGGCTGCTTCCTCCAGGGAGTAGGCAGCCTTGTCGCCCATGCCTTCGATCGAGTTGAAGGATGGCATCAGCTTGCCGTCTACGATCTGGAAATGTCTTGCTTTCGCGCGGTACAGATCGATCGGAACAAAGTCAAATCCTCTCGCATACATCTCCTGGACCAGACGCATGTCGGAGAGCTGATCCTGCTCTTTCGCTGATGCCTGATCGCCCTTGGCGATGATGGCAGCGATCTCCGCCTCAAGCCGCTCTTTGCCGAGGCACATCTTCTCGTAGGAGAAGGCGGTCGCACGGATCGAGAAATACGCCGCGTAATAGGCCAGCGGCTGGTATACCTTAAACCAGGCCACACGGAATCCCATCATGACATAGGCAGCCGCATGGGCCTTCGGGAACATATATTTGATCTTCTTGCAGGACCAGATGTACCAGTCAGGTACACCGTGTTCTGTCATCTCCGCTTCCATTTCCGGCGTCAGGCCCTTGCCCTTACGCACACTCTCCATGATCTTGAACGAGTGGCCGGGATCAAGTCCCATGTCGATCAGATAGATCATAATATCATCACGACAGCAGATGGCGGTCGAAAGCGTACACTGACCGTCATTGATCAGCTTCTGTGCATTATCAATCCAGACGTCTGTTCCGTGGGACAGACCGGAGATCCGGACGAGCTCGGAGAAATGTTTCGGTCTGGTATCGCGGAGCATCTGCATGACGAACTTCGTACCGAACTCCGGCACACCAAGCGTACCGAGATCACAGCCATCCAGATCATCCGGTGTCAGACCGAGCGCTTCAAGCCCGTTGAAGAGACTCAGGACGCCCTCGTCATCGAGCTGAATGGTCTTCGCATCCATGCCGGTCAGGTCTTCCAGCATACGGATCATGGTCGGATCATCGTGTCCGAGGATGTCCAGTTTCAGCAGGTTGTGGTCGATCGAGTGATAATCGAAATGCGTCGTGATAATCGGTGTATTCACGTCATTTGCCGGGTGCTGGATCGGGGTGAAGGAATAGATGTCCTCGCCGATCGGCAGCACGACAATGCCGCCCGGATGCTGGCCGGTGGTCCGTCTTACGCCGACACAGCCAGCAGCAATTCTGCCGATCTCCGCCTTCCGCATGACCATATCATGCTCTTCGATGTATTTCAGCACATAGCCGTAGGCTGTCTTCTCCGCAACCGCACCGATGGTTCCGGCACGGAAGGTCTGGCCCTCGCCGAAAATAACTTCGGTGTAGGCATGGGCTTTTGACTGGTATTCGCCGGAGAAGTTCAGGTCGATATCCGGCTCCTTGTCACCGTTGAATCCCAGGAATGTCTCGAATGGAATATCGTGGCCGTCCTTGATCAGCGGTGCACCACAGACCGGACAGACCTTGTCCGGCATATCACAGCCGCTCTGCCCGGAATATGCCCGGACCTCCGGGGAGTCAAAGTCCACATAGTGGCACTTCTCGCAGCGGTAGTGCGCCGGCAGCGAATTCACCTCGGTGATACCGGCCATGAAAGCGACGAAGGAGGATCCGACGGAACCACGGGATCCGACAAGATATCCGTCTTCGTTAGACTTCCACACCAGCTTCTGCGCGATGATGTACATGACGGCAAATCCGTTGCTGATGATGGAGGTCAGTTCGTGTTCGAGCCGCTCGCTGACCTGCGGCGGTAGATCTTCGCCGTAGAGTTCGTGCGCTCTGTCATAGCAGATTCTTCGGAGCGTCCCATCGGAATCTTCGATGACCGGCGGACACTTGTCCGGTCTGACCGGCTCGATCTTTTCGATCATATCGGCGATCAGGTTGGTGTTCGTGATGACCACTTCCCGTGCCTTCTTCTCGCCGAGGTAGGCAAATTCGGCAAGCATCTCCTCAGTCGTCCGCAGGAACAGCGGCGGCTGGTCATCCGCATCATCAAAGCCCTTCGCATTCATGATGACGCGGCGGTAGATTTCGTCTTCCGGCTCCAGAAAATGCACGTCGCAGGTTGCAACAACCGGCTTCCCGTATTCTTCCCCGAGGGCGACGATCTGCCGGTTCAGATCCCGGAGATCTTCGTCATTGTTGACATCCGGAATCTTCTGGTCAGCAATCATATATTTGTTGTTGCCGATCGGCTGTATTTCAAAATAATCATAGAACGAAGCGAGTCTGGCGATCTCATCGCTCTCTTTATGATCTCTGACGGCACGGAACAGTTCGCCGGCCTCACAGGCAGACCCGATGATCAGGCCCTCCCGGTTCTCCATCAGGAGGCTCTTCGGGATCCGCGGACGTCTTGCGAAATAGTTCAGGTGCGACTCCGAGATCAGCTTATAGAGGTGAATCCGGCCAAGCTCATTCTTTGCAAGGATGATCACATGATAGGTCGGCATCCGCTTGATGACTTCCGGCGACATCTTTGCATTCTCATCGAGCGCAGCCAGCGTGTCCGCCCCGTATTTCTCCGTGGCGATCTTCGCAAGCGCATTGTAAATACCGGCCGTACATTCGGCGTCATCGACGGCTCTGTGATGATGCTCGAGAGAAACGGCAACTTCCTTCGCCACAGTATCCAGTTTGTAATTGTGCAGACCCGGCAGCAGGGTTCTCGCCATGCCGACGGTATCGACGACGGTGAAATCATCGCTGAGCGGTGTCTCCGAACTGTGTTTCTCGTTCCAGCGGTGGATATTCTCCCGGATGAAACTGACATCGAAGGACGCATTGTGTGCGACCAGGAAGCACCCTTCTGCAAACGCAAGGAACTGCGGCAGGATAACATCGATCGTCGGTGCCGGGATGACCATCTGGTCCGTGATGCTGGTCAGCTTCTCGATTTCCGGCGGAATCGGCACTTCCGGATTGACAAAGGTCGAGAACCGGTCGAGAATCTCTCCGTCTCTGACCTTTACGGCACCGATCTCGATGATCTTATTTCTCTTCGGTCCGAATCCGGTGGTTTCGATATCAAACACGACCGCCGTATCGCCCATCTTCTGTCCTTTATCATCGCGGACAATCTTCGTGACATCATCGACCAGATAGCCTTCAACGCCGTAGATCAGCTTCATATCGTTCTGGATCTTCTGCTTGCTGAGTTCATGATAGGCATCGGTGAAGGACTGGACGACACCGTGGTCCGTGATGGCTACGGCCTTGTGTCCCCACTTGTGCAGGGTCTTCAGGAGCGGTTTTGTATTCACGACCGCATCCATATCGCTCATGATCGTATGCAGGTGCAGCTCCACACGCTTCTCCGGGGAGTTGTCCATCCGTTCCTTGGTAAAGCCCGGGATGGTTTTGATTCCCTGGATGTTGCTGAGCGTGATCTCCTTTTCATAGCTGTCATTCAGCGCGACGCCCTTCACGCGGATAAAGTTGCCGACCGCCATCTTCTCGCGGATGACATCGATCTCATCCTCTCTTGCAAAGATCTTGCCGGAGATACTGTCCGTGAAATCTGTGATATCAAACAGGACCAGCGTTTTGCCACTTTTCAGCTGTTTCTCTTCATAGCGCATGATCTTTCCGCGGACGAGAACCATGCCCAGTTCATCCCGGATATCAGAAAGATCGATCAGGTTGCCATCGACATGGCGACCATAGAAAATATCCGGATCATCCGGCTCTCTGCGCTTTCTCTTCGGTGCCGCCTTGTCGTTCGCCCCGGCTCCGGCCTGACCGGATTTGTTCTGGTCTGCCTTTGCAGCCGTCTCAGAAGCGCCTGCGGTGCCGGTATGTGCCGGATCAGGAATCCCGGCTGCATCTGCAGGACTACCATCCATGACAAAGGACAATTCGTCTTCGTCCTCGTCTTTCCGGACCGGCTGTCGATAGTCAATTTCCACACGGACCTGCATCCCGAACCGCTTCGCAAAGAGTTCTTCCAGGTACTGGGACATCATGCCCATCTTCTCCCGGTAGACATAGTTGTCCTCAATGTGGATGATCAGGGTATTTCCCGCGATATCCGTGTCCACCATCTTCAGAATTCGCGCGTCCATCGTGTTGGTTTCCGCGAGTTCATCCACGATGCTGGTCCGGTAAAGCGGGAACAGGTTCTCGAGCGTATACTGCTCCGAGAGCTGGTAATGCTCTTCGAAAAGGACATGATGCCTGCTGTCCCCGAACATCTGCCGTCTGAGGGACTGTGCCATGGCAGTGATCTGCCGGTGCCCGATCAGCCGGTGGCTGGTGATCTGAACCGTCAGGTCACCCGTGCGTCTGGACATGGTGACGCCGTCAACAAGAACATCCCGGAAGACCTCATCGAGATCCTCCCGGATGTTCATCTGATGGAATGCATCATGAAACAACAGGCTCATTCATTTCCTCCATATATCAAGATCAGTTCAGATGTTCTGTCTGCTCCTCCGGATCTGGTCGAGTTCCTGTCTTAATCCGTCGAGGAGTTCCTTCTCCGGAAGTTTTCGGATCACTTCCCCCTTCCGGATCAGCAGGCCTTCTCCGATCCCGCCACAGATCCCGAGATCTGCTTCCCTGGCTTCGCCGGGGCCGTTCACAACACAGCCCATCACGGCCACCTTCAGATCCAGATCATCATAATCCCGCAGCAGGACTTCTGCCTGCTTGGCGAGGCCGATCAGGTCGATCTGCGTGCGGCCGCAGGTCGGACAGGATACCAGCTCAATGCCGCCGTGCCGCAGCCCCAGGGTCTTCAGAATCAGTTTTGCAGAGGCAATCTCCTCCACCGGGTCATCCGTCAGGGACACACGGATGGTATCGCCGATTCCCTCATACAGGATGATACCGAGACCGATCCCGGATTTGATATTCCCCTGCGTGACCGATCCGGATTCGGTGATACCGACATGCAGCGGATAGTCGGTCTTTTCGGCAATCAGTTCGTGCGCCTTGATGCACATCATCACATCGGTCGACTTGATGCTGATCGCCAGATTGTCATAGCCGAGGTCCTCGATCCGTCTGACGGACCGAAGGGCGCTCTCCACAAGCGCTTCTGCCGTCACATGGCCGTATTTCTCGACCAGTTCCTTCTCAAGAGAACCGCTGTTCACGCCGACACGGATCGGAATATTCTTCGCCTTCGCAACATCCACGACCGGCTTCAGTTTCTCATCGCCGCCGATGTTGCCGGGATTGATCCGGATCTTGTCGGCGCCATTCTCCATCGCCGCGATTGCCAGGCGATAATCGAAATGAATATCCGCGACGAGCGGAATATGAATCTGTTTTTTGATCTCCCGCAGTGCCTCAGCCGCAGCCATATGCGGTACGGCACAGCGGATGATGTCACAGCCGGCCGCCTCGAGCCGCAGGATCTGCGCCACCGTTGCTTCGACATCTTCTGTTTTGGTATTGGTCATCGACTGGATCGGGATGGGGTGTCCGCCGCCGATGGGGACGCCGCCGACCCAGATTGTTCTGGTATGTTCTCTTGCTGCCATGTTGTCTGCCTTTTATGAGTCGTTACGGATCCGGAAGATCATCTTCCGAGAATCCGCATAATATCGTGGTAGAATATGAAGACCATCAGGACCATCAGCAGGGCAAATCCGATCAGATGGACCATGCCTTCCTTGTCCGGGTCGATCTGCTTTCCGCGGATTGCCTCGATGATCAGGAAGATCAGCCGTCCGCCGTCCAGCGCCGGAATCGGAAGCAGGTTCATGACACCGAGGTTTGCCGAAATCAGGATGCTGATGTTGGCCATATTGAGGAGGACCATCAGCAGGCCTTCCGTCCGACTCTGCTCATAGGTCTGCCCGATCATCTGGACAATGCCGACAGGGCCGGCGATGTCATCGGCAGAAACCTTGCCGAGAATGATCTGCTTCAGGCTTTCGATCGTCGAGGTGATCCAGTAGCGGGTCTCATTCAGGCTGTACAGGACAGTCTGAAGAATGCCGACACGGGTTCTGGCAAGATTGTATCCCATCCCGATGTTATAGCTGGTTGCGATGTATTTCGGATTCAGGGTGATGGAAATGGTCTCTTCTCCCCGTTTCAATGTCATCTCAAGGGCAGAACCATCCAGCGGATGTTCCTGCAGATAAGCTGCAAGTCCGGTTCCGGTGGTGATGTCTACGCCGTTGATCTCGATGATCTGATCCCCGACAGCCGCCTCTGTTTCCGCAAGGGCGCCGCCCTCAGCGATCGAGACGATCTCCGCCGCCTGTTCGGTCTGCATATAGGAAAAACCGACCTGGTAGATCTCGATCTGCTTCGGCAGAATCTCGGTCTCATATTTCACACCGTCCCGCACATAAGTCACCGGAATGGCCTTATCGGTGATCTGGTGGAAGGACAGATAATTCGAGAGATCCCGTCCGATGAAGATCTTTCTGCCTGCAAAGGACGTAATTCTGTCCCCGCTCATGATGCCTGCCTCAGCGGCCGGATAGCCGGTCGTCACGGAGGTCACGGTCGGAAAATCAACGCCTGCGAAACCGATGACAAAGAGGGACAGGATAAATGCCAGGATGAAGTTGAAGAACGGACCGGCAACGACAACCGCCATTCTGGTCCAGACGGATTTGTTGGAAAATGCATCCGGATCCGCCGAATTCCCGTCCTCTCCTTCCATCAGGCAGGAACCGCCGAGGGGAAGCAGCTTCAGGGAAAACTTTGTCCCCATCGCCGGGAACGAGAACAGTCTCGGTCCCATCCCGAGCGAAAACTCGAGAACCTTGATCCCGCCCCTCCTGGCAAGCAGAAAATGACCGAATTCATGTATGATAACAACCAGTGAAAATACAATCAGTGCCCAGATAATATTCATATGATTCTATATGTCCTTTAGTGATGTGCAAAGATTTCTTCCCGGATCGAGAGGATCTCCGGAAGGGATGGATGGGCGATCACCTGATGCGCATTCATCTCCTGTTCGATCTTCTTCGGGATATCCAGATATCCGATCTCCTTTGCAAGGAACTGTCTGACAGCGACTTCGTTCGCCGCGTTGAAGACGGTCGGCATGCTGCCGCCGGCCCGGATCGCGTCCACGGCAAGCTTCAGGCCGCGGAACTTCTCATAGTCCGGTGCAAAGAAGGTCAGGGAACCCAGTTCTGCCAGATCGAGCCGCTTCTGCGGGACCGGCCGTCTCTCCGGCCAGGTCAGTGCATAGGCGATCGGCAGATGCATGTCCGGGACGCCGAACTGTCCGATCACCGCCCCGTCTGCGAACTCCACGGCAGAATGCAGGATGCTCTGCGGCTGGATCAGGACCTTCACCTGATCAACCGTGACGCCGAACAGCCAGCAGGCCTCACAGATCTCGAGTCCTTTGTTGACCATGGTGGAGGAATCAATCGTCACCTTTGCGCCCATATTCCAGTTTGGATGCTTCAGGGCATCTTCCACGGTAACCTTTTCGAGCTGTTCCATGGTATAGGTGCGGAACGGCCCGCCGGATGCAGTCAGAAGAATCTGATCCACCGGGTTGCCGTGGGCCGCCTCAAGGCACTGGAAGATGGCGGAATGCTCGCTGTCGACCGGCAGAATCCGGACGCCCATCTCTTCCGCGAGCGGCATGATCAGATGCCCAGCGGAGACGAGGGTTTCCTTATTGGCCAGTGCGATCGTTTTCTTTGCTTTGATGGCTGCGATGGTCGGCTCGATCCCGATCATGCCGACAACGGCCGTGACAACCAGATCCGCCTCCGGGTAGGTTGCACACTGCAGCAGTCCCTCCATCCCTGTCTCAACGGCAGGAATCGATGCCTTCGGGATTCCCGAGATCTTCAGCTGTTCTTTCAGTTCTTTCGCCGCAGCCTCGTCATACAGCGAGACGAGCTGCGGGTGAAATTCACGGATCTGCTCAAGAATCAGCGCCACATTGCTGTTCGCCGCGAGGCAGACGACCTCGAGATCGTCATTTGCACGGACGATGTCCAGTGTCTGCGTGCCGATCGACCCTGTCGATCCGAGAATGGATAATTCCTTCATATCACATGTCCCCTCAGAAGAAATACACAGAGGTAATAAATAATCGGTGCGGTGATGATCACGCTGTCAAAGCGGTCAAGAATACCGCCGTGACCCGGGATCAGCTTTCCGTAATCCTTGATATCATAATTCCGCTTGATGCCGGATGCAGCCAGATCGCCGATCTGGGAGATCACGGAGCCGCAGCCGCCGATGATCGCAAACAGTGGCAGCAGGTGCGGCGGTGTCTTGGCAAAATGCGACATCAGCACGCCGACCAGCAGTCCGAGGATCGCCGAACCGAGAATACCGCCGATGGAACCCTCGATGGACTTCTTCGGGCTTAAAACCGGTGCCAGCTTGTGTTTCCCGAGCAGCATGCCCGCACAGTAGGCGCAGGTATCCGAGCCCCAGGAAGCCGCATAGACCATCCAGACGAGATATTTCCCGAAAAGAAGATTCTCCCGGATCTGGAAGATGTAGGACAGGGCAAACGGAATATAGATGGCGCCGAATACCATGCCGAACAGCTGGTATGCCGGATACTTCGGGTACTGCAGGACAAACAGGAACAACCCTGCGATCAGCGCAATGCAGACGGCAAACGGCAAGTCCAGGCCGAACGGATTGATCCCGCGGAGCCCGAGTCCGAGTGTCAGATACATCAGCACCGCGACCCCGTATCCCGCATAGCAAAGTGGCGTCTTCTCAAAGCCCAGGACACGGTAGAGTTCAAACATGCCGACAAGGGAGTAGATGAGCAGGGAGAGCCACAGCAGCCATCCCCCGCCTGTCAAGGTAATCAGGATGATCAGCAGAAGCACAATCCCGCTGATCAGTCTTGTTCGGAACATCCTTCTCCTCCCCTCACTTCACGCCACCGTAGCGTCTGTCTCTTCCGGCATAAAAGGCCAGTGCCTCCTCGAGATCTTTCTTCCCGAAGTCCGGCCAGAGTGTATCGGTAAAATATAACTCGGAATAGGCCAGCTGCCACATCAGATAGTTCGACAGCCGCTGTTCCCCGCTTGTCCGGATCATGAGATCCGGGTCCGGGATTCCTGCCGTGTCGAGTGCGCCGGAGATCATCTCCTCCGTCACATCCGGATTGCCTTCTTTCACAAGTTTCGAGACCGCTCTGCGGATCTCATCTCTTCCACCGTAGTTTACAGCAATCGTCAGCTGAAGACCAGTAAAATCTTTCGAAAATTCTTCGACTTTACCGATCACTTCCTGCAGACGTTCCGAAAGGCCGCTCTTGTCTCCGATGATGCGGATCCGGAAATTGTTCTTTTTGCTCAGACCGATGGCGTCGATCATGTATTTTTCAAGAAGCCGCATCAGTTCCTTCACCTCGTCGGCAGGGCGCTTCCAGTTCTCGGTTGAGAATGCATACATGGTGACATACCGGATGCCCATCTCATAGCAGGCCCTGCAGACCGGCTCCACATTCCGGCATCCTTCCAGATGCCCGAACGTCCTCGGCATCCCGCGCTTCTTCGCCCATCTTCCGTTTCCGTCAAGAATAAATGCAACATGTTCCGGGATTGTTTTCTTCTCTGCCATTCTGCCTTCCTTCTGATTCATGCCGGATCCTTTAAAGACTTCCGGCCGCTGTGCTGAAAAATGGCTGTCTGCCCTTTTTCAAGGGCTGACAGCCATGAATCGGCGTCTTTATACAGTCATGATCTCTTTGATCTTATCTTCCGTCATGGCATCGATTCTGTCGATGTACTTGTCGGTCAGCTTCTGCATCTCCGACTCAAGATCCTTCAGATCATCCTCTGTCAGTTCATCGGACTTCTTCTGCTTCTTGAAGGTATCGACAGCATCCCGGCGGATGTTGCGGATCGCGATCTTGCTGTTCTCAGATTTCTTCCGGATATCCTTACTGAGGTCTTTTCTGCGTTCCTCTGTCAGTTCCGGGAAGACAAGGCGGATAACCTTGCCGTCGTTGTTCGGGGTGACCCCCAGGTTTGCCTTGTTGATCTCTTTCTCAATGGCCTTGATGAGGCTCGACTCCCACGGCTGAATCTGGATGATTCTTGCCTCCGGGACAGAGACATTGGCTACACTCTGCAGCGGCGACGGTGTGCCGTAATACTCGACAGTAATCTTATCCAGCAGATGCGGATTGGCTCTGCCTGCACGGATGGTGAGAAAATCTTCTCTCAGATTATTTTCCGTCTTCTGCATCTTCTCTTCATACGGTTTTGTACTCTCAGACATCGCATACTCCTCCTTTTCTCTATCAGTCAGCCGTTACGATGGTTCCGAACTTCTCGCCCCGTGCTGCACGCACGATGCTGTTCTCCTCTTCCAGTCCGAACACCAGCATAGGCATATGATTCTCAAGACACATGATGGTCGCAGACAGATCGATCGCAGCAAGCCGCTCGTCGAGAACCTGCTGAATCGGAATCACATCATACTTCTTTGCATCCGGATTGATCTTCGGATCACTGTCATAGATTCCATCAATTGCCTTTGCAAGAAGGATGACATCTGCCTCGATCTCGATGGCACGAAGCACGGTTGCCGTATCCGTTGAGAAATACGGATGTCCCGTCCCGCCTGCAAAGAAGACGACCTTATTTTCAGCAAAATACGTGCGGACCAGATCCTTTGAAAAGAGTTCTGTGATGGTTCCGCAGGCAAATGGGGAAAGAATTCTGGTATCCATGCCTGCCGTCCGGAAGATCTCCGATACATACACGCAGTTCATCACGGTGGCCAGCATCCCGATCTGGTCTGCCTTCACCCGGTCGATGGCGTTTGAGGTTCTTCCTCTCCAGAAGTTCCCGCCACCGATGACGATCCCTACCTGCACGCCTGCATCCACAAGCTGCTTCACCTGCTTTGCGACGCCCATACAGGTCGCCTCATCAAAGCCGGTTCCCTTCGGCCCTGCAAGGGCTTCTCCGGACAACTTCAGCAATACTCTCTGATATTTCATATGCTCTGACATATATCCCTCCATATTTCGAAACTGTTACGCATTTATCATAGCATACTCTCTCAGATATTACCAGATAAAATCCGTACGATTTCCAGATTCAGCCACTCGCTGCGGCGGATGCCGTCTGCATCGGCCGGAACCGGCTCCCCGCAGACATCCACGCCGAGAAGCGCTGCCACCTCCTGCAGAGAACGGATCTCCTGAAGGAGCGTCTCCGCCGGCATCTCGCCCTGATTCCAATCGGACGAAAAGTCCTCTTTCCGGACCACATCCTTGTCCACCGACAGATAGACCGGCAGGCTGAAGGTGCAGTCTCTGACCGAGTCCGCAAAGACGACACGGGCAAGTTCCTTCTCCGCATCCGTTCCGCGCCACTGTTCACGGGTCTCCCGGATCAGTTCCGCATCTGCGCCGATGAGAAACACCTGCTGCAGGAAAGGATCATCCAGCAGGAGATCCCCGATCCAGGAACCGCAGGACAGAATTCTTCCGAAGGCCGGAAACATCATATCGGTGTGATGGTCATAGACCACCAGCTGATATGGCTTCCTGATGAGTCCTGCATACAGATAGCTGAGGGCGTGATAATTCCCCGAATCGAGGAAATGGATGCCCGGATACTGCATCATCCGCTGCAGCCCTTTCCCGGCTTCCGGATCCACATAGCCGTGAACGCCCCGCAGGTCCCGGTGGTCATGGCAGACCGTGCTCACGGACAGGAGCTCTGGCATCTGCCGGTAGACCCCGGTAAAATCATGCAGGACGATATTCCCTCTGTTCAAAGTGCCTCAAGTGCTCTTGCACCATCGCCGATGCCCGCCTCATAGATGACGGCCTCAAGTCCGGTTGCCTTCTTGTAGGCTGCCGGCACTTCCCGGCGGAACTGTTCGACAGCATCTTTTCTGACGATGGCCACGGTACAGCCACCGAAACCGCCACCGGTGATTCTCGCGCCCAGCACGCCCGGGATCTTCCACTGTGCTTCTACCAGAGCATCCACTTCCGGGCAGGAGACTTCATAATCATCCCGCAGGGAGATGTGGGAGGCATTCATCAGCTTGCCGAACGTCTCGAGATCTCCCTTTTCAAGAGCCGCAACGGCCTTGATCGTTCTCTGGTTTTCATAGACAGCATGCTTTGCACGCTTTCTATTGACCGGATCGGCGATCTGATCCGCAGCACGGTCGAACTCTTCTTCGCTCAGCATGCCGAGAGACGTAATCGGATAGACCTTCTTGAGGTCTTCGAGTGCCTCGCTGCTCTCCCGCCGTCTGTCATTATAGGCGGAGGTTACCAGCGAATGCTTGACATTGCTGTTGGTGATCAGAATGATGGCATCGTCGAGTTTGACCGGTGCATAGGCACATTCCAGTGTATTCGTATCCAGGAACATGGCATGATCCTTTTTGCCGTTCGCGACGGCAAACTGGTCCATGATGCCGCAGTTCATCCCGTTGAATTCATTCTCAGACTTCTGGGAAATCAGTGCGATCTCCGTCGGTGTCAGGCCGAGGGAGAACTCGGTATTCAGCATGGTTCCCATCAGAACTTCGATGGATGCAGAGGAAGACAAGCCGGCTCCGTTCGGAATATCGCCGGTAATTGCAACCTCAAAGCCGCACGGGATCACACAGCCCCGCTCCATCAGCTTAGCGACGACACCGATCAGGTAATTTGCCCAGCCCTTTGCCGCATCGTAGACGATCGGCTGATCGAGCGTGGACTCTACCACCTGGCTGCCCTTCTTGTTCATCGAAGAGAACAGCATCCGTTTGTCATCCCGCAGGCGGATCACGCCGTAGGTCCCCATGGTCAGTGCGCACGGAAAGACATGTCCTCCGTTGTAATCGGTATGCTCCCCGATCAGATTCACTCTGCCCGGTGAGAAGAAAGCGTCAAACTCTCCATCTCCAAAAATGCTTTTCGCGTGTTGTTTCAGTTGCTCAAGCAGATTCATGACTTGTGTTACTCCTTCCGGTTACTCTTCTTCCTCTGTGATATCCTCATCAAAGGTCACTTCGTTGCCGTCCTCATCGACGTAGACCGTATCATCTCCCTGCTCATAGAACATCTCAGCGAGTGCGATGGCCTCGTCATAGCCCTTCTGGTAGCCCGCCACATGGCCGAAATGATATCCGCCGAAGATGGACAGCGCCAGCGCTGCAATCGAAACAACGGTGATGATGATCGACCGGTTCCGTTTCTGTTTTGCGATCGTCTGTTTTCTGACCGCCTTATCCTTCTTATACTCGTTCACTTTATCCTGGCTCATCGGAGTATTTCCCCCTTTTAAATGATTCAGACCGACAACATCGTATAGACCGCCGCTACGCGGCTAATCGTTGCTTCGCAACTCTTGTCTATACGCGTCGGCCATCCGGCCGGTAAGAATTCGATCAAAAGCGGCTATGAAAGCAAGCTTCCAGCCGCTTTTTGTCCGAATTCTTGTCGGTCCAGAAGGTTAGTCAAACTTTAACCCTTTCAGCAGGTCTGCAAGAGAGGTCGTCGGTGCTTCCCCGTCATGATACTCTGTCGGAGCATCCTCGACCGATTCCTGAACCGCCGTTTCCTCATCATCGAGGACTGCCTTGATGCTGAGACGGATCTTGCCGTCTTCCACAGCCAGCACTTTCACCTTGACCGTATCGCCTTCCGTGAGAACTTCCCGCACGGACTTGATCCGGTGGTTGGCGATCTGCGAGATGTGGACGAGTCCGGAAAGGTCTTCTCCGATCTTGACAAATGCGCCGTAGCGCTCGATGCGCTCGACCGTTCCTTCGGTGATCGCACCGATCTCAATATGGGAAAGGCGTTCTCTTCTTGCTTCTGCCTCTTTCTCTCTGGCAACGGCCTTGCCGGACAGCACCAGCCGCTTATCCTCCTGGTCGATCTCGAGGACCTTGACTGGGATGATCTTCCCGACATATTCCTGCGGCTCTTCCACATAGGAAGCCGCAATCTGAGATGCAGGGATAAATGCACGGATGCCCTTCAGGTAGGTCACGACGCCGCCCTTGACAGCTTCGGCAATCTTGACCTGGAAGGTCTCTTCATCTTCCTTCGCCTGCTTCAGTGAATCCCATGCAAGAATGTCATCTGCCTTCTTGATGGACAGTGCAACCGCACCGCGGCCGTTATCCTCTCTGGTGACAACCGCTGCGACCGGATCACCGACATGGATGTCGCCCTTGATGGAGAAGGCCGGATTGTTGCTGAGTTCGGTGATCGGCACAATCCCTTCGCTATAGGTTCCGAGATCGACCGTCACATCTTTATCGGAGACACCGATCACGACACCGCGGACCAGATCACCCACGGAGAGGCGGTGGAACGAACGCTCCAGCTCCTCCTCGTAATCATCCATGGACTCCGTCACCACCGGCTTGTCCTCATATACCTTGATTTCAAAAGACTCACCGATGCACTTTCTTGCCGCTTTGATATCGGCAAATACGCCGTCTGCGATCATCTGGATGGTCAGGTTACCGATCGCAGTGGCTTCGGTCGGGCCGGCATAGATGGTCTTCCCGGTCGACTTCGCCGTCAGCCGGTTCAGATAATCCGCATTGGCACCACCGCCGACGATATGCAGCTTCTGATAGGTTCTGCCCTGCAGTTTCTCAAGGCCTGCAATAGCATCCTTATAGCATACAGCAAGCGAGCGGTAGATCACCTTGGCAAGCTGTCCAGGTGTCTGCGGGATCTCCGCACCCTGTTCTCTTGCCGCTGTCCGGATCTCTTCGATCATGGACGCCGGCGCCAGGAAACGGGCATCATTGCAGTCCACCAGGGTCTCGATGGTTTCCTTCTCCGCGAGGTCGCAGAGTTCAGCGAAACTGTAGCCGTCATTCAGTTCATGGCGCACCTGCTGGATCATCCAGAGGCCCATGATATTCTTCAGGAAACGGATCGTGCCGAATGCGCCGCCCTCATTGGTGAAGTTCTGTCTCTGTGCCTCATCCCCGGTATCCGGAGCGGTCTTTTCCGCCCCGAGCAGGGACCAGGTTCCGGAGCTGATATACGGTGCATCCTCTGTCATCGGCACGGCGAGAACGGCAGATGCCGTATCATGGGTGCCCGGCAGGACAACCTTCGCATCAAAGCCGACCTTCTCCTGCATCTCGGCAGAGAGATTCCCCACAAGTGTTCCCGGTTCAGAAAGAGCCGGGAAGAGCTTCTCCGGAAGGCCAAGCATCCGGATCAGATCCAGATCCCAGTCTCTCTTTGCCGGATCCAGAAGCTGTGTTGTGGAAGCATTGGTATATTCGAAACATTTCTTCCCGGTCAGCACATAGTTCAGGTAGTCCGGGATCATGAGGATGGACTCTGTCTTTGCAAAGGTATCCGGATCCTGGAGCTTATCTGCCATCAGCTGATAGATGGTATTGAAGATCTGTTTCTGGATGCCGGTTCTCCGATAGAGATCCTTCTCCGGGATGATTGCATAGACAGCATCATCAACGCCTGCTGTTCTCCCGTCGCGGTAACAGAACGGTGCACGCAGACGCTTCCCCTCTGCATCGAGCGGGACATAGTCAACTGCCCAGGTATCAATGGCAATGGAGACCGGAATCTTCCCGATTTCCTTACACTTTGCAATACCGGCAATGACGGACTCTTCCAGATGATCAATATCCCAGTAGAGATGGCCGTCCCGGTTGACCGGACCGTTCGAGAAGCGGTAGATCTCCTCGCAGACGATCTTCCCGTCCACAAGAGAGCCCAGAATATGTCTTCCGGATGACGCGCCGATATCAATTGCAAGATAGTACACAGTTCCCATGTTACCCTTTCCTTTCTGCTATTTCAGCCAACTCCTCTGCGGAAAGATACTCTCCGTACAGTTCACCTTCTACAAGAAGCGGACAGTCCTCACCTGATGCCAGATGGGCTGCCTTCGCCGCATCTTCTTCAATACTGTCTGACATATTGCCGTAGATCACCTTCATCCCTTCGCCGCGGATCAGCGCCGTCAGTTCCCGGATCAGAAGAGGCATCGTCTCCGGAAAATGTTCCGCCACCGATTCCATATCGATCTGGACCGACTTGAAGTCGATCTCCGACAGCAGGTGCAGCATCATCCCGCTCCTGCCGAAATCACCGAGCCGGATCCGGTATCCTCTCCCGGAGAGATCCCGGATCTGCGTGACCAGTTCTCTCTGGCCGGTCAGGAACATCTCTTCCGGTATCTCAAAGGTGATATCGTCGAGCGTCAGATCGTGCTCCGCGAGCGTCTGTGAGACCTTCGTCTCAAAGTTCGGATGATTCAGAATCCTGGCTGTCACCGGGATGATCAGCTGCTGCCGGATCCCTCTGTCCCGGAGGCTTCTGGCATCTGCGACTGCCAGGGAAAATACCTTGTCACTGATGCCGATGATCTGCCCGGTTTCTTCCGCGAAGGAAATAAACCGTCTGGCCTGCCAGATTCCCATCTCACCGCGGTCCCAGAGCAGTTTCAGGCGGATCGCCAGAATCTCCCCGGTATTCAGGTCAGTGACGGGCTCATAGCGCACCAGAAAGTCTTCGCTCCGGATCGCCAGGTTTACCGACGCCCGGAGTTCCATCTCCTTCAGCCGTCTCTCCTGCAGGGCATCCGTGAAATAGACATAGGTGTTCTTGCCGGCAAGCTTTGCCTCTGCCAGCGCTTCTTCTGCATAGCGGATCACGGAATCGGCTTTCTTCATCGTCGTGTCCGCCATGACGATGCCGATGCTCAGCGTGATCTGGTATTCGTAGGTCGCGGAGGAAAACGGGAAATCCATCGCCCGCATCAGCCGTTTGACCTTCTCCTCGTACAGATCGCCGGACTCGATGTTCTGTGTCAGGACGAAGAACTCATCACTTGCATCTTTTGCAAGATAATCATTCTCATCCAGGACCTGCCGCATCCGGTGGCTGATATCCAGCATGATCTCATCGCCGCCGGCATGCCCCAGGAGATCGGTAACCTTCTTGAAATTATCGATATCGATATACATCACCGCAGAACGCTCGTCGCGGCGCATGGTATCCAGTGTGGTCTGCAGAACCTCCATCAGAGCCGTCCGGTTCGGAAGCCCGGTCATCGCATCTTCGTAGGCGAGCTTCCGGATCCGCTCCTCGGAGTTCTTGATCTCACGGTACTTGGTGTTCAGTTCCTCCTGGGTGTTGTTCACTTCACTGTAGAGTACTTCCACATTGGAGATCGTCTCCGCAAGCTGCTTCTCAGCGGCCTGCGCACGGCCTCCCGCCCGGACGGCATACACGATCAGAAAGGTGATCAGTGCGATACCGGCGAGCGCACAGCATGTAATGACTATCGTGATCATGTCTTATATTCCAAGATATTCAAGAATTCCCTTTGCTGCTGCCTTTCCGGCACCCATTGCAAGAATAACGGTTGCCGCACCTGTGACGGCATCTCCGCCGGCAAATACGCCCGGCTTCGTGGTCGCACCGGTGGTCTCATCCGCGACGATGCATCTTCTGCGGTTGACATCGAGTCCCTTTGTGGTCGAGGAAATCAGCGGATTCGGGCTGGTACCGAGCGCCATGATGACCGTGTCCACATCGATCTCAAATTCCGAACCCGGAATCACAACCGGAGAACGACGGCCGGAAGCATCCGGCTCACCCAGTTCCATCCGTACGCAGGTCATGCCTTTCACCCATCCGTTCTCATCCACATGGATCTCCGTCGGGTTGCACAGCAGGTTGAAGATAATTCCTTCTTCCTTTGCATGGTGGACTTCCTCCACACGGGCAGGAAGCTCTTCTTCACTTCTTCTGTAAACAATATGCACTTCCGCACCGAGCCGAAGCGCTGTTCTTGCAGCATCCATCGCAACATTGCCGCCGCCGACAACCGCCACCTTGGTTCCGGCATGGATCGGTGTATCATACGAGCTGTCAAATGCCTTCATCAGGTTCGATCTGGTGAGGTACTCATTTGCGGAGAAGACGCCGTTCGCATTCTCGCCCGGAATCCCCATGAACCGCGGAAGGCCTGCACCGGAACCGATGAAGATGGCATCGTAGCCTTCCTCCTCCATCAGTTCATCGACGGTGATTGATTTGCCGACAATATAGTCTGTGAGGATGCGGACACCGAGGCCCTTGACATTCTCCACTTCCGGCTTCACGACCCGTTCCTTCGGAAGACGGAATTCCGGAATGCCGTAGACCAGAACGCCGCCGGCCTCATGGAGCGCTTCATAGATGGTCACATCGCAGCCTGCCTTTGCGAGATCTCCCGCACAGGTCAGTCCGGCAGGACCGGATCCGATGATCGCAACTCTCTTGCCATTCTTCTCCTTCGCAGCCTGCGGACGGATGCCGTTCTCTCTTGCCCAGTCCGCCGTGAAGCGTTCGAGCTTTCCGATCGAGACAGCATCTCCCTTGATGCCGCGGATGCAGTACTTCTCACACTGGGACTCCTGTGGGCACACACGGCCGCAGACCGCCGGCAGTGCGGAATACTGGCTGATTACGTCGTAAGCTTCTGCAACATCACCGGTCTTCAGTTTCCCGATGAAGCCCGGAATATCAATTCCCACCGGGCATCCGCCGACACACTTCGGATTCTTACATCCGAGGCAGCGCGAAGCCTCAGCGGTTGCTTCTTCAAAATTATAGCCAAGACAGACTTCTTCAAAATTATGTGCACGAACTTCCGGTGCCTGTTCTCTCACCGGAACTCTTGTAAAAGCATCTGTTGTCATCAACTCTACCCCCTTATCCTCAAGCCTTCGGTACGCCGCAGTCCGCCGCATGGTGCGGTGTCCCCTCATGAAGCCGCAGAAGGCGCTCACCTTCCTCGCTCTTATACATCCGCTGGCGCATCATCGCTTCATCGAAATTAATCAGATGGCCGTCAAACTCCGGACCGTCGACACAGGCGAACTTCACCGAATCGCCGACCGTCAGTCTGCAGGCACCGCACATCCCGGTGCCGTCCACCATGATCGGGTTCATCGAAACAACCGTATGAATGCCCAGTTCTTTCGTGGTCAGGCACACGAATTTCATCATGATCATCGGCCCGATGGCGACAACATGATCGAACGTTCTGCCTTCAGCGATCAGGGCCTTCAGGCAGTCATTGACATTCCCGTGAAAGCCGAGGGAACCGTCATCCGTCGCAACATGAACATGATCGGACCACTGCTTCATCTCATCCACAAAGAACAGCAGATCCTTGTTCCTGGCACCGATGATAACATCCACTTCATAGCCGTGCTGCTTCATCCACTTGACCTGCGGATAAACCGGAGCGGTACCGACGCCGCCGGCCATAAAGATAATATGCTTCTTTGCAAGCTCCTCAGGGTCTTCCGTTATAAGATCGGAAGGCTGGCCGAGCGGACCGACGACATCTGCAAAGGAATCGCCGACTTCCAGTGCCAGCATACGCTCTGTAGATACGCCGACCGTCTGGAAAACAATCGTGATAGTCTGCTTTTCGCGGTCATAGTCACAGATTGTCAGCGGAATCCGTTCCGCCTTCTCATCGAGCCTGGTGATGACAAACTGTCCCGGCAGGCAGGCTCTTGCAACATTCGGTGCGACCACATCCATCAGCCAGATTTTATTGGCCAGATATTGTTTTTTTGTGACTTCAAACATTTCCCACTCTCCTTATTTATAAAGACTTCCCATTATCATACCACAAAGGCTCCCCCGGTTCAAGACTGGAGAGGTAGCCGTTCCTGTAGTGATAGTCTGCACTCACATCCTGATCGAACCAGTCCGGAGCCCTGAAGGAACGTGCTCTTTCCTCATCCGGGAACTCCACTTCTGCAAAAAACAGCCCGGAGAGATACCCGTGAAAGACATCCAGCTCCACCGTCAGTCCTGCATTCTCGCCGGACAGCGGAATCAGGTACCGCGTCTTCGAAAGAATGACACCGTCGCATTTCGCCAGAAGCGTCCGGTACGCTTCTTCACTCAGGAAGAATTCCTCCTCCCTGCGGATACAGGCTTCTTCCTGTGCCTCCTCGGAGACGTCCTGCGGAATCTCCTTGATCGTCAGGATGTAGCGGTCATTCGCCTTTCTGACCCGCACGGTCGGTTCCCGGAGCAGGTATCCCTGCTCGATCTCGATCTTCCGGTAGTCAGACAGCGGCTCCGGAAGATATTTCAATGTATATTTCTTTTCAATTTCCATCAATGCCTCCCGCTCAGCGGTCCCATTTATCACAGAGGGAATTGATCTGGTCCGTAAACCGCGACAGATCCTTGTTGGTCCCGCCCTCGTTATGGCGGATGACGGTCATCAGGCGCTTTCCGGCAGCGACCAGGCGGTCATACACCTGCACGGCCCTTTTATGTGCGAAGGTCTTCTTCTGGACAGCAACCGCATCCGCAACATAGGTGAATTTGCCGGCAAGAAGATCGTATTCCGAACCACTGTATGGCGCATGTGCATGGTAGCCTTCTTTGACCAGTTCCTCGGCAAAGGACCGGCAGACCTCATCTTCTCCATGGACGACAAAGACGGCGCTCGGCTTTTCCTTAAAGGCATGCAGCCACTGCAGCAGGCCGGTGTGGTCAGCATGTCCGCTGATGCCCTGGAAGGAGCAGATTTCCGCAGCAACGGCGATCCGCTCACCGAAGAGGGTTACTTCCTCCACCCCTTCAATCAGTGCCCTTCCGAGGGTCCCGTTCGACTGATATCCGGAGAAAAGGATGGTGGATTCCGGCCGCCACAGATTGTGCTTCAGATGGTGCCTGACCCGTCCCGCCTCGCACATGCCGGAGGCAGAAAGGATCACCTTCGGATTCGGATCGTAATTGATCGCGATCGAATCTTCACTGGTGACGGACTGGCGGAGTCCCTCAAACTGCAGCGGGTTCTGGCCGGCCTCAACCATCGCAAGCGCATCCTCATCGTAACACGCTTCATAATTCCGCCGGAAGATCGTCGTTGCCTCGATTGCCAGCGGGCTGTCCACATAAACCTCAAACCCATCATGACCATGGACAAGGTTCTGTTCTTTGATCTTTTTCAGAAAATACAGAATCTCCTGTGTTCTACCGACAGCAAAGGACGGGATGACCACATTGCCGCCGCGGTCGAATGTCCGCTGGATCACGTCGGCAAAATCCTGAAGGGTATCCGCCGGCCGCTCATGCTCACGGTCCCCGTATGTCGATTCCATGACAACATAGTCGGCTTCTTCAATGTAGGAAGGATCCTTGATCAGCGGCTGGCTGTGGTTACCGATATCCCCTGAGAAGACGATCTTCCGCTCTTTCTCTTCTTCCGTCACCCAGACTTCGATGCTGGCGGATCCGAGCAGATGGCCGACATCCGTAAAGCGGATGGCAAGCTGCTCTGTCAGCCAGATCTTCTGACCATAGTCCACCGGCTGAAAACGCTTCGCGACTTCCAGCACATCATCCATGGTATATGCCGGGAGAATCTCCGGCTCGCCGGATCTTCTGGCCTTCCGGTTCTTCCAGGTGACCTCCTGTTCCTGGATATGCGCCGAATCCTGCAGCATGATGGACGTCAGCTCACAGGTTGCAGCCGTTGCAAAGATCTCCCCGCGAAATCCCTCGCGGTACAGCTTCGGAAGCATGCCGGTGTGATCGATGTGTGCATGAGTCACAAGCACATAGTCGATATCCGACGGTGGGATCGGAAGATCCACATTTTCATAGATGTCTCTTCCCTGTTCCATCCCGTAATCCACGAGAATCTGTTTCCCGCAGGCAGAAAGAAGATGCGCACTGCCTGTTACTTCATGATCGGCCCCGATAAAAGTCAGTTTCATCTGTCCACCTCACTGCTTGTTCTGTCAGTTTTTGCTGCGCATCAGATCAAACGCATGCAGCGGATCTGCACAGCGGATATAGAGTATCTCCTCAGGATGCGGGCAGGAATCCCGCTCTTCTCCTTCCGGTGTCCGGATGGAGAGAACCTCCGTCTCCGTCACGCTGCCGTCCGGGTGCATCACTTCAAGATGATCCCCGACAGAGAACTTGTTCTTCTGTTCAAAGCGTGCGTAGCCGTCTTCCCGCACTTCCTGAATGTATCCATAGTAAACTCTGCCCGTCACATAGGTATTGCTGTCATAGATCTGGGCGGTCTCATCCGGCTGTCCGTAAAAGAAGCCGGTAGAGAATTCACGGTAGGTACAGCTCTTGATCTGCTCCTCATACGCAGGAATCCGCTCTGCATAGAGCTCCGGGGATTCCAGGTAATCGTTCATTGCCTTCCGGTACACACTGGCAACGGTTGCCACATAGAGGGCAGTCTTCATCCGGCCCTCGATCTTAAAGCTGTCGATGCCGGCCTCGATCAGTTCCGGCAGATGCGCGATCATATTCAGATCCTTCGCATTGAAGATGAATGTTCCCCGTTCGTTCTCCTCGATCGGCAGATACACGCCTGGTCTTGTCTCCTCGACGATGTGGTAGCGCCAACGGCACGGATGTGTGCAGGCACCGAGATTTGCATCTCTGCCGGTAAAATAGTTCGACAGCAGGCATCTTCCGGAATAGGAAATGCACATCGCGCCGTGGACAAAGGTCTCAATCTCGAGGTCATCCGGAATCTTTGTCCGGATCCCCCGGATCTCGGCAAGGGAAAGTTCTCTAGCGGTGACGACACGCTTTGCCCCCAGGCTATGCCAGAAGTTGAAATCCGAGGAATTCACATTGTTCGCCTGGGTGCTGATATGAATGTCGATCTCCGGGCAGACGTCCTTTGCAATCATAAAGACACCCGGATCCGAGATGATCAGCGCATCCGGCTGGATCTCCTTCAGTTCTTCAAAATATTTCCGCACACCGGCAAGATCCCGCTCGTGGGCCGTAATATTGGCTGTCACATAGACCTTTTTCCCATGGGCATGCGCAAAGCGGATTCCTTCCGCCATGTCCTCCATCGAGAAATTCTTTGCCTTCGCGCGGAGTCCGTAGAGCTCCCCGCCGATATAGACAGCATCTGCGCCGTACAGCACGGCGATTTTCAGGACTTCCAGGCAGCTCGCCGGAAGCAGCAGTTCAGGTAATTTTCTCATATCTTATACGAAACACACATTCCGTCCCCGGCCTCTGTCAGGAACGTCTGAAATGTCTCATCCTCCATCAGTTCTTTCACCATCTCCCGCATCCTGGCGTGGATGGTCCGTTCTCTTCTTGCAACCTGGTAGCGGGAGGAAAGCAGGGTCTCCTCCTGCAGCACATTATCAAATACCATCAGACCGCCCGGCACCAGCAGTTCCTTCGCGGCTGCCAGATAGACCGGGTACTGTCCCTTCGCGGCATCGATAAAGATCAGATCAAAGCCTGCCTCACGCCCGTCCCGGAATGCGGCAAGCAGCGCGTCAAGGTTTCCGGCAGCATCTCCGGTCACGAGCCGGATTCTCTGCTTCTGATCATATTTCTGAAAATGTTCCTCCGCCGCCCGGATCCGTTCCGGATCCTTCTCCATCGTCACGATAATCCCGGTCTCCGGCTGCGCCACCTGCATCAGAAGTGCAGAAAATCCGGTCCCCGTCCCGATCTCAAGAATGCGCTCCGGCTGTTTCATCCGGACAAGGAAAGACAGTAAATCTCTTCCCGCAGGCCTTAAGATCGGGACATGATCCCGGATTGCTTCTTCTTCTATTTCCCGGAGATGTGCAGGCAGGTCCTTTCTCATCGCAAGGACGAACGTGTCAAATCGCTCTGCATCCATACACATCCCTTTCTAACTCTCGTTCTCATCATCATGTGGCGTGGATATGATATCGAGGATCTCGTCATAGTCCATCGCGGAGGACAGTTCATACGTCCCCGGATAGATATTCCGCCTGGTCAGCTGTGCCCGTACATAGAAGGACAGCCGGTTGACAATCAGTTTCTTTGCTTCCAGTTCGGAAGAAAACTGCATGGTCGACTCACCCTTTGTGATGGTGATTTTTTCGGTATAGGCTTCCTTTTCTGTCGTCATCGGCACAGAACCGAAAACCTGGTAGGTAAATTGATAGGCGGCTTTGCCGGCTCTGGCGACCAGGTAGATCACCAGCATGTAAAAGATGATGTTGACCAGAATGTACATGATCATCCCGGTCGCATCCAGAACCATTGCGCCGGCTTTGCCGCGCCTTCTCTTCTTTGCCATAGTTGCTCCGTCAGTCCACATCCATGATGACCGGAAGGATCATCGGTGTTCTGTGGGTCTGTTTCCAGATATAATCTGCGAGATCATCCCGGATCTCTCCCCGGATCTTGCCCCGGTCGATGGTCCCGCGGGACTTGATCCGTGCAAGGGTCGTCTCAACAACATGAACCGCTTCCCCGAGCAGTTCCTCGGATTCCTTCACATAGACGAATCCGCGGGAGATCATCTCCGGACCCGATACGACTTCATTGGTCCCGGTATACATCGCAAGGACCACCGTCACGAGTCCGTTCTCGGAAAGCTTCTGCCGGTCATGCAGGACCGCATTCCCGATATCCCCGACGCCGAGTCCGTCCACCATCCTGCCGAATGCAGGCACATGGCCGGCTACTTTTCCCTCAGCGAAGGACAATTCCACCACATCGCCGGAAGAAAGCAGGAACGCGCGATCTTTCGGGATGCCCATCTCTTCCGCCAGCTGTTTGTGGCGGAGCAGATGCCGGTATTCTCCGTGCACGGGAACCGCGTACCGCGGTTTCGTGAGCGCATAGATCAGCTTGACTTCCTCCTGGCAGGCATGCCCGGATACATGGGTGTCCTGCAGGACTACATTCGCCCCGAGCTCATAGAGCTCATTGATCACCTTGGTGATGGACTTCTCGTTGCCCGGGATCGGCGAAGAACTGAACACGATCGCATCGCCCGGATGAATGGAGACCTTCCGGTGAACGGCAGCTGCAATTCTTGAGAGTGCAGCCATCTCTTCTCCCTGGCTTCCGGTTGTAATCAGGACGAGCTGCTCGTCCGTGTACTTGTTCATGTCTTCGATCCCGATCAGTGTGCCGTCCTGGATCGTCAGATATCCGAGTTCCTTCGCGATGGTGATGATATTCACCATGCTGCGGCCCTCGATGATCACCTTCCGGTGGTATTTCTCCGCACAGGTGATGATCTGCTGGACACGGTCCACATTCGAGGCAAAGGTCGCCACGATGATGCGGTGATGGATATTCTCCTGGAAGATCTGGTCAAATGTCCTGCCCACCGTCCGTTCGGAACTGGTGAAGCCCGGCCTCAGAATGTTCGTCGAATCGCAGAGCAGGGCAAGCACACCCTTTCTGCCGATCTCCCCGAACCGCTGCAGGTCGATCGGATCTCCGAATACCGGCGTATAATCCACCTTGAAGTCCCCGGTATGCACAATCGTGCCGGCCGGAGTGTGGATCGCCAGTGCCGCAGCATCCACGATGCTGTGGTTGGTCCGGATGAACTCGACTTTGATATCGCCGAGCGTCACGGTCTGGCCGTACCGGACGACGCGCCGCCTGGTGGTCTTGAGCATCTCATGCTCCGCCAGCTTGCTTTCGATGATGGCGATCGTCAGTCTCGTCGCATAGACCGGGACATTCACTTCCTTCAGGATATAAGGAAGCGCACCGATATGATCTTCGTGACCGTGCGTGATCACGAAACCTTTTACTTTCTCTTTATTTTCAATCAGATAGGTGACATCCGGCACGACACAGTCGATCCCCGGCATATCATCTTCCGGAAATGCCATCCCGCAGTCCACGACGACGATCGAATCCGCATACTCGATCACCGTGATGTTCATCCCGATCAGACCCAGTCCGCCGAGCGGGATGATCTTCACCTTCCCGGTCTCTTGTTCCGGCGGGGTATATGCATTTCTTCTTGATTTCAGTTCTCTGGTAAACTTTGATGTCTTTCTTGATACAGCCGGCAGCTTCCCGACTTCGACTTTAGACATCGGCTTTTTATTTCTTTCTGCCATGAATTCTATTACTTACCTTTATTCCTCATCCTCTTCATCGAAAAAGCCTTCTTCATCCAGCAATTCGATAAAGATATCCTTTACTGCTTCTTCTTCATTATCATCTTCGATGGGAATGAGGATACCTTCTTCATCATCCGGCAGATGTTTCATGATCAGAAATGATTCGTAATCTTCATCTTCCATCTGTTCCTCGGACAGATCCATCTCCTCAAAGAGATAATAATCACATCCGCCGAATTTCGTGGTTTCTACCAGGTAGAATTCCACTTCTTCCCCGTTCTCATCAATCAATGTATAAACCTGATCTTCACTGTAATCCATGTAAATAATCCTCCAGAATCAGGACTGCAGCGACCTGATCCACCCGTTTTTTCTTCTCAGCCTTCGTAAGGCCTGCTTCTCCCATCAGTTCTTCCGCTTCGACGCTCGTCAGCCGCTCATCGACCATGACAACCGGGACGTGAGTGCGGCTTTCCACCATTGCTGCAAAAGCGCGCGCCTTCTCACAGCGCTCGCCCTCCGTGCCGTCGATGTTTAACGGCAGGCCGACCGCAATGGTCGTGACATCATATTCCCTGACAATCTCCTCGATCTCCCGGAGTGTCTTCCGCAGCTTGTTCTCCTGATCCCTTCTCAGAATCGTGAGTCCCTGCGCCGTCATCCCGAGCGCATCCGTCACGGCGACACCGACCGTCAGAGAGCCGTAATCCAGCCCCAGAATTCTCATTGCAGCCGGGTCTCGATGTAATTCTGCATCAGTTCTTCCAGCAGTTCATCCCGCTCCACCAGCATGATCTTGCTTCTGGCACCGTTGTGGTTGGTGATGTATGTCGGATCACCGGACATAATATACCCGACAATCTGGTTCACCGGGTTATAACCCTTCTCCATCAGCTGCTCATAGACAAAGCGCAGCACTTCCTTGACATCGACCTGCTGACGGTTCACTTCCTTAAAATATTGTGTATGAAATTCTGCCATGGCTCCCTCCATTCAGATCGAACTATTCAGAACCAACAAGAGTTGCGAAGCAACGATTAGCAGCGCAGCTGCAGTCTATAAGACGCGTCGGTCCTGAATAGTAATATATAGTTAAATATACCGCAGATGCGGCATAATTGCAAGCATCACGACAATGTCATCATCGTCGGCATACCGTATCCCTGGACCGGAATCAGGTGCTCAGCGCGCACCATCTTCCCGGCATACGGTTCACCTGCCAGCCGCTTTGGCATCCGCACTTCGATATAGTTTGCCGTATGCCCGGTCACGATCTCCGGGTCATCCTTTACCTCTTCCTCCACCAGCACTTCTGCCGAATCCCCGGCGAACTGCTGCAGATACAGGAACGAGACACGCTGTTCTTCTTCGGAGAGCAGGTGTGCCCGCCTTTTCTTCTCGGCATCCGGGACCTGATCCGGCATCCGGTCCGCCCTGGTTCCGGACCGCCTGGAATACGGGAACACATGGACCTTCAGGAATCCGGCCTCTTCGATGATCCGGAGACTGTCCTCAAAGTCTTCCTCCGTCTCCCCCGGGAAGCCTGCAATCAGGTCTGTGGTGATGCCCGGCCTGTCAAAGGCTTCTTTCAGCAGTCTGCAGGCCACGAGGAAGTCCTCTCTGGTATAGTGCCGGTTCATCTGCCGCAGGACATGATCAGAACCGCTCTGCAATGACAGGTGGAAATGCGGGCAGACATGTTCGCATTTCGCCAGTTCCTTTGCAAAAGTTTCCGTCACGATCCGCGGTTCCAGACTTCCCAGGCGGATCCTGCGGATCCCCGGGATCTGATCGAGATGTTTGATCAGCTGCAGCAGTTCCGTCTCGCCGGACCGGTCCACGCCGTAGGAACTGATATGGATGCCCGTCAGCACGATCTCCTGGTAGCCATTCTCTGCGAGCTTCTGTGCTTCTGTAAGGATTTCTTTTTCGGACCGGCTCCGGATCCTTCCCCGCACATAGGGGATGATACAATAGGAACAGAACTGGTTGCAGCCATCCTGAATCTTCAGGTAAGCCCGTGCATGGCCATCTGCCGATGAGGATACCGACAGTTCCTCATATCCAGCCTCTTCCGGTTCCTGTGATACCGGACACTTCGTGTATGTCCCTTCTGAATACGCCTGCAGCAGGTTCAGAATCTTTCCCTTATTTCTGGTTCCGATCAGAATATCCACCGCATCATCGAGATCCAGTCTCGAATGTTCCGCTTCCACATAGCAGCCGACCGCAATCACGACAGCTTCCGGATTCTTCTTTTTTGCCCGGTGCAGCATCTGCCTGCTCTTCTTATCGGCGATCTGAGTCACCGTGCAGGTATTCACGACATAGACGTCGCTCTCCTCCTCAAAGGGGACGATGGCATAGCCTGCCTGGCGGAACAGTTCCTGCATGGCTTCCGTCTCATAGGCATTTACTTTACAACCAAGGCTTAAAAAGGCTGCTTTCTTCATCATTAAAGCAAAATCTCCAAAATTTAACATTGACAACTTGCTACTTGTCCGCTACTATAAGGCATGATCAAAAGAGCAAGGAGGTTTAATCTATGAAAACTGTTCAGATTTCTCTGGATTCCATCGATAAGGTAAAAGCTTTTGTCAGCGAGATCAATAAATTCGATTCTGATTTTGACCTGGTCTCCGGTCGTTATGTCATTGACGCCAAGTCGATCATGGGCATCTTCAGCCTCGATCTTTCAAAGCCAATTGATCTGAAGATCCACGATGATAATCAGTACGAAGCTGTCATCAGACAGCTGGCACCGTTCCTCCTGTAAGAAGGAACACGCCGGATCTGATCCGGTATCTGCACAATAAAACAGATTGGGGGCTTAAGGCCGTTCTGCGGCCTCAGGCCCCTTTTTCTTTTGTGCGCTCTTACGGCATCGGTCTGCAGATGATCAGTTCATCTTCAGCAATGGCCTTTTCCACCATCTCATCGATCACGTCTGCCAGCTTCTTCTCGGACTTCTCAATCCGCGCAAGCGTCGGCTTCGTCACCGGATGCTTTGCGACAAAGATGGTGCAGCAGTCTTCATACGGAAGAATCGATGTTTCAAATGTATCGATCTTCTCGGCAATCGAAACGATGTCCTGTTTATCGAATGCAATCAGCGGACGGTAGACAGGCATCGTGCAGACTGCATTGGTTGCAGCAAGACTCTGCATGGTCTGGCTCGCCACCTGGCCGATGCTCTCTCCGGTCACCAGGCCGATACACTCTTCATTTCTCGCAATTCTCTCCGCAATCTTCATCATATAGCGGCGCATGATGATCGTCAGTTCGTCATGCGGGCACTTCTCATAGATCGCCAGCTGGATCTCCGTAAAGTTGATCACATGCAGGCGGATGGTTCCGGCATAGCGCGCCACGATTCTCGCCAGATCCACGACCTTCATCTTCGCACGCTCGCTGGTGTACGGCGGCGCATGGAAATAGATGGCCTCCACATCGACGCCGCGCTTCGCAACCATCCAGGTCGCGACAGGGGAATCGATACCGCCGGACAGCAGGCTCATTGCCTTCCCGGCCGTCCCGACCGGCATGCCGCCGGCACCCTTGATGATCTCGGAATAAATATAGGCGCGTTCTCTGACTTCCAGAGTGATATACTTCTCCGGATCATGGACATCGACCGTCAGATTCGGGAATTTCTCGATAATCTGATGCCCCATCTCTTCGCAGAGTTCCGGTGAAGTCATCGAAACCGACTTGTTCGGGCGCTTGCACTTCGCCTTGAAGGTGAACTTCCCGTCCGGATAGACTCTCCCGACATAGTCCACAACCGCTGCAACCATCTCCATCGGATCGAGCGTCTTCACGATCTGTACCGGGCAGATGGAAGAAATACCGAACACGCGGGTCAGTGCCGCCACGGCACCGTCATAATCATAGGAATCTTCGAGACTCTCCACAAAGATTCTGCCGGGCTCCTTGTAGACAGAAAAATGTCCCTCCACATGGTGCAGGGCACTCCGGATCCGGCGCACCAGTGCATCCTCAAACAGGAACCGGTTCTTCCCCTTGATCCCGATCTCGGCGTATTTGATCAAAAAAGCCTGATAAAGGTTTTCAGACATTGCAACCTCCGTTTCATATCATCTGCGGACAAATCTTGACAGGATTGGTACCAGCTCGCGCAGTGCCTGGACCGCGTAGAGGACCTCTTCCTCGGTCGTGTGCACGGAAAAACTGAACCGCAGGGTTGTCGTCAGCTCTTCCTCCGGGACACCGATGCCCTTCAGGGTACCGCTGATCGCCGGATGGTTCGATGCGCAGGCCGATCCTGAGGACACATAGATCCCCTTATCTTCAAGGGCGTGCAGCAGGACTTCCGCGCGGATCGGCGGAAATGCGGCACTGACGATGTGCGGAGCTGTTTTCCGTACCGCCGCCTCGAGTACCTCGTCATCCATTGTATCCGACAGTTCCACAGCGTGGATCCGCACATCCGGGATCTCCCGCAGCAGTTCTCCGATCATCCGCGTCTTCAGCCGGAACAGATGATTCTGCTTCTCCTGGAAATCGGTATAGATCTCGTGCGCAGCCGCACCGAGGCCTGCGATCCCCGGGACATTCTCCGTGCCGGAGCGAAGATTCTTCTCCTGCCCTCCGCCATAGATATACGGCAGAATCCGCACACCGTCCCGCACGTAGAGGAATCCGCTTCCTTTCGGTCCGTGGATCTTGTGTCCGGAGACACTCATCAGATCAATACCCATCTGCTGTGGACGAATCAGCAGCTTACCGTAGGCCTGGATAGCATCCACGTGGTAAAGGATCTCCGGATTCTTTGCATGAATCCGCCTGCTGAGCGCTTCGATATCCTGAACAGCTCCGACCTCATTGTTGACAAACATCGTGGAAACCAGGATGGTATCCTCTCGGATCGTCGCTTCCAGCAGTTCCGGGTCCACATGTCCCATGGCATCGACCGGAAGATAGTCCACATCATAACCTTCTCTGCGCAGGAATTCAAGTGTTTCATAGACAGAAGGATGCTCAAAACAGGTGGAAATAATGTGTTTTCCGTGCCGGTGTCTGGCTCTCGCCGCACCGATCAGCGCCTGGTTGTTCGATTCCGTCCCGCCGCTGGTGAACAGAATCTCTTTCGGCTTCACCCGGAGCGTCGCTGCAATCTTCACTCTGGCATCCTTGACGACTTCTTCTGCCTCGACGCCCTTGGCATGCAGAGAGGAAGGATTACCGAAGTCGTCGCGGAGCACATGGAGCATGGCTTCGACGACGGCATCCGTCGGTTTTGTCGTAGCAGAATTATCGAGATAACAATCCATGTTGATTCATTCACTTTCTGTCTGGTAGATGGTCATAGGCGATGGAAAGGACCGACAGCACTGCAATTGCTGCTGTCTCCGTCCGGAGGATCCTCCCGCCCAAAGAGATCGGCCGTATGCCATGTTCTTTTGCATATTCCAGTTCTTCCGGTGCGATACCGCCTTCCGGGCCGATGAAGATACTGATCTGACGGGCTGTGCCGGAGAACAGCAGATCTCTTGTCTCCTGCATGGTTTCTGCATCACAGTCTTCATACGGGATCAGGCAGAGCGCATCTGGCTCCGATTCTGCGCGGAGAACCGCTTCCTTGAAAGACATGACCGGCAGAACGGCCGGGATCAGGTCGCGTCCGCTCTGAACAGCCGCTTCCCTTGCAATCAGGGAGAGCCGCTCATTCTTCCGGTTCTCCTTCTTTTCATCTCCCGGCTTTGCAACGCTTCGATCCATCAGGACAGGAACGATCTCCGAAGCCCCGAGCTCCACCGCTTTCTGCGTGATCCATTCCAGTTTATCCTTCTTCGGAAGTCCCTGATACAGCGTGATCCGGACCGGCAGTTCTGCCATGCCCGGTATCTTTTCAAGGATCCGGACCGTGATCACATCTTTCTCGATCTGCTCGATCCGGCCGCGGCAGAGATCGCCGTCGCCCGCAGACAGATCAATGGCATCACCGACAGCCATCCGCAGTGCACCGCGGATATGCGGGACGTCCGCGCCCTCGATCCGGCAGAAATCACCGGCAATCTGCTCCGGTTCCACAAAAAACTTCGGCATCCGTCTTTCTCCTTATTCTGCCGGATTCTCGGCAATCAGGCAGACCCAGTCATTCTCATGATTCTCTTCCAGAAGCGTCATGCCTGCATCTTCGATCGCCTGTTTCACTTCTTCTGCGCGCTCTTCGACAATACCGGAGGTGATGTAGATTCCGCCCGGCATCAGAAGTGGCTTGATGACCGGCGTCAGCTCGACAAGGACCGGTGCCAGGATATTCGCCACGATGACCGGATATGTCTTCTCGGCAGTCTTCCGGAAGAGTGTCTCATCGGTGATCAGGTCGCCGGTCAGAACCTCATACGACTTCTCCGGAAAACCATTGACCACGAAATTCTCTTTTGCGACTTCCGTCGCGACCGGATCGATATCGATCGCCAGCGCATGACCTGCACCGAGTCCCAGTGCCGCCATGGAAAGAATTCCGCTTCCGCAGCCGACATCGAGAAGATCCTCGTCGCCCATAATGTAACGGATCAGTGCTTCCACACAGAGCTTCGTCGTCTCATGCGTTCCGGTTCCGAACGCGATGCCCGGATCGATGCGGAGGGTCACAAGGTCCGCATCCGCTTCATCTTCCTCTTCCCAGGTCGGTGCGATCCGCACCTTCTCTCCGATGGTAAAGGCATGAAAATATGCTTTCCAGCTTTCTGCCCAGTCCTCATCTTCCGTCTCGCTCACGCTCACCGTCAGCGGTCCCGGATCAATGCCGAAGGTCTTAAGATCCGCGGCCTGTTCCATCAGCGAAGAAAGCACCGCATGGGCATCAACCGCTTCCGGTGCGAGGATGGCAGTCCCGCTGTTGTACAGGGCAGGATTAAAATCCGCATCTCCTTCTTCTGCTTCTTCGAGGTAGAAGGAAATGACCGCCGTGCCGTCATCTTCCCCTGTCTCCGGGAGAATATCGACATACATCTGCGCCTTCTCTTCCTCGCTCAGTGGAACATGGTCCTCAATCTCGATTCCGGAGACCCCCAGTTCCGAGAGGATCTCACTGATCAGATCCACCGCCGCCGTTGTTGTTTTCAGGGAATATTTCAGCCATTTCATAAAAGAATCCTAACCGCAACTGTCAGGGACTGGTAAAATACTTGCCAGCCCCTGACAGTTTCTTTAATCAAATATCTCGTTCAGCTTTTCCGTGAACTTTTTCTTTTTGCTCTTCTTCTCGGATCCTGCAGCCTTGTCAGCTTTCGCGGACCATCTGGTGTCAAGCGTCGCATCAAACTCTTCGAGAATCCTTCTCTGCTCGGCAGTCAGAGACTCCGGTGTCTGGACCAGCAGTGTCACATAGTGATCGCCTCTGAGGTCCTTGTTCCGAAGGGTCGGAACACCTTTGCCGCGCAGGCGGACTCTGGTGTTCGTCTGCGTACCGGGCTTGACCTTATAGATCACGTCACCGTCAACCGTAGCGATCCGGATATCACCGCCCAGTGCAGCCTGTGTGAAGGAAATCGGCACCTGGGAGTAGATATCGTAGCCGTCTCTTGCAAATTCAGTGGACGGAGCGACAATAACTTCGACCAGAAGATCGCCGCGCTCGCCGCCGTTGATTCCCGGTTCCCCTTTCTCCCGGATCCGGACGCTCTGTCCGTCATCAATTCCGGCAGGAATGGTCACCTCGATGGTCTTCCGGTTCGTCACATAGCCGTCACCACGGCAGTTCGGGCACTTATCCTTGATGATCCGTCCGGTACCTCTGCAGTCCGGGCAGGCCTGGACATTCCGGACCATACCGAAGAGGGACTGCTGTGTAAATACCACCTGGCCGGATCCGCCGCACTTCGAACAGGTCTCCGGTGATGTCCCGGGCTTCGCCCCGGTTCCGCCGCAGGTCGGGCACGGGTCCTTGAGATTCAGCTGAATCTCCTTCTTGCAGCCGAAGACGGCTTCCTGGAAGGAAATCCGCACGGATGTCCGCAGGTTCGCACCCTTCGCCGGCGCATTCGCCGAGCGGGTTCTTCTGCTGCCACCGCCAAAGAAATCAAATCCATCGCCGAAGAAGCTGCTGAAGATATCATTGACATCCATACCGGAGAAGTCAAATCCGCCACCGCCGCCTGCTGTCTGGTCAAATGCTGCATGACCAAACTGGTCATACTGTCTTCTCTTTTCGGGATCAGAGAGAACACCATAAGCTTCCGAGGCTTCCTTGAATTTTGCTTCTGCATCTTTGTCGCCCGGGTTCATATCCGGATGATACTTCTTCGCCAGCTGTCTGTACGCTTTCTTCAGATCATCATCCGAAGCATCCCGGCTGACACCGAGCACTTCATAATAGTCACGTTTCTGTTCTGCCATTCGACTTCGTTCTCTCCTGTTTCTTTCTAACAACAAGCGATGCAGTATCATGGCGATGCGCCATGAAAAACCACACGGCAAGAGCCATCATACTGCATCCTGTGTTTTATTGCAAGTTAAAAATTCGATTCATCAGACTTCTCTGAAGTCGCCGTCTACGACATCATCGTTGCCGCCGTTGCCGCCGTTCGGATTCTGATAAGCGCCGCCGTTCGGATTCTGATAAGCGCCGCCGTTGAAACCGCTCATATCCGGACCGGCACCTGCACCGGCATTTGCCTGTGCCTGGTTCTGCTCATAAACCTTTGCGAACAGTGCCTGTGCGGAGTTCATCAGTTTCTCTCTTGCAGCCTTGATCTTCTCGACATCTGCATCAGAGGTGTTCTCCGGAGCGGTTTGCTCAAGGAGTTCCTTCAGGGACTTGATGTCCTCTTCAACGGCATGCTTGTCGCTCTCCGGAAGGGAGGAGCCGACTTCCTGCATTGCCTTCTCTGTCTGGAAGACCATCGCGTCAGCATCATTTCTCACATCGACAGCTTCCTTACGCTTCTTATCCTGTGCCTCGTACTCAGCAGCTTCCTTGACAGCCTTATCAATATCTGCCTCAGACATGTTGGAGCCTGCGGTGATGGTGATGTGCTGTTCTCTGCCGGTGCCAAGATCCTTTGCGGAAACATTGACGATACCGTTCGCATCAATATCGAAGGTTACTTCGATCTGCGGAACACCACGACGTGCTGGCGGGATTCCATCGAGACGGAACTGGCCAAGGCTCTTGTTGTCCTTCGCAAACTGTCTCTCACCCTGTACGACGTTGATATCAACGGCAGACTGGTTATCTGCAGCAGTGGAGAAGATCTGGCTCTTTCTGGTCGGGATGGTTGTATTTCTCTCGATCAGGCGGGTAGCGATACCACCCATGGTCTCGATCGACAGGGACAGCGGTGTGACATCCAGCAGAAGGATATCGCCTGCGCCTGCCTCACCGGCAAGCTTACCACCCTGGATGGAAGCACCGATTGCAACACACTCATCCGGGTTCAGGGTCTTGCTCGGCTCTTTGCCGGTCAGCTGCTTTACTTTCTCCTGGACAGCCGGGATTCTGGTAGAACCACCGACAAGGAGAACCTTGCTGATATCATTGGTCGAAAGGCCTGCATCCTTCAGTGCGTTCTGTACCGGGATTGCAGTTCTCTCAACAATACCGCTGATCAGTTCTTCGAACTTTGCACGGGAAAGGGTCATATCAAAATGCTTCGGTCCATCCTGGTTTGCAGTGATGAACGGAAGGTTGATGTTGGTGGTTGTTGCGGAAGACAGTTCCTTCTTTGCCTTCTCAGCAGCCTCTTTCAGTCTCTGCATCGCCATCTTATCGCTGGATAGATCGATACCTTCCTTGGAGCGGAAATCCTGAACCATGTAATCGGTCAGGAGATTATCAATATCATCGCCGCCGAGTCTGGTATCGCCGTTGGTCGAAAGAACTTCGATGACGCCATCGCCGATCTCGATGATGGAGACATCGAACGTACCGCCGCCGAGGTCATAGACCATGATCTTCTGCTCTTTCTCATTGTCCAGGCCGTAAGCCAGTGCTGCAGCTGTCGGCTCGTTGATGATACGCTTGACATCCAGGCCTGCGATCTTACCTGCATCCTTGGTTGCCTGACGCTGTGCATCGTTGAAATAAGCCGGGACCGTGATGACTGCCTCGGTGACCTTCTCACCAAGATATGCCTCTGCATCTGCTTTCAGTTTCTGCAGAATCATTGCAGAGATCTCCTGCGGTGTATATGTCTTGTCATCGATGACAACTCTGTAATCCGTGCCCATATGTCTCTTGATGGAGGAGATGGTCTTGTCTGCATTCGTCACAGCCTGACGCTTTGCAGTCTCACCGACCAGTCTCTCACCGGTCTTTGTAAATGCAACGACCGATGGTGTTGTTCTCATACCTTCTGCGTTCGCGATAACAACAGGCTTACCACCTTCCATGACCGCGACACAGCTGTTTGTTGTACCCAGGTCAATACCGATAATCTTGCTCATATTTCTACCTCCGATTAATTCACAACTTTAACCATACTCGGGCGGACCACTGCATCGTGGTACAGATACCCTTTCTGGAACTCTTCAGCTACTATATTATCACCGGCATTCTCATCCTCGGCATGCATCACCGCATTGTGGAATACCGGATCAAATTCTTTTCCGACCGCTTCGATCGGCGTCACGCCGATGCCCTTCAGCATTTCAACCATCTGCTGATAGATTTTTTCGAAGCCCATGTAAAATGCGCCGCTCTTTTCTTCTTCCGGCACTGCTGCCAGTCCGCGTTCGAAATTATCAACGACCGGAAGCAGTTTTTCGATCACGCTCTTGGCGCCGATCTCGAACATCTGGGACTTTTCTTTTTCGGTCCGCTTTCTGAAGTTGTCAAACTCGGCCATCTGGCGCATCAGCTTATCCGAGAGATCTGCGATCTTCTCTTCGTACGCTGCATTCCCTTTCTTCGCCAGCTGTTCCGCGCGGGCGGCTGCTTCCCGTTCCTCCGGGCTCATCTCCGCTTTCGCTTCTTCTGCTGTCTCCTCTGGTTCAGCCCCGGCCTTTGCTTCTTCTTCGCCCGCAGGCTCTGTTCCCGCTTCTTCCACGGCTTCGTCTGCTGTTTCCTTCTCTGCCGCCTGAGCTTCTTCCTCAGGAATGGCTTTGTCTTTCATCTCTTCTGCCATCTGGTCTAATCCTTTCTATCACGTCCCCGCATCCTCAGGCGTATCCTTCATATCCAGAAGTCTGACTCTGTGGGTTGTTGTCTTTCCGCTCTCAAGGCCTCCCTGGTTTTTGAAGATATCATCGAGCTGGTTCATCAGGTTCTTCAGCGTCCCGACAACCTTCGCATAATCCATCCGCTTCGGTCCGACGATGCCGATCTTCCCGTAGACACCTTCTTCCAGTTCATAGGTTGCCGTTACAACGGAACAATCCTTCATGCTTTCCACATTCGTATCGTCTCCGATGTAAACCTGGATGCCTCGTTCATCTTCCTGCTCGATGTGGCTCTGGAGAAGCTCCCGGAGTCCTTTCTTTTCTTCGATGGTATCGAGCAGTTCTCCTGCCTTTCCGGAATCGGTCAGTTCCGGATACTTCAGAATGTTGGTTGCGCCGCTGGTATAGATCTGCACGGTGTGCGCATCGGCAAATGCCTTTCCGATGGTATCGATCAGCTTGCTGACCAGATTCACATATTCACCGGCCTGCTCCTTCATGCCGGCGATCACACCAAGGTTGATCTCCGTGATATCAAGCCCTGCCAGAAACGAGTTCATCATGATGTTCAACTTCAGCATCAGGGTTTTATCCACCGGCTCATCCAGCTTCATCACGCTGCTCTTGACGGCGTTGTTGTCCATCACAATGACGACCAGCATGTGGGTCTCATCCACTTCCGAGAGCTGGATGAACTTGATCCGGTTGTGCTGGTACTGCGGCGCTGTGACCATCGTCGTGTAGTTGGTGTTCTCCGCAAGGAGATTCGCCACCTGCTGCAGCAGCGTCTCCAGCCGGTCAGCCTTGTCGATCAGATCCTTCCGCATATTTTCGACTTCCCGGGTCTGGCTCTCCATCATGGTATCGACATAGAGCCGATATCCTTTATCAGAAGGAATTCTCCCGGCGGACGTATGCGGCTGTACAAGATAGCCCATCTCTTCGAGATCGCCCATCTCGTTCCGGATCGTCGCGGAACTTAAGGACATGCCCGGAAGTTTGGAGATCGTTCTCGATCCCACCGGCTCTCCGGTTTCCAGATAGTTCTTAATCACTGCCTGCAAGATCGCAAGCTTTCTATCATCCAGATCCATCTGCTGCATCCCCCTGTCCCTTGATCTTCTGTGTTAGCACTCGACATCAAGGAGTGCTAACATCTACATAGAAGATAACACCGTCGGAACGATTTGTCAACAGATTTTTGTGAAGTTTTTGTAAATTATGACATAGCAGAAAACGTCCTTCACGCTGCTGGTGCGCTTCGCTTACATGCAGCGGAAGGACGTTTTCTGCTTTCCTACAATTACAAAAAAAATCCCGGATCGTACGATCCGGGATTGTGCAGCCAGTAGGAGAGTCGAACTCCTGATTCCGCCGTGAGAGGGCGGCGTCTTAACCACTTGACCAACTGGCCTCAACTGACAAAGCAGATTCTACCACGGGAAATCTGCTTTGTCAATAGGAAAATCATATTTTTTTAAAAAATTGAATTGTTTCTACAGAACAGAAAATAAGGTCAGATCTGCTCTTCTACTGCTCCGGCAACTGCTGCGAGTGCTTCATCGACAGCTGCAGGGTTTTTGCCGCCGGCCTGAGCCATGTTCGGTCTTCCGCCGCCGCCACCGCCGACGATCGGTGCAATCTTCTTGACCAGGTTGCCTGCATGGACACCCTTCGCCATTGCGCCGTCTGTCGCCATGCAGAGCAGGCTTACCTTGCCGTCCTTTGCAGATGCAAGGAAGATCACACCCTCACCGAGCTTCACCTTCAGGTCATCGCCAAGTGTACGGAGTGCATTCATATCCGCTTCCGGAACATTTGCCGCAAGGACCTTGACGCCCTTGACTTCAACAACCTGATCCATGACATCGCCCATGGACTGGTTAGCAAGCTTCTGCTTCAGCTTCTCATTCTCAGAGGAAAGTGCGCGGACCTCTTCGGTCAGTGCCTGGATTCTTGCCGGCAGATTCTCAGCATTGGTCTTCGCTGCCTTCGCTGCCTCAGCCAGTTCTTTCTCCACTGCTGCATAATAAGCCATGACACCTGCATCGGTCACTGCTTCGATTCTTCTGACGCCGGCAGCAACACCGGATTCGGAAAGAATCTTGAAGAGACGGATATCACCGGTGTTCTTCACATGGGTACCGCCGCAGAATTCCTTGCTGAACTCACCCATGCAGACCACACGGACCACATCACCGTATTTCTCACCGAACAGAGCCTTCGCACCGGTCTTCTGTGCCTCTTCCAGGGAAAGGACAAGCGTCTCAACCGGGATCTGTTCGCGGATCTTTTCATTTACAATTGCTTCGACTCTGGCGATCTCCTCGTCGGTCATCGCTGCGAAATGCGTAAAGTCAAAACGCAGGCGCTCGCAGTTGACGAGAGAACCGGCCTGCTCGACATGGGTGCCGAGTACCTGGCGGAGTGCTTCCTGCAGCAGGTGGGTTGCGCTGTGGTTGTTGGCTGTCTCTGCACGCTTACCAGCGTCGACAGACAGTGTTACAACATCCCCGACGGAGAAGTTTCCAGAGAGGACTTCACCCACGTGGCCGACTCTTCCGCCCTTCAGCTGGATGGTGTCGCGCACGGCAAACTTTGCTTCGCCGCAGGTGATGATACCGGTATCGGCAACCTGGCCGCCCATGGTAGCATAAAACGGAGTCTCATCCACGATGATGGTCACGCCGTCCATGCCCTCGGCAACCTCGTCCACGATCTCATCTTCTGTCGTCAGGACAGAGATCTTCGAATCCCAGGTCAGATGATCATAGCCGACAAACTTCGAGGTGATGGTGACGTCGATCTCATCATAGATGGTCGCGTCTGCACCCATGTAGTTGGTCGTCTTCCGGGCCGCTTTTGCACGGACCTGCTGCTCTTTCATATAGGCAGCAAAGCCTTCTTCATCGATCGAGAATCCCTTCTCCTCCAGCACATCCTTCGTGAGGTCAAGCGGGAAACCGTAGGTATCATATAATTTGAATGCATTTTCACCGGAAAGAACATGTTCACCGGCTGCGCTCATCGCATCTTCCATCTCGGCAAGGATTGCAAGACCCTGGTCGATGGTCTTTCCGAAACGCTCTTCCTCAACGGAAATGATCGTCAGAATGTAGTCCTGCTTCTCAGCCAGTTCCGGATATCCGTCTGCAGAGGTCTCGATGACGGTCTTTGCGATCTCGGTCAGGAAAGCACCCGGGATGCCGAGCAGTCTACCCTGTCTTGCCGCACGGCGGAGCAGGCGGCGAAGCACATAGCCGCGGCCGACGTTCGACGGCTTGATTCCGTCGGAGATCATGAAGGTAACGGAACGCATATGGTCGGTGATGATGCGGACTGCGACATCCGTCTTGTGGTCTACACCATATTCTACGCCTGCGATCTCACAGATCCGGTCGCGGATGGCACGCATTGTATCAATATCGAAAACGGAATTGACGTTCTGCACGACGACAGCCAGACGCTCCAGGCCCATACCGGTATCGATATTCTTCTGGGAAAGCGTGGTGTAATTGCCGTGACCGTCATTTTCAAACTGCGTGAAGACGTTGTTCCAGACTTCCATGTAGCGGTCGCCGTCATAGCCGACCAGGAAATCCCCGTCCTCGCCGCTCTTGGTGATCGCTTCGCCGTATTCCGGTCCGCGGTCATAGTAGATCTCAGAGCAAGGACCGCACGGGCCTGCGCCGTGTTCCCAGAAGTTGTCGCACTCCCCGTTCTCATCGCGGTAGAAGCGGCTGATCCGGTTAGCAGGGATGCCGATCTCCTTGTTCCAGATCTCGAAGGCCTCATCATCTTCACCGTACACGGACGGATAGAGACGATCCGGTTCCAGGCCGACATACTCGGTCAGGAATTCCCAGGACCAGTGAATGGCTTCGTGCTTGAAATAATCCCCGAAGGAGAAGTTTCCGAGCATCTCAAAGAACGTCAGATGTCTTGCAGTCTTCCCGACGTTATCGATATCGCCGGTACGAATACACTTCTGACAGGTCGTTACTCTTCTCTTTGGCGGAATTTCCTGTCCGGTGAAATACGGCTTCAGCGGTGCCATTCCGGCATTGATCAGAAGAAGCGAATTGTCGTTCTTCGGCACCAGCGAGAAGCTTTTCATCGAAAGGTGATCGTTCTGTTCCACAAAATAGTCGAGGAACATCCGTCTCAGTTCATTGACTCCAAAAGACTGCTTTGGCATGTTTCATTTACCTCCTGAAAGGCATACACTTTGTATGCCTAAAATATTAACGTGTGGAAATGGCAGCCGCCTCTTCAGTGGCGGTCTGCGAGTTCCTTCATGACATCGGCCCAGGAAAGGCCGGAATCCACCATCAGCACCATCAGATGATAGAGATAATCCGCGATCTCATAGCGCAGCTCCATCCGGTCCGGATTCTTGGCGGCAATGATGATCTCCGCGGACTCTTCTCCGCATTTCTTCAGGATCTTATCGATTCCCTTATCAAACAGATAGTTGGTGTAGGATCCCTCCTTCGGGTTCAGTTTCCGGTCGGCGATCGTCCGGTAGACCTCCTCGAGGATATCGAGCGATCCGTTCTCAGAAGCCGCTGCGGCACCCTCATCCGGAATCAGCGGCGTGAAGAAGCAACTGTGGTTTCCGGTATGGCAGGCCGCACCGATCTGGTGCACCTTCGCGAGAATGGTGTCCTGGTCGCAGTCGATCGCAAGGCTCTTGACATACTGATAGTGACCGGATGTCTCCCCTTTCACCCAGAGTTCCTGCCTGGATCTGCTGTAGTAGGTCATCTTTCCCGTCGAAATGGTCCTATTATAAGACTCTTCGTTCATATATGCAAGCATTAAAACTTCACCGGTCTCCACTTCCTGTACAACAACCGGCACCAGACCGCTCTCATTTTTCTTAAATGCAGAGAACGGAACGGCGGAAACGCGCATCTCCATCTCAATGCCTTCCTCGATCAGCATGTTCTTGATCCGGCAGATATCCTTCCCTGCATAGAAATCCGTCGCGATCCCGGCCACGCCGGATCTGCTGATCAGATCAGAAAGCCCGTGGCGGCGCAGTGAATCCCGGATCATGATATCAAATTCGGACCGGGCGATTCTGGCGAAGAACGCCTCCGAATCCTCCACATGCTTCAGCATGACACGGCGGATGCCGAGGGCATGCAGCCGTTCGGTCGCCTCCTTGTCACACTCATTCTTGGAAATATCGAGCTCCAGCCCGATATGGTCGGCACCGAAGCGTTCTATCGATTCCCGGATCACGGCATCATCTGTCTTAAAAGGAAGATAGACCACCTCGGCCCCGGTATAGTAGGCCTTCTTCACATCCTCAAACCGCGCCGCTGCGATCAGAAGGCGCATCCTGAAATCCACGGTCTCCCGGATCGAGCGGATCTTTCCGAAGAACTGTTCCCGTACATCCGCATTTTCCGAGCGGTCATAGATATAGCAGCCGTCCGCGCCGTGATCCAGGTAGCTCTGGATCTGCGCCTCAAGCCGCTTTACCGGCTCATTGATCGCGTTGATGTCCGCGTATATCACTTTTCCCATAACCATCTCTCCTTTGGCCTGTGCAGCCTGTCTGCTGCAGGCGCTTTATTCCAGTGTTCCCTTTGCCGACAGCACACCGGTCACATGCGGATCCGGATCCACTGCCTTCCGCAGTGCTCTGGCAAATGCCTTGAATGCCGCCTCGATCAGGTGATGGGTATTCTCCCCGTCAAACTGTTTCAGATGCAGATTCATCGCGGCGCTGTAAGAGATGGCATAGAAGAATTCACGCACCAGCTCCGTATCAAGCTCCCCGACCCGTTCCATCGGAAGTTCCAGATCATACCGGAGGTACGGTCTGCCGCAGAGATCCAGTGCACAGAGCACCAGCGCGTCATCCATCGGCAGGATCTCCGATCCATAGCGGTGAATCCCCTTCTTGTCACCGACAGCTTCCCGGATGGCGTTCCCGAGAACGATGCCGATGTCTTCCGTCGTGTGATGACCGTCGACGGCAAGGTCACCCCTGCAGACCAGTTTCAGGTCGAAAAAGCCATGTTTGCAGAAACTGTTGAGCATGTGATCGAGAAATCCGATCCCGGTGTCGATCTCCGCCTTACCGGTCCCGTCCAGATTCAGTTCCAGCGTGATATCCGTCTCCAGCGTCTTCCTGCTGATCGCTGCAATTCTGTCTTCTCCCATCGCTTCTACCCCTTATTCTTCTTCAAAGCGGACGGCAATGCTGTTTGCATGCGCCGTCAGTCCTTCTGCCTTTGCAAAAAACTCGATGTCTTCATGAATCGCACGAAGTGCTTCTTCCGAATAGGCAATGATGCTGGATTTCTTGATGAAATCGTCCACGCCGAGCGGGGAGAAGAACTTCGCCGTTCCGTTCGTCGGCAGCACATGGTTCGGACCTGCCATGTAGTCGCCGAGCGGTTCCGAGCTGTAGTGCCCGAGGAACATCGCCCCGGCGTTCCGGATCTTCGGCATTGTCTCGAACGGATTCTTCGTCAGAATCTCGAGGTGCTCGGACGCAATCTGGTTGATGGTATCGATCGCATCCTCCATCCGGTCTGCCACCAGGATATAGCCATATTGATCAAGGGATTTCTCAATGATCGCTCTTCTGCTTAGTTTCTCAAGGAAGCGGTCTACCCAGTCTGAGACTTCTTCGGCCAGTTCCGCACTGGTCGTCACAAGAATTGCGGAAGCCAGTTCATCATGCTCCGCCTGGGAAAGCAGATCCGCGGCGACAAACTTTGCATTTGCCGTCTCATCTGCAAGGACCGTGATCTCCGAAGGTCCTGCGATGGAGTCAATCGAGACATGGCCGTATACCGCTTTCTTCGCGAGCGCTACATAGATATTCCCGGGGCCGACGATCTTGTCGACCTTCGGGATGGAAGCCGTTCCGAAGGCAAGCGCTGCGATGGCCTGCGCGCCGCCGACCTTGTAGATCTCGTCCACACCGGCCTCTTTTGCAGCGACCAGCGTCCCCTCATAGATGATGCCGTCCTTTCCCGGCGGCGTCACCATGACGATCCGGTCGACACCCGCCACCTTCGCGGGAACCACGTTCATCAGAACAGAGGACGGATAGGCCGCCTTGCCGCCCGGCACATAGACGCCGACCGTCTGCAGCGGGATGATCCGCTGACCGAGGATCGAACCGTCCGGCTTCGTATCGATAAAGGTATTCCGCACCTGCTTCTCATGGAAGCTGCGGATATTCGCAATTGCCTTTCGGATCACCTCCACCAGGCGGGCATCGATCTTCTGATAGGCTTCTTCAATCTCTGCATCCGTCACGCGGATATTTTCCGCACTTAATGAAAAACCGTCAAACTGCTTTGTATATTCAAAAACCGCCGCATCCCCGTTCTCGCGGATATTCTGCAGGATGGCAGCCACCCGTGCTTCATATTCCGGATACTGGTTCGGGCTTCTCTTCAGAAGATCCGTCAGGATGTTCTGCCGCGTCTCTTCTGTCAGCTTTCGTATTTTCATGTTCTCACCCTCCTCGACAGGCCGCTGATCAGCTCCCCGACCCGTTCTTTTTCCATCTTCATGCTGATCTGGTTCACAACCATCCGTGCCGAGAGCGGCATCACCTGCTCCAGCACCACCAGGCCGTTCTCCTTCAGCGTCGTCCCTGTCTCCACGATATCACAGATGACTTCCGAGAGCCCGACGATCGGCGCCAGCTCAATCGAACCGTTCAGCTTGATGATATCCACCGTCTGATTCTTCCGGTTGAAGAAATAATCTTTCGCGATGTTCGGATATTTGGTCGCGACCCGGATCATCTCGCCTTTCTTCAGCAGATCTGCCGCTTCCGGTGGTCCTGCGATACACATATTGCAGCGGCCGAAGCCAAGATCCAGGACCTCATAGAGGCGCCTGCCTTCTTCCGCAATCGTATCCTTTCCGACGACGCCGATATCCGCCGCCCCGTACTCCACATAGGTCGGCACATCCGTTGCTTTCGCCAGAAAGAACCGCATCTTCAGATCTTCATTTGTAAAAATCAGTTTCCGGGAGGTCGGATCCATCATTTCTTCGCAGGTGATCCCGATCTCCTGCAGCAGATCCATGGTCTTGTTGGCAAGGCGTCCCTTGGCCAGTGCAATGGTCAGATATCTCATGATGCCACCTCCGGATCAATCACATGGATGACGCAGGCCTTCCCGCTCTGCTGCAGGGCAAGCTGCTGTCTGACTGCTTCTTTCAGTCCCGCAGCGGACGTCTCGATCACCTCCGGCATCTCCCGCGTCCGGATTTCTTTTTTCTGCCGCATCAGGGCACTCATCAGGATATCGAGATTTACCGCGAGGCCGACCGCCGGCGCGTCCTTTCCGAACTGTCCCATCAGATGGTCGTAGCGTCCCCCGGAGAGGATCGCTTCACCGGTTCCGTAGGTATAGCCGCGGAGGATGATCCCCGTGTAGTATCCGAGCTTCCCGGGCATGCCGAGATCAAAGGTCAGATAATCCTGATAGTCATACAGGGCCAGCACTTCCCGCAGCTTCTGCAGTCTTCGGAACGCATCCGCAACCTTTTCAAAGACCACATCTTCTGTGATCGTCTGATAGACCGGCATCTGCATCAGCTGCTTCATGGTGCCGAAGCACTCCGGAAGCGCTGCAATGACCCCGGAGACGGCCTCCGGTACCTGCTCCCGGTGTTCCAGCAGAAAGGTTTCCACGCCGAAGCTGTATTTTTCTTCGATCAGGTTCCGCAGTTCTGCGATCTCCGCATCATCCAGCGACGTCAGTTCCATCAGTTCCCGATAGAAGGCCGCACTCCCGATCTCGATCTGGAATTCAGTAAGTCCCGCCGCCAGCATGGCCTGGATGGCCGTGACGACCACTTCCGCATCCGCATAGATGGAGTCTTCTCCGATCTGCTCGATGCCGATCTGGGTCGTCTCCTTCAGCTTTCCCTGATACCCGTTATAATTGACATAGGTGTTCTCTTCATAGCAGAGCCGCAGAACACCCGCATGGTCGCCGTAGTATTTCCCGACCATCCGTGCGATGGACGGCGTGATATCCGGCCGCAGCACCAGCGTATTTCCATCCCGGTCAAAAAAGCGGAACATCTCATTGCCCGGCACGGTCCCGCGCTCCTTTCGAAAAACATCAAAAAACTCGATCCCCGGCGTGATCACATCTACATAGCCATTCTGATGCATGGCCGCAAGGATTTTCTCGGAGACCGTCTTCCGGTTGGCACATTCTTCATCGTAAATATCCCGCATGCCCTCAGGCGTATGCAGGAGCTGCTCTTCTATACTCATTCCGCACTCCCCTGTTCTGTCTCCCGAAAATCCAGATCCCGGGAGATCCCCTCCAGATAGTGGATCGGGACCGACTGCTTCTGTCCCAGCGCATATCCTTCCGTAAATTCCTCGAACCGCACGCTCTTGCGTCCGCCTTCTTCCGCACGGTGATAGAACTTCTCCATCTCCCGGAACGGACAGTAATAATAATATTCTTTTGCAGTAAATGCAATCAGGAAGAATGCGATTCCGCCCTGCCGCTCGAATTCCCGCATGAACGCAATCTGGTGATCGTGGACGTTCTGCAGCGGAAAGGTATCCACCGCACACTCTTTTGCATCAAAGCAGACCGGGATTCCCTGGACGGCACCGATGTAGTCGACGGTACTTTTCTGATCAAAATACGCCAGGGTGATATGTCTGGTCTCTTTGTCGATGTTGATCGGCGTGATCGGCGTCGGGATCTTCTGGATCAGCGCCAGATGAAGGTCCCTGTACCGTTCATTCGTCATGTTGATCAGTGTCTCAAGTGCTGAACCGCGCAATCCCCTTGAATTCCAGGATGGCATGCATCTCCTCCTCATTGTATATCGTCAGTTCCTGATTCTCAAGAACCCTGCGGAAACTTCCGGGAACCGGTGCAAAGCAGATCCTGCCGTCCGGAAAGACCATCTCGTAGGAATGCAGCATCTGCGCATGGATCCCAAGCTTCCTGTAAATCTCATTCACCTTCCGGTCGCCGTATTTCCCGTCGCCGAGGATCGGATGCTGAATACTTGCAAGATGTGCACGGATCTGGTGGCTTTTCCCGGTGATCAGATGCACTTTCAGCAGCGTCAGGTTCTCACTTCCCGCAACCGGCAGATAGGCCGTGCGGATCGCATCGCCGTCCGGAACCGGTTTTTCATGGATCTGGACGATGTTGTGATTCTTCGCCTTGGTCAGATAGCCCTTCAGTTCCGCAGGCTCTCTGAGGCTCCCCGACACGATCGTCAGGTAATATTTCTGCATCGTGCGGTCCTTCAGCTCTTTCGAGAGCTGCTGCAGGCCGGAAAGTGTCTTCCCGGCAAGGATCAGGCCGCTCGTGTTCCGGTCAAGCCGGTTTGCGACGGCTGGCCGGAAGGAAAGCAGATCCTCCTCCGTGATGCTTCCGTTCCGGATCAGATAGCGCAGAATCCAGTCATTGATGGACGGCTCTTCGCCGTATGCCCCCTGTGAGAGAACCCCGACGGGCTTCGCCAGGATCAGGATATCCTGATCCTCAAAGATCACTTCCGGATCCGGGAACGGCCAGGAAAGTTCAAGTGCCTGGTGGTACAGATTCCTTCTTGTCTGCTCATCGGTCGCAATCTCCGTTTCATCCACCGATGTCAGTTCCCGCTCCGCGGGCGTCGTCCCGCCTGCCGGCAGAATCCCGCCGAATTTCACGACGGTCTCATCCGAGAGATACAGCCGGACGACATCGCCATCCGCAAGAATCTCCGTCCCTGCCGCCTTCTTTCCGTTCAACGTAATATTTTTCTTGCGAAGCATCTTGTAGATAAAACTGACAGGTGCTTCCTTCAGATACCGGCCCAGGTATTTGTCAAGCCTTCCACCGGCTTCCTTATAACTGACCGTACGCTCTACCATGTTTATTCCTTTTATATGATCATGTACTCTATAGACTCCCGGAAGGCTTCGAGTTCTGCAAGCTGTTCTTCGTCGCAGGCGTGTGTCTGCCCGTCCGGGATTGCCTTCATGAACTGGCCGAAGTCTTCATACAGGACGATCTTCTGTCGGTATGCCTGGTTCTTCAGATGTGTATCGATGGCTTCCTTTGCCGCCTTCATCTCTGCCTGGTGCTTTTTCAGCTTCTTCTCGTCCGCCTGTGCGGGCTTTTCGATCAGGCCGATCACCTTGCCTGGGAAGATGCCCATGAGGTCGAGGTGCATGGCCCGGTCCTTGTTGGTAAAGACCATATCATACAGAATGAGGCCCGCGCCTTCGGCCCGTTCCCCGGCTTTCTGCTTCTTCTCCGCAGAGAAGGAATGATGGGGGAACAGCATGATCAGTTCCGTCAGGCTTCTCGCCATCGGGAGTACAAATAGAACCGCGACGACTGTGAAGATATTCCTGACATCGCCCTTATTCAGCGCCAGTCCGATCAGAAATATCAGGACGCCGGCGACGATGCTCCGCAAGGTCAGCAGCACCAGCTGTTTCTTTCTGGCAGCCAGATACTGCGCATCCATCTTCCGGCAATTCAGATTAAACAATGCCTGTATCCTCCCTTATTGATCTGCTGCTCCCTGCATCTGCAGCAGAGCCAGTTCTTCTTCACGCATCGGCCTTGCATCCCCGGTACGGAGATCCTCCGGAAGATCCAGATCTCCCATGCGGATCCGCTTCAGGGTCAGCACCTGACAGCCGACGGCCTCAAACATCCGTTTCACCTGGTGGAACTTTCCCTCGGTGATCCGAACCCGGACACGGACGCCTTCAGTCTCCCGTTCCCCGATCACCAGTTCCGCAGGCGCACTGGTGAAGTCTCCAAGATCCAGTCCGTTCCGGAATGATTTTACAGCAGTCTCATCAAGTGTTCCCGCAACCAGCGCCTCATAGACCTTCGGGACATGCTTTCCCGGTGCCAGCAGCCTGTGGAGCATCGCCCCGTCATCCGTCAGCACCAGCAGTCCCTCGGTGTCCTTATCAAGCCGGCCCACCGGTGATAATTTGTCGAAATGCGGGCAGTCCTCTTCCCGCTCTGCCAGGATCTCCCGCAGGACATCCAGGACCGTCTTCTGTGGACCTTTTTCGGTCGATGTGATGACCCCTGCAGGTTTGTTCATCAGATAGTAGTAGAATTTCTGAAAATGGACCGGCGTGCCGTCGATCAGCACCGGATCAACCCCCGGCAGAATCTTCGCGCCGGGATCTGTCTCCGCTTCCGTTCCGATCCACACCCGTCCGCCGCGGATCAGCTGCTTCGCCTCATTTCTCGAGACGCCTGCACTGTCCACCAGAAAACGGTCGAGCCGGATCTTTTTACCGGTCTCTCCTGCCTTTGCCATCGTTTCCTCCGATTCTTACATCCATCTCCAGCCGTGGAAATATTTATTCTTGATTGTCTCTCCCTGCTTCTTGCCGAAGCCGAGCGGATATTTCCCAACGCCGATCAGATAGTTGCCGGCATCCACATCGGAATCATTCCGCAGCACCTCTTCACTGCCGTCCGGCACCTCGATCGTCTCACACTTCAGATAGCGGATCACATTCGGGTCATCGATGGAAAGGCCGAGATAATGCGGCACATCCTGCATCGCAAGCGACATGGCAAATGGTTCCGCGAATTCAAACCGTCCCTTCTTGCGATCCCCCACATAGAGGCCATTCCGCAGGACCCGCAGGCCGCGGATCTCCGGGAGTCCCTCCGGGACCAGGTACATCTTCTCGCCGACGAGCTGCAGCCGCTCCATCTCAGGCGCCGTCAGGCCATAGGCCTCGAACAGGGTCTTTTCATCTGCAGTGAGTTTCAGACCTCTCGCCGTTCCTCTTCCGGAAAGCCGCTTCCCGGATTCTGCACCGTCTTTTACCAGCAGCGCCAGGAAATGTCCTTCGCCGCCCATCCGGTGCGGCCAGATCCGGACACAGTTCTTCAGTTCTTCCGGGCCATTCACCCATTCCGGATGCCCATGATCGAATCCGTCATACCAGGAAGTTACCGGCATCACATGCAGACCGGGATCCAGTCCCAACATATACGAGACGGTTCCCTCGTCTTCCTCCGGCGAAAAGGTACAGGTCGAATACAGCAGCATACCGCCAGGCCTGAGCATCTTCAGCGCCTCTTTCACAATCTGGCGCTGCAGGTCCGCGTAGTAGCCGGTACCATACTGCTCCCAGTTCTTCATGATCACCGGTTCCCGCCGGAACATCCCTTCCCCGGAACACGGTGCATCGATCAGGATCTTATCGAAATATCCTGGAAAGACCTGGGCCAGTTTCTGCGGTTCTTCTGAAACAACCAGCGCATTCCGGATGCCGAACACGCCGACATTCTTGACGAGTGCTTTTGCCCTGGTTGCACTGATATCATTGGTGACGAGTACTCCCTGCCCGCCAAGCTTCGCGCCAAGTTCCGTCGTTTTTCCGCCCGGCGCCGCGCAGAGGTCCAGCACACGGTCCCCCGGCGTGACAGGCAGGACATTTGCCGGGGTCATTGCACTCGGTTCCTGAATATAGTAAAGACCCGCGAAATAATATGGATGTTTCGCGGGACTGATTCTCTCCGGATCATAATAGTATCCGTTATCAATCCACGGGATCGGCTGAAGCCCCCACGGGTCGATCTCCGCCCACTCTTCCGGCGTGATCTTCAGGCGGTTCAGCCGGATTCCGGCCAGTGATCCCTGCTCATAAGACGCTAGGAACCGCTGATAATCGTCCTCGCCCAGCTGGGTCCGGATCCTCTCTGTAAAAGTCTCCGGCAGATTCAATGCCATGCAAACTCCTCCATGTGTTCCATTACAATGCTACACTCATTCTGCATCCAGATGTCCGAACGGGTAATTCTGCCGCAGTTCTTCCGGATCTGCGCCATAGATGAAATCGTGAAGGGCACGTGCATTGGTCAGCAGATTCGGAACCATGACGCGCATCTTGACACCGTTCCGCTCGACGGTCTCATCCGAGAAGCTTCCGTTGACCGGCAGCCGGTTCGTCTGCAGTTCATCCACCCGGATACTTGCAAAATCCGACACGTACTGCAGAATCTCCGTCTTCGACAGGTCCGTCTTGATGTATTTCATCATCGTGGTCGCAGTCTGGATCAGGTCGGTCGCCGACTGGTTCTTAAAGCGGTCAAACACCGCCGTCATCAGCGTCCTCTGCCGCTGGGTCCGTCCGAAATCGTCCCGGGTTCCGTCCGCGGTTTCCACATACCGGATCCGCATGTAGCCAAGCGCCTGATTGCCGTTCAGAATCTGCGTTCCCGGCACCACATTGCGGTTCTTTCTCTTGGAGATGTAGTTCGTGTGATTCAGGTAATAGGCTTCATCTTCCGTCAGGGTGATCTCGATCCCTCCCATGGAATCGATGATGTCCTGAAAGCCGGAGAAGTTCACCGTCACGACACCGTCGAGCATCACGCCGAAATCCTGCTCCACCGTCTGCCTGAGCAGCGGAATTCCGCCCATGCCGAAGGATGCATTCAGCCGGTTATCGAGATATCCCGGGATCGGCACATACATATCCCGCATCAGGGAGGTCACGCCCATTGTGCCCTTGTCAAAGTTCAGGGTCACGATCATGACGGAGTCCGTACGTCCCTGGCTATCATCATCTTCAAAGAGGGCTTCAATTCCCACCAGCAGCAGATTGACGACACCGACCACCTTTTCCGTGGGCTCCGGTGTCTCCTCAAAGGCAATCTCAGATGCTTCGATCGCAGAATCCTCGCTCGTCAGATCACTGTCTCCCTCAAAGATCTCTTCCCCCCTGGCTGTATTCGTTGTTTCAAAATCCGTGGTTACGCTGTCCAACAGGGAATTCACATAGAGCGCAAGCGCAATCACAACTGCCAGCAGAACGCAGATCACGATCCGGATCCAGAGCGGAATCCGCTGGTACCATCTTTTCTTCTTATTATCTTCCATGTATCAACTCGATTAATGTTACAGATTCGTCAGTTCTTGAAGGAGTGAATCGGTGCCGGAATCCGGCCGCCTCTTCCGATAAATGCATCACAGTGATATCCGTTGACCGGCATGACCGGGGCATAGCCAAGCAGACCGCCGAATTCAACCATATCACCGACCTTGCCGCCGATCACCGGGATCAGGCGGGCTGCTGTCGTCTTCTGGTTGACCATGCCGATCGCCATCTCATCGGCAATGATGCCCGAGATCGTCGCTGCACTGGTATCGCCCGGAATAGCAATCATATCCAGACCTACGGAGCAGACACAGGTCATCGCTTCCAGCTTTTCAAGCGTCAGCGCCCCGCACTGTGCCGCCTGAATCATTCCCTGGTCCTCGCTGACCGGGATAAAGGCACCGGACAGGCCGCCGACGTAGGAAGACGCCATGACGCCGCCCTTTTTCACCTGGTCATTCAGGAGTGCAAGGGCAGCCGTTGTCCCGGGTGCACCGGCCTGTTCCAGGCCCATTTCCCGGAAAATATCCGCAATGCTGTCGCCCACGGCCGGTGTCGGTGCGAGGGACAGATCGACGATTCCGAACGGGACCGCCAGTCTCTTCGACGCTTCCTGTGCCACCAGCTGGCCGACACGCGTGATCTTAAATGCTGTCTTTTTGATGATCTCACAGAGTTCCCCGAAATCAACGCCGTGTGCGGATTCCAGGGCCGTCTTCACAACGCCCGGTCCTGAGACACCGACATTGATGATCGTATCCGCCTCGGTCACGCCATGAAAAGCACCCGCCATGAACGGGTTGTCATCCGGTGCATTGCAGAAGACCACAAGCTTCGCGCAGCCGATCGAGCCGCGGTCCGCGGTCCGCTCTGCCGTACGGACGATGATCTCTCCCATCTTCCGCACCGCGTCCATATTCATGCCGGCCTTCGTGGAAGCCAGATTGACTGAAGAACAGACGCGCTCCGTCACCGCAAGCGCTTCCGGGATCGATTCCATCAGCATCTCATCCGCATGCGTTGCGCCCTTCGGAACCAGCGCCGAGAAGCCGCCGATGAAGTTCACGCCGGTTGCCTGTGCAGCACGGTCGAGTGCCTTCGCCAGCTTCACAAAGTCCTCCGGTGATTTCGCCGAAGCCCCGCCGATCAGCGCGGCCGGTGTCACGGAGATCCGCTTATTGACGATCGGAATCCCGAACTCCTTCTCGATTTCCTGGCCCACCGGGACCAGCCGGCTGGCTGTCCGGGTGATCTTATCGTAAACCTGTGTGCAGGTCTCATCCATATCCGAACGGATGCAGTCAAGCAGACTGATGCCCATGGTGATTGTCCGCACATCGAGGTTCTCGTGCCGGATCATCTGGTTAGTCTCATTGACTTCCGTCGCCGTTATCAAAGATTGAATCATATCGCCTTCCCTTCAGATCCGGTGCATGGAATCGAAGATTTCTTCCCGCTGCATGTGGATCTCAACCCCTTTTCTGCGGCCGACTTCCGCCAGCGCATCGATCACCTCATGGAACCGGTGATCCACGTTCGTGATATCCACAACCATCATCATGTTGAAGAAACCGTCCACGATGGTCTGGGAAATGTCCAGAATATTGATTTCATTTTCCGCAAGGCAGGTGCAGACATCGGCGATAATCCCGACGCTGTCTCTGCCAAGTACACTGACAACTGCTTTCTTCATGTCCTTCCTCCACATCCCTTTCTCATTCAGCCGGTACGGGATCGTTCCCGGCATCTCTATACAACTGCCGTCTCGCTCGGCTGATGCCGGCTCGCGACGATAATTTTCGTATATTCTTCATATCTGCTGCAGTTCTCCCGGAGGATATTCCGGACGGCATATGCAGCGAGGTCCGGATAATTGTTCTCCTCTGAAAGATGGCCGAGGAACACGGTCTTCAGTTCTTCGTGCCAGATCGCACTGAGCAGTTTCCCGCAGTTTTCATTGGAGAGGTGACCGTATTCCCCGAGGATCCGCCGTTTCAGCGGATAGGGATAGCTGCCGACCTCCAGCATGTGAATATCATGATTGGCCTCCAGGATGATCGCCTGCGCCCCGCTGAGATTCAGGATGATATCATCAGTCGGCGCCCCGATATCCGTGGAAACCGCAACTTTCTTCTTTCCGTAGGTAAATGTATAACCGACCGGTTCTGCCGCATCGTGCGGGATCCGGAAGCTCTTCACCAGGAGATCACCGATCCGGTAGGTATCGCCCGGGTTGATGACCCGGAAGCGTTCCTTCCCGATCTCCTTGACGATGCCTGCCATCGGCCCGGATGAGAATGTCCCGGCCGTTCCGATCGCTGTGATGGGATATTTCTTCATCAGGACCCGGAGGCCGCTGATATGATCCGAATGTTCATGCGTGATCAGGACAGCGGACAACTTCTTCGGATCACAGGAGACGGACTCCAGTCCGGCGACAATCCGCTTGCAGGAGATGCCCGCATCCACCAGAACCGCTGTGGTTTCGGTCTCGATCAGGGACACATTGCCGCTGCTCCCGGATGAGATCGGTGTCAGCCGCAGTTCCAGATACCGCGCGATAACCCGGTCAACCTGAGCATGCATGGCGGAAAGATCACCGGAATTGTCGATGACCACATCCGCCAGCGCTTCATATGCTTCTTCCGCCCGCTGGGCCTCCATGATCTGCAGGGCCCGCTCCCGGCTCATTCCTCTGGTTTTCTGAAGCCGGTCAATCCGCACCTCCGTGTCTGCATGGACGTAGAAGCTTCTGTCACAGAAATGATCGTAGCCTGCCTCGGTGAACAGCGCGGTTTCCACCGCGATGATCGGAATACCTGCCTCCTGATAGCGGGCAAGCCGGTTCTTCACCTCTTCTTCCACCGCCGGATGCACGATCGCATTCAGCAGTTCCAGCTCATTGGCATCTGCAAAGACAATGCCGCCGAGGACCTTCCGGTTGATCTCGCCGTCCTCGCCGAGAACCTCTTCCCCGAAATGGTCGATGATTCTCCGGTAGGCGAGCCCTTCCTTTCCGCTTCCGTCATCCTTTGCCATGACCTCATGACCGATCGTATCGGTATCCATGACCGGTATCTGATATCGTTCCGTCAGATAAGCACTGACGGCGCTCTTCCCGGCGCCGATTCCACCGGTAATGCCTATGAACATGCAATTCCTCCGTATCCTGCTGCCATTTTCAAAGAATCCGATCAGTGTGCGTCGTACCAGTTCATTCCCGTTTTCACATCCACAGCGAGCGGTACCGACAAGCTGGCCGCATTCTGCATTTCTTCCCGCAGAATTGCCGCAGCCTTCTCCACATCCTCTTCTTTCGCTTCTACCAGCAGTTCATCATGGATCTGCAGCAGGAGTTTTGAATCCGGGATCTCACGCTTCAGCCGCTCATTCACCCGGATCATGGCGATCTTGATAATATCCGCAGCCGTTCCCTGGATCGGGGAGTTCATGGCCACCCGCTCACCGAACTGCCGCTGCATATAGTTGTTGGAAACCAGCTCCGGAATCGGCCGTCTTCTGCCGTACAGCGTCGTGACATAGCCTTCTTTTTTGGCAAATGCCACGAGGGCATCGAGGTATTCCTTGACCTGCGGATAGGTTGCAAAATAATCCGCGATATACTGTTCGGCCTCTTTTCTCCCGATCCCGAGGTTCTCCCCGAGTCCGAAGGAACTGATTCCGTAGATGATGCCGAAATTGACCGCTTTCGCGTTGCGGCGCTGTTCTGCTGTGACCTCGTCAAATGGTGTGTGGAACACCTGCGAAGCGGTAATCCGGTGAATGTCCTGTTCGGAGTTATACGCCGCAATCAGCTTTTCATCCCCCGACATATGCGCCATGATCCGCAGTTCGATCTGCGAATAATCGGCGTCGACAAAAACATAGCCCGGCTTTGGTACAAAGGCCTTCCGGATCTTCTTTCCGGCCTCTACCCGCACCGGTATATTCTGCAGGTTCGGGTCGGTCGAGGAAAGTCTTCCGGTTGCCGTGATGGTCTGGTTCAGTTTCGAATGAATTCTGCCGTCTGCCTGGATCCAGTGTGCCAGTCCATCCGTATAGGTGGACTTCAGCTTCGCAATCTGGCGGTAATGCAGAATCTTCTCGATGATCGGATCTTCATACCGGAGCCGTTCAAGGACATCGGCCGACGTCGAATATCCGGTCTTGGTCTTCTTTCCATATGGAAGATGCAGTTTTTCAAAGAGGATCACGCCGAGCTGCCTGGTCGAATTGATGTTGAAGGTCTCGCCCGCAGCCTGATAGATCGCCTGTTCATCTTCCTCGATCATCTTCTGGAGTTCCTCCCCGTAGGTGCGGATTTTCTCCGCATCCACCAGGATTCCCCGCTTCTCCATCTCATAGAGTGTGCCGACCAGCGGCATCTCGATGGTCTGATACAGATCCTCCATGCCCTGGTCTTTCAGATTCCGCATTCCTTGTTCCATGGCGGCAAGGAGGGCTGCAGCATCCTCATCCCGGAACACAGCTTCCTTCCCGTTCGCAGGAACGGCTGCACCTTCTTCCGCATCCGCAAGAATCGCAGCAATGCCATGATCACTCTCCACCGGGTGCAGCAGGTAGTGCATCACACCGAGATCACAGAGATTTTTGTATGAAATATCCCGGAACAGCCCGAGATGTTCCTTCAGGTCAACCGTTCCGAACAAGGTATCTTTCTTTGCAGCAATCAGCGCTTCCAGCTTCTCTGACAGAAGCGCTTCCGGGAGATCTTCCGCAAAATGCCAGATGCGGCTCTCCTTCTCACAGAGAATCAGGCCATCCCGGAAAAGGAATACACAGCACGAAGCATCGCCTTCCATCAGTTCTCCGAAAGCCGCATCGCAGGCTTCCGGATCACGGACCGTCACGACTTCCTTCTTCGTCTCTTCCTTCACCGGTTCGAGGATCAGCTGTATGTCCTCGGCCTTCCTGCGGAACGCCTGCATCAGTTTTTCGGCCTCTTCCCCGAAGAGTGCATTCTTCTCCGCCTCGGTAAAGCCGTACGGAACCAGGAGACGGTCATCGTTCGCAGCTGCCTCGGCAAGGTAATCCTGCGGCACATCCCCCTGGATGGCACGGATTTCAAGCGCACCCAGAACTCTTGCGATCTCTTCCCGGTTCAGGATGACGCGCAGATCCGCCAGGGTCATAGAACCGAAATCAAGATCCTTCTTGATTGTCGCCAGTTCTTCCGACAGGCGGGCAGACTTCTCCCCGACCAGCTCCGTCTCGCTTTCTTTCAGCAGATAGTTCACCGGTGAACGCTTGATGCCCAGTTCGTCCTTCCAGAACTTCTTCAGCGCGTCCAGTTCAGCCGCACTTTTCCCGTCCAATGCCTGGTAGAGGGCATCGACCGTCCCATAGTAGCCGATCAGCGCTCTGGCCGTGGCTTCTCCGACGCCCGGAACGCCCTTGATATTATCGGAGGAATCACCCATGATCCCTTTCAGAGAATTCACATGAACCGGCTCTACCCCGAATTCCTGTTTGACCAGTTCCGGCGTAAAGACAAAACACCGGTCCGGAGCCGGCGTCGCTGCCTTATCGATTCCATATTTCTGATATAGTTCATCTGTCTTCTCAGCAGATGAATGGATCATCCAGAGGGATGTCCGATCATCCACCAGCTGCAGATAGTCGTTATCTTTGGTCATGATCCGGATCGGCACTTCCGCCTCGAACTTCTTCGCGAGACTGCCGCAGAAGTCATCCGCCTCATACCGCTCCGAGAGAAACTGCGGGATGCCGAGCAGCGCCAGCGCCTCCTCACAGATGGCGAACTGGTCGGACAGCGGCGGCAGGGTCTCCCCGCGGTTGCCCTTATAGTCCGGGTAGATCTCCCGCCGGAACGTATTCCGGCTCATATCCCACGCGACCGCGAGATACTTCGGCTGCTGGTCCTTCAGAATCTGGAACACCGTCCGAAGGAACCCGAAGACCGCATTGGTATAGAAGCCATCGGAAGTCTGCATGATCTTTCCGAAGAAAGCCTCTTTTTCCTCCAGGGTCTTCGCAAACAGGATCTGCCTCGGCAGATTGCCGAAAAACTGCGTTGTCAGGAGGCTTGATCCATCGATCAACAGAAGAAAATCATTCATCAGAATACCCTCTATCTCTTAAACCCGGACAGGAACTTCAGATATTCCTGTACTTCTTCCGGTGAGATCTGCATCTCATACCCATAATAGCCGGCAGAACGGAATCGAAACTTCATCTCAAAATCATTCTCTGTAAAAACAAGACCGGTCGTCTTCATAGCATCCGGGTCCGTCTTCTGCACCGGCGCGATCCCGGTCAGCAAAAGGATAACAAGAAAAATAAGCGGAAACGCTATTCGTCTTCGCCTGACTGTGACATGATACTGCTCGATCTCATTCCGCAGACCCTTGATGAACTCCTTATATGCCCGCCGGTAATCATCATCAAAATCATCATCCTGCTGGATATGCTGCAGGGAAGTGATCGTGATGTACTGGATCTCCAGCTCATCCTGGCAGTCGGCACACCGCTCGAGGTGTGCCAGACACTGCTCCCTCATTTTCGGAGTCACACGGCCTGCAATCAGATCCGGCATGACGTGCTGGAATTCCTTGCAGTCCATCTTTCCTCCATCGGTTCGATCAGATAGTCTCCGGTTCCGGATAGTCGACACCTCTGGTGTCCACGGTCACTTTCACCATGCTCTGCGTCTCATACGGACGGTCTCTGAAGTCTGTCGCCGTGCTGGCAACCGCATCCACGACATCCATACCGGAGACGACTTTGCCGAAAGCAGCATAAGCCCCGTCCAGATGCGGCGCTGCCTTATGCATGATGAAGAACTGGGAGCCCGCAGAATCCGGGTCCATCGCACGGGCCATGGAAAGGACACCTGCCGTATGCTTCAGGTCATTCGCAAAACCGTTCTGTGCAAATTCCCCGCGGATGCTGTAGCCCGGTCCGCCCATGCCGGTCCCTTCCGGGTCACCGCCCTGGATCATGAATCCCGGGATCACGCGATGAAAGATCAGCCCGTTATAGAAGCCCTTCTTCACCAGGGAAATAAAGTTATTGACCGTATTCGGTGCAACGTCCGGATACAGTTCTGCAATGATAATCTTTCCATTATTCAGTTCGAATGTAACAATCGGATTCTCGTTCATCTCTCTTCTCCTTTTGTTCAGACAAGGCAAAATCCCACTGACTTATCATATCGTATTCGGATATGTTCGTCAATGGGACTTTTTCTTTTTCCATGGAAGGCTTTCTCCCCCCATGCTTCTTGTGTGATCTCTGCCGTTTATGCATTCGTCTCGATTCTTTCCGTGATAAATGCATCAATATCGTCCTTTTCTGTCTCAAGAACGTAGGACAACTCTCCGTACAGATGATCCTTGGCAGCTTTCATATACCGCTCATCAAGTGCTGTTACTTTTCTCCCTGCTGCGAGTCGTTCCTGCCGTCTCAGATACATCGTCTTGATCAGACGGAACAGCTCCTCGCAGTCCTCGGACTGAATTGCTGCCTTGTACTTTTCTTCCCGCATCCTGTCATTATCTGTCTCAATCCGACCAAGATCCGGAAGGCGGTCAATAAGGGCCAGTGCATCTTCTTTTGAAATCGGGCGTCGCATCACTACCTTCGTCTGGTCAACCGGCACGAACAACCTGGAATTCCTGCTGCCGACCGGTACGATGTGGTAGTATAGCTTGTCGGCGCTCGCGAACTCCACCGGAGCGACATCCATCACTTCGCAGAGCCCATTGTTCCCATAGATCATAAATTCACCAGTCTGGAACATAAGCAACCTCTTTTCTAATGCTACCGATAGGCGGCCCCCTCCCCCGTTCAACCTGCGCTATGCGTATACTAACTCCAAGGTTAGTGTAACATAAAACGGTTAAAAATGTAACAGTTTTTATTTGGAAATACCATCCGAAAAATTCCAATGGAATAAAATGGAATCTTGTCTCGATAGGGTTCGAGTCCCTTAGATAAAGAAAAAGAAAGCACATTCAGTGCTTTCTTATTCTTGATGCAGGTGGTGGGACTCGAACCCACACGAGGTCGCCCCCAACAGATTTTGAGTCTGTCGTGTCTGCCATTTCACCACACCTGCGCGGCAGAATTTAGGATACCATATTCCAGATCAGGATGCAAGCGGTTTTTTAAAAAGAGGCCGCCCGAAGGCGGCCTCTCATACTTCTTCTTTTCAGAAGTTTCTTTCAGATTACTCGGTGAACAGTGCGTTCATATCATCCAGAACCGGCTGTACCATTGCCATCTTATCCTTGACCCACTGGTCATAGTTGGCATCGAAATCACCTTCCTTGGTGATCAGGTTGGAGTACTCATCCGCATACTGCATGGACGCAAGGTTCAGAGCCTGCGAGCTGTAGGACAGGCGATCCCAGTCCACTTCTTCACCACGGAAGCTGGCGATCTGTGCTCTGGTCTTGTACATCTCGGTGACAGCGTCACGTGCTTCCTTGACAAATGCCGGATTGACGAAACCAAAGTCATCGGAAAGGACGACCATGTTGACATAGATGACCGGAATGTTCTCTTCATACTTCACATTAATATTCTTCTGCTCGGTGCCTTCCAGAAGGTTTACAAGGTTGCCATTCTCATCCCAGGTCCAGTCGACTTCCGGGATACCCATGCGGACGCACATCTGGCCGTACTCGGTGCAGGAGAAATCCCACATATCCATCATACGCTCGAACTTTGCCTCGTCCATATATGGAGAAACGATGTTACATGCCCAGTAGTTGGTGCTCGGATCACCGTGTGTGATGCCGTTGTTATCGGTGATGATGACTTCCTTCGCGATATCGAAGTAGCTGAGTCCGAGGTTCTCTCTCATGTAGGTGTTGTTGCGGTCCATATTGACTGCCATACCTTCACCAAAGTAGGAAGCAGCTGTTCCAGCTGTGTGGAAGTACGGATAATCATCGTTGTTGGTCAGGGTGTAGAAATCCGGATAAATCAGGCCGTTGTCAAACATCTGCTTTATGGTACGCAGGCTCTCCTTGACGCCGGTCTCTTCCTCAGCAGGACCCCAGTGATACTTGCCGTCAGCGCCCTTGTAGTAAGCGGACTGTGCAACGCCGGAAGCCTCACAGGTGACATCCATCAGGCTCATCAGGTGGCCGGCAGTTCCGTAGAACGGATACTCGGTGATACCCTTATCCTTGACTGCCTGCAGATAATCAACATACTCGCCGATGCTCATGACACCGGACTCTCTGTACTTCGACATATCAATACCGGCTTCCTCACCCCAGTCGGTACGGATCTGCGCTGCCATATGCGACACGATCAGGTCTGTCGGATAGTTGGTAGCGAAGACCGGACGGAAGATGAAATAGGTGCCGCCGTACTGCTCTTCACACCACTTTGCAAGCGGAACCAGTTCCTGGGAAGCAGCGACATTCGGCCATCTCTCTTTCCAGTCATCCGGGAACTTTCTGATCAGTTCCTGGTCAACATAGTTTGCAGCATCACCGGCATTGAAGTTCCAGACGCACCACTCCGGGATATCGTCTGCATTCAGCCAGGTGTTCATACGCTCAACCCAGTTCTCGAAGGTCAGGGCTGTTGCTTCGTAATCAATATTAAATGTATCGCTCCACCATTTGCAGTAATCATTACCAGCAGTGACATCGAAGCCTTCCTTCAGCTGGATGCCGGCATACTCGATGGTATAGTGCTCGGAGCGGTCTCTTGCGAGAATCTCTTCATAGGTGCCGTAATCAGCGCTTGGTGCCGGTGTCTCGGCTGCTGCGCCATCATCTTTGGATGCAGTGTCCGCTGCAGGTGTTTCTGTCTTGGTGTCTGTCTTGGTGTCTGTCTTGGTGTCTGTCTTGGTCTCAGTCTTTGCGGTTGATCCACTGTTTGTTGTGGCTGCACCGGAATTCGTCGAACCGGTATTCCCGCCGCAGGCTGCCAGAGACAGAACCATGATTGTTGCAAGAACAAGTGCAAGCCATCTTCTGTTCTTCTTCATAAAGTGCCTCCTGTAAACTGTTATTCTTCCGTCCGGAAGATGTGTTAAGAACCGATAAAGATAATACCCTACCGAAGTAAGGTTGGCAACTGATCTGTATCATATTCCGAAAAAAATCCGACAAAAACCGAAAAAAGTCCAACAAAAAAAAGAATGCCGAAGGAAAACCCTCCGGCATTCTCGTTCATTCACTTACACTGAGACTGAATCTGTCTCAGTCAGGTTCTTTACTCGGTAAACAGTGCATTCATATCATCCAGAACCGGCTGTACCAGTGCCATCTTATCTTTGACCCACTGATCATAGTTGGTATCAAAATCACCAGCCTTGGTGATAATATTCGCATACTCATCCGCATAGGTCATGGAAGCAAGATTCAGCGCCTGAGAGGAATAGCTCAGCAGATCCCAGTCCACATCTTCGTCTCTGATACTGGTGATCTTGGCACGCGTCTTGTAGATCTCAACAACACGGGCTCTTGCTCTCTCATCGAAAGCCGGATTTGCAAAGGAGAAGTCATCGGAAAGGACAACCATGTTTCCATAGATCACAGGCGCATTTCCATCTGCATATTTCACAGCAACACTCTCTTCCGGAGTTCCTGCAAGAAGGTTCACAGGATTGCCATCCGCATCGTATTCCCAGTCAACACCCGGAACACCCATACGGACGCAGAGCTGTCCGTAGGCGGTACAGGAGAAATCCCAGATATCCATCAGGCGCTCAAATTTCTCATCATCAATATAAGGAGAAATAATATTGGTTGCCCAGTAGTTGGTGGACGGATCGCCATAGTTCACGCCATTTTCATCCGTCAGGATCAGCTGGATGCCGCAATCCCAGTAATCCAGTCCCAGGTTCTCTCTCATCAGTCTTGCGTTGTTGTCACCTCTGGCAACAATACCTTCACCGAAGTAAGAAGCTGCATCACCGGAAGTATTGTAGTAAGGTATGTAATCATAGTTGACAATCGTGAAGAAATCCGGATAAACAAGGCCGTTATCATACATCTGTTTCAGCTTCCGGACGGCTTCCTTGACACCGGTTTCCGGTTCTGCAGGACCCCAGTGATACTTCCCGTCAGAGCCCTTATAATATGCATTCTGGCCGGCGCCTGTCGCCTCTGCAACGGAATCGATCATACCGATAAAGGTGCCGGTAGATCCATAGAACGGATACTCGGTAATCCCCGCATCCTTGACTGCCTGGTTGTAGGCGATGAATTCATCGAGCGTAATCGTATTCGAAGCAATGTTCTTTGAAAGATCATAGCCGGCCTGTTCAGCCCAGTCTTTTCTCAGGAATACGGACATGTGTCCGACGATCACATCAGCCGGATAGTTCGTTGCAAAGACAGGACGGAAGATGATGTACGTACCGCCGTACTTCTCTTCACACCATTTTGCCAGAGGAACCAGATCCTGCGATGCCGCGACGTTCGGCCATCTTTCTTTCCAGTCATCCGGAAATCTCTTGAACAGTTCCTGCTCAACGTAGTTGTTCGCATCACCGGCATTGAAGTTCCAGACACTCCAGTCCGGCAGATCGTCTGCATTGATCCAGGTATTCATTCTCTGTGTCCAGTTCTCGAAGGTAAGAACCGTTGCATCCCATTCGACGTTGAACGTATCGGACCACCAGGAAGTGTATTCACTTCCGTGATTGAAATCGACACCTTCCGTGAGCTGGACGCCCGCATACTCGATCGTGATCGGCTTTGAATAATCTCTGGAAAGGATCTCTTCCCAGGTACCGAAAGCAGCGCCGGCGCCTGCATCATCACCTCCCTGCGGTTCGGCAGGCTGTGCAGTATCAGTCTTTGTCTCTGTTTTTCCTGTTTCCGTCTTGTTTCCGGCAGAAGCTGTATTTCCACCGGAAGGTGCTGCAGTGCTGCCACCGGAATTGCCCGCATTGTTTGAACCGCCGCAGGCTGCAAGCGAAACAACAAGCAACATCGCCATCACTATGGACAGCCATCGTCTGTTTTTCATCTGGTTCCTCCTGTTCTTCTTTTCATAAAGATGAATAGTCGTGAATCTTCTCTTTAACAGACTAACATAAATTCAAATATTAAGCAATATCAAACCAGAATATTCCGAATATCGTCCGAAAACATCCTAATATTTTCATACTCATAGAGTAATGTCGATTGAAATATCTGTCTTCTTTGCTCAAAAAGGCCTGCAGTCAGCCAGACTGCAGGCCTTTTTGAAGCATGTCTATTTTAAGCATGTCTTTTACGGATCATAAACCAGATCACCGTGAACAGGACAACAAATACCGCGATAAACTGGGATGTAGAGAGAAAACCGACGTTCCCCCGCTCCAGATCCCCGCGGAGATATTCCATAAAGAAGCGACCGACACTGTAGCAGGCCAGATAGATCACGCCCACGCTGCCATCCGGCATCACCGGACCAGCCTCAGGCTCTTCCGACTCCTCTTCCATCTCCGTGGAATCCGCCGTTACCGCGGCAGGTGCTTCATCGCTGAAAAGTTCTTTCAGGGAAACATCGCGGACCTTCCGGTGCCATCTTCTGTACAGCCAGAGCAGGAAGAAATAGAGTGCAAAATCAAAGGCACTCATCACCAGCTGGGATGGGAACAGCGGGATGTTGTTCGGCGCGTAGCCGGAATTGTGGAAGGTGACTGCAAACGGCGCATCGCAGGCGATGCCGTAGCAGCAGCCCGCCAGAAAACAGCCGATCCGTCCAAAGGCCTGGGCAAGCACAACGGACGGCATCAGCAAGTCGAAGTACTGCATAAAGTTCTTCCCGCGGCGCTTCAGATACAGCCATGCCCCGAGAATCCCGCCGAGGATGCCACCGTAGACAACCCACCCGTTGGTGATAGCGTCCAGTAATACCCGCGGATCCCTGATCACCTGGTCAAAAATCGTGATAACATACAGGATCTTCGATGCGGCATACCCGAATACCAGGCACCAGATCAGCAGCGTAAAAATCGGCTCATCGTCAACACCATACTTTCTCCCGCGGTAGACGCCGGAGAAGTAGGCTGCGATGACGCCGATTCCGATCATCAGGCCATAGCCATGCGCGGTAAATGGCCCGATGGTAAATAAATCATTATACATAGTAAAAGGTCCTCATGCAGCGATTCAGCGGTACTTGTTCGCGTTCACGATCCGCTGCAGTTCCATCAGATCTGCCTTCGACAGATTCCTGTCTTTCAGGTACTCTGCAAAAAAAGTTCCGATCGAACCACCATACAGCGAAGACAGCAGATGACCGGTCTCGATCTCCTGCACCTTCTTCTTTGTAATCGCCGCTTTGCAGATGAAGCCGGGATCCGTTCTTTCAACCGCCCCCTTGGCAATCAGACGGTTGATGACCGTATAGGTCGTGTTCTTCTCCCAGCCGATATACTCCTTGATGATCTTCGCAATATCTCTGGCAGCCAGTTCCTTGTTGGACCAGAGCAGTTCCATGACATTCAGTTCACCTTCATGCAACCGTATCTCTTCCATAACTTTTCACCTCATGCTAGAATTCAGACTCCCCACCGTCCTTTGAAAGAAATACAGAACCAGGACGGGGCGAATATGAACCCATTCTACACCCATAGACCGGAGGTGTCAATATTCTACAGAAATAGTTTTACAAAAATGTTACAGGAATCCATCATTTGGACTACAGTTGTCCACCAGAATCCGATCTCTGCGGAATATAGGACGCACCGGATGCCGGAATCACTTAACGAAGTCTTGTAAGCAGCTCCGTAAAATAAGCCGGAAGCGGTGCATGGACCTCGATATACTCCCCGCTTCTCGGATGGATGAACCCAAGAACTTCCGCAAACAACATCTGTCCTTCCGGTGATCCGGTGAGTCCCTTCAGGAGCGCTTGATCCTTTTTCCCGGGTCCGTAGATCGGATCTCCGACGAGCGGATGCGAGATACTGGTCATATGGACACGGATCTGGTGCGTCCTGCCCGTCTCCAGGCGGCATGCAATATGGGCATACTTCCCGCCGAGATTCTCAAGCACCTCATAGTGCGTCACGGCACGCTTCCCGTCCTCCCGGATGGTCATGCGTTTCCGGTCTGTCTTATGCCTGCCGATCGGCGCATCCACAGTCCCCTCCGTCTGGGAAAATGTCCCGTGCACGATGGCTTCATAGCGGCGCGTCACACTGTGGGCCGCCAGCTGTTCGGACAGGCTCTTGTGCGCGAGATCCGTCTTGCAGGCGATCAGGACGCCCGCCGTATCCTTATCGATCCGGTGGACGATCCCCGGCCTTCTCACGCCGCCGATCCCCGAGAGTTCCCCGCCGCAGTGATACAGCAGTGCATTCACCAGGGTTCCGGTCAGATTCCCGGCAGCCGGATGGACAACCATCCCCTTCGGCTTGTTGACAAGGATGACATCCTCATCCTCATACAGGATATCCAGCGGAATATCCTCCGGAATAACTTCCAGATCCTCCGGCGGCGGAACCAGCAGGCTCACCATGGCGCCGTCAGACACCTTGTCGCTCGCCTTGACCGGTCTTCCGTTGACCGAAACTCTCCAGTCCTCAATCAGGCTCTGCAGGTAGCTTCTGGAGTACTCCGGGAACAGTCCGGCCAGCACTTTATCAATCCGGGTCGGCTTCTCGAGATCCCGGATGACAGCCTCTAAAAGCTGGTCCTCCTCTCCGATTCCGCCCATCTCCATCTCATCGTACCCCATGATGAAACACTCCCCGCAGGCGCTCTTGTATTCTTTCAAAGTCCTCTTCTTTATAATACAGCAGTCCGAGTCCGATAATCAGGACAGCGGAGATCGTGACATAGCAGTCAGCCACATTAAAGATCGGAAAATCAATCAGTTCAAAATACAGAAAGTCAATCACGCTGCTGCGCCCGGTCATGATTTTCGTCGCGACCCGGTCATAGCAGTTGCCGAACGCTCCTGCCAGCAGCAGGACCAGCGTCCAGTTCATCGGCAGGAACCGCTTCTCTTCCGGCAGGTGCCGCAGCACGAAGATGATACACGCAGCCACCAGCACCGTAATGACCATAAAAAACCAGAAGCCGCCCTGGAGCATGCCGAAGGCTGCGCCGGAATTGCCGCCCTCCAGCAGCGTAAAGCTGAACACGCCCGGAATCAGCGGGACGCTGCCATCCGACAGCGTATGCACTGCGATCTGTTTCGTGATCTGGTCCAGCGCCACAAGGATCAGCAGCACCACAACATTCTGGATCATTCTTTTCTTCACAGTTCTATCCTTTCATTCCTTACCGGTAAACCTCAACCAGGATCCGGATCCGGTCCTTTCTGGTCGCTCCCTCAACCGTTACGAAGCGGAATTTCCCAAAACCTCTGGCGGAAACCACATCTCCCTCCCGGAGTTCCCGGTGCCCGCGCAGTTCCTCTGCAGCATTCACCGCCACGCGTCCGGCATCAATCAGTTCTTTCGTCTTCCCGCGTGCCAGATGGTATACTTCTCCGATCACTGCATCCAGGCGGACGGACGCGACTGTTCCCCGCACCTCTTCCAGATGCACATTCTGCTCTGCCTCCGAAAGCGGTACGATTTCCGCCTCCACCTGCGCGCGGCCGACCTCCCGCAGTTCCTGCACCAGCAGCTCTGCGGCCCGGGTCAGACAGAAAATATAGGCCCCGGCTTCCGATACCGAGATATCGCCGATCAGTCCCCGCTCAATCTCAAGTCCCAGAACCGCGCCGAGATAATCCCTGTGGGTGAATTTATTTGCCAGGAACTTCGCGCCCTTCACCGTTACCCTGACCAGGGAGACCGGCCAGGCGATCTCACTTTCCTCTGTATAGGGGGACGGAAAGGCTGCGACCACCCGCTCGCTGGTGGAACTTCCCCCAAAAAGGAAAAACCTTCCTCCCGGAAGGTCTGTTTTCCTTAGAAGTGCGACTTCTCTGATATTCAGAAACTCGGAAAAGGTATCCATGCACCGCTCATCTGCAGCTCTCGAAAGATCCATGAAATGCCTGACGAGAATCTGATCTTCGCGCTCCATCCTTAAAAATCCTTGTTCAGGACCGGAACATCAAAGGTGTTATCCGGTGTCAGGATATCAGCGATATCCCCTGTCAGATCGATGTTGTCCGGTGTGAAGATAAAGATATACTTCGAGATGGACATATACTTTCCGTTCACGGAATACAGAGTGCCGGTCGAGAAATCGATGATCCGCTGTGCTTCCGTCGGATCGATTCCCTCGAGATTGACGACTACCGCCTTGCCCGCAAGAAGATTGTCACAGATGTCCTTCGCCTCGTTGAATACCTTCGGCCGGGATGCCACGATCTCGACGCCAAGATTGTTATTTGTCCGGATCGGCACGACTTTCTCCCTTCTCTCCGTTCTCGGAGACGGTGATGCAGTCCTCTTCGCTCTGGTGATGACCGGAATCGGTGCTTCTTCCTCTTCTTCCGGCTCTGCAGCTGGTGTTTCCGTTCTCAGAGAGAACTTATTCTCCGTCCTGGTCTGCTTTTCACGGACCCGCTCTTCTTTTCTGCGGTTCCGCTCAGCTGCTCTTTCAAGCTCTTCGGTATTGTCATCGTAGTCATAATCCTCATCGTCAGCAAGCTTAAACTGATTGATGAAACCCTTAATCAAATTTGCCATATTGGTTTATTCTCCCTGAAATGGATGCCGCAGCATCAACTGCGTATTTCCTGATCGTATCTCTTCCTATCATAATGAATTCTTCTACTGCTGTCAACCAAAACTCGTCAGTAAATGATCTCCTCTTCGCGAACCAGTTCGCCCTGCTGGACAATATGGTCATATTCCGCAAGTCCCTGCTCCGTCTCCGAAGAAACGATATAATAATCACCGATATCTTTCAGAATCTCGATGCGCCGGAAGATGGCGTATCCCTTGTTGACATTGTAGACGCCGATGTAGGTCGCCGTTTCGCCGAGCGTAAAGGTCTGCCTGGAATTCGCCGCCATGATCTGGTTGCCGGCTTCAAAGATGCCGTCCGCCGAGATATACCCGTACGTGCCGTCATTATCATACAGATTGCAGTCATAGTAGCGGGTCATCTCATTCCCGTCTTTGTCATACTCAAGCCGGACCAGCCCGTTCCCCGTCGTATCCCCGCCGGAGGTAAAGTAGGCGAGCGGAATCCGGAAGAACCGCTTCTCAACCGCCGCAGTCTTCGGGATCTTCAGCCCCTCGACCCCGTCAAGCGGCACCGAGATATCCACATAGCGCAGATTGACATAGCGGATCATGTATTTATAGAGAATGAACTGCGCGAAATACGCACCGTCCTTTGCGAACACATGGACGTTGCAGCGGGCTTCAAGCCCGTCCCCGGCAAATGTGATGGTGGTCGTCCTGACATTCTCCAGAGCCTTATACTGTTCCTGGGTGACCGGGATCACCACGCTCCACTCCTCATCCGGAATCAGCTTATAGACCGGCGTTCCCTCCCCGATCAGGGATGCATTCGATGGGGAGATGTGCGTCGACAGGAGGCCTGCATTGTCAAAGTCCTCCATGGTCACATTGTCCGCCGTCTTCCCTTCATATCCATCCGTCCGGTAGGAAACGATGCCGCTCTCATCCGCATAGCTGATGATAAAATTGCTGTTCGAGCCATAGTTGACCAACACATTCTCGAGCGAGGAAAGCATATTCTCGCCGGAGACCTGCATGATCTCATCTTTCAGTGCATTCTTCAGGGTGTAGACCTGCTCAAAGGATCGCTCCTGGCTCGCATGAAACTGGTACAGCAGCGACATGATGCCCGCGTTCTCGTCGTAGTCATTCTCAGAAGAGCTTTCCGCATCACTGAGTTCCTGGTAGATATGCCCGGTCTCATCGATGGTGTAGACCACATCATTCCGGCCGACACGGCTGTATTCATTCACGTAATAATTGATGTACCCGGAGGTTTCCGCACGGACCACCTCCTCGTTCCGAAGGATCAGCGCCGTACCCTTCACGTCGTTATCAACCGAAGAAGCAATCACCTGATAGACAGAAATCTGTTCCTTGTTCAGATACATGATAAAATTGACAATCAGATAGACAGCAATAAAAAGAGCCATCAGCAGGCCCACATTGATCCGCCTTCTCCGTGGTACACGGATTACTTTTCTGTCCCTTGCCACAGGTTCGTCTCCTTCAAAGTCAACTTCAAAAACGCTCACGACATTGCTGCCGTGAGCGTTCTGCTTGTGCAAAACAATTACAGTGCTACCAGGATGTTCTCCTTGAATTCTTCCGGAATATCCTTGCTTGCCATAGAAAGGCTGATGATGATCTCAATGTTGAATTTATCCGAAATGGTAATCAGCTTCCGAATGACCGGCCAGCAGGATTCTGCATCACTCTTGCTGATCTTCAGGAAACCGTCTAAGAACAGTGCCTCAAGGTCATGGTCCTGAGAAAGGATACCTGCTACAAAACCAACGAACTCACCGGAGTTCTCGATGAGATAATCTGTAACGTTGATCAGGCGGATCTTGTTGTTCAGTTCAAACATGTGATCCTTGCCCTTATCCAGGAAAACAACGTTTCCTACGGAAGTCTTTACAGAATCATTGGCCTTGTCAAGAAGTACCTTTGTCTTACCCTTGCCCTTTTCGCCTGCAATAATATGTACCATGCTGCTTATCCTCCTTGCATCTGATAAATTTATTATAGAACAACCCTGTGGAAATTACAACCGGAAAACGCATTTTTTATCGTAGTCCTGTGAAAAGATCCGCAAACTGGTTATACAGATCATCCCGGTCTTCCGCATGCATGATGCCGAGAATATAGGTATGATGATCTGTGCCCTCAAAGCTGCAGAGCATACAGGATCCGGCTTCGTTGGTGGTCCCTGTTTTCCCGCCGATGACGGTAAATCCATCCGGTACCTGCTTCGAACCGGTGCGGTACAGATTGGTGGATGATACCGTGTTCTCGACCTGGTTTCCGTGGATATTCGTGTATTCCCAGCTGTAGCTTGACTGCGAGATGATGCTCCGGAATTCGTCATTCTTCAGCATTTCATGGAAGATCAGGTACAGATCGTACAGCGTGGTATAGTGATTATCATCGTGCAGGCCGTGGCAGTTCATGAAATGAGAATGGGTCGCCCCGATCTTCACCGCTTCCTCATTCATCAGCTTGACGAACGCTTCCTCTGACCCGGATACCGCGATGGACAGCGCCTTCGCCGCATCATTGGCCGATGTCACGAGGGTCGCATTCAGCAGCTGGCGGATCGTCAGGACATCGCCCTCGTTCAGCCCGCAGATCTTTGCGTAGGGATCCGGAAGCTCGGTCGCTTCCTGCGGCACCCGGAACTCCTGCTCCAGGTCCTCGATCTTGTCAAAGACAACATAGGCCGTCATCAGCTTGGTCAGACTCGCCGGGAAGATCTGCTTGTGCACATTCTTCGCATAAAACAGTTCGTTCTCATCATCGTCAACCGCTACGACCGCATCGGCCGAAAAGGTAACATCCGATACCAGTTTGCCCCGGTCATCACCGACAATTACCGTCACGTCTTCCCCCATCAGCTTGAGATCCTTTGTCTCGTTCTCCTCTGTCTGTTCCGTCACCGGTGCGGTATAGCCCCCTGTACCGGCCACCTGTTCCGCGAACATCATATAGTCGACAGATCCTCTTCCACAGCCTGCAAGCACACAGGCGCTCACCAGGGCTGCAGCAACAATTCTCTGCTTACCGCTCCTCTTCAAATCCAACCTCCCATGCCGGATCGCTCCGGCGGCAGGACCGGACACTTTCTGTCATGTGCGGTCCCTGTGATACAGTTCTCTCCAGTCAAGATCTCCCCTGTCAAGGCCCAGGACCAGCATCTCAGCCGTTGCCAGATTCGTCGCGACCGGGATGTTGTTCACATCGCACAGCCGGACAATCTCTCTGAGATCCGGTTCATGGCTCTTCGCCCCCTGCGGATCCCGCAGAAAGATCACCAGATCGATCTCGTTGTTCTCAATCTGGGTCGCGAGCTGCTCCGCACCGCCGAGATGGCCTGCCAGAAACTTATGCACCGAAAGACCTGCAGCATCTTCGATCATGCGGCCGGTGGTCCCGGTCGCATAGAGCGAATGCCTCGCCAGAATATTCCTGTAGGCAATACAGAAATTCTGCATCAGCGTCTTCTTGGCATCATGGGAAATCATACCGATGTTCATAAATACATACTCCTGTTCTCATTGCCTGTCTTCCTGCGTGCTCCGGACATCAGTCCCACATTGATCACAACGCCCGTTGCCAGGAAGGAACTCACCAGACTGGTCAGTCCGTAACTCAGGAACGGAAGCGGCAGTCCTGTATTCGGCAGGAGCTCCGTTGCGACGCCAATGTTGACAAACATCTGGAAGGTAAGCATGGCAGAGACCCCCAATGCCAATAATCTGCCACGCTCATCCCTGGCTTTTCTGGCAATCATGATGCACTTTCCGACCACGAATGCGAAAAGCAGCAGGACCAGACAACACCCTGCAAACCCCAGTTCTTCCCCAAGAACTGAAAAAATAAAATCGCTTTCATTCACATAAACATAATTATATCCACGGTAATCCGACACATCCCCGGTGAGGAGTTTTCCCAGGACCCCTCCCTGCGCGATGGCCTGTACCGAACGGATCTGCTGGTACCGCCCGGAAGAAGCATATTCCTCCGGATGCAGAAAGCTTAAGATTCTGTTCTGCTGGACCGTCGTCAGGATCCGCTGGAACGGCTGCTGGACATACCAGAACAGGCCGATCAGAGTCGGAACACCGATGCCGATCACCGGCAGCAGAATCTTCAGGCTCAGTCCTGCCGTGAACAGTGCCACGGCAAAGATGAACATCTGCACCATACTCGAAGAGAGATCCGTCTGGATCAGGATCAGGAACGTCGGGATGGCTGCGATAACACAGGAAAGCAGGAATACCCAGAACCTGTCCATCCGGTCCTTCATTCTGGTGAAGAAATCTGCATAGACAAAGATCATGACCACCTTGACGAGCTCCGATGGCTGGACGTCGATTCCTCCGATCTGAAGCCATCGGTAGGCGCCGGTCGTCAGGTCTGTTCCGAAACGGGTGAACCGGACCAGAAACAGGACAAAAATGCTGGCGACATAGTACAAGGCGGTGAATTTACACAAAAAATGGTAATCCATAAAGGCAACGATGAATACCAGAACCGTACCGATCCCGATTCCTGCCAGATGTCGGTAGAACCGGTAGGTACCATCTGCCTTAAAGATGCAGAATGCCCCGATGGAACACAGCGCAATCACTGCCAGCAGCAGGGAAAAGCTGAAGTGCCTCAGGTCAAACTGTCTGAAATAATTTCCTATTGTCTTCATCATACCCTCAAAGACGCTGAAATACAAGTACAAATCTGCATAAGATCATCAATCTGCCACACCGTGTGTTGCCCGCTCTCCGGCCTTCCGGTTCATGATCTCCTCGAGACTGCTTTCCCCGAAATAATACGCATAAATATCCGCCGCTGTCATGGCCGCATTGGTCGATGTATAGCCATACGGGATAACGACCGTCATGGCAATTTCCGGCGTTTCAAACGGTGCATAGGAGGTGAACAGTGCATGATTGCCTCGCTTTGTGGAGAACTGTGCCGTACCGGTCTTTCCTGCAACCGTCACCGGAAGATCTTCAAAAAGCTCATTGTAATCGGATCTCGGCCCGTTCAGAACCAGATAAAGGCCGTCATGGATCACATCCCAGGTGGATTTCTTCAGGTCAACGACCGGTGCTTCTTCCGTCCCGTTCTGCGAGATGGTATTCTCGACGCCTTCCCCAAAGGTATCGGTGATTCTGTCCACCAGTGTCAGGTAGTTCAGCGTTCCACCGTTCGCAACCGCACCGGTATACCGGTTGATCTGCGTCGGCGTAAAGGCATATCCGGCCTGACCGATGGCGGAACGGATCGCATCCGTATAGGAGATGTCCGGCGTGTATTCATATACTTCGACGCCGCTGGTCACATCTTCCGCGAAACCAAACTTTGCCGCAGTATTGTTCAGCTTCTCCAGGCCGATGGCGGAAACATAATTGCCGCTCGCATCGGTCGACATGCGGTATCCGCACTCGTAGAAAAAGAAGTTGCACGATACTTCGATGGCTTCCCGGATATTGATGTCTCCGTGGGAGAAATTGCTCCAGCAGGTCGCCGGTCTTTCTGTCTTCTGGAAGACAACGCCGTCGTAGATCTCCTCATACTCTCCCACAGCCCCGCTCTCAAGTGCCGCAGCTGCGGAGATCGGCTTGAATGTCGATCCCGGTGCCGTGCGCTGCTGGGTCGGCCGGTTAATCATCGGATACGAGAGATCCTGGCCGATCTTCACATAGTAGGCGGCATCGATCTGATTGGCAAAATAATTGTTGTCATAGGACGGATAGGTGACCATCGCCTTGACCTTGCCGGTCGCCGGATCCGAGATCACCACAGAACCGGAACAGGGATCAAGCGCCAGCTGCCCCGGCGTGATCTCGAGCTTCTGGATCTTTTCCCGCATGAATGCATACGGCGTGATCTGTCCGGAGGCAAGTCTGCCCTCCAGTTCCTCATCTTCCGGGACCAGTCCCTGGTCGTAAAGCAGCAGGCACAGTTCCCGCCCGGAAAGCGTATAGTTATAGACCAGCGTCTTATAGATCATCTTTGCCAGGGTGCGGTCATCCCGGATCTCTTCAAAGAGCCGGTCCATCAGCATCTGGTAGATCTCCTCCGTGCTGTAGTAGGTCTCGGTGATACCGACCTTCCGGAAATCCACCCACTGGCTGGCAATGGCTGTCTTCAGCAGTTCTGCAAGCGATACCGTATCTTCGCGGTATCCGGCAACGACGTCATCTTCCTCATCAAAGGAATCCGCCAGCAGGTATCCGGCCTCCACCAGATAATCATAGGCATAGTTGAGATACTCCGCCATCTCCTCCCCGGCCTTCTTCGAGGTGACATCCGAATCAAAACGGAGCATGTCCGCGAGACGGCTGAGGACGGAATCTTCTTCTTCCAGGTACTTTTTGTAGACGGCGGCCTCCCGCTCGGTCGCATCCGCGGCGGAAAAATGGCCGACATCGAGGATATTATTCCCGATCAGTGCATAGTAGACATCATTGATCGGCACCATCAGATTGGAAGATGTGGTATTCTCATCGCCCGCCTGTTCGGCGGTCGTCAGTCTTGACAGCAGGACGCTGGCGAGATTCTGCTCCAGAATGTGGTACACCGCCTTCTGCAGCGTCGAATCGATCGAAAGATAGAGATTGTTGCCCGCAATGGAGTCCACGGTGTTCAGGACCGTCGTTACGTCATAGGTTGCATTGATGGCAACCCGCTCGTTGCCCTTCACACCGCGCAGGTAGGTCTCGAAGGCACGCTCCAGGCCGGTCTTCCCGATCTGATCGGTCGCCGTATAATACCCGGTCTCATCATTCTCCAGTTCGGTCTCATTGATCAGCCCCGTATATCCGAGGATATGGGCAAAGTACAGGCTGTCATTGTAGACCCGGTAGGTCTCCTCCGCGATCTCAACCCCTTTCAGGTCGGGCAGGTTCTCCTTGATGGCAGCCAGGGTCTTCTCACTGATCCCGGCAGCAACAAGGATGGACGATCCGGTATATTTGTTCATGAACAGATGGTAGCGGACCGTCATGATCTTCAGCGTATCTTCTATGCTATATTCATCGCTGATCCCGAACATGTAATCCCCGGTCCGCAGGTGTTCATAGACTTCTTCTGCGTCCGCCCGGCGCATCTCGTCCGTCAGTTCATCCACCGAACGCAGCGCGTAGGCATTCTTTTTAAACTGCAGGAGCTGGTTGTCCCGGACCGTAAAGGCAAGTTTCCCGTGCCGGTCCTGGGTGATATAAAAATTCAGCGCAATCGAGCCGCCTTCCTTCTCGATGATCCGGATCAGGCGGAGGATCATCGCGTTCATCTCGTCATTTCCCGGATAGGCACCGATATCTTCGAGCGTGACATTATAGGAGAGCTCATTGTAGGCGAGAAGCACGCCGTTGCAGTCGTAGATCTCGCCCCTGGTCGCTTTTCTCTCCTTTGTCCGGATCGCGAGCTGGGAGCCCGTTGTGGTCAATTCCTGCTGTTCGACGATCTGGATCGCAAAGATTCTTGCAACCAGGAGATAAAAGCAGACCGCATAGATCAGCACGACCGGGATCAGCCGGCCGTGCGCGATCTCTTTCAGTCTGTCTATGAAATCATCAAACATATATTCTCTAATCCTCTTCTGCCTCTGGTTTCTTCTCGGCAAGCAGATAAACCATCGTGATCAGCCGGTAGGTCAGCACCGACAGGACTGCTGTATAGAGCACATCCGGAACGATGATCCGGACGAGATAAAACGGTAGGTCCAGGCGGTTCCGCATCAGAAAACCGGTTACATACTGCATCAGGTTCAGAAGAAATTCCGAAGCCGTCACGAGAATCAGCGGAACCATGGTAAAATCATGATAGTACAATTTATTCATCCAGCCATTCATATAGCCGATGGTCAGATAAAACAGTGCGTTCATTCCGATATAATTCGCCTCTGCAAGGTCAATCAGAAGACCGGCTGCAAGACCGGCAAGCATTCCGGGTATCCTCCCGTACCGGTATCCGCAGCACACAACCAGGACAATGATCACATTCGGCCGGATTCCGCCGATTGCAATCGCTTCTCCGATGGTCGTCTGCAGCAGATAGGCAAGAAAGATCATCAGAACCGTCACAATCACTTTCTTCATCAGTCCAGTTCTTCCTTTTCCTGCGTGATGATCAGAACCATATCGAGCTTTGAAAAGTCAACAGCCGGTGTCAGGACACCGGACATGGTCATGTTCGAGGCATCCATCTCCACATTGCTCACATAGCCGATCAGGATCCCCGGATGGTACTTCGTACTGATGTAGGAAGTCACCACCTCATATCCGTCCCGGACCGTGGCACCCTTCCGGATATCCGTCACTTCGATATATCCGTTGTTCAGGGTCTTCAGATTCCCCTTGACGATGCAGGTGTCCGATGTTTTCAGGAACATCGCGCTGACATAGCTGGTATCATCGATGATGCTTCTGACCATGGCGTGGTTCTTGCCGACCTCTGTGATGATGCCGCACAGGCCGTTCCCCGCCATGACGTTCATGCCGACCTTGATACCGTCGTTCTCTCCCTTATCGATCATGAAAGAAGAATCCCAGTTTCCGGTCGTATGCGTGATGACACGGGCTGCAACCTTCGGATAATCCGCATAGGTCTGGTCGAGTTCATACAGTTCTCTGAAATTCTCCAGTTCATAGCGGTTCTGCAGCAGAATCTGGTTCTCATAGGTCACCGTCGACAACTGTTCCTTTAACCGTTCGTTCTCCTCGGTCAGGGCATCCAGCTTTTTGAAATAGCGCACCTGGTCGGCCAGCGATCTGCCGATCCGGTTGATGCCCGTCTGCATCGGGGTCACCGCATCGCCGACCACCCGCTTCAGCGGCGCTGTCTCGTCGGTAAACCGGTAGGATATCACCAGCATGGCGACGCAGAAGATGAACAGCACCACAAACAGGTAGCGCGGTTTTATCTGAATATCAAATCTCTTTCTCATCCGTTCATGTCCCTATTATATCGGGTTCGAGCAGTCTCGCCTCCCGGAAACTGATATACTGGTTATCTCCGATCACGATGTGGTCGATCAGCGGAATCCCGACGATCTCCCCCACATTCCGGATCCGGTCCGTAATCTCGATATCTTCCGAACTCGGACTCGGATCACCGCTCGGGTGATTGTGCACAAGGACCATCTGGACAGCACCGTGGCGCAGTGCATGGATCAGCGTCTCCCGGGGCTGCAGAATCGCCTGGTTCACCGAACCGATCCCGAGGGTCACCTCCTTGATCAGCCGGTTCCTGCCGTCAAGCAGCAGCAAAAGGACATGCTCCTCCATCAGATGGCGCATATCCTCCATGTAGTGCATGGCAATGTCGGACGGCACGTTGAAGACGGTCTTTGTCTTTCTCTTCTGCTGCAGCATCCGCCTTGCCACTTCTGCGAGGGCCAGCAGCAGGACCGCCTTGACCGGTCCGACACCCGGAACAGACTGCAGCGTCTCCGGGGTCTGGTCATGCAGTCCCAGAAGACCATCGCCGGTCAGATTGAGAATATCCTGGGCCAGGCAGACACAGTTCTTCTCTTTCGTCCCGGTTCTGAGGAAGATCGCTAGAAGCTCTGCATCCGACAGTGCCCCGGCGCCGAGCCGCAGGACCTTCTCATACGGTCTTGCATCCTCCGGCAGTTCTTTCATGGTACCCTGATAAATACTTTTCATCCTTCTTTCATCCGGTACCGTGTCTATATCAGAGAATCGTTTCCATTATATCACAGAAAGTGCTGCCTGTGTATCAGAATTCGGAAGGAAAATCTGAAAGATTTCTTAAGAGCCCTTTCTCTTTCATCTTCTGCACGCTCATCAGGACGCCGACCTTCGCATGCGGATAGGTGAGACCGCCCTGGAAATACACTGCGTAAGGCTCCCGGATCGGTGCATCGGCGGAGAGTTCAATCGAAGCTCCCTGGATGAATGCACCGGCGGCCATGATGACCGGATCGCCGTAGCCCGGCATATCCCACGGTTCCGGGGCGACAAAGCTGTCGACCGGCGCAGCCGCCTGAATGCCGGTACAGAAGGCAACGACCCCTTCTGCGGACCCGAGCGTCACCGTCTGAATAATATCTCTTCTGATCTCGGAAGCAGGCGGCAGGACGGCAAATCCGAGCCGCTCATAGACTCGTGCGAGCAGAATCGCGCCCTTAATGGCAGAGGCCACCGTTGTCGGTGCAAGGAACAGTCCTTCAAAGAGCAGGCGGTTCAGGCCGAGCGACGCACCGACTTCTGCTCCGATTCCCGGTGCCGTCATTCTGGTCGCTGCATGCTCGATCACGTCTTTCCTGCCGGCAAGATATGCGCCGGTCGGTGCGATGCCGCCGCCCGGGTTCTTGATCAGGGATCCGACGACCAGATCTGCGCCGACATCCGTCGGTTCCATCCGCTCGACAAATTCCCCGTAGCAGTTATCCACCATACAGATCACATCCGGCTTGATTCCCTTGATGAAGGCGATCAGTTTCCCGATCTGCGCCACCGAGAGGGTCGGCCGGACATCATATCCCTTCGAGCGCTGGATCGTCACCAGTTTTGTATGCTCATTGATTGCGGCACGGATGCCTTCGTAGTCAAAGATGGAATCATCATCCGCCTCACCGGTACCCGGCAGCAGGTCCACCTGCCGGTAGGTGATCCCGTAATCCATCAGGGATCCATAGGACGGTGTGATCCCGATCACTTCGTCCAGGGTGTCATATGGCTTCCCGACCGGGGAAAGCAGTTCATCCCCGGTCCGGAGATTCCCGAACAGGGCGATTGCCAGTGCATGGGTTCCGGAGAGAATCGCCGGCCGCACCAGTGCTGCTTCGGTGTGGAAGATCGCTGCATAGACCTTTTCCATCACATCGCGGCCGATGTCATCGTAGCCATATCCAGTGGTCTCTGCAAAGTGAATGTCGGAAAGTCCGTTCTTCTGCATCGCCAGAAGGACCTTCATCTGGCAGTACTCCGCCGTCTCATCGACACGCTGCAGTTCCACCTGCAGGCTGTCCTCAGCCTCTTTTACAAAACGAACGACATCGGCATCGATGCCCATGTCCTTATAGATCTCCGTCAGTGCTGTCTGCTCCATCTTTCGTAATTCCTCGTTCCCGCAGGATCTGAATCATCTCCTGCAGGATTTCTTCCTCTTTCTTTTGTTCTTTATCAAACCAGATAACGTCCCGCTCCCGGCGGAACCAGGTCAGCTGGCGCTTTGCGTAATGGCGGCTCGCCTGCTTGATCCGGGCGATGGCCTCCTCCATCCCGCATTCCCCGTTCAGGGCATCAATCACTTCTTTATAACCGATCCCCTGCATGGACACGAGATCTCTTGTATATCCCTGCTGCATCAGGCCCCGGACCTCATCGACCAGGCCTTCCGCGACCATCACATCTACCCGCCGGTCAATCCGCTCATACAGACGCTGGCGGTCCATGGTCAGCACAAAGTAAGCCGCATTGTACGCAGCCTCCCGTTCCCGCTCTCTTGCATTGTGCTCCGAAAGCTTCCCGCCCGTCGTCTCAAAATACTCCACGGCGCGGATCACTTTCTTGACATTGTTCGGTGAAAGCGATGCAGCGTACTCCGGATCGACCTCGACCAGTCTCTGATAGAGTGCCTCTTTCCCGTGCGCCTCATAGAAGGCCGTGACCGCCTCGCGGGTCCTGCCGCCGCTCTCTTCCTCAGTAAATGCGATATCGTAGAGGACGGCCTGCAGATAGAAGCCGGTCCCGCCCACGAGAATCGGCAGGTGTCCCCTGCCTGTGATCTCTTTGATGCAGTCCGTCACCATCCGCTTGTAGGTCAGCACATCACACGCCTCATCCGGGTCCAGCACATCGATCATATGATGTCTTACCCCGTCCATCTCCTCCGGGCGGATCTTTGCCGTGCCGATATCCATCCCTCTGTAGACCTGCATGGAATCAGCCGAGATAATCTCTCCCTCCGTGGCCTTCGCCAGTGCGATGGAGAGCGATGTTTTCCCGACAGCTGTCGGTCCGGTCAGGATCACCAGCGGCTGCAGCATAGCATACCTCCCTGTGTGCGCATCAGATCTGCCGCTTGAAGCGCTTCTCCACCTCTCCCTTGGTCATGAAGATCATGGTGGGCCGCCCGTGCGGACAATTATATGGGTTCTCCAAGGACATCAGCTCCTCGATCAGCTTCTGTGCCTCGGCAAATGACAGTTTCGTATTGCCCTTGACCGCCGCCTTGCAGGACATCGAGGCGAGTCTAGCGAGAACCGTATCGGTCGTCGTCACTCTGCCTTCTTCCGCATACTGGTCCAGAATGTCGGTCAGCAGTTCCTTTTCATTCATCCGGTACAGTTCTGTCGGCACCGCTTCGATCGCCACCTCACTGCCGCCGAACGGCCGGATGTCGAATCCGATTTTCTCGAGCTCCTCCCGGATCTCCTCGAGGATCTCAAGCTGAGCAGGCGACAGGGAAATGACCAGTGCCGGCATCAGCTGCTGGCTGGTCACTTTATTGTCCTGCAGCTGCTTCAGGAAATGCTCATACATCACCTTTTCATGGGCAGCATGCTGGTCAATCATGTAGACTTTCCCGTCGTATTCCATGATCCAGTAGGTATCAAAGACCTGGCCGACGATCCGGATCTCCTTGAAAGCCCGGATATCCATGATCTGCGGCTTTGGCACTTCCGCAGCTTCTTCTGCTGCCTTCGGTGCATCTGCAGCTTTCGGTTCTTCTGTTTTCCCGAAATCATGGCTCACCTCGCGGGTCGCCGGGTTCACGGACAGGGTTTCCTGAAAGGACATCGGCTTCAGCGTCCGTCTGACCTCATCGGTCCGCCGGTTCTCAAACGGTTCCGGCATCTGGATCTCCGGAATCTGGTAGCCCTTGCTGCTCTCCGCAACCCGCGATGGCTGCACTGGGGATGCAGATGCTTTCGGTGCCCGGTAGCCCGGATCGTCCTTCTCGAACGCTTCCTGGCTCACCACCGGCCGTCTGACGACCATACTGCCCCGGTCCGGAATCCGCTCTTCGGCCGCATCCGGGATCAGCTCCCGGTGCCGCAGCGCATAGGCAATCGCATTGTAGACCCGCTTGTAGAGATCCTCCCCGTCCGAGAAACGGACCTCCCGTTTTGCCGGGTGCACGTTCACATCGACCAGTTCCGGATTCACCCGGATCATCAGGCAGGTCACGGGGTACCGGTGCTGCATCAGATACGGCTTAAAGGCATCTTCAATGGAGCGCGTCAGAATCTTATCTTTCACATAGCGCCCATTGATAAAATAGCTCTCATATTCGCGGTTTCCCCGCGTCTGGGACGGCTTGGCAATAAAACCGGAGATGCCGACACGCTCATCTGTCCCGTCGTCGATCAGTTCCACGAGGCTTCCGGCGATATCCTTCCCGTAGAGATAATACAGCACATCCCGCAGCTTCCCGTTCCCGGGTGTCTGCAGCTTCGTCTGTCCGTTCATGATCAGGCGGAAGGCCACCTCCGGGTGCGAGATTGCCATGTGCTCCATCACTTCCTGGGCATAGCGGCCCTCGGTCGTCGGGCTCTTCAGGAATTTCTGACGGGCCGGTGTATTGTAAAACAGGTTCCGGATCAGAAAAGTTGTCCCCTCCGGTGTCCCTGCCGGGGCGAATTCCACTTCCTCACCGCCGTTGATCACATACCTGGTTCCGGACATCTCCTCCGCGGTCTTGGTCAGCATTTCCACCTCTGCGACAGCGGCAATGCTTGCCAGCGCCTCTCCGCGGAAACCGAAACTTGACACCAGGCTCAGGTCAGCCGCATCCCGGATCTTGCTGGTCGCATGTGCCAGGAACGCATTCCGGACATCTTCTTCCGCGATGCCGCTTCCGTTATCCGTCACCCGGATCAGGCTGATGCCGCCGTCCCTGATCTCGACGGTGACCGCATTCGCCCCGGCATCCACCGCATTCTCGGCCAGTTCCTTGACGACCGCGGAAGGTCCTTCGATGACTTCCCCGGCCGCAATCTGGTCGATCGTGTTTTTATCAAGAACATGTATCTTTCCCATGGTCTCCTCCTGCCCCCACTTCCGGTCCTTATGTCCGCTCTCTGATCGTCTTCTGCAGCGTGTAGAGCTTGTTCAGCGCCTCGATCGGCGACAGCGTCTCCAGCTGCATATCCCGCAGTTCGATGATGACATCCTCGTTTTTCGAACTGCCAAAGAGGGAGAACTGGTTCTCATCGATCTTCTTTGCCGCCTTCTCACGCCGCCGCTTCTCCGTCTTTTCATCCGGAAGTGCGTGATTTTCCGTCAGGAAATCCACTACGGTGTGGGCAGCAGCCGGATCCGTCTGGTAGATGCCGACGCCGGCCTGGGCAGCCGTCTCGGAGACGATCGCCCGGGCTCTCTCGAGGATATCGTTGTTATCCAGTTCCTCGGAGATCACCCTTGCCCGACGCAGAACCAGGTCCGGCACACCGGCGAGCCTTGCCACCTGGATGCCGTAGCTCTTATCCGCACCGCCGCGCACGATCTTCCGGAGGAAGACGATGTCTTCCCCGTCTTCCTTGACGGCGATGCAGAAATTCTTGACGCCCGGCAGCTTTCCTTCGAGCTCCGTCAGTTCATGGTAGTGGGTGGCAAATAAGGTCTTCGCGCCGAGCAACTTTGTATCAGCAATGTATTCGACAACCGACCAGGCAATGGCCAGACCATCAAAGGTCGAGGTCCCGCGTCCGATCTCGTCGAGAATAATCAGACTGTTTCTGGTGGCCGAACGGAGAATGTTCGCGACCTCCGTCATCTCCACCATGAAGGTACTCTGGCCGCTTGCGAGGTCATCCGATGCGCCGACTCTCGTAAAGACGCGGTCGCACACGCCGATATTGGCCTCCGCGGCCGGGACAAAGCTCCCGATCTGGGCCATCAGCACGATCAGGGCCGTCTGGCGCATATAGGTGGATTTTCCCGCCATATTCGGTCCGGTAATGATCGAGATCCGGTCCTCTTCCTGGTTCAGGAAGGTATCATTTGCAACAAAGGATGCGCTCTGCATCTTCTCGACAACCGGATGTCTGCCGTCATGGATATCGATCACGCCGGCATCATTGATCTTCGGCCGGTGATAATTATTCTTCTCCGCGACTACGGAAAGCGAACAAAATACATCGAGCGCAGCGATCGCTTTCGCCGTTCTGGCAATCCGCGGCAGCTCCCCTGCAATCGTCTCCCGGACTTCCGAGAACAGATTATACTCGAGTGACTGCAGCCGGTCCTCCGCACCGAGGATGGTATCCTCCAGTTCCTTCAGTTCCGGCGTGATGTAGCGCTCCGCATTTACCAGGGTCTGTTTTCTGGTCCAGGTCGGCGGGACGAGATCCCGGAAGGAATTCGTCACTTCGATGTAGTAGCCGAACACCTTGTTGTAGCGGATCCGCAGATTCTTGATGCCGGACTGCTCCCGTTCCCGCTCCTCCAGCTCACTGATCCACGTCTTTCCTTCCGTGGAAGCCTGCCGGAGATGGTCCACCTCTTCATTGTAGCCTTCTTTGATCATGCCGCCTTCACGCATCTGGAGCGGCGGATCGTCAATGATGGCTGCCTCCAGCAGATCATGCAGGTCGGTCAGCGGATCGATCTCTTCCGTCAGTTCCGCCAGTGCAGGCACCAGGAAATCCGACAGAACCGCCTTGATCGCCGGCAGCATGGCAAGCGATCCCTTCATCGCGATCAGATCCCGCGGATTCGCGCTGCGGTAGCTGACCTTCGTCATCAGCCGCTCCAGATCATAGATCTGGTTCAGATATTCCCGCAGTTCCTCCCGGGTGATGATATTTTCCCCGAGCTCTTCCACCGCATCAAGCCTCGACTCGATCGCTGCCTTCTCAATCAGCGGCTGCTCGATCTGGCTGCGGAGCAGTCGCGCGCCCATGGCTGTCTTCGTCTGGTCGAGCACCCAGAGCAGCGATCCGCGCTTGTTTTTGTCCCGCATGGTCTCGGTGAGCTCAAGATTCCTTCTTGTGGATGTATCGAGCATCATATAGCGGGAGACCAGATAAGGATGGATCGTGAGAATATGTTCCAGTTCATTCTTCTGGGTCTCATAGAGATAATCCATCACCATGCCGGCGGCCATGATCCCGGTGGAGAATCCGCTGAGTCCCAGTCCGTCGAGGCTCGCCACATGGAAATGCTTCATCAGCAGGCGTCTCGCCGCATCTTCCTCATAGCAGCGCTTCTCGCGTCTGGCGATGGAGCAGCCCATCTTCTCCCGCATCTCATCCGTAAAGATCCCCGCCATCAGAAAGGCGTCGTTGCAGATGATCTCGCGCGGCTCGAATTTCCAGATTTCATCGATGAGCTGTTCTTCTCTCCCGATCTCCGTCACCATGTAATCCCCGGTGGTCACATCTGCAAACGAGATGCCGAAGCCGTCATCGAGCATGATGATCCCGCAGAGATAGTTGTTCCGGCTCTCATCAAGGGACTGCTGGTCCATGTTGGTTCCAGGCGTGACGATCCGGATGACCTCGCGCTTGACGAGTCCCTTCGCTTCTTTCGGATCTTCCATCTGCTCACAGATCGCAACCCGGTAGCCGTGCTCGACCATCTTCGAGAGATAACTGTCAACAGCATGAAAAGGCACGCCGCACATCGGTGCCCGCTCCTCGGTCCCGTCGTTCTTGCCGGTCAGCGTGATGTCGAGCACTTTGGATGCCGTCAGCGCGTCATCATAAAACATCTCATAAAAATCCCCGAGTCTGTAGAACAGGATGCAGTCCTCGTACTGCATCTTCACCTGAAGATACTGCTGCATCATCGGGGTCAGTCGTTCGATCGGTGGTGTATTCAAAAGGATGCCTCACTTCTTGATAATCTCATCCGAATCCAGGATGATGGTAAATGGGCCTTCGTTCACAAGGGATACCTGCATGTCCGCGCCGAAGATCCCGCGTCCGACACGCATCCCGGCTTTTTCCGCCTGGTCGCAGAAATACCGGTATAGCGGTTCCGCCATCTCCGGCTTCCCCGCGGTCGTAAAGCCCGGACGGTTGCCGTGGCTGGTATCTGCATACAGGGTAAACTGAGAAATGAGCAGCAATTCGCCGCCCACGTCTCTGATGGATAGATTTGTCTTTCCGTTCTCGTCCGGGAAAATGCGCAGTTTCAGCATCTTCTCGAGCATTTTATCTGCAATTGCCGCATTGTCGTTCTCCGCAATGCCGACAAGGGTCATGAAGCCTTTCCCGATTGCACCGACCGTCTCTCCTTCTACCCGGACAGATGCCTTACTCACAACCTGGATCACCAGTTTCATGTTCTCATACCTCCTGCTCTCTATTTCCAGTCAAGATGCGAATTCTCAAGCCTCTTGTCTCTGGTCAGCAGATCATCTCCTGCTTCCCGCGGCCCTTTTCCCTCGAAAAGGACTTCGCACATCTTCTCCACGATCGGCATCTCTTCTCCGACGGATTCCGCCAGTGCCTTCGCGGCTCTTGCCGAATGAACACCCTCGACGATCTGGTGCACTTCTTCCATCGCCTCATCCGGTGTCTTCCCCTTGCCGATCAGATATCCGGCCTTCCAGTTCCGGCTGTGCACACTCGTACAGGTGACGATCAGATCCCCGATTCCGGCAAGTCCGGAGAAGGTCTCCTGCTTCCCGCCGAGCTTCACGCCGAGTCTGGTGATCTCGGAGATTCCTCTGGTAATCAGCGCCGCTTTCGTATTATCTCCGTAGCCGAGGCCGTCAAGGATGCCGGCAGCCAGCGCGATCACATTTTTCAGCGAACCGCCCAGCTCGATCCCGATGACATCGGAACTCGTGTAGACACGGAGATGCTCGTTCATAAACAGATCCTGAATCATGCAGGCTGTCTCTTTGGTCTGCGCCCCGGCGACCAGTGTGGTCGGGATGCCAAGAGAAACTTCTTCTGCATGGCTCGGGCCGGACAGGACCGCGATATCCCACGCAGCCTCGTTTTTCTTCTGAAGCTCATCCCGGATCACTTCCGTCAGGGTGAGCAGGGTTCCGTTCTCGATACCCTTCGCCACATTGACGATCGGCACCGCAGGATCTAACAGGCCGGCAAATGCGGCCGCTGTCTGCCTGACATAGGGAGAAGCCACCGCAAAGACGATCAGATCCTTCCCCGCAGCCGCTTCTTCTTTCTCTTCCGTCACCAGAATGGATGCCGGAATCTTCGCCCCCGGCAGTCTGTCCGGCAGTTCTCTATGTTCTCTGATCTGCTCGACTTCCTGAGGAAGGGCAGACCACAGTGTCACCTCATGTCCATTCTTTGCAAGCACCATGGAAAGCGCTGTTCCCCAGCTGCCCGCACCCAGTACTGCAATTTTCGCCATGTTTCTCCTCCAGATATAACGGATCACCGCTCCGCTCAGTGCGTCGGTCTCCGTCCGAATTTGTTCTCTGTTCCATACAGCAGCCGGACGATATTCTCCTTATGCCGCCACCAGGCAAGAACCGTATAGCAGGCTGCGACCAGGACCAGGACCCATTTGCCTCTGAAAAAGAAGGCTGTCAGGACCGGGAACAGGAACGCCGCCGTGATGGAAGCCAGGGAGACAAACCGGGTCACACCGATGATCACGATCATGATGGTCATCAGAATCCCGGCCATCGGCAGGGAAAAGACCAGAATCAGTCCACCGGTCGAAGCGATTCCCTTGCCGCCCTTGAATTTCATCCAGAACGGGAAATCATGTCCCAGCACGACGCCGAGCCCGGTGATCAGTTCATAAAATTCGGTGGAGCCGAATCCATTGCTCTCCCCCGGCAGGCCTGGGAACCAGAGATATTTCACAATCAGGACCGGAATCACCGCTTTCAGGATGTCCCCGAGCATGGTCGGCAGACCACCCTTCAGGAATCCGATGATTCTCGTAGCATTCGTTGCCCCGATGTTTCCGCTTCCCTGTGTCCGGAGATCCACATGCTCAATCTTCCCGACCAGTACGCCGGTCGAAAAATTGCCGCACAGATACCCGAACAGCAGAAGCAATATGATGTTCCGCATAGCAAAACTCCTCCGGATCAATTATCGTCAGTGAATCTTGATCTGTTCCTCTGCATTCCGCTCGCGGATGATGAACCGCAGCGGTGTCCCGGTAAAGCCGAACGCCTCACGCAGCTTATTTTCCAGATACCGGGTATAGGAATAGTGCATCAGTTTCTTACTGTTGACAAAGATGATAAACGTCGGCGGTTTCACGGAGATCTGCGTCATATAGAAGATCTTCAGCCGTCTGCCCTTGTCCGTCGGCGGCTGCTGCATGGCAACCGCTTCGGCCAGGATCTCATTCAGCACGCCGGTCGACACGCGCATGGCGTGATAGTCGAGGACGACATCGATCAGTTCAAAGAGCTTCGGAAGTCTCTGCCCGGAAAGTGCGGACACAAAGAGATACTGGGCATACGGCATGAAGGACAGGGTTTCCTTGATCTTCGCCAGATGTTCGTTCATGGTCCGGTCGTTCTTCTCGATCAGGTCCCACTTGTTCACGGCAACGATCATACCCTTGCCGGCCTCATGTGCAATACCTGCAATCTTCGCATCCTGTTCCGTGACGCCCTCGGTGGCATCGATCACAAGAATCACTACATCCGCGCGCTCGACGGCTGAGACGGTCCGGATCACGCTGTAGCGCTCAATATCTTCCTTGACACGGCTCTTCTTGCGGAGTCCTGCCGTATCGATCATGACATAGTCTTTCCCGTTCCTGCGGACCACCGTGTCGATCGCGTCTCTGGTCGTCCCCGCGATATCGGAGACAATCACGCGCTCCTCCCCGAGCAGGCGGTTCACGATGGAGCTCTTTCCGACATTCGGCTTTCCGACAATCGCCACCTTCGGGCGGTCATCCTCCGTCTCTTCTCCCGCATTCGACGGGAAATGTGCCGTCACCTCATCGAGCATATCGCCGATGCCGGTCTGGTTTGCGGCAGAGATCGGGAACGGATCGCCAAGACCGAGATTGTAGAATTCATACACATCCGCTTCCTGCTTAACCGGATTATCCACCTTATTGACGACCAGCACCACCGGCTTCGCCGCCCTCCGGAGCATGGAAGCAACCTGCGAATCTGCGTCCACGAGACCGTCCTTCAAGTCCACCAGGAAAATGATGACATCCGCCGTATCGATCGCAATCTCCGCCTGTTCCCGCATCCGGGAAAGAATCAGGTCGCCGGAGGTCGGTTCGATTCCGCCGGTATCAATGATGGTAAAATGCTTGTCCAGCCACTCTGCATCGGCATAAATCCGGTCTCTGGTAACACCCGGTGTATCCTTGACAATCGAGATCTTCTGTCCCGCAAGCAGGTTGAACAGGGTCGACTTTCCGACATTCGGCCGGCCGACGATAGCAACAATCGGTTTCATATAATAATGCACCTCATTTACGAAATAATGTTTTCCACAAAGGACATCCCATCTGATTTTACGATACGGACAGGAATTTGTAAAGTTTCACTGATCTCATCCACGGTGATATCATCGAGCAGCCGCACGCCCTCGCCGTCCTGGACGAGCGTCGCCGGAAGCAGGAGCCGGTCCCCGAGATCCACGTCTTTCAGCTGATCCAGGATATCCGTTCCCGTCAGCAGCCCCGCCACCGTGATATGCGGTCCGAAATAATTGTTGATGATGGTCTTCACCTGCACGGTGATTCCCGGGAATTTCATGGAAACTTCATCGGCAAGGGCCTGCATGAATGGCGAAGCAAGCACGCCGGTCGCCATCGTCACCTTCGCTTTCCGGTCATCTCCTTCGAGTCCGACAAGGTAGTTCTCCACATCATCAATAAAGTCCCGCATCATCCCGACGCCGTTCTCATACTGCTGGTAATCCTCATAGTACTCCGCCGGCGGCAGTTCCTCCTCCGCCCGGATGTACCACTCGTCACTCGCAAAGACAAACCGCGTGCCGTATTTCTCAAGAAAGATCTTCTGCCAGCCGTGAATCTGGTCCAGCACTTTTCTTGCTTCTTCTTTGGTAAATGGATCAAGCTTCGGTAATTTCCTCTCCGGCTCATCCCGGAACTTCGTGATGCCCACCGGCACGACGGAAAGCGAGCGCAGCTGCGGAATATAGGCCGCCAGATCACGGATGCTCCGGTCGAGTTCCTCGCCGTCGTTATACCCCTTGCAGAGCACGATCTGGGTATTCATCTCGATATCCGCCTCCGCAAGATCCCGGATGCGGTCCATCAGGCCGCCCGCAAAGCGGTTCGAAAGCATCCTGCACCGCAGTTCCGGATTGGTCGCCTGCACCGAGATATTGATCGGGGACAGGCGGTAGAGGATCACGCGGCGGAAATCCTCCTCGCTCATGTTGGTGAGCGTAATATAGTTCCCATGCAGGAAAGACAATCTGGCATCATCATCCTTAAAATAGAGATTCTGCCGCATCCCCCGCGGCAGCTGGTCGATGAAGCAGAAGACACACTTGTTCCTGCAGGAACGGTACTCGTCCATGAGCGCATCCGTGAACTCGATTCCCAGATCCTCATGTTCCTCTTTTTCAATGTCGAATTCCCACTCCTCACCGTCCGGCTTCTCCACCAGAACGGTGATCTCTTCGTCCACCAGCAGATAGCGGTACTCGAAGACATCCGCGATCTCCTGCCCGTTCACGGCCAGCAGACGGTCCCCGGCTTCGATTCCCAGCTCGTCCGCAATGCTCCCCGGTTCGACGGAGGCAATCAGGTGTCCTTCTTCTGCTTTTGCTGTCATTCCTGTCTCCTGGTACTTCAATATACTGCGTCAAATGCATTCTCAAGGAAATGGATCGTTCCGTTTCCGAAGATCCCGATCACATCAAAGGACATCCGGACATTCTCCCCGATCCGTTCTTTCATCAGAAATACTCTGGCTGCTCTGGTGATCCGCTGCATCTTCCGGGCGGTCACCGCCTCAAAGGGATCCCCGCTGTCATCCGAAGTCCGGTACTTCACTTCGATGAAGTGAATCACCCGCTCCTTCACCGCGACGATATCCAGTTCTCCGCCCCGCACGGTATAATTCCTGGCAAGAATCCGGAATCCGCTCTCTGTCAGATACCGGGCTGCCAGATCCTCATAGGCAGATCCCACCGCGCGGCGGTTCTCTCTGACACCACGCATGAGAACCTCCTTTACGCTTTCTGTCAATCCAGATGGATGAACGACTTCCGGTGCACCGGCGTCAGTCCATATTTCCGGAGCGCTTCCATATGCGAAGCCGATCCATAGCCTTTATTTCCTGCGAAGTCATATTCCGGATACTGTTCCGCCAGCTTCCGCATATAGCGGTCCCTTCTGACCTTTGCGATGATGCTGGCGCAGGCGATCGAGAGGCTCTTCGCATCTCCCTTGATGATCGGCACCTGCCGGATCGCAAGATCCGGAATCCGGACCGCATCCACCAGCAGCAGGTCCGGCTGCGGGGAAAGCTGTGCAACCGCAGTCCGCATCGCTTCATAGGTCGCCTGCAGAATGTTGATCTCATCAATCCGCTCCGGCCCGACTTCCGCATATCCGACGCTGACGGCCTTCTCCAGGATGATCTCGTAGAGTTCTTCCCGCTTTTTCTCCGTCAGTTTCTTGGAATCATTGACATAGGGGATCACGCAGCCCTCCGGCAGAATCACAGCCGCAGCTGCGACCGGACCCGCAAGCGGGCCTCTGCCGACCTCATCGATTCCGCAGATTCTCTGAAACTCGGCATACTTCTTCTCATAGAGCCGCATCCCGTCGATCCGCTCCAGTTCCTGCCGGTATTTCCCGGCGCGCCTGCCGGCTGCTTCCACCAGCTTCTGCACGCCCTGCCGGTCGTCCGAACGGAACCGTGCGATTCCTGCTTCCAGTTCCGCTTCCGGCATCCCGCCAAGGATTTCCCGGATCTCTGCAATGGAAAGTCTGTTCTCTTCCATACTTCTTCCTTTTACCGGCAGCCCATCATGCTTCTTCGCTGCCGTCAGTCATCTCGGCAACCGTATCAAAGGTCATCCGGCCGAGTCTTCCGTTCTTCACATCATCCAGCACCATCTGGGCTGCCCGGTCAAAATCCGGTTCCCCGCCCTTTTTCAGTGCCGCACGCTTTTCCGCGATCGCAGAAAGAAGTGCGATGGCCTCCTCTGCCTGCGGAATCCCGTAGTAAGCAGCCAATTTCCCCGGATAAGCGCCCTCGATCCAGTTCACAAACCGGATCCCGAGATCACGCTGGTTCACCACTTCATCGCGGATGGATCCGATAAATGCAATCCGCTCCGCCACCGTCTGGCTCTCAAATTTCGGCCAGAGAATCCCGGGCGTATCGAGCAGCTCCACTTCCTTGTTCAGACGAATCCACTGCTTTCCGCGCGTGACGCCGGGCGTATTGCCGGTCTTTGTGACCGCTCTGCCGGCAAAACTGTTGATAAAGGTGGACTTTCCCACATTCGGAATGCCGGCCACCATACAGCGGACCGGCCGGTTCAGGATCCCGCGCTTCCGGTCCCGTTCCCGCTTTTCCTTCGCCGCTTCCGCCACGAGGTCCCGGATCTTCCGGACGCCGTTCCCGTTCTTCGCATTGATCGCCGCAACGAGAAAGCCCTTCCCTTCATACCAGGTCTTCCACGCCTCCGTCTGATCCTCATCGGCAAGATCAGCCTTGTTCAGCAGGAGAATCCGCGATTTGCCCTTCGCCAGGGTGTCGATATCCGGATTCTTGGAACTCATCGGAATCCGCGCGTCCACGATCTCCACCACGACATCAATCAGCTTGATATCCTCCTGCATCTGCCGGATCGCTTTGGTCATATGCCCGGGATACCAGTGGATATCTTTCTTCTTCTCTTCCATCGATCACCGTCAAATCTGATATAACTATCTTAATAACGTTCCTATTCTTCCTTCGCCGGGTTCCGTTCCGCAAGCACCTCGATCGGCGAAAGGGACAGCCATGCCCTTCCGACGATATTCTCCTCCGGAATGTTGCCGATCGTCGCATAGCGGCTGTCCTCGCTGGCATTCCGGTTGTCACCCAGGACAAAATAGGTGCCGGCAGGAACGCGCAGTCCATCCTCCGCAAGGCCGCCGTACTCCATCGGATCCACCGCCATCGGCTCCGTGACCGCTTCCCCGTTGATCCGGATCACACCATTCTGGATCTGCACCAGTTCACCTGGCAGCCCGATGATCCGCCTCACGTAGTAAAAATGATGTTCCTCGCTGTCTTCGCGGTATACGACGATATCGAACCGCTCCGGATCCTGCCGCTCATACGAGAACTTCTCAATCAGGATCTCACAGCCCTCTTCAATGGTCGGGAGCATGGCCGTCCCCACCATCTCTGTCTTCATAAAATACCGGTTGCTGAGGTAGTACGCACCCCCGACCGCCGCGGACAGGCAGACGGTCCAGAGAATGATCTCCCGGAGGATCCTCCTCGGCAGAGAGATCTTCTGCGACTTCTTCAGCATCTTCTCATATCTGCTCTTTGCCATCTCTACTCAACGGAAAAAGGACAACCACAAGATGCAGTTGTCCTTTTAGACTTGATCATCAGTTGTTTGAAACAACTTCCTTAAGCTTAGCAGCTTTACCGATGCGCTTACGCAGGTAGTTCAGCTTCGCTCTTCTCACCTTACCATGGCGAACAACTTCGATCTTCTCCACGTTCGGAGAATGTACCGGCCAGGTTCTCTCGACACCAACACCGCCGGAAACCTTTCTGACAGTGAATGTCTCTCTTGCGCCGCCGCCCTGTCTCTTCAGGACAGTGCCTTCGAACATCTGAATTCTTTCTCTCTGGCCTTCCTTGACCTTCGCATACACTCTGACAGTATCACCAACGGTGAAGTCCGCCAGATCCTTCTTCAGCTGTTCAGCCTCGATCTCTCTGATCAGTTCGTTCATCTCTTTTCTCCTTTACGTCGGTGTTCTTAATGCTCATCGTTATATGCGCTTCATATACTACTTATACGGCAACAGAGGACCACCTGATTACACAGGTATACATTTTAACATAAAGGAATCGCAAATGCAAGTAAAACTTTTGGCGGAACGGATTAATCTTCGCTGATCTCTTGAATGCAGCGCTGTCGGTCCTATCTTACTCTTTCCGCTTCCTTGCCATGTATTCGTCGAGTTCTTTCTTGACTTTCTCCGGGATCTCCCGTTTCACCGGGCAGACAGCCGCGTCAGCCATTCTGCGGACGAATTCCGTGATGAATGCGCCGTCCTTCCGGATCTGCTCATCGGAAAGGATCTCCGGCGTATCGTAGCGGTTGTGGATTGTCGCCTGGCTCGGACCGGCAAGCCTTGCAAAGGACAGGGAAGGTACTCCCTTATCTGCAAACGGAGTGGAATCGCTCGAGTAGACGCCCTGTCTCGACTCGATGCCCCATCCCATCTCTGCCGCAAAGTAGCGGATATAGGAAACCAGCGCTTCCTCTGCAGAGACGCGGGCGATGAATTTCCCCATATAGGTTCCGATCATATCGAGATTCACATCCAGAGCGATCTTCTCAAGCACACTATCATGATCTCTGACATATGCTTTCGAACCAAGCAGGCCTCTTTCCTCGCTGCCGCAGAAGATGAAGCGGATACCATAGCGGTGTTTCTTACCGGCAAGTGCTTCCAGGACCAGCAGCAGGCCGATGCAGCCGGACATATTGTCATAGGAACCTCTTGAGAGCGGCACGGTATCATAGTGTGCGGACATGACAATCCATTCATCCGTTTCCCCCGGAATCTCCGCAATGACATTGTGCGATTCCCCCATGGATTCCTGCTGGTCGATCACGATCTTCGCCGTCGTCACGCCGCCCTTGACCAGGCGGAATGCATCTTTTGCATTGATGTTGGCAGCCAGCAGCCTTGCTCCGCCGTCTACCACATGCGGGCGAAGTTCCTTCTTATCGATATCATGGTCCGGATAGCGGACATTGCCATCATACGTGATGATTCCGGCAGCGCCGTGATCGAGCAGATCATGATAGGTGAAATATCCGACACCGACATCAAGCAGCACGATCTTCCCCCTGACGCCTGTGAGTGTCACCGGCGTGATCTCCGGCAGATACAGAACCGGTGCTTCCACTTCACCGCTTCCCGAGAGACGGAAGCCTTCACAGGCAATCTCCTCGTTCTTTCCGTTCGCATAGGTCACATACAGATGCGCATCCTTCATCTCAGCCATGGCAACCGGAAAAGCTTCGATCTTTGCAGAAGCACCGAGGGATTCCGCACACGCCTTCAGATATTCTGCAACCTTCAGTTCCTCCGCCGTTCCGCTTGTATGGATAAAGTCCGTATCCTTTAAAATCTTCCTCACATCTCTGTTCTTCATGATTCCATTCCTTTCTACTCCGGTAGTTTTGTCTTTTTCGGCAGCTTGTGCGTTGCCAGATATTCTTCATAGAGCTCCGGCCGGCGCTCTTTGGTCCTGGCGAGGGACGCCTCCAGTTTCCATTGTTCAATCTTTTTATGATCTCCGGACAGGAGGATATCCGGCACCCGGAGTCCCATGAACTCCTCCGGCCTGGTGTACTGCGGATGCTCCAGCAGACCGTCTGTAAAAGATTCTCCGACCGGCGATTCGCTGTTCCCGAGAACCCCCGGAATCAGCCTGGCAATGGCATCTATCATGATACAGGCAGGCATCTCTCCGCCGGTCAGGACATAGTCTCCGATGGACACCGGTCTTGCATGAAGCAGTTCCAGTGCACGCTCATCCACGCCCTCATAGTGACCGCACAGAAAGATCAGGCATTCCTCTTCAGATAATTCTACAGCCGTAGATTGCCTGAACACTTCCCCCTGCGGGGACATATAGAGGACTTTCACAGGCACACCGTCCATCCCTTCCTGATCCTCGATCCCGAAATCCGCGAGCACCTGCTGATAGCAGCGCCAGATTGGTTCTGCCTGCATCAGCATGCCGGCCCCGCCGCTGTAACAGTAGTCATCGACATGCCGGTGCTTATCAAGCGTATAATCCCGGATGTTATAGGACCGGATCTCCAGCAGGCCATTCTTCTGCGCCCGCCCGAGGATGCTCTCTGCAAGGATTCCATCGACCATCTCCGGAAATAAGGTCATAATCGCAATTTTCAAGACAGCCTCCCTTACAGCAGCCCCGGCAGCAGATGTACATCGATCCGCTTTTCCTCCACATCCACGTTCAGGATGCAGTCCGGAATATATGGGATGCAGACTTCCGCCGGCTTGTTTTCCGCCGGCCGCTTCACCACCAGGACATCATTCGCTGCAGTCTCAAGAACTTCTGTCGTCTCCCCGAGGCAGCTGCCATCTTCATCATAGACCTGGCAGCCGATCAGATCTGCAATAAAGACCTGTCCTTCCTCAAGCGGGACGGCATCTTCTCTTGCGATCAGCAGATCCTTCCCCTTATACTTTGCGACAGCATCGATATCATCGATTCCCTTGAACTTGACGATCACCAGATCCTTCGTGAAGCGTGCTTTTTCCATCTCCAGTTCCAGGAGTCCTTCACCGCGGATACTGTTCTTCCCGGAGGCCAGATCAATGAACACCCTGGTCAGATCTTCATACTGTTCTACATAGTCTGTGGTCGGGTAGACCTTGATCTCCCCCTTCAGCCCGTGCGTCGATGTCAGGACGCCGATCCGGATATAATCAACCATTTTCATTCCTCCTGATGCCGAGAAAGGACTGCCGAGCAGGCAGTCCTTCCCACGTTACCGCTTACACGGCATGTCTTACAAGATCTCTACCATGACCTTCTGGTCGTCTCTGGTTGCAGCAGCTTTTACCACAGTCCGAATTGCCTTCGCGATCCGCCCCTGTTTGCCGATGACCTTACCCATGTCATCTGCGGCCACATGCAGCTCCACGATCAGTTCACCATTCTCTTCCCGCTCGCTCACAAAAACCTCATCGGGATGATCAACGAGGGCCACGGCGATGACCTGAACGAGTTCTTTCATCTACCGCACCTCCTGGTGTCTCAGTCCAGAATGCCGGCTCTCTTGATGAGCTTTGCAACAGTCTCAGTCGGCTGAGCACCATTTGCAAGCCACTTCTTGACTTCGTCTGCATCCAGATTGATTGCCGACGGCTCAACAGTCGGATTGTAGGTACCAACCTGTGCAATGAAGTTACCGTGCTGAGCATTTCTCTCATCAGCAACGACAACTCTATAGAACGGATTTCTCTTCTCGCCCATTCTCATCAGTCTGATCTTAACCATTTTCTTGTCCTCCTGAAAAATATGATTTCTTTATGTAAATGATCTGATCGTCTTCTGACCATTCATTCCATACATAGATTATAATCCGAACGGCAGATTGAACCGCTTTCTGCCCTTTCCCTTCATCATCCCGCTCATCTGCTTCATGACCTTCTTCATCTGGTCCATCTGCTTGACGAGCCGGTTTACTTCTGCGATGTCAACGCCTGCGCCCTTCGCAATTCTCTGCTTTCTGGAGATATTGAGCAGATCCGGATTGGCACGCTCCTCCTTCGTCATCGAATAGATGATCGCCTTGGTTCTCCCGAAGGCACTCTCATCAATATCCTCGTCTGAGATCTTTCCGGTCATCTGGGTCGGCATCATTCCTAAGATGTCCTTGATACTGCCCATCGATTCGATCTGCGCGAACTGATCCAGCATATCATTGAAATCAAATTCTGCCTTCTTCAGTTTCTTTTCCAGTTCCCTGCTCTTTTCCTCATCAATGGAGGCCTGCGCCTTGTCGATCAGCGTCAGCACATCGCCCATGCCAAGGATCCGGTTCGCCATTCTGTCCGGATAAAACTGCTCCAGATCCGTCAGCTTCTCACCGTTTGCGGCATAAAAGATCGGCTTTCCGGTCACTGCCCGGATCGAAAGAGCCGCACCACCTCTGGTATCGCCGTCAAGCTTGGTCAGAATCACGCCGGTAATCCCGGTTCTCTCATCAAAGGTTTTGGCGACATTCACCGCTTCCTGACCTGTCATCGCATCAACGACCAGAATCGTGTCTGTCACATCAACCGTCTCCTTGATGCGGGAGAGTTCCTCCATCATGGAATCATCAATCTGCAGACGACCGGCTGTATCCAGGAAAAGCAGGTTGTAACCATTCTTCTGCGCGTGTTCCACAGCAGCCTTTGCGATGTTCTCCGGCGCATGTCCGGTGCCCATCGTAAAGACCGGTACGCCGACCTTATCACCGTTGGTCTGCAGCTGCTGCACAGCTGCAGGCCTGTAGACATCACAGGCAACCAGCAGAGGATTCCTGCCCTGAGACTTCAGCTTCGCGGCAAGCTTTGCTGTCGTTGTCGTCTTGCCGGCACCCTGCAGACCAACCATCATGATGATGGTCATCTCACCGCCCGGCTTCATGCTGATCTCCGTCGTCTCAGAACCCAGAAGCGAGATCATCTCTTCATTCACAATCTTGATGACCATCTGCCCGGGAGTCAGGGAATTCATCACATCCTGACCAACCGCCCGCTCTTCGATGGTCTTTACGAAATTCTTGACAACCTTGAAGTTGACATCCGCCTCAAGAAGTGCGATCTTGACTTCCTTCAGCGCAGACTTTACATCCGCCTCGGTCAACTTACCTTTGCTGCGGAGGTTCTTGAATACATTCTGCAGCTTCTCAGTTAAGTCAAATGCCACAGTCTTTCTCCTTATAACAACTGCTCGAGTTCATCGAGCTTTGACAAAAGCCATTTATCCTTCTGATCTTTCCGGATCTCCCCGAGTATGTGCTGCACCTCTTTTTCTTTCTGAAGCAGCCGCATCATCTCTTCATAGTGCTGCAGCTGTTCCTTACTGCGCTTCAGGGAATCCGAGACGCCCTGCTTTGTAAGGCCAAAGCTCTCGGCAATCTCCGTCAGAGACAGATCTTCTTCATAGTAGGCACGGAACATCCTTGCATTCGCTTCTTTCAGCAAAACCCCGTAGCGGTCAAACAAAGCCAGCAGCCATAGCCGCTCCTTCAGGATATCCAACGCAAACGCCCACCTTTTCTTCTCATGCAGTACTGTATACATCCCTGTTCAGATCATCACCATCAAGTTATAACATATAGAAATCGAGGTGTCAAGCACTTTCCTTGACACCTCGGCTCTTATTTTTCAACCGGCTTCACATCACCAGCTGTGGTTCTGGATTCTCGTCGCCACGTTCAGTTCCGCACCGATCCGTTCCTTCTCTGCCGTCACCGTTGTCAGATTCTCGATCTCATCGCCGGTCCGGATATTCAGGCTTGCAAAACGTTCTGAACCGACTCTCCGATATACTGGCTGGTCAGAGCATAGCCGTAGAGGCCGATTCCGATCAGGAACGCCACGATTCCAAGAATAGACGAACCGAGTACGGTCATCCGGAAGACTCTCCCCTGCAAGGAATAATGTCTCCGCTCCAGTTCGTTCATCTCACGAACACTTTTTTCTGCCATTCCTGCACCCGTTACAGCTTTTTGACAATTGTCAGAATATTCTTCCCATCTTCATAGGTGTACTGCACATCGTCCATCATGTCCTTCACCAGCAGGATACCGAGACCGCCCTCACGGGCCATCAGTGCTTCCTCTGAAGTATCCGCATCTTCTCTTGCGAGTGGATCAAACGGCGTACCGCCATCTAAGAACTGGATGATCACGCGCATCGGATCGTCCAGCACTTCGCAGCGGATCTCCGCCTTCCCCTCCTCCGGATGATAGGCATAACTTGAAATATTGACAAAGATTTCTTCAATCGCCAGACGGATCTGGAGCTGAGTTTTCTTCGGGCATCCGAAGGCGTCCAGCTTGTCCAGTACAAAGGATGTCACTTCATCCAGCTGATCAACTCTTGCAGGTACCACGAGACTTTCCATATGTTCCTCCAACGTATTTCTTCTTATACCATCTTGAACAGACGGGTGAATCCGGTTACTTCAAGGACTTCCATGATCGCCTTGCTGCGTTATGGTGCCCGGAGCGTTGGCATTGACCCACTTGATCATCTGCGGCATCAGCTGTCTCAGCGCAAAGATCAGAACGAAGATCAGTACAAAACCGATGATTGCGTTCTTCAGAGCACCCTTAGCCTTCTCACGATCCTGCGGCTCTTCAGCCTTTGCGAACTTCACACCCAGGATAACGCAGTAGATAGAACCAGCTGCACCGACAAGCCCAAGGAGTGGATTCAGCATCGAATAGATCAGATTGATGGTCGGCTGTGTCGTACTTGTAAACATCTCTTCTTTCTCCTTTCAGGAATTTAGATTGTCACGACTGTATCTTATCACAGCGTATCCAACAAATGTCCAACACATTTTAACTCTTTTTGCATAAAATGCAAGATCTTGTTTTTCCGGTCTCCCTTTATGCAATATCTGGACGTCTCTCTCACTGTCCTGGGGACATCATAACCCCCCTGTCCAACAGATGTCCAACATATTTCAACTTTTTTCAGATATTTTGATTTTTCTGGCTGAAGTCTGGGCGGAGATGGCTTGAGAGTTCATCTTTTCTAAGCAATTCTGCGTACCAAGATGAAATCCCCACTAGTGCGGAGCATCAATTTCATCTTTTCATCCCACTTTCCAGGGTAAAGATGGATTCCAGCTCCGCGCTGGCCTGGTCACCCATAAATAACAGAAAAGATGACTCCTCTCCCGTGAAGTCACCTTATCAAGTCAAAAGCCCGATCTAAGATGAATCATCTTCCTCTTGTCAGCCGTATCTTCCTGCGTTCTTCTGCGGCGGCATATTCTTTCTTTTCTTCATCTGTTTCCGGTATGAACTTCGGGATCTCTGTCGGGACACTGTTCTCGTCCAGTGCTACAAAGACAAGATAAGCCTGGTTGGTCAGAACCCGCTCGCCGTCAAGCCGTTCAATATAGGTGTCTACCCGGACTTCCAGCGATGTCCGCCCGGTCCATGTTACCATTGCCTTCTGGACCACCGTGTCGTCCAGAAAAGCCGGCTGCAGGAAGGAAAGATGATCGACACAGGCAGTCGTCACAATCTTCCCCGTATATCTTCTGGCCGCAACAGCGCCGGTCACATCAATCCAGGACATCAGCTGTCCGCCGAACAGACGCGGCTTTGCATATCCATTACAGTGCTGCGGCATCACAATCTGAACACTCGTCGTTACTCTGGTCATCACTCCACCTTCCCCTTCTCATCTGCATGTACAGTTTCTCTATCCAAGGCATTATAATCCCCTGATAATGCTCAGATAATCCTGACGCTGGTCTACAACAGCATAGATCACAACCTGCTTCTTTTCTACATCTATTTTATAGAATACCAGATTCTTTTCCAGGATCAGCACTTTATAGCCCTGTCGCTTTAAGACAAGATACATCGGATCTTCTCCTATAAAAGGATAATCTTCCAGTTTACGGATGGAAGACTCGAGTTCCTCCAGCTTTTCAAGTGCCACCTGGTTACCGAAACTCTCTGCAATATACAGGATGATCTTTCGAATCATGATATCCGCCAGTTCCGTACGTAATACCTGATACTTCAAAACGTATCCTCCTGCAGCTGCATTCTCAGATCGTCAAAAGTTTCTTCAATCGGCGCGATTCTGCCATTTCTGACATCATCTGAAGCTTCCTCCAGAATCTCAAGCAGCTCGATTCTTGCCTTCATTCTTTTGTACTCTTCATATCCCAACGAAACCGTATCCCCTCTCCCGTTTACTGTGATAATGACTGCTTCATTGCCTTCTCTGCACTGCTTTGAAATCTCATGATAATGATTTCTGAGATCTGCCGACGGTCTGATCGTTTCCTGAAGTGATAACATTGGAACCTAACCTCCTTACAGCCCACTCCTGCTCAAAAAAAGAACTATAGGCATATTATATCACAATATGCCTATAGTTCAAGCAAAATCATTTTCACTTCCTCACAGTATCCCCAGCGACATCATCAGGATGATCACGGTCAGGGCCGGCGCGATGTAGCGGATCATGATCTCAAACAATCGCTGTCTGCCGAACTTCTCTCCGTTCTTTGTCACTTCTTCTACAACTGTCTTCGGCTTCAGAGCCCAGCCGATCAGGATGCAGGTTGCAATCGAAACAATCGGCATCAGGATATAGTTGCTGACGTAATCCATGACGTCAAGGATCTGCCCGGAGGTTCCGTTCGGGAATTTCACCTCGAAATATAGCAGGTTATAGCCAAGACAGACGACAACGCCGATGATCCCGGCAATGACCGTCTCAAGGACGGTCGCGCTCTTTCTCTCCAGCTTAAGCTCATCGATAAAACTTGATACAACCGCTTCCAGAATGGAAACTGCGCTGGTGATGGCTGCAAAGAGCACCATAGCAAAGAAAACCGTCCCGATCACATTGCCGGCTGGCCCCATCGCCAGGAAGATCTTCGGCAGGGAGACGAACATCAGCGATGGTCCTTTGGACATCCCGTCCGGTCCCATAAAGACATAGACTGCAGGAATGATCATCACGCCTGCAAGGAAAGCGACCATCGTATCAAAGAATTCGATCTGGTTGATGGATTTCGCAAGATTCGCTTCATCCGGGACATACGAACCATAGGCAATCATGATGCCCATCGCGATACTAAGGCTGTAGAACAGCTGTGTCAGCGCGTCGATCACGATATAGAAGAAGTCCTTCAGGCCAACTCCCTTCAGGCTTGGTATCATGTATACCTTCAGTCCATCCAATCCAGTTACTAGCTTCCCATCTGTCCCCGTACTTTTTACGGTCAGAGAAAAGATGGCGATCCCGACGACCATCAGGAACAGAATCGGCATCAGAATCTTCGCGGAGCGTTCTATTCCCTTGTCGACGCCCACATAAACGACCACACAGCAGGACGCGAGAAAGATCAGCATATAGATGACCGGCTCCATTTGTCCCGTAATAAACCCGCCAAAAAAGCCATCCTGCGCCGCCACCGGTCCCTGCCCGGTCAGAAAGACGATGAAGTATTTCAGCACCCATCCACCGATCGCGCAATAATACGGCATGATCAGGAATGGTACAAGACAGGACAAAAATCCAATCCATCCCCAGCTTTTCTTCAGCTGCCTGTATGCAGACAACGGACTTTTCTTCGTCTTTCTGCCGATCGCCACTTCTGCCGTCAGCATCGTAAAGCCGAATGTCAGTGCCAGCACAAGGTAGACAACCAGGAACAGTCCGCCGCCATCTCTCGCTGCCAGATACGGGAATCTCCAGATATTCCCGAGACCCACTGCACTCCCAGCTGCAGCCAGGACAAAACCAATGGAACCTTTAAAGGAACCTCTTTCCTTTTCTTTCATACTTTTTCAATACCTCTCACCACAATTCCGCCATCTGCAGACTGCCAACGATAAAAGATTACACAAAAGCGAATAAAAATGCAAGAGAAATCTCCCAAATGCACGTTCTGCACGGCAGATCGTACACACGCCGGGTCGAATCATCTCCTTTTCGGTCGAATTCCGTCGGGCGGAAACATTCTCCGTCAGATTTCTTCGCGCAGGTTGTGAACAATTAGTTTCACCAGTTCTTCCGGTGTCCGGACAAGGTGTTCTGCTCCTGCAGCAATCAATTCCTCCTCCGGGCGAAAGCCCCAGGTCACAGAGATACATGGCACGTCGGTATTCCTGGCGGTCTCAATATCCACCTCAGAATCTCCGACGTAGATGGTATCCGCAGGATCCGCACCAAGCTCCTTCATGACTGCCAGGACCATGTCCGGTGCCGGTTTGCGCCGGATCCCCGGCTTCTCTCCCATTGCCTCCTCCAGAAGATCCCCAAAGTACTTTTCATTCAATTCCTTCACAGCCAGATCAATCTTGTTCGAGACGACAGCCAGATGAATTCCGGCTTCTTTCAGTTCTGCCAGCATCGAGAGGATGCCGTCATAGGGCTTTGTCTTCTCTTCACAGTGATCCGCATAATAGCGGCTCATCTCACGAAACAGACGTTCCGTCACTTCCTCACGCGTTTCGTCACCGAAATCCCACTCAGTCTCCGGGGCAGGAATTGCAAGCGCCACCAGGCGCTTTACCCCATTTCCGACAAACCGCCGGACCTCATCTGTTGTCCGTTCCGGAAAACCATTTGCAGTAAGGACATGGTTCATCGAATCCGCCAGATCATCCAGGGTGTCAAGCAACGTACCGTCAAGATCAAAAATCACATTTCGAACCATCATATACTCCAACACGACAACATGAATAAGAGCAGTAAAAGCGCACGGGCTCTTACTGCTCTTTATCATTTTCAGTTTACAGAATTATACCGGATAGGCTCCTGCTTCCGCATTCGCAGCGGCCGGATCGACCTTGGTCTGCTGGGCCTTGCGGTACTTGAAGAAATCCATCGCTACAGCCGGGAACAGTGCATAGGAGAGAACATCCTCATCCTGCTGCTTGTATTCCTTGATCTCTTCTTCGTACTTCGGAAGAGCCGGCTCGAGGAGGTCTGCAGGTCTGCAGGTGATCGGCTCCTGATCGCCGATGGCTTTCTTCTGAACTTCCGGATTGAACGGCTTGACGGTCTGGCCGAACTCACCGGCAAGGAGCTTCTTCGACTCCTTCGTGATCATCTTATAGCGCTCGCCGCTGAGAACGTTCAGGACGGCCTGAGTGCCGACGATCTGGGAAGACGGAGTGACAAGTGGCGGTTCACCGAAATCCTTACGGACCTTCGGGATCTCCTGCAGCACTGCCTCGTACTTATCTTCCGCATGTGCTTCTTTCAGCTGACTGACCAGGTTCGAAAGCATGCCGCCCGGAACCTGATAAAGCAGGGTCTGGATATCCACGCCAAGCACCTTAGTGCTCATGAGGCCGTTCGCAAGGTACTTCTCGCGGAGCGGTCTGAAGTAATCAGCGATTTCCTTCAGCTTCTTCTGATCCAGTCCGGTATCATACTCGGTACCGCGGAAAGCCTCAACCATGACCTCGGTTGCCGGCTGGGAAGTTCCCATTGCAAATGGGCTGATGGCGGTATCAATGATGTTTGCACCAGCCTCAACACCCTTCATCAGGGACATGGAAGCAACACCGGAGGTGTAGTGCGTGTGGATATCGATCGGAAGATCTGTACCGGCTCTCAGCGCTGTTACAAGCTTTGTAGCCTCGGTCGGTACCAGAAGGCCTGCCATATCCTTGATACACAGAGAGTCAGCGCCGAGGGACTCGATGGCAGCTGCCTTCTCCTTCCAGTAATCCAGCGTGTAAGCATCACCAAGTGTATAGGAAAGTGCTACCTGTACATGACCGCCTTCCTTCTTGGTTGCCTTTACAGCTGTTTCCAGATTTCTCAGATCGTTCAGGCAGTCGAAGATACGGATGATATCGATACCGTTTGCGATCGACTTCTGGACGAAATACTCAACGACGTCATCCGGGTAATGGTTGTAGCCCAGGATGTTCTGACCACGGAACAGCATCTGCAGCTTGGTGTTCTTGAAACCGGCACGCAGCTTTCTCAGTCTGTCCCACGGATCTTCCTTCAGGAAACGCAGGGATGCATCGAAGGTTGCACCACCCCAGCACTCCACTGCGTAGTAACCAATCTTGTCCATCTTGTCCACGATCGGAAGCATTTCTTCTGTCGGCATTCTGGTCGCGATCAGAGACTGATGTGCATCACGGAGCACAGTCTCAACGATTTTTACCGACTTTGTATTCTTATCTGCCATTGATTCATCTCCTTATAGACACATCAGATTATTTCACACCGAAAATCGCCATGAAGACACCGGCTGCGACTGCGGTACCGATAACGCCGGCAACGTTCGGGCCCATGGCATGCATGAGCAGGAAGTTTGTCGGGTCAGCCTCAGCACCGACCTTCTGCGAGACACGGGCCGCCATCGGAACGGCGGACACGCCTGCAGAGCCGATCAGCGGATTGATCTTGCCGCCGGTGATCTTGTTCAGCAGCTTGCCGAACAGCACGCCTGCTGCGGTCGCAACGGCAAATGCGATGAGACCGAGTGCAACGATCTTCAGGGTATCGAGCTTCAGGAATGCCTCCGCACTGGTGGTCGCACCGACGGAAGTACCAAGCAGGATGACGACGATGTACATCATCGCATTCGAAGCGGTCTCCTGCAGCTGCTTGACAACGCCGGACTCACGGAAAAGGTTGCCGAGCATCAGCATACCGATCAGCGGAGCGGTTGTCGGCAGAAGCATGGTGACAACGATGGTAACAACGATCGGGAAGATGATCTTCTCGATCTTACTGACCGGACGAAGCTGTTCCATCTTGATCTTCCGCTCTTCTTCCGTCGTCAGAAACTTCATGATCGGCGGCTGGATGATCGGAACCAGGGACATGTAGGAGTATGCTGCGACCGCGATCGGGCCCATATACTCTGTCTGGTTCAGCTTGCCGGCAAGGAAGATGGATGTCGGGCCGTCCGCACCACCGATGATGGAAATTGCAGCTGCGGACTTATCATTAAAGCCCATCAGAATTGCCATAAAGTATGCACCGAAGATACCGAACTGTGCAGCGGCACCGAGCAGGAAACTGATCGGGTTTGCGATCAGCGGACCGAAGTCCGTCATCGCGCCGACGCCCATGAAGATCAGACACGGCAGGATACTTGCTTCATCAAGCAGATAGAAGTAGTGTAAGAGGCCGCCCTCTTTCATGATGTCCGGATAGATATTGACTAAGAGCATACCGAAGGAAATCGGGACCAGCAGAAGCGGCTCGTAATCCTTCTTGATGGCAAGATACAGGAAAATCAGCGCCACACCGATCATGATGATATTACCCCAGGTAATATTCACGAATGCGGTCTGGGAGGCCAGATTCCCGAGTGTTTGCCCTATATAACTCATATGAATCCTCCCAAATAATTCTTATCTGTCAAGAAACCGGTATGACCGGTTCCCGGCTCCTGTTGATTAGTTCATGGTCGCAAGGATTGCGCCAGCCTCAACGGAATCACCGGTCGCAACAGATACGGAAGCGATGGTGCCGTCCTGCGGAGCAACGATATCGTTCTCCATCTTCATAGCCTCAAGGACAAAGATCACTTCACCCTTCTTGACAGCCTGGCCTGCAGCGGCCTTAACCTGGAGGATCTTGCCCGGCATCGGTGCGTTCACCTTGACTGCGCCTGCACCTGCAGGAGCTGCTGCCGGAGCGCTCTTCTGCGGAACCGGAGCGGCCTTCGGAGCTGCCGGAGCCTTCGGAGCTGCAGCAACAGCGCCGGTTGCGCCTTCTTCTACAGTTACTTCATAAGCGGTACCGTTTACGGTAATGGTATATGTCTTCATGTTATTCATCCTTTCTTCACTGTATCAAGCGCGCTTCCATGCGCCCTGGTTTTTTCTTCTGATCGAACGGACTCTCAGTCCATCCGCCGGAACCTCTTCGCCTTCGCTCTCCATATATGCGGCAACTGCTGCCGTGATAACGGCGATCAGCTCGGTATCATCTGCCGGAACTTCCTCCACAGCAGGTGCAGCCGGAACAGGTACCGGAGCCACCGGTGTGGATGCAACCGGAGCCGGAGCCTTTTTTGTCGTGCCGCTGAGGATCTTGCCCATTGCGACGATGACCAGGCTGATAAAGATCAGCGACAGGAACACGATCGAGATACCGATCAGGGTATTCAGACCTGCTCTAGCCATCTTCTCGCCAAGGGTTGCATACTTCTCAGCAGTCCAGGTGGTAAGCTCACCATTCTCATCGATAAAGAATGTCAGAATCGCCTTGCCGTTCTCACAGATGACGGTCTCTTCGACCTTCACTGCATCTTCCGACTCGATGATCCGTCCGTTCTCGATGCTGATAAATCCGCCGACTTCCTTCCTGACGGTTGCCGATTCCTGGTAGGTGGCTTCTTCAGTTGCATCAAGCCCGCCTGCCGCGAGAATGCCATCGAAATCTGTATTAAACCATGCTGCGGTGTAGCCCTCTCCGTCTTTCAGCAGCTGCTGAGGATCATAGGAGAAGGTATCTGCCTTCGCTACAGCACCGAGGCTCATCGCGGCGACCAGTACCAGCGCCAGAAGGGTCAGCACTTTCGTCATGCGTTTTTTCATATTCTTTGAACCTCTTTCATTCAGATCGTTCCATGCTTCTTGAACGGCTTCAGCTCTCTCTTGGTGGTCAGCATGTCAAATGCATAGATCAGCTGCTTTCTGGTTGCTGCCGGCTCGATGATGCTGTCGACATAGCCTCTCTTTGCTGCGGAAAGCGGGTTGTTCTGCAGTGCTTCGTAGTCAGCAGCCTTTGCAGCGCCTTCCTTTTCTCCGTAGATGATCTGTGCTGCAAGCTTTGCGTCCATCATGCCGATCTCGGTATCCGGCCATGCAAAGACAAGATCTGCGCCGATGTGCTTGGAGTTCATCGCGATGTAGGCACTGCCGTAAGCCTTGCCGGTGATCACGTTGACCTTCGGGATATCTGCGTCTGCAAATGCCGCGCTCATCTTTGCAACAGCCTTTGCGATCTTCTTCTCTTCGCCGGTCGTTGCAGCAAAACCGGTGACATTGGTCAGGGTCAGGACCGGGATCTCGAATGCATCGCAGAATGCAACGAAATCAGCAGCCTTCTGGCAGCCGTCGACCGTCAGTGCAGTGTCATACTTCTCAGCAACCTTGAAATTCTCATCCAGTTTCTCTGCGCGGTTTGCAACAGCACCGATGACCTTGCCGCCGAGGCGGATGAAGCCGGTGACCATCTCCTTCGCATAGCAGGCCTTCAGTTCCAGGAACCAGCCGTTATCCGAGATCTCTCTTAAGGAAACAGCCGCATCCTTCAGGCTTGTGCCAAGGGAAGCAACCAGACGGTTCAGGTTGTCATCACAGTCCTCATCGTCCGGGCCTTCATTGTTGTCCGGCAGGGCAGATACCAGTTCTCTTGCTGCAGCCAGTGCGGATGCATCGTCATCACAGACAATGTCAACATTCCCTGCTTCTGCCTGGAATGCTGCGGAAGCTGTGTTCAGCTTCTCCACATAGTTGCCTGCAAGGACGTTCGGTGCATTGACAAAGAGCTTACCGCCCTCTTTTGCCATGATGGTGAAATCACTCATGGCTGCCAGCACTGCAACACCGCCGCCGCAGTTGCCGAGCACGACAGATACGGTCGGGATCACGCCCGAAGCCTCTGCCTGTCTCTGATAAATCTTTCCGAATGCATCCAGTGCGTCTGTGGACTCCTCAAGTCTCAGACCTGCGCAATCCACGATTGCGACAACCGGAGCACCAACCTTTGCTGCAAGATCATAGAGATTCACGATCTGTTTCGCGTGCATCTCGCCGATCGTTCCGCTGAGTGCAGAAGCATCCTGGCTGTAGACATAGACCAGTTTTCCATCCACCAGTCCATATCCGGCGATGACGCCGTCACCTGGAACCTCTTTCTCACTCAAATTGAAATCTGTGCTTCTCTTCGTTACGAGCGCACCGATCTCAACGAAGCTGTCCTCGTCAAGGAGGCAGGCAATTCTGTCCCTTGCCGACATCGCTGTAGAACTACTCATACTTCGCCCTCCATGGTATCGTTTACATATAGATAGCAGCCCGCAAAAACAGATATCCGCAAGCCACATACCAACTTACTGCCGATTTTAAGTATAAATGTTTGACCTGAAAAGTACAAGGGGGTTGCTGCATCTTTTTCAAGATTTTAGCACCCCCCCCTTTGTCATTTTCGGAACAGGCTACAGGACCTGCTTTCTTCTATTGCTTTCTAGACCTCCACCTCTACCGGTTCTTCTGATGCATCCATGTCAGAATCCAGGAGCATATCTGAATCATCATATTCATCCATCAATTCCTGATTTGCATCTTCGTCCGGAGCCGGCTCTACGCCTGCTTCCTTCTCCGCTTCTCTCCGGAAGAACTCCTGCTGATCCTGATCCATCTGCGGCAGATCGCCGATCGCCTGGATTCCGAAGCTTCTCAGAAACTCTTCCGTTGTCCCGAACACGATCGGGCGCCCCGGCGCCTGCAGCCTCCCGGCCTCCATGATCAGACCGTATTCCATGAGGCGGCTGATGGCATGATCACACTTCACGCCGCGGATCGCCTCGATGTCCGCCCTTGTGACCGGCTGCCGGTAAGCGACGATCGAAAGCGTCTCCAGCAGCGCCGTCGTCAGAACATGCTTCTTCGGCGTCTTCGCGATCTTCACCAGTGTCTCATACTGCTCCGCCTTCGTGGCAAACTGATAAGCATTCTCAAGCTTTGTGATCTGGATCCCGTGCCCGTTCTCATAGTCTTCCATCAGTTCCGCCGCAGCGGCGTGTATCTCTTCCTCGGATACGCCGATTGCCACTGCCATCCGGTCTGCCTCAACCGACTCCCCCATGGCAAAGAGAATCGCTTCGATCTGCTGCTTGAGTGCAGCTCTGTCCGGTTCAACGGCAGCTTCTGCCACTGCAGAATCCATCTCCCGCACTTCCTGTTCTATCATCTCAGACAAAATGTTTCCTCCGTACCGATTCATTGTTCAGGACCGACCAGTTACTCTTAGTCCTCCATATTCAGGTAATCATCTTCGTTCAGTTCCACGTCCGCGTGATACTCGATCGAGAAGTCCTCAAATGCCTCCTCCTGCACGACGGTCACGACGCCAACCTTCATCATCTCCAGGATCGCCAGGAAATTCACGATCATATGCGGTTTGTCCGGCTGCTCCATCAAAAGCGTCTTAAAGCTGAACTTTCCTTTTTCTTTCCCGATCCTCCGGAGTGTATGGATGCACTCGATCATCGTCACCGGTTCCTTGCGGATCTTGCCGAACCGGCTTCTGACCGGGTCGATCTTTTCTGCCTGCTTGGTGATGACAAATGTAAAGACATCGTGCAATTTTGCGAGTGTCAGATCACCGAGCAGCTGCGTGAGGTCGACCGGCTCTTCATATTCTTTCACCTCGTCCGGAAGCACCGGTCCGCGGTACAGCATCAGAGAGGCATCCTCTTCTCTGGCTTTCAGTTCCTCCGCCATGAATTTGCACATCTTATAGGCAAGCAGGCGGTTCACCAGTTCCGTTCTCGGATCTTCTTCCTCGCCCTCTTCCTCCGGTTCCTCCGGGAGGAGCATCTGGGACTTGATCCGCAGCAGCGTCGCTGCCATCACGAGAAAATCACTCATGATGTCGAGATCCGTCTCCTGCATCTGCGCCACATAGGCCAGGTACTGGTCCGTAATCTCTGCAATCGGGATATCATAGATATCCACTTTATTCTTCTCAATCAGATGCAGCAGAAGGTCAAGCGGTCCTTCGAATGCATCGAGCTTTACCGATAGTGTTATTTCCATGTTCCGTTATCCTTTTTTCAGCGTGATGACGCTGATTTCCGGCGGATTGAAGATCCGCAGCGGAATTGTATGTTCACCCAGTCCTCTGGAGACGATCATGGTGCTTGTCCTTCCATCCATCTCCTTCCGGAAGAGGCCGCCCGAATATGGCGGGAATGGAATGAAGTCCGGCCCGATCGCTCCGCCGATGCGCGGCCAGATCTTCTCGATGATGGGCAGACGCATGATGCCGCCGTGCAGATGACCGGACAGAACAAGATCCGCGCCCCAGTCTGCATAGGCATCAAAATAAAACGGATGATGTGCCAGAAGGATGGTGGCCGGTCTCTGCCTTCCGTCACCGGCATCTTCAGCAGGCAGCATCGAATCGATCACATCCGCAGAGAGTCTTGTCCTCCGGAACTTCGGGAAATACCGCTTCGGCAGATCAAGCCCGCAGATCCGCAGTTCTTCCGTTCTGCTTCCGCCATCCTCTGAGGACACTTCCCGGACCAGGCGGATCGATTCATTATCAAGCACTTCGGCACCGGCAGATGTCATCCGTTCCCGGAACCGTTCTTTCGGCTCTTCCCGCATCCGTCCTTCATGATTCCCATAGGCATAGATGACCGGCGCCATCTGCCGGAGTTCTCTGACAAAAGCTTCCGCGACTTTCTCCGTCCTTCTCTCCTCCGCAGGATTCTCCCTGCCATTCGTGATCAGATCTCCGCCGATCAGGATCAGGTCCGGCTTCTGTTTCATGATCCACTCCAGCAGAATCCGATTCGAAAGCCCGTACTCATTCCCGTGCAGGTCCGTCAGAAAGACGATCTTCAGACCATCAAAAGAAGCGGGCAGATTCCCGATCTGCACCGTATACGCATCCGTGCGAAGCCCGCTTCCGATAACCATTCATCTCCTCCGTGACTGATTACATCCGTATATCTTGTGTCTGTCATCTCATGCATCCACAAAATATGTCCGTTTCAGTATACCCGAGGGGATTCATTCCGTCAACATGAAAGTATATCAATTGAGAATGATGACCATTCCGTGTATCGGCTTTCTTCATGTGCTTTCAAAGCAACAGGTCAGGACCATTCGAAATCTTACAGCTCCTCAGCCCTTTTGATACAGGCTCTGGAAGCCTTGAGGATCGCATCGCGGAAGCCCGCCTCCTCGAGGGCAGCGATTCCTTCGATGGTGGTTCCCGCAGGGGATGTGACATTATCCTTCAGAATAGCCGGATGAATGCCGGTCTCAAGGACCATCTTCGCAGAGCCAAGGACTGCCTGCGCCGCAAAGGTGATTGCCTTGTCATAGGCAAGTCCCGCGCGCACGCCTGAATCGGCCAGTGCTTCGATGAACATATACACATAGGCCGGAGAACTCCCGGAGACAGCCGTCACGGCAGAAAGCAGCTTCTCGGAGACCTCTTCTGCACGGCCGAAGGACATGAAGAATTTCTTCACAAGTTCTTTTTCTTCATCCGTAAACAGGTCCGGATCTTCGAAGCAGTATCCGACCATGCCCTCTCCGACCAGTGCCGGTGTATTCGGCATGGCCCGGACAATCCGGAACACCGGTGCGGCAGAGGATGCTTTCTCTCGGGCAGCCGCCTTTTCAAGACCTTCCCGGATCCGCCCGATGGTCACACCGGCGACGATGGAAAGGATGATCTTTCCTCTCCCTGCATCAGCGGACGTCTCCTGAAAACAGTCCGCAATTTCCGGGAGCACAGCCGGCAGGATCTGCGGCTTCACCGCAAAAACTACCAGATCCGCAGCTTCGACGAGGCTGCGGTTATCCGGAAAAGCCTGCACGCCTGTTTCTGCAGCAACTTTTTCCCGTGCTGCGGCGGATGCGTCCGTAAAGCACATCTGCTCTTTGCCAAAGACTTCTGCTGCACGTGTCAGCATCGCCCGGCCCATATTGCCGGCTCCAAGAATCCCGATTTTCATTGAATGATTTCCCCCTGTTCGATTGATAACACCGCCAGTCCTGATCACGGACTGGCGGTGCACACAAGCTACTTATCCTTTATACGTTGATCTCTGCAGTCATGCCGAGTTCTTCAGCATGTTCGTCAAGAATCGGCTGAATGACTTCTGCAAGGAACTCGGTCACCTGCTCCGGCGCACGGCCGACATACAGCGACGGATCAAGCTTCGCCTTCAGTTCTTCAAGCGTCGTCCCAAACGCAGGATCTGCGGCGATCAGCTCCAGCAGGTTGTTGTCAAGGCCAAATTCCTTGACGTTGCGGCCGGCTTCCATCGAGAGGACACGGATCTTCTCGTGCAGTTCCTGACGGTCACCACCGTTCTTGACCGCATCCATCATGATATTTTCAGTCGCCATGAACGGAAGTTCAGCCATCAGGTGCTTCTCGATGACCTTCGGATAGACCACAAGACCGTCCACGACGTTCAGGTAGAGATCAAGAATTCCATCCACCGCAAGAAATGCCTCCGGCACGGAAAGGCGCTTATTGGCAGAATCATCGAGCGTTCTCTCAAACCACTGTGTGGCGGAGGTGATCGCCGGATTCATGGCATCCACCATCACGTAGCGGGCAAGGGAAGCGATCCGCTCAGAGCGCATCGGATTCCGCTTATAAGCCATGGCAGAGGAACCGATCTGGTTCTTTTCAAACGGCTCTTCGATCTCTTTCAGATGCTGCAGGAGGCGGATATCATTGGAGAACTTATGCGCACTTGCTGCAATCCCCGCGAGGATGTTCAGGACACGGGTATCTACTTTTCTGGAGTAGGTCTGACCGGAAACCGGATAGACGCCCGGGAATCCCATCTTCTCTGCGATCATCTCATCCAGTCGGCGGATCTTCTGATGATCTCCATCAAAGAGTTCCATAAAGCTTGCCTGGGTTCCCGTGGTTCCCTTGGATCCGAGCAGGCGCATGGAATCGATCATGTGGCAGATATCATCATAATCCAGTTTCAGTTCCATCAGCCAGAGTGAAGCTCTCTTACCGACGGTTGTCGGCTGCGCCGGCTGGAAATGTGTGAATGCCAGTGTCGGCTGCGACTTCTGCGCATCTGCAAATTTAGCAAGCTCATTCATGACATTCAAGAGTTTCTTCCGGATCAGCTGCAGCGCCTCTGTCATGATGATCAGATCGGTGTTGTCCCCGACATAGCAGGAAGTCGCGCCGAGGTGGATGATTCCCTTCGCGTTCGGGCACTGAACGCCGTATGCATAGACATGGCTCATGACATCGTGGCGCACAAGGGCCTCCCGCTCGCGGGCAACGTCATAATTGATATCATCCTGGTGCTCCTTCAGTTCTGCGATCTGCTCCTCCGTGATCGGCAGTCCCAGTTCATGTTCGGCCTCCGCCAGTGCAATCCAGAGTCTTCTCCAGGTCCGGAATTTCTTATCCTGTGAGAAAATGTACTGCATTTCCTTGCTCGCGTAGCGCTGCCCCAATGGGCTCTCGTATCTGTCAGTTGCCATGTTGATCCTCTCTTTCCTATGTACGTTTGTATTACTTTTCTTTCAGGTTATCCGACGACAGATTCATGATCCGTGTCAGTTCGTCCTCACTGAGATTGGTGTAGGCCGCAAGCTCTCTAAGGGACGGATTCTCTCCCCGATCTTCCTTCATCTGCTTCGCCGCTTCGCTTAAGAAACCGACCTTTGCAACCATCGCATTCGCCTGGTCCTCTGCGGTCATCGTCTCCTCGATGAAGCGCTCCATCGCAGCTTCAATCCTGCTGTTGACGAATGCGACCGGATCCTCCGCGATATCCATCCGGAGCGGCGTCAGTTCCATCACCGCCTCCGTCAGGCCAAGATTCCCCTCTTCAATCAGTTCCTCAAAATAAGCACCGGAGACGCCGTAACCCTTTGCATAGTTTACAACATCATGCAGCTTCCGTTCAACATAATCGGAGAATAAACTTTCATCTTCAGCGAACCCGCCGGCCATAAAGCGGTCCAGGATCTCCTTTTCCTCAGCCCGCTCCAGGCGCCTTATATGCTGCAGTTCCCGCATGTACATTGCCAGAAACGGTGAATCCGAGCCGACATCCTGATTCCCGGCCGATGGCTCATAGCCGTCCGGAGCTGTCTTTGCAGCATTCGCACTGCGGCTCCGGGTCGCTTTCACTTTCCGCTCCCGCCGTTCTCTGCCCTTCCGGACCTCTTCCTCCTCTGCCGCCTGCAGCCGCTCGGCTGCAGCCTTCGTATAGACATTCTCGCTTTCCGCTTCCTCAGCACGGGCAGCAAGCGTCTCTGGCAGATCCGTCACCCGGATCCCTGCAGCCTCCAGATACAGCAGCACCTGCCGCATCTGCTCATCCGAAAAAGACAATTCCGAAAAACCATCTGCAATATCGTTATAAGACAGCACATTCCCGGAGATCTGCGCCTGCTCTACCAGCAGCGCAAGCGTCTCCTGAAATGCCATTCTTTCATCCATGAATCCTTTACCTCACTAAAGTTCTTTGATCGTCATCAGTTGCCGCAGATCCTTCACGATGAACCTGACGGATGCGCGCTCTTCCTCCGGAAGTGATTCCAGATCCGGATACTTTCCTTTCCGGTCAACGAGGCAGGTGTCCATCCCCGCAGCGTGAGCCCCGATCATATCCGAGTGAATCGAATCTCCGATGAAGAGACATTGCTTCGGCAGGATTCCTGCACATCCCGCTGTCCGTTGAATCATCTCCATCAGTTCCCTGAAGAACGCTGCTCCGGGCTTTGGAATTCCTGCCAGTTCACTGGTAAGAATTCCGTCGATCACATCGGCAAAAACTGCCATCCTTGCGGTCTGCACTTCCTGATGGCCATTTGAAGCAAGAAAGAGCCGATATCCGTCCCGGTGCAGATCCCACAGTACCTGTTCTACCTCCGGAAAGGTAGTAAACTGCCGGCTCATGAACACTTCAAACTGCTCTGCCAGTTCCGCTGCAGACGTCCTGATCCCGGTATAATCCCGCACACCTTCCATCATTGCCAGAACAGCCTGCCTGTACCTGTCCTCATAGGACGCCTGTACATCCGGATCGGTGATGTTCATCATACCGGCCTCTTTCCAGGTCTCCCAGGAGATCGCCCAGTTCCGCTGAAAGTCATCTTCTGAAAGCGCAAGACCATGATCCCGGAAGATCGCCTCCCAGATTCCGCGCTCTGCCGCTTCGTAGTCAAGAAGGGTGTCATCGATATCAAAAATCAAAACCCGATCGGTCATCTGCAACCTCTCATTCCACAGCAGGGATCACATCACCAGCCGTACCCGGCACCCGCACGGACAAAGCCTTCTGGTGATTGTGTACGATCACCTCTTTGTGTGCACCTCCTGCCTCACCGTCTAACGTCCATGGGATCTCATCTTCTGATAGGAAGGTAATCTCTCCGCTATGGAAATGATAGACACTATCCGACTGATAGCTCTGCTGCAGAAACGCATTGATGATCTCCTGCAGATCTGCCGCATTCCGCGGATTCCTGACAAGAATCACATCAAACTGGCCGTCATCCAGATGAACCTCCGGCCCGGTCAGTCCCTGAAAGCCTCCTACAGATGTAGAATTCGTCACCATGCCGTAGATAAAGTCATCCGTGAACTCCACGTCGTCATGCCGGACAGTCACCCTGTAAGGATGGATGACCTGAAGGCTCCGGATCGCCTCCAGTACATATGCTGTCTTTCCAAGAACATTCTTTGCATCCTGCGGCGTCTCATAGGAAGCAGATGTAAAGATTCCGAACGCGGCAATATAGGTGAAGTAGTTCACTGTTCCTTCAGCCGTATAGGAACCGATATCCGTCGGAACATCATTCCCGTTCGTCACCACCTGCAGCGCCTCTGTCACATCCTTGGGAATTGCGCGGCTGGTCGCAAAATCATTCACCGTTCCCTCCGGGATATATCCAAGCGGCGGAATCTGATCCCCATTCTCGCGCGCCTGCATCATGCCGTTGACCACTTCATTCAGTGTCCCATCCCCACCGGAAGCAACAACAAAATCATATTTCTTCGCATAATGTCTGGCCCACCGCACGGCATCCCCATGCTTCGCAGTTGGAAAGATGGCGATCAGATAGCCGGCAGCAGACAGATGTTCCACAATCCGTGAGACATAACGACGGACATTGCCCCGGCCCGCATTCGGGTTATAAATAAACAAGAGCTTTTTCATCATCCGCACCCTTCAGAATTGTTACTCATCCGAACTCCTGTACAAAAACATCGCATCCCCAAAGCTGAAGAACCGATACCGCTCTTCTACAGCTGTCTTATACGCATTCAGAATCATTTCTCTGGAGGAATAGGCCGCCACAAGCATGATCAGTGTCGATTCCGGGAGATGGAAGTTTGTGATCAGGGCATCCATGATCTTAAACTTGTAACCCGGATAGATAAAGATCCCCGTGTCGCCGTTCTCTACGCGGATGGTCCCGTCTTCATTCGCTGCCGATTCCACCGTTCTGCAGCTGGTCGTCCCCACGCAGATCACACGGCCACCGTTCGCCTTCGTCTCGTTGATGATCCGGGCCGCTTCTGCATTCACCTGGTAGGATTCTACGTGCATATGGTGTTCGGTCACATCATCCACCTTCACCGGGCGGAAGGTCCCGAGTCCGACATGCAGAGTTACTTCCGCGATCCGGACACCCATATCCCGGATCTCCTGCAGCAGTTCCTTTGTGAAATGCAGCCCTGCAGTCGGTGCCGCAGCAGAACCCTCAAATTTTGCATAGACGGTCTGGTAGCGCTCCTTATCCTGCAGCTGATGGGTAATGTAGGGCGGCAGCGGCATCTGCCCAAGCTGATCCAGAATCTCTTCGAAAATCCCGTCATAATGGAATTCGACCAGCCGGTTGCCTTCTTCCAGCACATCCTTCACGGTTGCCGTCAGCAGCCCGTCCCCAAAGGACAATTCTGCTCCGGGCCGGCATTTCTTTCCGGGGCGAACCAGCGTCTCCCATTCGTCTTTGCCAAGCCGCTTGAGCAGCAGAACTTCGATCTTCGCTCCCGTATCTTTCTTCACGCCAAGGAGTCTTGCCGGGATCACACGGGTATTGTTGATCACGAGACAGTCACCCGGATGCAGATATTCCACGATATCCCGGAACACCCGGTGCCGGATCTCTCCAGTTGATACGTCCAGTGTCATCAGTCTCGATGACGAACGATCCGCCAGCGGGTCCTGTGCAATCAGTTCCTCCGGCAGATCATAATAAAAATCACTTGTTTTCATGAATCACTATAACCTTTTATTAAAAATTCAATGGATGCCTCTCGTCTCCTGGCAGACCTGTTCTTCCCGGTAAATCCACGCGCAGAGTTTCCGGAGACTGCACATCAGATCATAATGCGCATCTCTGGTCATATTCCAGTAATTCTCCTCAAGGAACGGAACCAGTTCGCCGTTCTTCAGAATCCGTGCAAACCGGTCATCTCTCGGGATTCTGACCATTCGTGCCGACTCCCCCACCTGCTCCCGGATTGTGGAGACAAAGGAGATGGGCTGCGCATCGGCAACCAGGATACAGCGGTCCTGCAGGTGCTGATGCCATATCTCAAAATACTCCTGAATGGCATAGCGGTCCGGCGGCAGGAGTACCAGCACCAGGTCAGACTGCTCCAGGATATCACCGCTCGTCAGGGAATCCGCTCCCTTCAGGTCGAACAGAACCGTTCCCGGCAGTTCTTTCAGCTTCCGCATCAGGCCCTGCTGCAGGATATCTGCAAATCCAATCTCAAATCCATCGATGGACCCGAAGCAGTTTTCCCGCTCCCGCAGAAAAAGACCACCGTTTCGTGTCGGGATCCGGAAGAAGAATCCTGCACCGTTCTTCACCATCGTAAACGGAGAAAAGGATTCTTTCCTCTGCCAGGGAACCTGCTCCGCAACGATTCCCGCCCTCGTTCTCACCGGATCTTCGATCAGCACCTTCTCAAGCCCGGTCCGATAAGGTGCGTGATTCTCAACCAGCCACACCTTTTCTCCGTACCGGGCACTCAACAGTACACCCACTGCAGCAGCTACCGAAGTTACTCCGGCGCGCACAGCGGAATTGCTCCAGACTGATAACAACATGATAAACCACCTCAGCAAAACAAATTGTGTTTTCCAGTATATGACAGGAACTCTGTTTTGTAAAGTGGTTTTTCATTTAATTCAGCCGAGTTATTTTAAGAAATCAAAATATGTAAATCGACCTCAATCTTTAGCCCCGTATTCTGCATAATAGGCATCAATTCTGGCCTTCAGTTCGTCATCAATCAGGACCTTGCCGTCCACCTCACGGTTGTAGAGATATTCGACAACCTCCGGCATGGTGATAATGGCACCTGTCGGGAAGCCATAAACCTCTGAGATTTCCTTCAGTGCGCTGATCTCTCCCTTGCCCTTTTCTGCGCGGTTCAGGGAAACCATCATGCCGACGATGACAACATCTGCCTGTGCCTTCAGGATCGGATACGTCTCCTCGATCGACTTTCCGGAAGTCGTCACATCCTCGATGATCACGACACGATCGCCGTCTTTCAGGCTTGCGCCAAGCAGAATCCCGGTCTCCCCGTGATCCTTTGCTTCTTTCCGGTTCGAGCAGTAGCGGATATCCTTTCCATAGAGATCGGAATAGGCAATTGCTGTTGCGACGCCAAGCGGGATCCCCTTGTAAGCCGGTCCGAAGAGAACATCGAAGTCATCTCCGAATGCATCATGAATCGCCTTTGCGTAGAATTCTCCCAGCTTCTTCAGCTGTGTTCCGGTCACATATCCACCGGCATTCATGAAAAACGGCGATTTTCTGCCGCTCTTTAATGTGAAATCACCAAACTTTAAGACGCCTGCACCGAGCATAAAATCAACGAATTGCTGCTTATAATCCTGCATTTTTCTCCCTCCTTTATCCAACGCATCCGATCAGTTCCCGGATATCCTTCACATCATGACGCTCCATGTACGCTTCGATATCCGAGACGACCTTTCTTGCTGCAAGCGGATCATGAAAATTCGCCGTACCGACAGATACTGCACTTGCTCCTGCCATCAGGAACTCCAGTGCATCATTCCCGTTCATAATGCCGCCCATTCCGATAATCGGGATCTTCACGGCATGCGCAACCTGGTAGACCATCCGCACGGCGACCGGCCGGATCGCAGGTCCCGAAAGACCGCCTGTCTTGTTCGCCAGGGCGAAGGTTCTTCGCTCGACGTCAATCTTCATGCCGGTGAGCGTATTGATCAGGGACAATCCATCCGCTCCGCCGGCCTCGCAGGCTTTCGCAATCTCCGTGATATCGGTCACATTCGGCGTGAGTTTCATGATCACCGGCTGCTTTGCAATCTTCTTGACTGCCTGCGTCACCTCATATGCCGCCTCCGGTACCGTACCGAACGTAATGCCGCCGGCCTTGACATTCGGGCAGGAAATATTGATTTCCAGCAGTTTCGGCACCTTCTCATCTGCCAGCCGTTCGACAACCCGCAGATACTCATCGACCGTGTGACCGCAGACATTGACCATGACGACCGTATCGATATCCTTCAGCGCGGCAAGATCTCTCTCGATAAAGACATCAATTCCCGGGTTCTGGAGCCCGATCGCATTCATCATGCCGGACGGTGTCTCCATCACACGCGGTGTCGGATTCCCTGCCCAGGGAACATCCGCGACACCTTTCGTCGTAATACCGCCGAGCTCGGACAGGTCATAGAAATCCATGAATTCAATTCCGGATCCAAAGGTTCCGGAGGCAGTCATCACCGGGTTTTTCAGGGTTACACCGGCAATGTCAACACGCAGATTACGTCTCTCTGCCATAAAACAGATCCTTTCTTTTCTCGTCTATCAGCTTCTATACCTGTTCAGGACCGGCATCAGCTTTTCACCTCACAGGCAATTCCATAGTGTTTCAAAAACACCTGCAGGTCACGGTCCCAGGTCTGTTCCAGTGTCCTGTCAAGCGAAAATCCCTTCATGGCCGTTCCCGTGATCAGAAGCGCTGTCCTTCCTTCATACCGGAGATTGACGAGAAGGCCGCCAAGCTGCTCCTCAGGAACCGGATTCCCGGCAGAAGAAAGGATCTTCTTCCGGTTCTCCCGGTTCAGCATCATCGTCATATGAAAGGACGAAGGTGCCTTTTTATCCTGAATCAGTGCCTTGATGGTCGGCCGCAGTTCCTTCCAGGTGACATAGCGGTCTGCCAGCGGATCCTCATCCTCCCGGCCTTCCTCCTGCCCGGATGTCTGAGACTGCTCTTCCGCATCCCAGGATCGGTTGCGAAAACCATCCACACGGAAGGTTGCGTATTTCTTAATCTCAGCCTCTTCCACCAGGAAATTGTCGAAGACCTCCTGCAGAAGGAGCTTTCCCATAAAATCTTTCACATCAGCGATCTCGAGTACTACCATCTCCTGCACACTCCAGTACCTTCTCAAAGAAGGTCATCTATGAAACGGAAAAAGCTTACGCAGCCTCATCCCCAAAATAGATATCATACCACACGAGGAATGTATAGATCGTCCACAGCTTCCGCCACAGGTCAGAGTTGCCGCCGAGATACTCGTTCCAGATGGCGTCGATCTCTTCAACCTTGAAGAACTTCGCAGCAGCTTCACTGTGGAAGCGCTTCACCATATCCTGGTTGTAACGTGCATCTGCCATCCAGATCCGGATCGGCACGATAAAGCCAAGCTTCTTGCGGAAGGCGATCTCCTCCGGCAGCACCTTTGCCGCAGCCGTCCGGAAGGCGACCTTGTTCTGTGTCTCATCCACCTTCATATTTGCCGGCATCCGGCTTGCGATATCAAAGATCCTGCGGTCCGTCAGCGGCATGCGGATCTCCAGCCCCGCGGCCGTGCTCATCTTATCGACATTCAGGTAGATGTCTCCCTCAAGCCAGATCCGGATATCCACGTCCGCCATCCTTGTGAGCGGGTCAAGACCTTCATTCTCCTGATAGATATCCTTTACCAGATCGATCGGAAGAATGGAAGGATCATAGTGGCGAAGCAGTCTCTCCTTTTCCTCTTCCTTCATGATGTTCGTATTACCGACATAGAAGTTCGGAAGATTGTCCCCGTAGCGCGATGCATTGCGGTACATATTGTAGCCGCCGAAGAACTCATCTGCACCCTCTCCGGAGTAACAGATCTTCGTCATGGCAGCCGTCGCCTTACAGCCAAGCGTGAAGACGATCGCAGAGGCATCCGCAAGCGGCTGTTCCATGTTCTCCATCACAAAAGGAACTTCCGCGAAGAACTGCTCCGGCGTCACTTTTGCAATATTGTGCTCTCTGCCAAGGATCTTCGCAGTCTCTGCCGCAATATGTGACTCATCAAACCGCTCATCATCATATCCGCAGGAATCACCGGCGACCGCATCTGAAACTGCCAGTACATAGGAGGAATCCACGCCGCCGGACAGGAAGGAATGGCAGGTCTCGTCCGCTTCCTTCACTTCCTTCATGATAGCCAGCAGCGTCTCATGGATCTCATCCGCCCACGCTTCCTTTGATTTCGTCTCATCTGGCGCATAGGACGGCGCAAAATACCGCTCGATCTGAAGGTCGCCATCCAACCGGTTCAGCGCATGCTCACTGACTCCTGTCCCCTTCAGGGTCAGGGTATGCCCCGGCATCAGTTTCAGAAGTCCGTCAAAGAAGGTCTCCTCGCCGGCACCATAGGTCAGTGTCAGGTAGATCTGCAGCATCTTCTCGTTCAGTTTCTTCTCATATCCCGGGTCCGCCAGGATATCCCGGATCATCGTCCCGAAGATCAGTCTTCCGTCATCCGTTTTTGCATAGTAAAACAGCTTCGTCCCGAACGGGTCTCTCGCACAGAACAGTTCCTCTTTTTCGTCATCGTACAGTGCAAAAGCAAACATCCCATGCAGGTGATCCGGAAGCGCCTTCCCCCAGACCGCATACCCCTTCACAAGAATGTCCTTTTCTCTCTTTTCTCTGTCAAGAATCGGATAACTCCCGTCAGCAAGTCTCATTTCCTGCCACAGGCCAAGCTCTGCGCCAAGCGCCCTCCAGTTCCGGATATGCCCTCTATATGTCTCAATTGTTATCATTCATGTCCTCCATGCAAGATAATATTCTGCATTGAAAAGCCCAACCTCTGTTCCAGAACAAATCTTAACAGAGATTGGGCTGTGAATCAATCATGAATTGTCGTTTTTCCGATCGGCAGGAAGACTTCTTACCGCTTTACAGATTCGCCAGGCACCATGCAGCATCTGCCTTCAGGCAGGTGAGGCGGTCAAGTCCGCCGTAGTTTGCTTCACGCTCTACGATGTAGAGGATGTCGCCGGTCGTGGACTGTGCGTCTGCGGCAGCCTTCACAGCTTTCCAGTCTACGATACCTTCACCGGTTGCGCAGTTCAGCTTATTTCTCTCTTCCATCTTTGCCAGGAATTCCGGCGGGAAGATCGGCTTGCCGTTCTCATCAAACTTCATCGGCGGTCTGCCGCCGTTCGGCTCGTCCATGGAATGAGGTTCTTCCGGTCCCATCGCCCTGTTATTCTCTTTGACATGGATCGCCATGAATCTGCCCGGGAACTTATTGATATAGTCTACCGGATTGATTCCAGCGCAGGAGCACCATCCGCAGTCAAGCTGGAAACCTACCAGGGCAGGATCGGTATTCTCGATCACATAGTCCAGTACCGGCTTTCCTTCTGTCGGCCAGAACTCCTGGGTATGGTTATGATAACCAACCTTCATGCCATACTCCGCTGCGATCTTGCCATACTTGTTCAGCATCTCTGCAAAACGCTTCGCCTCATCAACGCCCTTGAAGGCATGCATCGGGCAGATGATCATCTTCGCGCCGAGTGCTGCCATATAAGGAATATCCTCTTCCATTTTTGCAAGCTGCACATGGGAGGAAACAGCCTCAAGTCCTGCATTCGCAAGAGCTGCCTTCATATCCTCCACAGAAAGGCCATCATAGTTGGAGCCTGCAAACTCCACGCCGGTGTAACCAAAGGATGCGAGGGTCTCAAAGCTCTTGATAAATGGATCGTTGTTGTCATGACCCAGAGAATACATCTGGACGTTCAGTTTTTTCATGATACATCACTCCTTTTCTGATATCAGCAAGGCACGGGCAATAACTACCCGTGCCTGCATCATTTCATTTTTTCTGAATCAATTAATCAAAGAAGACCGGCTTGCCGGTTCTGTCAGCTTTGTAGATGGAATCAAGGATCTTGGTAACGACGAATGCCTGATCAGCTGTTACGAACAGCTCGCCTTCACCCTTCAGAGCCTTCACCCAGTACATCGCTTCTTTGGACCGTGGCGGCTTGCCGACGGAGAAGCCCGGCAGATACGGCTGTACCTTGTGGCCAACCATGGTGATTGCCTGCTGACCTGCGATGACATGGTTCAGACGGACTTCGTTGTTGTAGGTATCAAGACCACCCTTGGTACCGCAAAGAAGAACCATACCAGGATTGGTAGCCATGTTCAGAGCCCAGCTTGCTCTCAGGTTGATGGTAGCGCCGTTCTTCATCTTGATGAAGCCCATAGCGGAATCTTCTACCTGATAGGTGTCTGGATCCCATGGATCCGGCTCGCCCATGTGGTTCTCCTGGCCCTGCTCTTCCGGCTTCAGCGTGGTGCCGAGCTTTGTGAAGGAAGAACCGGTGACGTAGTCAACATCATAGTTGTTCATCATCCAGAGTGTCAGGTCAAGTGCATGTGTGCCGATATCGATCAGCGGACCGCCGCCCTGCAGAGCCTTGTTCGGGAACACGCCCCAGGTCGGTACGCCACGACGACGGATGAGGGAAGCTTCTGCATAGTAGATATCACCAAGCCAGCCATCCTCAACAACCTTCTTCGCGATTGCATTCTCATGGAAATGACGATACTGATAACCGATGGTAAGAAGCTTACCGGAACGATCTCTTGCATCGAGCATCTTCTGCGCATCCTCTGTAGTAGCAGCCATCGGCTTCTCGCAGAGAACGTTCTTGCCAGCCTCAAGGGCAGCAACAGTGATCTCGCAGTGGAGAACGTTCGGAGTCAGGACATGAACTGCATCGATCGTCGGATCTGCAAGCAGCTCTCTGTAGTCGGTATACACCTTTGCATCCGGTGTGCCGTATTCCTTTGCGGCCTTAATCGCGCGCTCTTCAATGATATCACAGAATGCTACAAGATCGACGCCCTCTTCCTGAACCATGCCCGGGAAGTGCTTCTGGTTTGCGATACCACCGCAGCCGATAAAGCCAATTTTCAAATTTGCCATGTCGTTTCACCTCACTCAATGTAAACGATTACTTCAGCCAACATAATTATTCTATCATAGCACAATCACAAGTGCAATCATGTGCAAAATAAAAAAAATGCACAAATATCTTTGCCAACATTTGTGCATTTTTATGTTTTGAAAATGAAAGGAAACTGTTCAGGACCGATGGATCATTCTCTTCCATCCCAGCAATATGTACAAAGTTCCTCTTTCGGCAGGCCGACTGCAGCGATCATGTCGTCGAGGCGGTTGTACCGGAGGGAGGTAAAGCCCATCTTTTCACAGATCTTCTGCACCATCTTCTCATGGCGCTCGGAGTCTGGATCTGCATAGTCATCAAGGACAGTGCGCTCAACATCTTCTGTTCCCTCGAGCTCTGCGATCATCCGGCGCGCGATGAGTTCCATCTCAGAGGTGGATCTTGAGAAATTCAGATATTTGCAGCCGAAAAGGATCGGCGGGCAGGCCGGTCTCGCATGGACCTCCTTTGCGCCGGAGTGGAACAGGAATTCGGTCTGTTCTCTCAGTTGGGTGCCGCGGACGATGGAGTCGTCGATCAGGAGAATTCTCTTCCCGTCGATCAGTTCATGGACCGGAATCAGTTTCATCTTCGCGATCAGATCGCGCTTCGACTGCATGGTCGGCATGAATGACCGTGGCCAGGTCGGCGTGTATTTGATTAATGGTCTGGTAAATGGTACGCTCGATGCGTTGGAATAACCGATGGCGTGGGCAAGTCCCGAATCCGGAACGCCGGCGACGATATCGAGATCATCTTTTGTAAACTGATCCCGCTCCGCCATCTTCTCACCGCAGTTCATCCGCATCTCCTCGACGGAGACACCTTCGTAGACGGAGGCCGGATAACCATAGTAGACCCACAGGAAGGTACAGATCCGCTTTTTTGCTCCTGGTGCTACGAGCGTGGTCACACCATCAGCGGTCATGACCGCGATCTCGCCGGGTCCCAGTTCTCTGTAAGGCTCATAGCCGAGATTTAAGAAAGCAAAGGATTCAAAGCTTGCGCAGTATCCCTCATCTTTCTTTCCGAGAACGATCGGCGTTCTGCCGACCATGTCTCTTGCAAGGTAGACGCCCTGCGCCGTCAGGATGACCATGGTCATGGAACCGTCGATCTTCTCCTGTGCATTCCGGATGCCATCGATAAAGTTCTCTTTTTCATTGATCAGGGCAGCAACCAGCTCGGTCGGATTGATCTCACCGGAGGTCATCTCCATGAAATGCGTCCCGCAATGCCCGAGAATCTCATCCGTCAGTGCGTCAATATTATTAATACGGCCGACCGTTCCGATCACGTAGGTCCCGTGATGGGAGCGCACGAGAAGCGGCTGTGGCTCATAATCGGAAATAAACCCGACACCCATCTCACCCTTCATCTCCAGGACATCTTTCTCAAACTTTGTCCGGAACGGGCTGTTCTCGATATTGTGGATCGCCCGGTCAAATCCCTCCTTGCCGAACGTTGCCATCCCGCCTCGTCTGGTGCCAAGATGCGAATGATAATCCGTTCCGAAGAACAGATCGAATACACAGTCTTCCTTCAGTGTTGCCGCAAAAAATCCTCCCATGAAACCTGTTTCCTTTCCGTTAATCGACAGTTGTCAACTTCGCTTCGATCTGGCACTTCTGCCTTTCGGCAATCAGGATACCGGCCGATCTATCAGAACCGTTGTCTCGGACAGTGCCCTCTCACGCAGCAGTGTGCCGGCTGTCTCTTCTCTTAGATTTTCCCAAAATACTTCCGTCATTTCCTCCGGGAGGATCACTTCGGACCGCACCCGTTCCCCATATTTTGTATCCCCTAAAACCGCACCGTCCGTCATAAAGATCCGGCGGCGCAGTTTTTCGAACAATGTATAATCGGTTTCAACCAGAAACCGGATCGCTGCTGCTTTTTCCACCTGCTTCGCAGCAGCAAGTGCCTTTCTGGCGGCGTCGGAATAGGCTCTCACCAGTCCGCCTGTCCCAAGCAGTGTACCGCCGAAATACCGCACAACAACCACACAGGCATCACTCAGGCCGGTCCCTGCAAGGACCTCCAGCATCGGCTTCCCCGCCGTACCGGATGGTTCTCCGTCATCAGAACTATGGCGGATGCTGCCGTCTGCACCGAGAATGTAGGCGGAGCAGGCATGCCTTGCATCATAGTGCTGTTTTCTGATTCCGGCGAGATACGTCTGAAACTCCTCCAGTGACTCAATGTGCACTGCATAGCCCAGGAAACGGGACTTCTTCACTTCAATCTCATCAAATCCCGCTTCTGCGATCGTCCGGTATCCGCTCATTCGCCACTCTCCGCATTTCCATCAGACTGTATTCCACGCACCGTCACGCCGGAAGACAGGTCTGCAGGCGTTCTCTCGCCTCCTTCCGTCTTCTCCGTGTTCTCCGCATTTTCATCTTCCTGTCCTTCCTGCTCCAGGATGGATTCAGCCGTATGCACCGTGCAGTGGCTGTGATCCAGGCCTGCCGGCATAATACTGCCGGAATCCCTGGTAGAATAGAACCGGGTCACTTCTTCACCCTTTGAATCCTTCTGCGTGATGGACTCGCTCTTTAACAGATAGACCACCTCGGAGACACTCTCCGCCGGACAATAATTCCCGGCAAGCTTCCCGGAATCTTTGCAGACCCGCATCCGTACATGGCAGGAACACTTCTCCGTCGGGACAGTACCGACTGCAAAGTACTCCGTCGCCACGCACGATCCGCCGACAGCCCTGTCGCACAGGCCCGATACCGCCAGCTTTCCGCACTTCGTGCAGATGGTCGCCTCTGTAATGGAAGCCGGCATGGTAAACTGCTTTGCCTCGAGTTCCTTGGTCTCCCCGATCTGGTCCATGATGGCCTTCCACATCGGCAGATGGTACATGGAGAAATCGGTCTGGCTTTCATTGGAGTCATAGCCTGCCCAAAGGGTACAGGTATAATAAGGCGTATATCCTGAGATCCAGATATCGTTATAATCGGAGGAACTTCCCGTCTTCGCGGCGACACCCATCTCCTGGTTGGCCAGATTGGCAGCTGTTGCTGTCGCATCCGGGCGCTTCAGGACATCACTCATGGCACTCGTCAACAGGAATGCAGTGGAGTCTTTCATGACCTGTCTGGTGGTCGGCTGATGCTCGAGAATCACATTCCCGTCATGGTCGACAACCTTACTGTAAAAACTCGGCTCGACGTAGATGCCTTCATTCGCAATCGAAGCGAAGGCAGAGGTCGTCTCGAGGTTCGAGACACCGAGCGTCAGACCGCCAAGCGCAAGGGCAAGGTTTCTGTCTGTATCGACAACGGTCGTAAATCCAAGTGCATCCAGATAACTGAACGCAGTCGAGAGACCAATGGCTTCCAGGGCCTTGACCGTTACAACGTTCATCGAGCGGTAGATTCCGCGGCGGTAGCTCGAAAGTCCCTCGTAGCCTGCTCCCCACCAGTTGTGCACTTCCTTATCGGAATTCGGATAATAATAGAGTCCGTCATCCTGTACACTGGCAAGCGTATAACCACTGGTATCGATGGCCGGAAGGTAGGTGGAAAGCACCTTGAACAGAGAGCCCGGCTGTCTCGTCGAATCGACAGCACGGTTCAGGGCAAGGTTTGCTGTCTTCTGCCCTCTGCCGCCGACAACAGCCTTGATCGCACCGGTCTTCTGATCGATCACGGTCACGGAGACCTGCGGTTCAATGGTGAAGCTGATCCGTTCGCCGATCACCTCGCCGCCTTCTTCGATCTTCGCTTCGCGGAAAGCATCGATATATGGAGTTGCATCTTCCTGTTCATCAAAGAGCACGCTGTCCAGCTCATCAAACATCAGCTGGATATGACCCTCTGAATAATTCTTGATGGAACCATCTTCGTATTCCAGGGACAGCGCATAGGTCAGCTGCCACTTCTGCGGAACACGCGCATAGTAATCCTCTGTGTTGACCACGGTATCACAGATCTTCTGGATCTCTTCATCCTGATAGGTGTAGATCGAAAGGCCGCCGGTATTCAGGAGTTTATAGGCCTGTGTCTGCGTATATCCCTTCTTCTCCACCAGATCCTCAACGACCTGGTTGATGGTGGAATCCACATAATAGGAATAGATCGATTTCCCGCTGGTTGTGATCTCTGTATTGACTGCCTGGATACGGGAATACACATCATCTGCGACAGCCTCATCATACTCTTCTTTCGAGATGTAGCCCTGATCTTTCATATACTTCAGGACATACTCCCGACGCCCGGCATTGTTTTCCGGATGGGTGATCGGGTTGTTGTTGCCGGGGCTCTTCGTGATCGAGGCGATCACGGCAGCTTCGGAGACGGTCAGATTGCTGACGCTCTTGTTGAAATACCGCTGGGAAGCTGTCTCCACACCAAGTGTATTCTGGCCGAGATTGATCGTGTTCAGGTAGAATTCCAGAATCTGCTCCTTCGTGTAGTTCTTCTCCACCTGAACGGCCAGATACTGTTCCTGAATCTTACGTTCAACCTTGCGCAGGAAGGTATCTTCTTCACCACCTTCAAAGACCTGGTTTTTCAGGAGCTGCTGCGTAATCGTGGAAGCACCACGCTCATTCTTGCCCCGTGACCGGATGAATTCAAAAATGGTCGCAATGATCCCTTCCGGATCGATTCCGCTGTGTGTGTAGAACCGTTCATCCTCAATGACGATAAAGGCTTTCTGCACGCAGTCCGGGATCTGGTCCAGCGTCTTATAGACACGGTTCGCACCGGCCCCGACGAGGGTATTGAGTTTCTTGCCATTCGCATCATAAATGGCAGACTGGAAGCCGGACGGAGCCACGTTGATTGCTTCTACATCCGGTGCCTTATCCATGATTCCCTTGGCAGCCCCCCAGGCTGCAAAAGAACCGATAATGATCATAGAGACAAAGGCCACGAGCAGGAGTCTTAAAACCCAGACTCCCCCCTTGGTCACGAGCCGCTTTCCCGCAGGATGCAGGCCTCGCTTCTTCAGGACAACCCCACTTCTGCTATAATCCATAATTTCCTCGATGCCGCGCACCGCGCAGCTTTATCAAACAAAGGGATCAGGACCGTGTCTTGCGACTGCCGGCCCTGAACACCTGCCTTTTACAGGAAATATGCCACACCGCTCTCAAAGATATGCTGGTTCTGGTCTCCTGTAATATTAATTGCTACATGATCGCCGATACGCTCGGAATGCGCCATCTTGCCGAGGATTCTTCCATCCGGGCTGAGGATACCCTCGATTGCCTGGTAGGAACCGTTCGGATTGAACTCCTCGTTCATGGTCGCATGGCCGTCCGCATCACAGTAAAGCGTTGCGATCTGCCCATTTGCACGGAGCTTCTCGATCCACGCCTCACTTGCGACAAATCTGCCCTCGCCGTGGGATGCAGGGATGGAATATACCTTTCCAAGCTCTGCCTTCATCAACCACGGAGACTTCTGGCTGACAACCTTGGTATAGACAGACTTCGAAATATGTCTGCCGATGCTGTTGGTGGTCAGGGTCGGTGAATCTTCGGTGATCTCGGTGATCGCACCGTACGGCACAAGGCCCAGCTTGATCAGTGCCTGGAAGCCGTTGCAGATACCGAGGATCAGGCCGTCACGGTTATTCAGCAGATCGCCGACGGCATCCTGGATCAGTGGATTCCGGAAGATGGACGCGATAAACTTCGCGGAGCCATCCGGCTCATCACCTGCGGAGAAACCGCCCGGGAACATGATCATCTGGGAAGCCTTGATGGCGTTCACAAATGCTCCTACCGATTCACGGATATCTTCTTCATTTCTATTCCGGAAGACAACCGTCTTCACATCAGCACCGGCAGCCCGGAAGGCACGGGTGGAATCATATTCACAGTTTGTGCCCGGGAAGACCGGGATGAAGACCTGCGGTCTTGCGATCTTTTCTTTCGCATGGTAGATCTTCGGAGCCGTAAAGAGCGGTTCCGGAACCTCCACCTGCTTCACGGAAGAATCGGTCGGGAAAACACCCTCGAGCGTTCCTCTCCAGACCTTCTCTGCCTCTGCGAGGCTTACGCACGCGCCTGCAAATGCCACGGCCGGCTCTTCTGTCACGGTACCGACGACCGTAACGGCCTCTTCACCGAGACAAGCCATGACCGCTGCACAGTCTGCAGCCGGTACTTCAAGCAGCAGTCCGCCGTACTCCGCCTGCATCAGTTCTGCCTGTGGGAAGGATTCTGCGACAAGGGTGCCCAGATGATTGCCGAAGCCCATCTTTGTCACCGCTTCCAGCACGCCGTAGCCGCCCAGCGCGTACGCAGAGACAATCTTCCCTGCGTGAATCAGCTCCGTCACCTTCTTGTAGAGCGCCATCATGGCATCATAGACCGGCAGCCCATACGCATCCTTCGGAATTGTAAGGCGCAGCAGACCATCCCCGGCCTTCTTCAGCTCCGGAGAAAGAACCTCTTCCTGCTTTGCGACATCGACTGCAAAGGAGACCAGCGTCGGCGGGACATCAATCTCGTTGAAGGATCCGGACATGGAATCCTTTCCGCCGATGGAGGCAAGGCCCAGGGACATCTGTGCCTCATAAGCGCCGAGCAGGGCTGCAAGCGGCTGACCCCAGCGCTTCGGGTCTGTTCCCAGTCTCTTGAAGAACTCCTGGAAGGTGAAATGGATCTTCGTCGCATCGCCGCCGGCTGCGACGATCTTTGCAACGGAAGTGATCACAGCATAGACTGCGCCGTGATACGGGCTCCAGCTCGACAGATACGGGTCGAAGCCATAGCTCATCATCGTGACGGTATCGGAATCCCCCTCATCCATCGGCAGCTTTGCTGTCATGGTCTGGATCGGCGTCATCTGATACTTGCCGCCGTACGGCATGGTCACGGTCGCAGCACCGATGGAGGAGTCGAACATCTCCACCAGGCCTTTCTTGCCGCAGACATTGAGGTCTGCAAGCATCTTCATATAGTCTGCACGCAGTTCTTCGCCGCTCTTCTTTGCAGCTTCGGCATACTGCGCAGTATAATCGGTATCCGGCACTTCAACGAAAGCGGTCGCTTCCTGATGTGCGCCGTTGGTATCGAGAAATGCTCTCGAAATGTTGACAATCTCCTTGCCTCTCCACTCCATGACAAGCCGCGGATCTTCTGTTACTTCTGCAGCTACGACGGCTTCGAGGTTCTCTTCTGCGGCATATGCCATCATCTGGTCCACATCCTTCGGATCCACCACGATGGCCATTCTCTCCTGGGATTCGGAGATGGCAAGTTCTGTTCCGTCAAGTCCTGCATACTTCTTCGGGACACGGTCCAGGTAAATATGCAGTCCCGGTGCCAGTTCGCCGATGGCGACGGAGACACCGCCTGCGCCAAAGTCGTTGCACTTCTTGATCAGCTTCGTGACTTCCGCGCGGCGGAACAGACGCTGGATCTTGCGCTCGGTCGGCGCATTCCCCTTCTGGACTTCTGCACCGCATGTGTCGATGGAGCTGGTGCTGTGTGCCTTGGAGGAACCGGTTGCACCGCCGATGCCGTCACGGCCGGTCCGGCCGCCAAGCAGGATAATCTGGTCGCCCGGATCCGAATTCTCACGGATGACGTTCTTTCTCGGCGCAGCGCCCATCACGGCACCAATCTCGAGACGCTTCGCCACATAGTCCGGATGGTAGATCTCATCCACCAGGCCGGTCGCAAGACCGATCTGGTTGCCGTAGGAGCTGTAGCCCTTTGCAGCACCGGTCACGATCTTTCTCTGCGGCAGTTTGCCTTTCAGCGTCTTATCAAGCGATACGGTCGGATCCGCAGCGCCGGTCACACGCATGGCCTGATAGACATAGCCGCGGCCCGAAAGCGGATCACGGATGGCGCCGCCGAGGCAGGTTGCAGCACCACCGAACGGCTCGATCTCCGTCGGATGGTTGTGTGTCTCATTCTTAAAGAAGATCAGCCACTCTTCGGTCTCAGTCGTCCCGTCCTCATGATGGATATCCACCGGGACAACGATCGAGCAGGCATTGATCTCATCGGACTCCTCCATATCGGTGAGCTTGCCCTCTGCCTTCAGCTTCTTCATGCCCATCAGCGCGATGTCCATCAGGGACACGTACTTGTCCGGGCGATCCTGGTAGAGGTCTGCAAAACTCTCTTTGTATTTTTCAAAAGAAGCAACGATCGGCGCGCGGTACTTTCCTTCGCCGAACTCCACATCCGTCAGTTCCGTCAGGAAGGTGGTGTGGCGGCAGTGGTCAGACCAGTAAGTATCGAGCACGCGGATCTCCGTCATGGACGGATCTCTCTTCTCGGTGTCACGGAAATGATCCTGGATGAACTGGAAATCCTTGAAGGTCATGGCCAGATTCAGGGAATCATAGAGTTCCTTCAGCTTGCCCTCTTCCATCCCGCAGAAGCCGTCAAAGATCAGCACATCCGCCGGATCCGGGAAGGTCTGGACCAGTGTCTCGGGCTTGCTCTCGGAAGCAGCTCTCGAATCCACCGGGTTGATGACGTAATTCTTTACCGCCTCAACATCCGCCTCGCTCAGGCTGCCTTTCAGGACATAGGTTGTTGCGGACTGGATCAGCGGCTCTTCCGTCTCTGCCAGCAGCTTCACGCACTGCATCGCAGAATCGGCACGCTGGTCAAACTGTCCCGGAAGATATTCCACAGAAAAATACACCTCATCTTCAGCAACCGGGAAATTCTCTTCATAACAAAAATCCACCGGTGGTTCGGAGAAGACGATGGTGCGCGCTTTTTCATATGTTTCATCTGTTACATGTTCCACGTCATAACGGGTGAGTACTCGAACGCCGGAAAGTCCTGAAAGATTCAGATATTCCCGCAGTTCTTCTGTCAGTTCCTTAGCCCTTACAGCATATGCAGGGCGCTTTTCTACATAGATTCTTCTGACGTTGCTCATGAATTTCCTTTCTTTTACAGTTTCACTGCTTTTATACCCGGATTGGGTGCGATCCCATAGTTATGGTCATTTTACGTGATTCCTTACCCTCTGTCAATAAAAAAATCCCCTGCAGGCATTCTCGCCTGAGGGGACCAGCTACTGGCCGGACTTGAACCGGCGACCTGCTGATTACGAATCAGCTGCTCTACCGACTGAGCCACAGTAGCAAACCAACAAATGGTAGTATACAGAATCCTTCCCGATTTGTAAAGGGGGAAAGCGAAATTTTTCGTTTCCCGATCTTCAATACGCCACAATGATACCGCCATCGCTTGCATACAGAGAACTGACGCCCGCCGTATCCACGATAAACGAACTCTTGAACTGGACCAGTTTCTCGATCGCAGCCTGCGTCTGCAGCGCCCTGTCATAGTTGTTGCAGTGGGCGATCCCGAGAATTCGCTCTGCAGGATTCGTCACATCCGCCGCAATATACTTTGCCATCACGTTCAGTGCCTTGTTCATGCCGCGGGCCTGGTCGAGTTTTACGATATGCCCATCCTCGGTTCCGGCCATGATCGGCTTGATGTTCAGGACATTCGCAATGACGGCCTCTAGGCCCGTCAGTCTCCCGTTCTTTCTGAGAGAATCCAGAGTTTCGAGGACAAACTTCGTCTTCTTCATCTTCACGAAGGCCGTCACATTCTCTACCACGTCTTCAAACGACGCTCCGGCATCTTTCATCTCGATGATCTTCATAGCGGTCAGTGTCTGGCCGACCGATGCCGAGCAGGAATCAAAGACATGGATCTTCTTCTCCGGATGATCCTCCAGGTAGATATCGGTCGCAACCTTTGCACTGCCATAGGAACCGGACAGATTCCCGGAAAGCGTGATCATGTAGACTTCATCTGCATCTTCGAAATACCGCATGTAGGCCTCCGGCGACGGACAGGCAGACCGCGGACAGTTCGGGCTGGCTTTGGATCTTCTTAAGAAATCCGCCTGGTCATAGGTATCATCATCGATGATGATGTAATCATCCACCATGATCGTCAACGGAATTCTCCGGATCTCCGGCCGCTCCCGCAGTTCTTCGGTAAAATCCGTACAGCTATCACACAGAATCACAAATGACATAGACACCTGCCTCTTCTATACAACGTCAGATTCGTTTTGTTCATGAATCATGCATGTGGTTTTCATTACCATTTATAATAGCATACATTTCCTCATTTACAAGACCGTTTTTGTGACTTTTCCGTGAAGTTGTCCCGCACTGCACCAGTCCCGCGCGAATCGCCGTCCGGATCGACCGATGATTATCCGGGGCAATTCTTGCGATAATCTTCTCCGCGCCGACGTCCCCGTCACGCCGGAACGCCTCCGCGATGACGAGCCGCAGGGCCTCTGCCATATAGCCGTGACCGCGAAACTGTGGCAGCAGCGCATAGCCAAGCTCATGGCAGGTTCCGATCTCCGGCAGATGAACCAGATCCACGCCGCAGATTCCGATCGGATGCGCTTCCTGGTCATCTCCTCTCAGATAGACACCCCAGAGTCCGTATCCGTAATACGCATAGGCCTGCTCCACATACGCTTCGAGATGGCGCAGGTCCACATCGTGCAGCCGGAGGCCATCTCCCTCCGCTTCCGCCTGAAAGGCAGCCGCCAGATATGCCGCATCCGGAAGGCTCAGTTCCTGGAGATAGATCCGTTCACCCTCAGCAATCCGGCGAGGGACACCTCCCGGCATGCACTCTCGTCCACACCTCTTCCGTCGCTTCGGCATCCATCTCTTCAAATCCCTCGACGACGAGATCTGCAAGGGCGAGGGTCTGGTTGTAGGTATGCGGGCTTACAAAACCGATCGCCGCCATGCCGGCTGCTTTAGCTGCCGTGAGACCAACATCGGTATCCTCCACCACCACGCAGTTCTCCGGCTCTACACCAAGCAATTTCGCCGCATGCAGAAAGACAGCCGGATCCGGCTTTCCCTTCGGGAGATCCGCCCCCGAAGCCAGTCTGTCAAAGCAGTCCGCCAGATCGATGGCTTCCATATTTTCAAGGATCTCCTGCATGGTCGAGGACGACGCAACCGCGAGCTTGAGGCCTGCAGCATGGAGGTTCCGGACATAGGCCTTTACATACGGCATCGCCGGATAGCCACCGTCCCGCTCCAGGATGCGGTGAATCATCCGGATGTAGTCCTGCAGCATCTCCTCCGGCTGCACCTTGTACGGATACAGGGCGCAGTATTTCCGGAAATCATCCATGACAGTCGTCCCGAATCCGTCAAACGGCATCGGCGCGTCCGCAACCGTGTGGCCATCCGGAATCTCATCCGCATGCAGATGCAGGACCATCCGGATCGCCTCATCGTGCACCGGTTCACTGTCAATCAGGACCCCGTCCATATCAAAGATCACCGCTTCGAATTTCTTCTCATTCATAAAGAACACTCCTGTCTGTCGTGGGTGTGGTCAGTCCATGCAGCACCCGGCTCAGACGAGGATCGTCCGCAGCCAGTACAGCAGCAGAATATGGACCGGGTAATAGAGGTAGAAGGCCCATTTGGAAAATGGGACGCGCCCGCGCTTTCCATTGTAGGCCATCAGCAAGAAGACCGCCGGAATTCCGTAGAATTCGATCAGGTGTCCCTGGCTCAGGTCATAGATCGCAAACCAGATCAGCAGGGCCAGCGCCGCAAACTCCATCTTCCGCTTCTCCGGCCGCACATCCTCGAACCGTCTTCCCATGAAGCTGTCCGACATCCCGATCCGGTAAAAGACATCATAGAGTTCGATCAGCATGACGCCGAACGAAGCATAATCCGCTACGCACAGATCTCCCAGTCCCATGCCCGCCAGATAAACCAGCGCGATCAGCGCATTGATCCAGTAGTTCTGCGTTTCCTTCACCTTTTTGTAGAGGATATCACAGACCCAGACCGTCATCAGGCCGAGTGACAGCGTAAAGTACACATTCTGCCCTGCCCCCCAGGAAAAATCCCCGGTATTGAACAGGATATCAAAGGGGAATTCCGAGATCGCGGCAAAGATCACCATGCCGGCCAGATACTTTTTCTTATTCTTCGTATGATGGAAGCCCTCCACGATCAGAAAGGCATAGAGGGGAAATGCCATACGTCCGATGTGCCGCATGATGCGATACATGTTGTAGCTCATCAGCGGTCGGAATGCCACGCCTGCATGGTCGATGAACATCGCAATACTGGCAATGATTTTCAGAATATAACCGGTCATCTTCTTACCTGCCATCTCCTAAAAAAGGTCCCCCCAGGCCACGCCTGGGGGGACCCAGATGATCACATGAATATCAATTCACACCAATCAGAACGGAAGATCCTGTCTTCTGACCAGGTTCTGATATCTCAGTTCAGCTTCCTTCTGAGAACGCTCGAACAGCTCAGCAGCTCTCTCCGGATTCTGTCTCATCAGTCTGTTGTAACGAACCTCTGTCTGGATGAACTCCTTGTAATCAGCGGTCGGAGCCTTGGAATCCAGAGTAAGCGGATTCTTGCCTTCTGCAATCAGTGCCGGGTTGTAACGGAACAGATGCCAGTAGCCAGCTGCTACAGCAGCCTTCTCCTCAAGCATAGCATTTCTCATGCCACCCTTGATACCGTGGTTGATACATGGAGCATAGCCGATGATGAGCGACGGGCCTGGATAAGCTTCTGCCTCAGCAATTGCCTTGACGCACTGGTTGTAGTCAGCGCCCATAGCGATGCATGCGACATAGATGTAGCCATAGCCCATAGCGATCTCAGCGAGGTTCTTCTTACGTACTTCCTTACCACCTGCAGCGAACTGTGCGATAGCACCGGTCGGTGTGGACTTGGAAGCCTGTCCACCAGTATTGGAGTAAACTTCGGTATCGAAGACGAAGACGTTGACGTCACGGTTTGCAGCAAGGACATGATCCAGACCGCCGTAACCGATATCGTATGCCCAGCCGTCACCACCGAAGATCCACTGGCTCTTCTTCGCAGCGAAATCCTTATTGACAAGGATGAACTTTCTCTCTTCACAGCCACAGTCAGATGCTTCGAGAACTTCGATCATCTTTCTTGCAGCCGGAGCATTCTTGGTAGAGGACTTGAAGGTATCCAGATATTCCTGGATTGCTGCCTTAGCAGCCTCATCACTGGTCTTCTCAAGCATAGCCTTTGCAGCCTCAGCTACGCGGGCACGCATGGTGGACCAGCCAAGTTCCATACCATAACCATACTCAGCGTTGTCTTCGAACAGGGAGTTCGCCCATGCCGGACCTCTTCCTGCTGCATCAACGGTGTATGGGTTGGACGGCGAAGAACCGCCCCAGATGGAGGAACAGCCTGTTGCGTTCGCAACATACATTCTGTCACCAAACAGCTGGGTGATCAGCTTCGCATACGGTGTCTCACCGCAGCCTGCGCAAGCGCCGGAGAACTCAAGATACGGCTTTCTGAACTGGCTGCCCTTCGGTGTTGCCATAGCAAACTTATCAAGAACATCAGCCGGTGTCTCTTTCTGTACGCCGTAATCAAAGTACTGCTGCTCGCCTCTCTGGCTGTCGAGGTTCTGCATGGAAAGTGCCTTGTTGCCCTTGACTTCCGGACATACATTCTGACAGGAACCACAACCGGTACAGTCAAGTACGGAAACGGTCACTGCAAACTTCTTGCCCGGTACGCCTCTCAGGTCAACCATCTTCATGCCCTCAGGAGCATTCGCAGCTTCTTCCTCAGTCATAACAACCGGACGGATACAAGCGTGCGGGCAGACATAAGAGCAGAGGTTACACTGCAGGCAGGACTCAGCATTCCAGGTCGGTACATCAACAGCGATGCCGCGCTTCTCATAAGCAGCGGAACCAGCCGGTGTTGTGCCGTCTGCATACTCAACGAATGCAGATACAGGCAGGCTGTTGCCGTCCTGAGCGTTGATCGCGCCCTGGATGGTGTTGACATAGTGGATAACTTCCGGTCTTCCCTCTGTAGCCTTCTCGGTGATATCCTCGTACTCAGCATCCTTCCAGGATTCCGGTACCTGAATCTCAACAACCTGCTGTACGCCGGCGTCGATTGCGTCGTAGTTCATCTGTACGACATCATCACCCTTCTTGCCATAGGAAGCCTTTGCAGCTGCCTTCATGTAGCCGACAGCATCCTCGATCGGGATGATGTTCGCCAGTTTGAAGAATGCAGCCTGCAGAACGGTATTGATTCTTCCGCCAAGACCGATCTCACGGCCGATCTTGATACCGTCGATGGTGAACAGCTTGATGCCGTGCTCAGCGATGTACTTCTTCGCCTGGCCCGGAAGCTGTCTGCCGAGTTCCTCGACATCCCATCCGCAGTTCAGGAGGAAGGTACCGCCGTCCTTGATATCCTGAACCATGTTGTACTTTCTGACATAGGACGGATTGTGGCAAGCCACGAAATCAGCCTTGTTGATCAGATAAGTAGACTGGATCTTGACATCACCGAAGCGCAGGTGGGAAATGGTAACACCACCGGACTTCTTGGAGTCATAATCGAAATATGCCTGTGCATACTTATCGGTATGGTCACCGATGATCTTGATGGAGTTCTTGTTTGCACCGACAGTACCGTCAGCACCAAGACCCCAGAACTTACAAGCAGTTGTTCCTTCCGGAGCAGTGACCGGGTTCTCCTTGATCTCAAGGGAAAGATTGGTCACGTCATCTACGATACCGATGGTGAACTTCTGCTTCTCATCATTGTGATATACAGCAATGATCTGAGCCGGTGTGGTGTCCTTGGAACCAAGACCATAACGGCCGGTGAAGATCGGAAGGTTGCCGAACTTGGTATCCTTCAGTGCTGCAACAACATCAAGGTAAAGCGGCTCGCCATAAGCACCCGGCTCCTTGGTTCTGTCAAGAACAGTGATCTTCTTAACAGTCTCAGGAATAGCGGAAAGCAGGTACTTCTGGGAGAACGGACGATACAGATGAACCTTGACAACACCGACCTTCTCGCCTCTGGCGACAAGGTAATCAATGGTCTCATCGATGGTCTCACAAACGGAACCCATCGCGATGATGATGTGCTCAGCATCCGGAGCACCATGATAGTTGAACGGCTTGTAATCGGTACCGATCTTTGCGTTCACCTTCTCCATGTACTCAGCAGTCAGATCCGGGATTGCATCATAGTACTGGTTCGAAGCTTCTCTTGCCTGGAAGAATACATCCGGGTTCTGTGCGGTACCTCTCTGGACCGGATGTTCCGGATTCAGAGCTCTCTTACGGAATGCTTCAACAGCATCCATGTTGACCATATCCTTGAGGTCATCATAGTCCCAGATCTCGATCTTCTGGATCTCGTGGGAGGTACGGAAACCATCAAAGAAATGAAGGAACGGTACGCGACCGTCAATAGCGGTCAGATGTGCGACAGCACCAAGGTCCATGACCTCCTGTACGCTGTTCGAGCACAGCATAGCGAAACCGGTCTGGCGGCATGCCAGAACGTCGGAATGATCACCGAAGATGGACAGTGCGTGGCTTGCAAGTGCACGGGCGGATACATGGAACACGCCCGGCAGAAGCTCGCCGGCAATCTTGTACATGTTCGGAATCATGAGCAGCAGACCCTGAGAAGCGGTATAAGTCGTTGTCAGAGCACCTGCCTGCAGAGAGCCGTGTACTGCACCGGCAGCGCCACCTTCGGACTGCATCTCGGAGAGTACAACTTCGTGGCCAAAGATGTTCTTTCTTCCCTGGGTCGCCCACTGGTCTGTGTAGTCAGCCATCGGCGAGGACGGTGTGATCGGGAAGATCGCTGCAACATCCGTAAACGCATAGGATACGTGAGCGGCGGCAGTGTTACCATCCATGGTCTTCATTTGTCTTGCCATAAACTTGCCTCCTTAAGCATATCTAGATATACTTGTACATACGGGTCTATTATATCCCCTTTTTCCCCTGCTTGTAAAGGTTGAATCAGGTTTTTTTCGCTAAACATTCGGCCATCTATTCAGATAAGGATGATTCCGTCATCTTCTCTCCCGTGTTCATTTGTGAATACTTACTCAATATTTATGCATTTTCTTGTTGACAATTGCAAAATCATGTATATAATGAATTCATCTTTGCAAACCATACATGATTTCTGTATAGAGTCATGCATAATAATTCATAAGGGAGTGCATATCATGAATAAAGCAGACATCAAGAAGGTTGTTCTTGCATATTCCGGCGGTCTGGATACTTCCATTATTATTCCGTGGCTGAAGGAAAACTACAATAACTGCGAAGTCATCGCCGTCTCCGGCAATGTCGGCCAGGCAGATGAGCTCGAGGGACTTGAGGAGAAGGCGCTGAAGACCGGCGCTTCGAAGCTCTACGTCCTCGATCTGACCGATGACTATGTTGACAACTATATCATCCCGACCATGAAGGCCGGCGCGATCTATGAGGACTATCTCCTCGGCACCAGCCATGCCCGTCCGTGCATCGCCAAGGGTCTCGTTGAGATCGCCCTGAAGGAAGGCGCTGACGCGATCTGCCACGGCTGCACCGGCAAGGGCAACGATCAGGTCCGTTTCGAACTTGCGATCAAGCATTTCGCACCGGATATGCCGATCATCGCACCTTGGCGTGAGTGGGATATCAAGTCCCGTGACGAAGAGATCGATTATGCAGAGGCGCATGGCGTACCGCTGAAGATCAACCGCGAAACGAACTATTCGAAGGATAAGAACCTGTGGCATCTCTCCCACGAGGGTCTTGATCTGGAGGATACCGGCAACGAACCGCTCTACGAGAAGCCTGGCTTCCTGGAGATGGGTGTCTCCCCGATCGATGCTCCGGATGAACCGACCTACATCACCATCGATTTCGAGCAGGGTATTCCGGTTGCTTTAAATGATGAAAAGATGAGTGCGAAGAACATCATCCTGAAGCTGAATGAGATCGGCGGCGCCAACGGCATCGGCCTCCTCGATATCGTCGAGAACCGTCTTGTCGGCATGAAGTGCCGCGGCGTCTATGAGACACCGGGCGGAACCATCCTCTACCGTGCGCATGAGGCACTTGAGACCATCTGCCTCGACAAGATGACCATGCACGAGAAGCAGCGTCTCTCCATCACCTTCGCAGAGCTTGTCTACAACGGCCAGTGGTTCACCCCGCTCCGCGAGGCACTCTCCGCTTTCGTCGACAAGACCCAGGAGAAGGTCACCGGTAAGGTTCGCCTGAAACTCTACAAGGGCAACATCATCAAGGCAGGGCTCTGGAGCCCGTACTCCCTCTACAGCGATGAACTCGCTACCTTCGGTGAGAGTGATTACAACCAGAAGGATGCCGCCGGCTTCATCAATCTCTTCGGTCTTCCGATCGCCGTCCAGGCAAGAGTTGATGCAAAGAATGCAAAATAATTGTTCGGATCGACAAGCATAAAAAGCTCATCTCAGGACCGTGGATTTCACTCCGCGGTCCTGTCAACAACTAAGCAGGAATGCAGACTTCGCTTCTGTCTCCCTGTTCCATACATTATCATAAGAAAGAGGTGTTTCCCATGAAAAAGGTTATTACTCTTCTGCTGACCGCCGTTCTTGCTGTATCAGCACTGGCCGGCTGCGGTTCCAATGCAGGTACTGCTGGCAATGCAGGCAGCGGAGACAAGACGAAGCGTACGCTCTCTGTTGCAACCAGTCCGGATTTCCCGCCGTTCGAAAGTCTTGACGGCACCAAGCTCATCGGCATCGAGGTCGAGCTCATGGACATGATCGCTGAGAAGATGGACGTGAACATTGAGTATGTCCAGATCGATTTCGACTCCGTCCTGAACGGTGTTGAGGCCGGCAAATACGATATCGGCATGTCCGGTATTTCCGTTACGGATGAAAGAAAAGAGAATGCACTCTTCACCGATCCGTACTGCCTCGCAGCACAGGCCATCGTCGTTACCGAAGGCAGCCCGATCGCCGCAAAGGCTGATCTTGCCGGCAAAGCGGTTTCCGTTCAGACCGGTACGACTGCAGAGCTCTTCTGCAATGCGGAAGGTTACAACGTCAGCTCCTTCCAGGCAAACTCGGATGCAGAATCCGCACTGGTCACCGGCAAGGTGGACGCATGGGTCATCGATGACCTGACCGCTGCAGAGATGGTTGCTGCTTATAATGCAGAAAATGACACCAAGCTCGTCATCCTCTCCGAGGCAATGACCACTGAGCCATATGCGTTCATGACCAAGCTTGGCAATGACGACCTTGTCAAAGAGATCAACACCCAGCTGGATGCGCTGGTCAAGGACGGCACCGTAAAGAGCCTCTTTGAGAAATACAATGCGCCTTATACCCAGCCGTAAGCGCATGTTCTGAACAGTGATCATTTGTTACATCGACTGGAGGTTAATCCCTGATGGAATGGTTCGGACCCAGTTTCTTTCTGAATCTGCTTGCGGGTGGATTCCTGGATGCCTGGTTTCAGAAGCTGTATAAGACCTTTATTGCAAAAGGCTACTATACCATGCTCTTTGAAGGCTTCCGCAACACGATCATCATCACGCTCGGCGCGCTGGTGATCGGCGTCGTGATCGGCACCCTGATCGCCGTGATCAAGTATTTTGCAGAGGACGTCCCGGCACTGAAGCCGTTTGCAGTACTCTGCAATGTGTATGTGAATGTCATCCGCGGTATCCCGATGACCGTGCTGCTGCTCATCTTCTTCTACGTTGTCTTCGCAACAGCGAAGAACGGCATCCCGGTTGCCATCGTTGCGTTCGGCGTCAATTCGGGTGCCTACATGGCGGAGCTGATCCGCAGCGGTCTGAATGCAGTGGATCACGGCCAGATGGAGGCCGGCAGAAGCCTTGGCCTTTCGAAGCTGCAGTGCATGCAGAAAATCATCATGCCGCAGGCTGTCCGCTACATCCTTCCGGCGATCGGCAATGAGCTGATTGCCCTGCTGAAGGAAACATCTGTCGCCGGTTATGTGGCCGTCGTCGATCTGACCCGTGCCGGGAATCTGATCCGGAACAACACGTTCGATGCCGTCAACACGCTCGCGCTGGTTGCCATCATTTACCTGCTGATGTCTCTCGTTCTGACAAAGCTTCTCAGCATCATGGAAAGGAGGCTTGCAGCAAGTGATAAACGTTGAAAATCTGGTCAAGCATTTTGAAGGCACTGAGGTCCTGAAAGGGATCAATGCCACGATCAACAAGGGCGATGTGGTCTGCATCATCGGTCCTTCCGGCTCCGGAAAATCCACATTCCTGCGCTGCCTGAACCTCCTCGAGAAACCGACCTCCGGAAAGATTATTTTCGAAGGAGACGATCTGACCGACAAGAAGGTGGATCTGAACCTGCACCGCCAGAAGATGGGCATGGTCTTCCAGCAGTTCAATCTCTTCCCGCACATGACGGTCCTCCAGAACATGACGGTCGCACCGGTCATGCTGAAGAAGATGACGCAGGAGCAGGCCGAGGCCAAAGCACACGAGCTGCTCGCCCGTGTCGGCCTTGATGACCGCGCCCTCTCCTATCCGAACCAGCTCTCCGGCGGTCAGAAACAGCGAGTCGCCATCGTCCGTGCACTCTGCATGGGCCCGGATGTGATGCTCTTCGACGAGCCCACATCAGCGCTCGATCCGGAGATGGTCGGCGAAGTCCTCGATGTCATGAAGGAACTCGCCGCAGACGGCATGACCATGGTCGTCGTTACCCACGAGATGGGCTTTGCAAGAGAAGTCGCAAACCGGATCCTCTTCCTCGACGGCGGCGTCATCCTCGAAGAAGGCACCCCGGATGAGATCTTCAACCATCCGAAGAGCGAACGCCTCAAATCCTTCCTCGCAAAAGTTTTGTAAAACGGATTTACAAAAGTTTTATGCAGTTGTAAGGGTATCATAAACGCAACAAAACACCCGGGATTTCTCCTGCTTTCAAGAGAAATCCCGGGTGCTTTTATTTGTTCTAGTCTTGTGTCTCTTCCAGCCTCTTGCGTCTTACTCACGCAGCTTACTCGCCGGCTGCACGTTACTCAGGAAGAATTCCCTTCCGGATATTCTCCTGGATGATGGCATCGGTCACCTGGTAAAGTGTCTCTGATCCCATCCTGGTCTTTGACTGTCTTCCATAGACCTGTTTCGACGTAACGCCGTGCGCCTTCCAGTCCCCGCCGCCGTTGCTGTTATTCAGGATCAGCGGCTGCAGATTGTCCATCGCATGCGCATATTTCGATTCCGCCGTCTCACAGGCTTCAAACTCATTAAAGAGAGCGATCAGTTCCGCTTTCTGGTCATCAGGCAGGATTGAGAAGATTCGCTCCTTCGCCGCATCTTCTCTCTCTTTCTGTGTCGTCAGCCCCTCCGCATCGTAGGCATAGGTATCGCCCGCATCAATCTCCACGATGTCATGGATCAGGCACATCAGCATGACTCTGGCGATGTCCACCTCTTCATTCGCATATTCCCGCAGCAGATAAGCCATGATCGACATATGCCAGGCATGCTCTGCATCATTCTCATTCCGGCCATGCCCGGAAAGGTGGGTCTGCCGGAAGATATTCTTCTCTTTATCGATCTCCAGCGCAAAATCCAGCTGCTTCTTTAACCGCTCGTCCATCATCTCTTACTTTCTCTTCTTCATGGCAATCACGACAACGACAATCACAACCACAACCAGCACGCAGATCGCAATCTGCGGCAGCAGTTCTCTTGCGATATCCAGCGGCGTCGGCACATACACATCTGCAAAGACGGGTTGCAGCGCCGCAGCTGTAAACAGCAGGGTCATCATCAAGATCAGGGCCACGGAACCAGCATATTGATTCAACTTCTTCATCACTCTTCCATCCTTTCTGCTCAAACATGTCAGAGATTTCTGGGTTCATCATATCATTCCAGGCCATGGAAAGCAAGAACAAGGATCTCACAAAAAACCCGGAAGCCTTTCAGGCTTCCGGGTTTTGTAGGTACCAGGGGATGAGAGAATCGAACTCCCGCTAAAGGTTTTGGAGACCCTTGTCATACCATTTGACCAATCCCCTACGCAACAGTGATATTATACGCTTATTATGCTTGTTTGTCAAATACTTTTTCGCAATATAGATTCTTTTTCTTTCCTTCATTCCGCATTGTATTTCTGCCTTTTTCTATGCTATACTGATAGGTGGTGAGTGTTCATCAAACATTTATGAATGGAGACGCAACATGAAAAACCTGAATCAGATCAATCTGGACCGCGAGTGGTCCTTCAGCCCTGGTACGTTCGAGCTGATGCGGATGTTCCGTGGCAATCCGAATGCGAAAACCGTGAATCTTCCACATGATTACATGGTGGCTTCTGAAGTCTCTGAGACCGCGGTTCCGGGTCCTTCGAGCGGTTACTACACTGCCGGCGTGGCACATTATGTCAAGAAGATCGAGATCCCTGCGGAGTGGGCTGACGAGAAAGTCTTTCTCTACTTCGAAGGCGTTATGATGAATGCGACGGTTGAGATCAACGGCTATAAGGTCTCCCTTCAGCACTATGGCTATGTCCCGTTCCCGGTTGATATCACACCATATGCTGCATTTGGCAAGGAAAACCGTATCCTTGTGACGGTCAATCCAAGCATGCAGCCGAATTCCCGCTGGTTCTCCGGCGCCGGCATCTTCCGCAGCGTCTGGCTGATCCATACGCCGAAGGTTCATGTGAAGCATGACGGCCTGTTCGCTTATACCGAAAAGATCGTCTGCGGCAAGGACGGAAGCCCGGCCTATGCGCAGATCAAGGCAGAGGTCGATATCTGCAACGAGACCCCGCTCAACAAGATCGTCGGTGTCACCCTGACCCTGATCGATGATGCGACCGGTGAAGAAGTCCTCTCCCGCTCTCAGAAGATCCAGGTCAATCCGAATGCGGAAGAGACCGCCCATATGGCCTTCCATCTGGAGAATCCGAAGCTCTGGAACGCAGAGAATCCGAACCTGTACTGCCTGAAGGCAGAGGTCACGGATATCGGCGAATTCCGCACTCATATGACCAGAAATGAAACCACAACGACCGATACCGTCTGTGAGCTGTTCGGTGTCCGCACCATCATCGCAGATGTTGTAAATGGTCTTCAGATCAACGGTGAGACCGTCAAGCTCGCCGGCGGCTGCCTGCATCACGACAACGGCCTTCTCGGCGCCGTCAGCCTTTATGATGCAGAATACAGAAAGCTCTCCCTCCTGAAGGCGAGCGGCTTTAATGCTGTCCGTACCACCCACAACCCGCCATCTCCTGCCTTCGTAGAGGCCTGCGACCGCCTCGGCATGTACATCTTCGACGAAGCATTTGACGCCTGGGGCATGGCAAAACAGCCGGGCGACTACAGCATGTTCTTCGCAACAGACTGGCAGAAAGACCTCACGGCATTTATCAGAAGAGACCGGATTCATCCGTCCGTCATCATCTGGTCCACCGGCAACGAGATCGTGGAGCGCGGCGGCCTGAACAACGGCTATACGCTCGCCACACAGCTTGCCGACACCGTCAAGGCGCTTGACCCGAGCCGGCCGGTATCGAACGGCATCTGCTCCTTCTGGAACGGCCTCGACGACGATCTTCAGATCGAAGGCCTGCAGCAGATGATGGGCGTCGTGAACGGCGGCGGAGCGCTGCAGAACGCCGATATGGCCGGCCAGGACGACCACAGCTGGGAGGCGCTGACCGAGTGCTTCACCAACGGTCTTGATATCGTCGGCTACAACTACATGGAGAACAAATACGAGAACAGCCATAAACTCTTCCCAGACCGTGTCATCCTCGGTTCCGAGAACTATCCGAAGGAAATCGGCGCCCGCTGGCCGATGGTGAAGTCCACGCCTTACGTCATCGGTGATTTCACCTGGACCGCCTACGACTACATCGGCGAGGCCGGCATCGGCAAGGCTGTCTTCTTCGAACCGGACGATCCGGCCACGAAGATGGGCCCGTTCGCCCTCTCCTCTCACACCTCCGTCTTCCCGTGGAGAACGGCAAATGATGCGGACTACGACATCAACGGCAACCTGCTCCCGCAGGGTGCATACCGCCAGGTTATCTTCGGCAGCCCGGCAACACACGTATTCTCCTACGATCCTGCAAACTACGGCAAGACCGAACTGATCAGCATGTGGGGCTTCATTAATGTTGAGAAGAACTGGAACTGGGCAGGCAAGAAAGGCCAGAATACCGATGTCGTCGTCTTCAGCAGTGCCGATGAAGTGGAACTGCTCGTCAACGGCGTATCGAAGTGCACCCTGAAGAACGGGGAGCGTCTTGCAGGTAATGGTCCGGAACTTCCGAACAGTTTCCTGTTTACCGTACCGTATGAAGCAGGAACCGTTACCGCGATCAGCAGGAAAGATGGAAAAGAGATCTCGAGAGATGAGCTCATTACAGTTGGCGCTCCGGCTGCTCTCAGACTGTGCGCTGAAAAGCAGGCAGCTGCTGCAGACGGTCACTCCCTGATCTACGTTCAGGCAGAGATCCTCGATGCAGCGGGCCATCTTGTTCCGGATGCATCCGTTCTCCTCTCTGCTTCGGTCACCGGTTCTGCCGAACTTCTTGGCTTCGGCTCCGGAAATCCGGTCACAGACGAGAATTACACTGCAGGCACATTCCACACCTATCGCGGCCACGCTCTGGCCATCCTCCGCGCCGGCTACGAGGCAGGCGAAACTGTCCTCACTGTCAATGCAGAAGGCCTCGGTGAAGAAGCCATCACAGTGGAATTCAAATAATCTGCACCAGAAGAACAAACGAACCAGTTACAACAAAAGTACTGGTACGGCAAAAAGAAGGCTCCGGCATGCCGGAGCCTTCTTTCTATATCATTTGTTGTTCATTCTTTTCGGAAACAATTCAGTCTGCCGGTTTTTCTTTGGAGGTCTGTGCGACTTCCGTGACGCCGGCGACGATGCTTGCAAGTCCCTGGATGTCCGAAGGAATGATGATCTTCGTGGACTTGCCGTCAGCAGCCTTGCCAAAGGCCTCGATGCCCTTCAGCTTGATGACATCGCCAGTCGGATTTGCTTCGTTCAGGTAGCGGATACCATCTGCATTCGCTTTCTGGACGTTACGGATCGCTTCTGCCTGACCTTCTGCCTCGCGAATGGTTGCTTCCTTCTGTGCTTCTGCATGAAGGATCTGCGCAGCCTTCTCTGCTTCTGCCTGAAGAATCATGGATTCCTTCTGACCTTCTGCAACGAGGATGGCCGATCTCTTCTCACCTTCTGCTCTGGTGACCGCTTCACGGCGTTCACGCTCGGCCTTCATCTGCTTCTCCATGGCTTCCTGGATGGCTGCAGGCGGGATGATGTTCTTCAGCTCGACACGGTTGACCTTGATGCCCCACGGATCGGTTGCGATATCGAGTGTCGCACGCATCTTGGTATTGATGGTCTCACGGGAAGTCAGGGTCTCATCGAGTTCCAGATCACCAATGATGTTTCTGAGCGTTGTCGCGGTCAGATTCTCGATGGCGGACATCGGATTCTCAACGCCGTAGGTATACAGCTTCGGATCTGTGATCTGATAGAACACGACCGTATCAATCCGCATGGTAACATTATCCTTCGTGATTACCGGCTGCGGCGCAAAGTCTGCAACCATCTCCTTCAGGGATACATGTCTTGCAATCCGGTCAATGAAAGGAACCTTGAACTTGACACCGACGTTCCAGGTAGTCAGATAAGCGCCCAGACGCTCGACGACATAGGCTTCAGACTGCGGAACAATCCGGATCGATGAAGCGACCACCAGAATGATAATGATGGCGAAAACGACAACAGTAATCAATCCTCCCATAGTACTTATGCCTCCTTCTTCTTTTCTACAATCGCCTTCACGCCCTGGATCTCACGGACTGTGACCATCTCCTGTTCCTCGATGACAGAGCCATCAAGGGATCTGGCAGCCCAGTCTACTCCGTTTAAGATCACACGGCCTTTGCCGGCGTTGTTGTCAATTCTCTCACAGACTCTTGCATCTTTTCCAACCAGTTCATCCACATTGGTCCGGATGCGCTTGCTGTTCACATACTTGATGGCAAGCGGTCTGTAGAACAAAAGCACAACCAGTGAGACTGCAACGAAAAGGATCAGCTGAAGCCAGAATGGTGCTCCGATAAAGGAGACAATCATGGCAACAATCGCACCTGCGCAGAACCAGATCGTTGTCAGCGCCTGCGTCATGAACTCCACAGCCAGAAGTCCGATAAAACAAATGAGCCAGAAGACAAACATTTTTCCACCGTCCTTACCGAATATTTACAGCAGTTCCTAACTTAACAATACTCTATTCAGGCCTTCTTTGCAACCTCTTTCTTCACTTTGATCTGGTTCAGGTGATACCAGAGGCAGCCCGTGATGCAGATCGAAGAATAGGTACCGAAGACGAGGCCGACGATCAGCGGCAGTGCAAACTCTCTGACAGAGGAAACGCCGAGGATCATCAGCATGACGACCATGACCAGTGTGGTGATATTGGTGTTGATGCTTCTGGTCAGTGTCTGTGTGATGGAACGGTTCACGATATCCGCATAGGTATCTTTCTTCTGCATCTCCGCGATATTTTCACGGATACGGTCAAAGATGATGATGGTCGCGTTGATCGAGTAACCGACGATCGTCAGCATGCAGGCAATGAAGGTATTGCCGACATTCATTCTGGTCAGCGCATACAGCGTCACGACGATCATGACGTCATGCAGCAGTGCAAGGACTGCACTGAAACCGAAGTTGACGTTGCGGAAACGGATGATGATGTAGATCAGCATGCAGATGGTTGCTGCAATGACGGACATCAGCGCATCCCGCTTCATCTCTCCGCTGACAGCGCCGGAAATAATCTGCTCCTCAATATTGCCCTCGGAGACATTGTACTGATCAAAGAACGCCTGATGCACCGCTGCACGCTCCTCGAGTGTCAGGTCACGTGTCTTCACGATAACCTTATCCTCACCGACAACCTGCGCGACATCGACATCGGACAAGCCCGGAACAGCACCGTTGACCAGAGCGCGGATTTCGTCATTGGACGGGACATTTCCACCGTCGAAAACAACTTCTGTCGAAGTACCACCGGAGAACTCCAGTGCATAATTGAAAGCAGTTCCGGTGATGGAATTGACGATGATGGCGATAATGCCGACACAGATGATGGCACCGGAAATGATATATGCCTTCTTCGAGAATCCGATGAAGTTGATCGGTGTTCTCTCGGTCTTGATTCCATAGAATATCTCAGAATCAAAGCCCAGATCATAGAGTGCATACAGCAGGAATCTGGTGATGAACAGTGCTGTCAGCATGGAAATCAGGATACCAAGGATCAGGGTATATGCGAAGCCCTTGATGGTACCGGTTCCGAAGATCGCCAGCACGATACCTGCGATAATGGTGGTGACGTTGCCGTCGATGATGGCGGACAATGCCTTGGAGAAACCAAGCTTGATCGCGGAGCGGACCGTCTTTCCGGCACCGATTTCTTCCTTGATACGGGTGAAAATGATGACGTTCGCATCCACGGCCATACCAATGGAAAGGATAATACCTGCAATACCCGGAAGGGTCAGGGTGATCTCGAGGAGATCAAGCAGGATCAGCTCGATCGTGACATATGCACAGAGTGCAAGGCTCGATGCAAGACCCGGAATCCGGTATACAACGATCATGAAGATGAATACAAGCAGGAAGCCGATCAGACCGGCCAGGAGACTTGTCTGCAGAGCGGTATCACCAAGCTTTGCGCCGACAACCTGGGAGCGGATCTCGGTCAGTTCGAGCGGCAGTGCGCCGATCCGGATAATGGAAGCCAGTCTTTCTGCTTCCTGGATGCTCTCCTGACCGGAGATGGTCGCCTCACCATCCGTGATGATGGCACGGACAACCGGTGCGGAGATGACATTCCCATCATAGACGATGGCGATCTGCTTACCGTAGTTCTCTTCTGTTGCCTTCGCAAACTTTGCTGCTCCGCTCTGATTCAGAGACAGAACAACCAGATGCTCAACGCCCAGAGTATCCTGGACATCCTTTGCCTTGGCAGTCGAGATATCCGAACCGTCGATGACGACCTGGCCATTCGCATACAGTTCATCCATCGACGCATTGAGAACATAGTAGCCCTCTTCATTCTGAACGATATTGCCTTCTACCGGGATAAACTGGATGGATCCGGCGGAACCCATCTGTGCAAGCACTGCATCCGCATCGGTGACATCCGGAATATCAACCACGATCCGGCTGCTGCCTTCCTGGTAGACTTCGGATTCTGTCGAGAAATTCTCAGCTCTCATCCGCATCTTTTCGATGGTATCTGCCATCTCGGTTGCGGATGGATCCGCTTTCGTTGCTTCATAGGTGATACTCACACCGCCGGCCAGGTCAAGACCTCTCTTGATGCCGTAAGCGCTGCCGGCGGTATTGCCGAAGACACCCAGGGTCACACAGACCAGCAGGATGACAGCAATCAGGAATACGCCAAGCTTCGCTGCACCGCGTCCTTTACTATTCATTGGAACTTACCTCTCTCTTTGGAAATTTTTTTATTCATTGACAGAAAGTGCTTCAAGGTCTTCCTCTTCCGCTACTTTCATCATAATCGCACATTCAATCCGCTTCTTCTGCAGCTCGCAGCCGATCTCATAGGTTCCGTCCAGTCTGTGGTGGAACTTCCAGGCATTCGCCGCACAGCCGCCGCTGCAGTAATATCTTGCAAAGCAGTCCTTGCAGGCCGGCTTGTCATAGACATTCTGCTTCTTGAATTCATTCACCAGGTCCGGATTGGTGATGCCGTCGAAGACATTCCCGATCACGAAACCATCTTCCCCGACAAACTGGTGGCACGGATAGAGATCTCCCCACGGCGTGACGGCGAGATATTCGGTACCCGAGCCGCAACCGGAAAGTCTCTTGGCCACACACGGACCGCCGGCCAGATCGATCATGAAATGGAAGAAGGTGAAGCCCTTCCCCTCTCTTCTTCTTCGGATCATCTCTTTTGCAAGATAATCATACTGGTCGAGCAGCATCGGCAGATCCTCTTCGCGGATCGCATAAGGCTCTTCCGGAAGGCTGACCACCGGCTCTACGCTGATCTCTTTAAATCCGACATCTGCCAGATGCAGTACATCCTCTGCAAAATCCAGGTTGTTTCTGGTGTAGGTGCCGCGGACGTAGTACTCCTTGTCCCCGCGCTTCTCGGCGAAATCCAGGAACTTCGGCAGGACCAGGTCATAGCTCGACCCCTTCCCGCTTCTGGTCGGGCGCATCCCGTCGTGCACTTCTTTTCTTCCGTCGATGGACAGGACGACATTCGCCATCTCCCGGTTGCAGAAATCGATGATCTCATCGTTCAGCAGGACGCCGTTGGTCGTGATCGTGAAACGGAAATTCTTGTTGTTCGGTCCTTCCAGCGACCGTCCGTACGCGACCAGCTGTTTCACGACATCCCAGTTCATCAGCGGTTCCCCGCCGAAGAAATCGACTTCAAGATTCTTCCGGTTCCCGGAATGGCTTACCAGGAAATCAAAGGCTGCCTTGCCGACCTCAAACGGCATCAGCGCGCGATCTCCCTGGTACTCACCCTTTCCTGCAAAGCAGTAGCGACATGCCAGGTTGCAGTCGTGGGCCACGTTCAGGCAGAGTGCCTTCACGACTGTGTCCCGCTGCTTGAAGAGATGCACGAAATTCTCGTAGATGTCTTCTGTGAAGAGATTGCCGGACTTCTTCAGTTCTTCGACTTCTCCGACCATCTCATCGAAGTCTTCCGCTGTCATCCGCTCTTCGCCTTCCGCGTACTTTTCGAGCAGCTCCTGCTTCACTTCCGAGAGGACCAGATCTCTGTCCTCCCCGCCGATGATGATCCGCTTCTCATAAGCTGCAATCAGGTCATAGGTGGCCGGGTCAACGACATGGACGGAACCGGAGTTCACATCCAGTACGATGTTATATCCATTGCTCTTATACTGATGTATCAAATTCTCTCCTATCTACGGCAAAAAGGCAGCGGCGTTATTGCCGCTGCCCGCTCAAATCATGCCAATTACTTGTTCTCGCAGCTCTGATTTCCTACGGTGCAGGAAGTCTTGCAAGCCGACTGGCAGGAAGTCTTGCACTCACCGCAGCCGCCCTTCTTCATGGATTCCTTCATGTCTCTGGTATTCAGGCTCTTAATGTGCTTCATTCTTGGATCCTCCTAATACAAATTCACCTATGAACTGTTCAGGACCGACATCTTATAGACCGCCGCTGCGCGGCTAATCGTTGCTACGCAACTCTTGTCTATAAGCGACGGCCGTTCCGGCCGGTAAGAATTCGTAAGAAAGCGGCAATGAAAGCAAGCTTTCTGCCGCTTTTCTTTCGAATTCTTGTCGGTCCTGAACAGTTACAGTACAATCTTTTTGCAAGTATAGCATAACCATGTTGTTCTGTCAAATACGGATTTGCTCATTCCGGCTCCTTCCGGCCGTCTTCATCATTTCCTTGAAAGAGGCGTCCTGTTTGATCTTTTCGATGGCCTTGGTGACATTCTCCTCCGAGCAGGCCGCCTTCTGTTTCATTCACGCTGCCATGGTATACCAGGCACAGCATCGTCGTATCATCAAACTGTTCCGCGCCGGCCACAAAATCATCGATGGCTTCTGTCACTGCCGCGATGCTCTCCTTCGGTCCAGCATCCGGATTCCGGTTCAGTGCCTCTAACATCCGGTCCGTCCCGAAGAGTTCATTCTCGATGCTCGTTGCCTCCGGCACACCATCGGTATAGACGAACAGGCCGTCTCCCGGATTCATGGTAAAGGTGTGCTCCTTGAACGGAATGCCTTCCATGGTGCCGATCGCCGGTGAGTGGCGGTAGCGGATCAGTTCATACTGCCCGTCTGCCCGCTTCAGGGCCGGATGCTCATGACCTGCATTCGCGGCGACACCCTCCCCGGTTCGAAGATTCAGGATGCCGAGCCAGACCGTGACAAACATGTCTGCCTGGTTGCCTTCCATGATCTGGTTGTTGACGTTCCTCAGCGCCTCGGCAGGGCTGTCCCCGCTCTGGACGCGGTTCTTGATCAGGATCTTTGAGATCATCATGAAGAGCGCCGCCGGAACACCTTTACCGGAAACATCTGCCATGACAAGTCCCAGGTGATCGTGATCGATCAGGAAGAGGTCATAGAAATCACCACCGACTTCCTTCGCCGGATCCATGGATGCGTAGATATCGAATTCCTTTCTGTCCGGATATGGCGGGAAGATGCTCGGCAGCTGGCTCTCCTGGATGTCCTTCGCCATGTTCAGCTCCGCACCGATCCGCTCCTTCTCCGCTGTGATCCGCGTGATCTCACCGATGTACCGGGTAGTCTTCGCAGAAAGATTTGCAAAAGAAGTTGCCAGCACTTCAATCTCATCCCCTGTCCGGTAGGTATCCTCCATCATGAACTGCAGGTTGGTTCCGGACAGTTCCGACATCCGCTTCGTCATCGTGTTCAGCGGTTTGACGATCCGCTTTGCGACCACCAGGGCAGATGTTGTCGCTAGGATCAGGATCACGGTCAGAAGAACCAGGATGGTCTGCAAAGAGGCCCGGTTGCTTCGGTAGTAATCCTGCTGAGCCGTCGTCTGGATCTGGTTGATCTCCGTCACCATCTGTTCCATCGGAGCCTCTGTCATTTTCTGGTCAACGACGGAGATCAGCGCCCATCCGACCGTACTGAGCTTCGCTCCGTTCATGTAGAGCAGCTGGTTATTCACATTCACCAGCCTGACATCTGTCGCCCCTGCCAGTACATCGGTGACAAATGCAGCCAGTTCTTCGTTCTCCGACTGTCTCAGATCTTCTGCATCATCAGAAATCTCTGCATGAAAGATATCCTGACCATCCGGAGCGAAGATGGTATGTCCGTCCTGGTTGATGATCGCGATGTATTTCCCGTACACGTTGTAGTTTTTCACAGTCTCTTCCATTGCCTCCAGGAAGAGATCCGCTCCGACGATTGCCTTCAGTTCTCCGTCCACATAGATGGGTACGGTGCAGACGATGCCGATCGAATCTGCGAATGCATCGTGTTCGACATCGGAAAAATAGGTCGTTCCGCTCTCGAGCGCCCCGGTATACCAGAACCGATCCCGTACAGCGATATGCTTCATGGATCCATCTGCATTGAACTTCGTGCCAGAATGCTCGTCCACGATCACAAATACCCCATCCGCAGTTCCGATAAAGCAGGAATTCAGGTTGGTATGGCGCAGCATCGCCTCCATGGTATCGGTCAGATTGCCGATCAGTCCGACCTGCTCCGTGATCTTCGGATCACTGAAATCAACACCCTCTTCGGAAAGCAGCTGGGCAGCAATCGTCCCTTCATTCTTCACATCCGGTACCAGAACCGCTCTGGGCTGGAACTGATCCGGATTCTGATAGAGCATGCCGGCGTAGTCCGCCAGGAGTTCCACTTCGTTCTTCATCTCCTGGAAGATGCCGTCCGCGATATAGGCCTGCATCTGGACGGACTCACTGAGATTGGCGTCCACAACTCCTTCCATCGTCACGGCAGAGACATCCCGGATGGCCGCCTGCTGGCGTTCATTCGCTTCTCCGACAATATTCCGCAGGCTTGACGCCTGATAGACAGTGACAGCAGCAAAAGCCAGTACAACCAGAATCAATGTGAGCAGGACCAGGTTGAAGATCTTCTGCTGCAGACCCCCGATCACGATGTTCCATATCTTTTTCATTTCTCTTTATATACCCTTAGCCGTTCAATTTCTGATATGCTTTCTCCATCAGCGGGAAGCAGACGCCGCCGCAGACATTCCCGAGGCTGATCACAAGGATCCGGAGAAGACTCTCCGCCGGTGATGCAAACAGGGTTCCGGACACCGCCCAGTAGAACATATCCGCCACGCTGTGCTCCGTGCCGCAGAGAATAAAGACGGAGACACCCAGGAACAGGCTCAGGTACTTCCCTACTTCATGCGGATTCTTCGCATATCCGTTCACCGCGATGAAGATGAAGATGTTGCAGACGATGCCGAGCAGGAATAGGCTTCCGTATCCTGCCGCCATCTTCCCTGCGACCAGCTTTGCCGCGATGACATCAATTCCAGCCTCTCCGCCGCTGATCCCGGTTGCCCGGAGAAGGACCGCGAGCAGTGTGCAGCCGATCAGATTTCCGATCCAGATCACGATCAGTGTCAGGATGTAGTCCGGTTTGTTGTCAAAGATGTAACAGGCCTTCCCCGTGAACAGATTGTATCCTCTGGTACAGATTGTAAAAAGGCCGATCGTAAAGAGCAGTGCCCCGACGACATTTCCTCCCGGAAAAGCATCTTTGATCCGGAGAAATACCGTTCCGCCGAGACCGATGCAGATACCTGCAAGCACCGCATATAAACATGTTGCTACGTATTTTTTCATGAGACCTCCCTGATCATTGCAGAAAATACATATGAACCTCTCTTTACCATATCATAAAAGGAATCATTCCTCAAGAGGGTTCCGGCGGCGATGCCCTCTGCATGGATGGATTGTCCGATTTCACAAACGTTTGAAATCTATCTTGTATTTCTTCTTTTTTTGGGATACACTAAGGAAAGAGTGAATCAACTTTGCCGGCGGCGATGCCGCAGAAAGGAATATTATGGGAAAAGTTGTTGTTATGGATCATCCGCTGATCCAGCATAAGATCGGTATCATGCGTCAGAAAAGCACAACCACGATTGAGTTTCGTGAACTGGTCTCTGAAGTCGCGATGCTCATCTGTTACGAAGCAGCAAGAGATCTTCCTCTTGCAGATAAAGTTGTAGAAACTCCTCTCGAGACCACCACGGTCAAGGAGATCGCAGGCAAGAAACTCTGCATCGTTCCGATCCTCCGTGCAGGTCTGCACATGGCTGACGGTATCCTGAACCTGATCCCGAACGCAAAGGTCGGTCACATCGGTATGTATCGTAATGAAGAGACCCTGGAACCGGTCGAGTATTTCTGCAAGCTGCCGAAGGATGCTGCAGAGCGTGACATCTTCGTGGTCGATCCGATGCTTGCAACCGGCGGCTCCGCCATTGCAGCCATCAACCGCCTGAAGGCACGCGGCATCACTTCCATCCGCTTCCTCTGCCTCATCGCTGCACCGGAAGGTGTCAAGGCTCTGACAGAGGCACATCCAGATGTAGATGTCTATATCGGTCATCTGGACCGCCAGCTGAACGAACACGGCTACATTCTCCCTGGTCTTGGCGATGCCGGCGACCGTATCTACGGGACGAAGTAATTTGATTCCTGGATAAATAATCCCCGGGAGGGGTGCCTGCCATTGGCTGGCACTCTCCCGGGGATATTCTTTTAAAAGAATACCCTTCAGAAAGGACCTGTCATGCTGAACCAGTCTGAGCGTCTTGCTCTTCTTCCGGAAAACACCCACAGCCTGCTTTTTGCATTTGTCGAGGCTTCTAAGAATTGCTTTGGCGAGAATCTGACCGGTGTCTATCTGCACGGCTCTGCTGCTATGGGCTGTTTTCACCCGGAGACAAGTGATCTTGATCTCATCGTTGTCGTGAAGGATACTCCGGATGAGACTGCAAAGCTCGCCTTCTTAAACCAGGTCCTGAAGCTTGACCAGGATGCCCCTGCAAAAGGGATTGAGATGAGTGTTGTTCTTGAAGAATACTGCCGGAACTTTATCTACCCGACTCCCTTTGTGCTGCATTACTCCCGGATGCATCATGCACGCTGTATTGCAGATCCGACAGCTTTCGTGCAGGAGATGCATGGAACAGATCCAGATCTCGCCGCACACTTTATGATCATCTTCCACCGCGGCATCACGCTCTTTGGGCCTCCGGCCAGAGAACTCTTTAAGGCCCCGGCTGCCAAAGAATTCCGTGCAAGTATTGAGCTGGATGCTGAAGATGCCGCAGACAATATTCTCAAAGCTCCTGTATACGGCATCCTGAATCTTCTCCGTGTTCTCGCCTACAAGCGGGACAATCTTCTTCTCTCAAAAAAAGAAGCCCATGACTGGGCTCTTCAGAATGCTGACTTTCAGGATTTCAAAGATCTGATTGAAGGCATCGGTACAGCCTATGAAACAGGGCGTCCCTTCCACATAGAGGATGGGCAAAAGGACGCCCTCGTGAACTTCTCTGCATCCCTGCTCCGCCAGATCAAAGACACGGTTCCAGTCTCCCGCAGAAGCTGGCTCATCAGTCCGGATGGTCTGGCAGTGAATGTCGAAGAACATATGGTCCGTGTCCGTGCAGATGACATCCTGCAGAATCGTTTTAAGGAAGTCAGAGGCTCAGCTTCGGCACTCGCAGAGGAACTCCGCGCATTTTATAAAGAGCAGTTCGGGAAAGAACTGAACATCCGTAAGGACTCCCTCGCCGGAGAGATTCGCATCCACGCATGGATGGACCGTGTCTTTCTCTGGTGGGAGAGATTTTCTGAAAAGATCCATCTTGGTTTTGCTGCGCGGTTCTTTCACAGGATGCACATCCACACCTGGCAAGTGGACTGTGGCGAACGAAGTGTTGACGGAAACCGTATCATCTTCGATCTCCTGTCTCCACTCGCCAGGATGTGCAGGTGGTAACTTTAAGGTGTATCATTTGTCGCCGAATCGACGCTTTAGAAGAACCAGGCACTTCCGCCCTCTTCGTCCTCATCATCGTCCATATTGAAATCAAAGTGGAACGGCGGTGTCACTGATGCGATATACTTCACGACGTCCTCGTCGTAGTTGACGCGCTCTTCACATTCTGCATCGAAGACCATCGTATTGACGGTATCCCCTGTGCTTGCATGCCACTCAGGCAGACCTTCTACATTCGGGTTGCCGGTGTATGCGAAGTTGACAAATGCGCCGGCCATCTTGTCCTCGAGCTGTTCGGTCACGCCATCGATCTGGCAGATCGGCAGTCTCGTCGCGTTGTGGAAGAAGAATGCGATATCGGAGCAGTGCCATGCTGCCTTGCCGCCCATGTAGTTGAAAATCAGAGAGAACATGTAGGAGTAAACCGGAGCCTCTGCATCTTTTGCCTTTTCTTTCACATACTTGATGGTCAGCGGGCGGAAGCCGTTGACATCGAGATCGCAGGCATAGACCTCGTTCTTGTCCGGATATGCGCTCTTAAAGCATGCAATGACCTTGTCGGCATTCTCTTCACCGAACTTTGCTGCCACAACAGCTCTTCTCTCCTCAGCGCTCATGCCTTCCTTATCCATGAGAACCGGGCCGCCGAATGCGAATTCCGCAAGGACAGAACCGACCATGGTCGGGACCTTCTGATAAGATGGATTGAAACCGACCTTCAGCGGATCACCCTTATACCAGGAATTTGCAACCGGTCCCCAGTTATAGAACTTTCCTTCTTTTCTCAGTTTCTTCTCAGCCTTGTTGGTCGCACGGATCAGAAGCTTTGACGGAACCTTCTCCAACTTCTCGATATCCTTCTCTTCGATGCCAAGCTCAGCAGCAATAGCCAGTGCAAATTCCTTACCGGAAACAGTCGATGTCTGGAAATCTTCCCCGATGACACCGCTCATGACAATTGCCTTGTGGAACAGGCCGTCAGCTGCAGGAGTCTGGCCAAGTGTCGTGACCTTTCCGCCGCCGCCGGACTGACCGAAGATCAGGACATTCTCCGGATCACCGCCGAAAGCTGCAATATTGTCGCGCACCCATTCAAGGGATGCAACCAGGTCTGCGATACCAACGTTCACAGAGTTCCAGTACTTCTCACCAAATGCAGACAGATCGAGATGTCCGAAAATGTTCAGTCTGTGGTTGACGGTAACGACAACAACATCACCGAACTTTGCAAGATTGTCCCCTTCATAGGCAACCTGCTCGATGGAGGACCCTGCAGAGTATCCGCCACCATGGAACCAGACCATGACCGGCTTCTTCGCCGACGGATCGATGGACTTCGTCCAGACATTCAGATACTGGCAGTGCTCGCTCTCCGGCCAGAAGCGGTGCGGTGTCAAGACCTCACCCATCGGCATCGGCTGATTTAAGACCGGACAGATCATGCCATAGGAAAGTGCATCCTTCACGCCATCCCATGCATCAACCGGCTCCGGCATCTGGAAACGCTTTGCCTTCGCATAGCGGATCCCGTGAAATGTGTAAATCCCGTCAAACAGGAAACCTCTGAGTTTTCCCTTCGTGGTTGTAACGACAGTCGAGTCGTTGCAGACGAACTGCTTTGCCATCTTGTAATCCCTCCTTCAAAATAGAAAATACCTTCTGTGATCCGTCATCAGTTTGATGACTAATCATCCAGAAGGTATTATACCGCACCCGAAGATGTGGTGCAAGAAAAACAAGCTCAAAGAGAAAGAATTTCAAAATCAGAAAGTCCATCTGTCACATGCGACGTCAGGATCAGGGTTCGGTCTCCTCTATGCTTCTCAAGGAAATGAATCGCACGCCTCCGGGTTTCATCATCAAGCCCGGTAAAAGGTTCATCCAGCACCAGAACGTTCCCGTCTGACATCATGGCGCGCACGAGGGAAACTCTTCGCTTCATCCCACCGGAAAGCTCCGATACAGGTTTCCCCAACTCCTCTTCCGGAAGAATCTCCGCCAGCATGCTCCTTGCCCTGGCCTCGCCGTCAGCCCCCTTCAGGAAACTGTGCACCGAGACAACATTCTGGACAGCGGAGAACGACGAAAAGAGCCGGTCCTCCTGGAAACAGACGCCAAACCTCGGCTCCTGCCCCTGAAAGTCCACTTCGCCGGCATCGGGCTTCTCGAGCCCCAGGATCAGCCGCAGCAGTGTCGTCTTCCCGGCCCCTGACGGCGCCGTGATCAGATATTTCCCGCCCTCCTGCAGCTCCGCTGAAAAGCGCTCGATCACCATGCGGCCATCATATGCTTTCGTGAGATCTCGTAGAACAATCATGCCGCACCATCCTCTCCGGCCGCTTTCCGCTTCTTTCTGCCGATCAATTTAGCGATCCCGCTCTCGAGTCCCCAGGAGATCAGCAGGATGACAATCGTCCATGCGAACACTTCTTCTGTATTCAGGTAGATCTTCGCACGGTACAGGCCATTTCCGATCGAGAGAAGCGGCTGTCCGATGACCTCTGCCGCGACGCCGGACTTGAAGCTCATGCCCAGTGCCAGTGTGACGGCACTCTCAAGAAATGGCTGAAGCTGCGGCAGATACAGATACCGGATTCTGCGGACGAGCGGCATATGAAAGATCTGCACCATCTCCGTCATCTCCGAAGGCGTCGCCATGAGGCCCGACAAGGTATTCAGATAGAGAATCGGGAACGAGACGAACAGGACGATGAAAAAGGCCAGATTCCTGCTCCCCGCCCAGATCAGAATCAGGATGACAAAGCTCGCGACCGGGACAGACTTCATCGCAGCCACTGCCGGAGAAATCACGGTCCGAAGCAGCGCAAAACGATAGCAAAGTGCCCCGAAAAGCACACCAAGGATTCCCCCGGCGATAAGCCCCAGGAGAATCCTCAGCATGGAATTCAGAATGGATCTGTAGAAATCAGCTGTCCCCGCCAGCCGGATCAGCGCCCGCATCGTATCCACGGGGCCTGCCGCAAGGATCGGATTGTGAATCCATCTTGCAGCAGCTGCCCAGAGGATGATCCAGAACGCGAAAACCAGCAGTCGGATCAGCCATTTATTCTTGATTTTCATTTCCCCGTGTAATAGAAATCCTCAGCCGGCATCGCACCGCCGACAGCTGCCGGATTCTGTTCAAACAAGGTGGTCAGGTAACCAGAAAGTGCATCCTTCATCTCATCACCCGTGATGCAGACGATGTTGCAGTATGGAAGTGCCTTCTGCGCAATCGGTGCCTTCTCGATGATGCCATACTCAGCGACCAGTGCAGCTGTACCTTCGACATCGCTCACAGCCTTCTCGGCAGAAGCAGCGTGTTCCTTGATGAACAGGTCTACAGCCTCCGGATGCTCCTCAAGAAATGCCTTGCGGACGATCGTCGCGCCTGTCAGGAATCTTGACTCCACGCCCAGCGCATCCCACTCATCTGCGAGCGAAAATGCAGCGTGCAGTGCATCATTCTGCACCTGCGCTACAGTTGCAAACGGCTGCGGCAGAACAGCGATCTGTGTCGGGTCCTGTGCAAGTGCAGCTGCAACCTCCGTTGCCTCAGACTTGAACTCCAGTGTGCAGTCCGTAATGCCGTTCTGTGCAAGCAGGAAGTTGATCGCATACTCCGGTGTGCTGCCCTGTCCGGTTGTAATCACGGTCTTGCCGGCAAAGTCCTTGACGGAAGTGATGGAATCATCTCCGGTCACGCAGTAAAGAACGCCAAGGGTATTGATATCAACTGCTGCAACACCGCCCTCAGTTCTCTTGTAGAGGACTGCTGCTACATTTGCCGGGATCAGGGCAATGTCAATATTGCCGCCGACAACGCCGGCGAGGATCTCATCTGCCTGTGTTGCCATCGTAAACTCGTAAGAACCCTCGGCCTCGCCATTCTCAGAAGCCTTCATCAGATTCACCAGTCCCATGGTGGTCGGTCCCTTGAGGGAACCCACGCGGACCGTCACGCTTTCAGCAGTCTCTGTGACTTCCTCGACTGTGCTTTCAGCGGTCTCAGTCACTTCACTCACTGCGCTTTCAGCGGTCTCAGCCACTTCGCTCACTGCACTCTCAACCGTCTCAGCTGCTTCACTGGCAGCACTCTCGGCGGTTTCAACGACTTCGCTCGCTGCAGAGGCTGCAGCAGAGACGGTTTCCTTCACTTCCTCTTTCGCAGCGGACACTGCCTCGTTCACGGTCTGGTTCGTCGTGGCAGTCTGGGATCCACCGCAAGCTGTCAATGCGAAGACCATCACTGCAGTCAGGAGGATCGAAATCCAAGCTTTCTTCATGATTGTTCTCCTTTCAGAAATAAATGCTTGTTAAATTTTGAACATTCTCTGGCATTGTAACACGGCTTCCCCTCCTTTGGCAAGTGGCAATCGCAACATTCGAAAGGTCCCGAATCCGGAACAGATTCCGGAAACCGTATTTTTCCAAGAAAAGTACAACAAATCAGGGCTTTCGTCCATTGACTTCTTCTATGAAATCATGTAAAACGATGAGTACGCGATTCAATAGTGAAAGTAAGTATTCAGGACCGACATCCTGGAAGTCCTGGTGAAAGGTATGCGATATGTCTGCTAAGAATGCAGCCGGATCGGAAAACCGTTCCGGCAGAAGTGCCTATGAAATTGATATGCTGAACGGACCGCTGTTCGGCCGGATCCTGGTCTTCGCCCTGCCGCTGATGGCGTCCGGTGTCCTTCAGCTTCTGTTTAACGCCGCCGATGTGGTGGTCGTCGGTCGCTTTACCGGTCCGACCGCACTCGCTGCTGTCGGCTCGACCGGTTCCCTGATCAATCTTCTGGTCAGCCTTTTCATCGGTCTCTCCGTGGGAGCAAATGTCATGGTCGGCCGTTTCTATGGTGCCCATGATGACGAGGCCGTCAGTGAGACTGTTCATACATCCATCGCCGTCAGCCTGATCGGCGGTCTCATTCTGCTGATCGTTGGTGTCACCGCATCGAGGCCGATCCTGACCCTGATGTCCACGCCGGACGATGTCATCGATCAGGCGGCCACCTATATGCGGATTCTGTTCATCGGCGTTCCGATGTCGATGCTCTACAACTTCGGTTCCGCCATCCTCCGCTCCATCGGTGATACAAAAAGACCCCTGTACTATCTCACGATAGCCGGGGTCATCAATGTCTGTCTGAATCTGTTTTTTGTCATCGTCCTGCACATGGGTGTTGCCGGCGTCGCACTCGCAACCATCCTGTCACAGGCATTTTCCATGGTCCTGACGATCCGCTGTCTGATGCTTGAGAACAGTTCGATTCACCTGGACCTGAGAAAGATCCGGATCGTCCCGAGACGGCTGATCCCGATCCTGCAGATCGGTCTTCCGGCCGGACTGCAGGGCTGCATCTTCTCCATCTCGAATGTCCTGATCCAGTCCTCCATCAATTCGTTCGGATCGACCGTCATGGCCGGCAACACGGCGGCCTCCAATATCGAAGGCTTTGTCTACACGGCCATGAATGCCTTCTACCAGTCCAACCTGTCGTTCACCAGTCAGAACTACGGTGCCGGCAAGACGAAGCGGGTGGACAGAGTCCTCTTCTGCTGCCAGGTGCTGGTCCTTCTGACCGGCCTGATTCTCGGAGCCTCCGCCTGGTACTTCGGCGGCACCCTGCTCCGCATCTACAACACGGACGCAGAAGTCATCCGGTATGGTCTGAAGCGCCTCTCCATCTGCTGCATCAGCTATTTCCTCTGCGGCATGATGGATACCATGGTTGGTTCCATGCGCGGCATCGGCTACTCACTCCTGCCGATGGTCGTCTCCCTGATCGGTGCCTGTGCGTTCCGGATCATCTGGATCTTTACCATCTTCCAGTGGAACCGCACGATCGAGACGCTCTACATCTCCTACCCGATCAGCTGGGCGCTTACCTTCCTGGCACATCTCATCTGTTATCTGATTGTCCGGCGCAAAATGCACGCAGAACATGGTCTGCAAGCACAGAAGTCGTAACCGATCCGATGCCGCCCGGAACCGGTGTCGCAAGGGCTGCGATGCCTTCCAGACTCTCGGTCTTCACATCACCGCAGATGCTGCCATCCGCTCTGCCGTTGATGCCGACATCCATCACGATGGCACCTTCTTTGATCATCGAGCCATCAATCATTTCCGCTACACCCGCGCAGGCCACCACAAGGTCTGCGCGTTTTAATTCAGCCTGCAGATCCTTCGTCCTGGTGTGGCAGATGGTGACGGTGGCATGCTCGGACAGGAGCAGCATGCTGACCGGCTTTCCGATCACATTGCTTCTGCCGACCACGACGGTCTCGAGTCCTTTGACATCGATTCCAGCAAAATGCAGTGTCTCCATCACGGCTTCGGCGGTACACGGTGCATAGCCGTCCTTCTCTCCGCGGAAAATCTTTCCCTGGTTGATCGTTGTGATGCCGTCCATATCCTTCGCCGGATCCATCTTCGCGATCACCTTCCCGGTGTCAATCTGCTTCGGAAGCGGCATGAACAGCAGGATGCCGTCAACCGTCTCCCTTGCATTGATCTCTTCCCAGGCTTTGAGAAATGTCTCTTCTGCAACATCTTCCGGGAACACATGGGACTCCACGGTGATGCCGCATTTCTTCATCCGGGTATTCGCGCCGCGCTCATAGGCGAGGTCCTCCGGGCGTTCCCCGATCCGGACGATGGCTAGGACCGGTGCCCTGTGTCCGGTTTCCTGTAATCTCTGTACCTCAGCTGCAACCTTCTCTGTCATCGCCGCAGCGACATCTTTTCCTCTGATCAGTTCCATCTTCCCACCTTTATGCTAAAAATCTGCCTGCAATGCGCTTCGAGATCTCTCTTGCTTCCGTTCCGCCTACTTCGATCATCAGCAGTGCCTTCTGATTCAGCGCATCCGCCTGTTCGCGGTTCTTCATCATCTTTGTATTGATGAAAATGTTCATCGCCGCGCCTCGGAGTGCTGCGTTGGCAAATTCTGCGGCCACAGCCACATCACTGGCGGCAAGGGTCGATCCCTTCACCTCAAGGATCTTCAGAAGCTCGATGACTTCCATCGTCTTCTCCATCATGTGGAGCGGCGGCATGGCTGCCGTGAGAAGCGCCTCCTCCATGACACGCTCCCGCTCTGCCTTCTCTTCCTCCGTATCCTTTGGAAGGCCGTATGCTTTTGAAAGCGGCAGAAACGCTTCTGCGTCTGCATCCATCAGCGCAGTCAGCTCCAGCCGGAGCTTTTCAGCCCCTGCGAGCCATTCCGGGATCTCATCCCACCACTCCTGGTATTTCTTTTTTCCTTCCGTCAGGTGTGCCACCATGCCGGCAAGGGATGCCGCCATGGCACCGACCAGCGCACTGGCACCACCGCCGCCTGGCACAGCTGCCTTGCTGTCAAGGACAGCAAGAAATTCATCAATTGCCTGTTCTGCCATTCCTGCCATCTTCCATCCTCCCTCCGGGCTGCCCTCAGTGCTTCTCGGCGATCTCGCCCTGTTTTTTATAGATGCTGTTTGCCTTGATGACGCCGCGCACCATCGACAGCGGATAGACCTGGACATTCTTTCCGAGAATCGATCCCGGGTTCATGACCGTATTGCAGCCGACTTCTGCGCCGTCTCCGAGAAACGCACCGATCTTCTTTCTTCCGGTCTCATAGTCGATCTCCCCGTGAATCACAACCGGTTTCTTGTCCCCCTTCACGTTGCTGGTGATCGCGCCGGCACCGGTGTGGGAGCCTTTTCCGAAGATCGAGTCGCCCACATAGTTGTAGTGTGGTGCCTGCACGTGGCTCACCAGAATCACATTCTTCAGCTCCGTGGAATTTCCGACCACGCAGTGGTCGCCGACCCATGCATTCCCCCGGATGAAGGCACCCGGGCGTACTTCCGTTTCCGGCCCGATGATGCAGGGTCCTGTAATCGTTGCAAGCTTCGCGATCTTTGCACTTTTTGCAATCCAGATATCCTCTTCCGGATGATCATACTCCGCTTCCGGAAGCATCTTTCCACAGGCGAGAATCGCCTCGCCGATGCCGGAGAGCGCTTCCCATGGATATTCAAACTGTGACAGGTATGCCTCCATCTGCGTCCCTGTCAGATCGAAAAGATCTTTGATTCTGATCTGATCAGCCATCGTTATCATCCTCCCTTATCCGATCGCCCGGATCCGCTCCCGGATCACCCCGGTGAGATCGCGGTTTTTGATATTATCGGTGTATTTTCTCACATAATTCTCAAGCGTCTGGCGGTAATGCTCCGGCGTAATCGTCCCGGATTCCACACCCGCAAGACCCTTCTCCCAGCTGGCTGTCATCTCAGGATTCAGCATGGACGGCAGCGTCAGGCTGGCGACTTCAAACACCATCTCGCCAAATGGCTTCGGTGTCAGCACCTGTGTCTTCTTGTTCAGGCCAAGATAGCCGATATTCACCAGTTTCTCTATGATGCCGGCTCTCGTGGCACTGGTCCCGATCCCCGCTCCCTTGATCTGGGCGCGCAGTTCTTCATCCTCGATCAGCTGACCTGCATTCTCCATCGCCAGGATCATCGAACCGGAGGTATAGCGCTTCGGCGGCGATGTCTTACCTTCCTTGATGGTAAATGCCTGCACCGGTATCTTTGCTCCTTTCCGAAGAGAAGAGAAATACGCCAGTTTCTTCTCGTCATCGGCACCGGAGGCATTGTCCCCGACACCGGCAATCTCCAGATAACCTTTCTCCTTCAGCACCCGGACCGATGCATAGAAACGCTCGGTCTTCTGTCCGGACTCGGTCACCGCCCCCGGAACTGCGAGGGTCAGATTGACCTTCTCATAGACTGCCGGCGGATAGAAGATCGACAGGAACCGCCTCACGATCAGGTCATAGATCTTCTTGTTCAGATCGCTCATCCGGGAAAGGTTTTCGACATTCCCGGTCGGAATGATCGCATAGTGGTCCGTCACCTTGCTGTCGTCCACGTACTGCGTCTTCGCAAGCCCTGTGTATAGCTTCTCATCCCGGATCTTCAGAACGTAATCCTTCACCGGCTGATAGCGGTAGAGCCCGGATAGATTCTTTGTGATCTCGCCCGCAATGGCTGTCGTCAGCACACGGGCATCCGTTCTCGGATAGGTGGTCAGTTTCCCTTCATAGAGAGCCTGTGCGGCTGCAAGGGTTTCATCCGGACTGATCTTGAACCGCTTTGTACACTCGGCCTGCAGTTCTGCCAGATTAAAGAGCAGCGGTGCCCGCTTCTTCTCGGTACCCTTCTCCTTCTTCTCAAGCAGCATCGAAAGCGCCGGCACACCATTCTCGACCGGGCCGCCGATCTCCCGGATGAGGTTCTCTGCATCCTCTTTTTTTCGGAATCCCTTCTCACTGTAAAGCAGCGGCGATGCAAAATATTTGCTGTCCTCGCTGACGCGCCATTCGCCCTCGAACGAGAACCGCTCCCCTTCCTCCGTTCCGCTCTGCTCCGGGGACAGTGTCCCGAGGACCCGGTAGAACGGTGTCTCGACGAAGTTGCGGATCTCCCGCTCTCTTCTGACCACCATGCCCAGCACGCAGGTCATGACGCGGCCGATCGCTATCGCCTTGTATTTCTTGGTCCCGGCCGTCTGGTTCAGCAGATTGCCGTATTTCACACTCAGGGCTCTTGAAAAATTGATACCCATCGCATAGTCTTCGATGCCACGCATGATGCCGGCCTGCGCCAGGTCATCATAGGCTTCGATCGGCTTCGCCTCCCGGATCCCGCGGGTGATCTCTTCCTCCGTACAGGAGTCGATCCACACACGGCGCTCCTCGATGCCTTCCCGCACGCCGCCGTAGTTCCGGATCAGTTCGATGATGACCTCTCCTTCCCGTCCGGAGTCGCCGGCATAGAGAATCTTGTCGATATTCGGCGACTGCATGAAACCATGCACAATCTCGTACTGCTTTTTGACGTTGTCGATCACCGCATACTGATACTTCTCCGGCAGAAACGGCAGATCCGCCAGGTTCCACTTCTTATAGCGGATGTCGTATGCCTCCGGATAGCACATCTCGATCAGGTGGCCGACACACCATGTAATGACATACTGATCATTTTCATAAAAACCGTTCCGTCTGACACCGACATGCAGAATATCCGCATATTCGCCGGCGACGGATGGTTTTTCCGTCAGGATCAGTGTTTTACCCATATATCCTGAAACTCCTTTGTTCCTTCTTTACAGCAGTTCTCTGAGATCCGCAACATTCCGGATCCCCATCAGTCTCATCTCCCCGCTCCCATCCGGCCACGGGATCGCTCCCGGAAGGCCTTTCGCGTTGACAGCCGGCAGAATGAGCAGCGGCAGGTGCATCTTCACTGCCTCATCGATCCTTGCCTTTGCCATGTTGACGCCGCGGATCTCCCCGGTGAGGCCGACCTCGCCGAAGGCAATCACCTTGTCCGCTGTCTCGCGGTTCCGGTAGCTCGACATGATCGCCGCAACGATCGCCAGGTCCAGTGCAGGTTCGCTGACCCGCATCCCGCCCGCAATATTCACATAGGCATCACAGCTGCCAAGGGACAGTCCCAGACGCTTCTCCAGCACCGCCATCAGCAGATTCACCCGGTTGTAATCGGTCCCCGCCGCCGTTCTTCTCGGCAGATTGAAATTCGTCTGGCAGACCAGCGCCTGCACTTCCACCATGATCGGTCTGGTTCCTTCTACCGTACAGGCAATGATGGAACCCGGTGCGGATTCCGGCATCCCCGCCAGCATATATTCGGAGGGGTTCATCACCTCCACCAGACCTTCCTGCTGCATATCAAAGACGCCGACCTCATTCGTGGAACCAAACCGGTTCTTGGCCGCCCGGAGAATCCGGTAGGAGGCCACCTTTTCGCCCTCAAAATAAAGGACGGTGTCCACCATGTGCTCCAGCATCCTGGGCCCTGCAACGGTTCCTTCCTTGGTGACATGGCCGACGATAAAGATGGAAATCTTCATCGTCTTCGCAAGACGCAGCAGGGCTGAAGTCACTTCCCGCACCTGGCTGATGCTTCCGGGAGCCGCATCCACATCCGGAGCGAACATGGTCTGGATCGAGTCGATGACCACTACGGCCGGCTTTGTCTCTTCAATCGCCGCGAGAATCAGATCGAGGTCTGTCTCCGCGAGCAGATTCAGGTCGGTATCGGACGATCCGATTCGGTCAGCCCGCATCCGGATCTGGGTCAGGGACTCCTCTCCGGAGACATAGAGGACCTGCAGCCCGTCCCTTGAAAGCTTCTGCATCATCTGCAGCAGCAGGGTCGATTTCCCGATGCCGGGATCACCGCCAACCAGGACCAGCGAATCCTTCACGATCCCGCCGCCGAGAACCCGGTCCAGCTCCCCGATCCCGGTATGATAGCGTTCATCCTGAAACAGGGAGATCTCGGATAGCTTCTGCACACGGCCGGCAGCACCGGCACCGGTCTGGACTGCACCGGAGATGCCTCTGGCGCCATTCCCTCTTCCGCCGGCGCTCCTGCCGCCGGAAGACGCAGTCCTTGCGGCAGGCGCTTCGACAAAAGTATTCCATTCCTTGCAGGAAGGACACTGTCCGAGCCATTTTGCAGATTCAAAACCACATTCTTTACAGAAAAACAGGCTTTTTGCCTTAGGCATTTCTGACCTCTATCTTTCCTTCTGTTACACCGACGGTCACGGAGCTGCCTTCCTTGATTCTTCCAGCCAGCAGTTCCTCCGCAAGGATATCTTCCACCTGCGCCTGAATCGCGCGCTTCAGCGGTCTTGCGCCGTAATTCTTGTCTGCCCCCTGCTTTGCAAGAGTGGTGATCGCCGCATCCGTGAACTTCAGATCGATTCCCATCTGTTCCTTCGCACGCTTCACAAGATTCACCGTCAGAATCTTGACGATCTGGCGCAGGTCGTCATCGGTCAGGAGATGGAAGACGCTGATCTCATCAATTCTGTTCAGGAATTCCGGCTTGAAGATCCGGCGCACTTCTTCCATCACGCCTTCCTTCATCCGTTCATAATCCGCATCCACGTCCTCTCCGCCGCCGAAGCCAAGCTTCTTCGGTGTGATGATCCGGTTTGCACCGGCATTCGAAGTCATGATGATGATCGTGTTCTTGAACGAAACCGTTCTTCCCTGGGAATCGGTAATTCTTCCGTCGTCCATCACCTGCAGCAGGATGTTGAAGACATCCGGATGTGCTTTTTCAATCTCATCAAACAGAATGACCGAGTACGGATTCTGTCTGACCTTTTCGGAGAGCTGGCCGCCCTCATCGTAGCCGACATATCCCGGAGGCGAACCGATCATCTTCGAGACGCTCTGCTTCTCCATATATTCGGACATATCGACCCGGATCAGCGAATTCTCGGAGCCGAACATCGCCTCAGCCAGTGCCTTCGACAGCTCCGTCTTTCCGACACCGGTAGGGCCGAGGAACAGGAACGATCCGATCGGATGCTCCGGATCCTTCAGACCGACTCTGCCTCTTCTGATCGCCTTCGCAACGGCGCTCACGGCATCATCCTGGCCAACCACTCTTGCATGGAGGATCTTCTCCATATTCCGGAGACGCTCCGACTCTTCTTCCTGCAGTTTATTGACCGGAATCTTGGTCCAGCCGGCAACAACACCGGCGATATCTTCTTCGCCTACAACCTTGATGGTCTCTTTTTCCTTTGCCGCGTTCTCCTCTTCCAGGACGGCTATCTCCGCCTCGATCTCCTTCTGCTGCTGTTTCTTCTGGCTGGCTTCCTCGTAGGCCTCTTTCCGGATGGCTTCCACCTTTTCCGTCTCTAACAGCCGGAGCTTTTCCTTCAACTCCCGGAGCTCCGGATGCTCGGTATATCCGGCAAGGCGCACCTTGGATGCCGCTTCATCCATCAGATCGATGGCCTTATCCGGCAGGAAGCGGTCGCTGATATAGCGCGCCGACAGATGGACGGCCGCCTTCAGCGCGTCGTCCGTAATCTGGACCTGGTGGAACTCCTCATAGCGGGAGCGAAGCCCGGTGAGGATGGCAAGTGCCTCTTCTTCGGTCGGTTCTTCCACGACCACCGGCTGGAATCTGCGCTCCAGGGCAGCATCTTTTTCGATGTATTTTCTGTACTCTTCTCTTGTCGTTGCACCGAGAACCTGCATCTCACCTCTTGCAAGCGACGGTTTCAGGATGTTCGACGCATCGAGCGATCCCTCCGCACTGCCGGCCCCGATGATGGTATGGATCTCATCGATGAACAGGAGCACATTGCCATCGTTGATGACTTCTGCGATGACTTTCTTGATTCTTTCTTCAAATTCTCCGCGGTACTTGGATCCTGCCACCATCCCGGAGATATCGAGTGTCACAACCCGCTTGTCCTTGATCGTCTCCGGCACATCCCCCTCCACGATCTTCTGGGCAAGGCCTTCCGCTACCGCTGTCTTTCCGACACCCGGTTCTCCGATGAGGCACGGGTTGTTCTTGGTCCGGCGCGACAGGATCTGGATCACACGGTTGATCTCCTGGTTCCTTCCGATGACCGGGTCGATCTTCCCCTCTTTTGCCTGCACGGTCAGGTCTCTCGAATACTGGTCGAGGGTCGGCGTATTGCTCTTCGTCTCTCCCCGGTTCACCCGGATGGTATTCTCCAGATCACTTCTCGCCTGTCCCGGATTCATGCCGAGGGCGATCATCAGATCGATATAAAGCTTCTGAAGATTCACGCCAAGCGTCACAAGAATCCGCACGGCGACACAGTCTCTCTCCCGCAGCATGGCGAGCAGCAGGTGCTCTGTCCCGACTGCCGTCTCCCCGGTTCTTCCGACCCTGTTCGCTTCCAGTTTTGCCACGGCAAGGACGTTCCGTACCCGCGGGGACATCTTCCCCGGCTCCGCTACTTCCAGTCTCGCAGAGCGGAACATCCCCGTCAGCAGATCGAGAACCGCATTCTCCGTCACATCATGCTGCGCAAGCACGGTTCTGGCTGTTCCCTCCACGGAAAGGAGACCGACCAGCAGATGTTCCGTCCCGATATAGCCGCGGAACTTCTCTGTCGCTGTCTGAATTGCAATCTCAAGTGCCCGTCTGGCACTATCTGTATATTTGTCCATGAATATTCAAATTCCTTCTCTGGTAGTAACTGTTCAGTTGCTGCTTCCGGTGGATCCTGTCTCATCCGCGTTCGTGCCCGTCTCTTCCGGGACCTCCTCGGCAGGCTGGACCTGCGCACCGAGAGTAAAGGTGTACTGACGGATATCACCGTTCTCCGCCTGCACCATCAGGGCGATCTCGCGCTCGGATTCCGTCACGAAATACGTTCCGGCTCCCAGCACCGTTGCAGAGGAAACCACCGTTGTTCCGCTGATCTGGATCTCTGTCGCACCGGCCTCCGGCGTGATGACATAGCCCTCGGTCAAGGAAGGATCAAACTTACGGTCAAGCTTTCCGCCTGTCACGTTCACCATCTTCAGCCAGTTGTTCGGATGCTTGATGGTGCCCGGAACCGGCACTGCCGTCTCCGGCATCTCCAGATAGACCGGGATCGAAAAGACCACCGGGCACTCGCCGATGTTCTGGTAGGCCTGCTTCGTCTTCAGGGACTCACTCCGGCCGACTTCGACATTCGTCATATACTGGTGCTCGTAGTTGGACTTACCGGTCACATTGAACTTCTCGAGATAGATGGTGTTCTGCCCTCTTGCGATGTACTGGCTGCCGATGTAGGCTGCACCGCCGACAATCGCATCGTAGCGGTTATCCCACGGGATCTTGATGTATTTGTTAAATGTACTGACGCCGAACGGAAGGTCGTTCGCGCTTCCGTTCTTTGCAAAACGGAGACCTGCAATGACCGCGCCGGAACCCGGCATGGAATTCGCGCCGATGTTGTAGAAATTATAGAGTCCCTCATATCCGGCAACCGTTCCCGTTGCGCTGTTGGAGAAACTCAGGCTGCCGCCGACTTCCTGCTTGATCCGGCTTGCCAGATGGTACGGACTGACGCCGGAATACATGGCAGCCATCATGATCGCATCTGCATAGCTGCAGGTAACGGTCGTCCCATCTGAAGCGGTCTTCCGGAAAGACGCCCCGCTCATCGGGGAATTTGCAATGATTCCCTGTACGCCGTTCGCCGTCTGGTACTCCGGATGATAGGAAAGCAGTTCAAACTGGTAGATGCCGTTCTCGTCGAGGAAATTCCGCGGATCCATCAGATAGGCGATGGCTGCTCTGGATGCCTGCACCCAGCTCGTCCCGTCCTGGATGATGAAGGTGTCGGTTGCCCAGTTGTACGCACCTTTCTCCATCGACTTCCAGGAAAGGGTCTTGGAATTCGGCAGGACATTCTTCCCGACCACATCCTCACCGTCAAGTGCATCCTCGAAGCGGATGCCGGTCTGAAATGCCTGGAACTGCCAGGTCGGATGTGCCTGATGCAGCTTCATCAGCGGTTCCACATAACTTTCCGGAAAACCCTGAGATAAAAGGTAGGTCTTGAACGCTGAATCGTCCAAGACCTCCGTTGATTGTGACTGACTGACCAGCTGTCCCGTGAGTTCGATCACGTCTTCAGAAACGTAACCGGCCCCATTCACCGGGTTCCCCTGGCTGTCTGTTACCGTATAATAAATCAAATACCATTTCTTGCCGGAAACGGTTGTCCGCTCGCATGCAGTCACGCTCTGCCCGCTGTTCAGGCGGTAGACACTGCCGTACGGATCGACCAGAATATCGGCTGTATCGGAAGGAGCGTTCCGGATGAAGACCTGCGCCGTGCTGTTGATCGTTGCGACCTGACGCTTGAAGGCAGCATCCTCTGCTGCGATCTCTTCATCGGTTTTCTCAGGAACTTCCGGTGTTGTTGTACCCGGATCGGTTGTGGTTCCAGGATCGGTTGTGGTGCCCGGATCCGTGGTGGTTCCAGGATCGGTTGTGGTGCCCGGATCTGTCGTCGTTCCAGGATCGGTTGTCGTACCCGGGTCCGTTGTGGTTCCAGGATCGGTTGTGGTACCCGGATCCGTCGTTGTTCCAGGATCGGTTGTAGTACCCGGATCTGTCGTTGTTCCCGGATCCGTTGTCGTACCCGGATCGGTTGTGGTACCCGGATCCGTTGTTGTTCCAGGCTCTGTCGTGGTACCGGAGCTGCCGGAGGTACTCTCTGTCGCCTCTGTCTGGCGGAACTTGACATACTTGGTCAGGACGTAACCGGTATAGAGCTTCTTCCCGACGTAGAACTTCACGCGGTACCATCTCGCACCGCTTGCAGTCGTCCGCTCACCGGTAATGATCAGCTTCTTTCCATTCTCCAGTTTCACCTTTTTCCCGTTCACTGTGAGGATGTACTTCGACGCTGCATATGGACTCTTTCTCGCATAGACACCACTGCTCTTATGGAGCTGTGCTTTGACGGAAGTATCAAGTTTCAGTTTCACATACTCGCTGGAGATGTAGCCGGCACGGTTCTTACCGTCAAGGACAAACTTGACCGTATACCAGCGGGTGCCGTCGGCATCGTTCTTTTCCCCGTAGATGGTGACTTCCTGTCCCTCCTTCAGGGTAACCGCCTTCCCGTCAACCGTCTTCTGATCATAACTGGTACCCGCACCGGTCCTGACGCGGAGATTGTCCGTCGTCACGATCGCCGGGACTGCCAGCGGCAGATACTTCACGTTCGAAGTGGACGAGCCGGAAGAAGTATTGCCAGAAGAACCCGTGCCGGTGCTGCTTCCGGAAGTAGAACCGGATCCGGAGGTGCTTCCGCTTCCGGATGTGGAACCCGATCCGGAAGTGCTTCCGGAAGATGTCCCGGTGCTCTCTTCCTTCACCGTGACATACTCCCCGAGGACAAAGCCCTTCTGGGTGCTTCCGCCGAATGTGAACTCGATCTCGTACCAGCCGGACTGCTCACCGAGCACCTTTGCCGTCTCTCCTTCCCGGAGGTAGGCATAGGCCCCGTTCACCGTCAGCCTGTCATAGTTGGTTCCCGGACCGGTTCTGACATTCAGCGTCTCGACATTCACCGTCGCCGTCTTCTCCGCCGCATAAACCGTGATGGCTCCGACCGGTGCCGGCACTGTCTTTGACGGAACGCCTGACAGCCCGCTGATCACCATCGAAGCAAGTAATACTACAGCAATTCTTTTTTTATGTTTCAAGATTCAATCCTTCTTTCCGTATGGCTTCCTCTCTGATCTTCCGATCACAGGGTGTAACTCCCCAGTTACCCACTTAGTATAGCATAACAAGGAAATGATTTCCACACAGAAGTTTAACAAGTTTGTGGCAGAACTTCGTCACGCCTCACTGCAGTGCCTGCAGCGCTTTCGCCCCGATGTCGTGGCGCATATATTTGTTATCGAAAGAGACCCATTCCGTCGCCGCATAAGCACGGTCGATGGCCTCCTTCAGGTCCTTCCCGGTCGCTGTCACGTCAAAGACACGGCCGCCGTTTGTCAGCAGGACGCCGTCTTTCCGGACGCTGCCGGCATGGAACAGATAGTAGCCGTCCTGTCCGAAATGTCCTTCTTCCACCGTCACCGGACGGAGCTTCTCATAGGAAAGCGGATATCCGTTCGATGCAAGGACAACCGTCGCGCAGGCCCCGTCATCAAAGACGAGATCAATCTCATCCAGCGTTCCGTCGATGCAGTGCTCCATGATCTCCACGAGGTCAGACTGCATTCTCGGCAGAACAACCTGTGCTTCCGGATCGCCGAAACGCGCGTTGTATTCCAGGACCTTCGGTCCGTCTTCTGTCATCATCAGGCCGACAAAGAGGACGCCGACGAACGGTCTTCCCTCTGCTGCCATCGCCGCCATGGTCGGCTTATAGATCTTCTCCATACAGAAATCCGAAGCCGCATCGGTATAATATGGGCTCGGGGAGATGTTCCCCATGCCACCGGTATTCGGACCTTCATCCCCGTCGTAGGCACGCTTGTGATCCATCGCACTGGTCATCGGCTTAATGGTCTTTCCGTCACAGAAGCAGAGAACGGAAACTTCCGGTCCCGTCAGGAACTCTTCGATGACCAGCGTATTGCCGGCGGAACCGAACTTCTTGTCTTCCATGATCTCCCGGACACCGGCCTTCGCCGCAAGAAGATCCTCACAGATCAGCACGCCCTTTCCGAGCGCCAGGCCATCTGCTTTCAGGACGATCGGGAACTTCGCCGTCTCCAGATAAGCAATCGCTTCCGCCGCATCCGTGAACACTTCATAAGCTGCGGTCGGAATGTGATATTTCTTCATCAGGTCCTTGGAAAATGCCTTGGATCCCTCGATGATGGCTGCATTCTTTCTCGGGCCGAATGCACGGATTCCTGCTGCCTCAAAGGCATCGATGGCACCTGCCACCAGCGGATCATCCGCACCGACGATGGCAAGATCGATCGCTTTCTCTTTCGCAAAATCGATCAGCTTGTCGAATTCCATGGCACCGATGTTCACGCACTCGGCAACTTCAGCGATTCCCGCATTGCCGGGAGCCGCATAGAGCTTCTCGGTCAGAGGGCTCTGCGCGAGCTTCCACGCAATTGCATGCTCTCTCCCGCCGCTTCCTACCAGTAATATCTTCATCTGTCTATCTCCACATCTCTTAAACACAGTCACGACCGTCCGGCACTGCATCTCCCTGTTTCAGGTCAGCGGCAGTCACTCCGCGATATGCGTCACCCGGCCATCGACCGTAATCTTTCCATTTGCAAAAAGATCAATTGCCTTCGGCAGCAGCTTCCACTCAGCCTCTTCCATGACCCGGCGTTGCAGCACCTCCGGTGTGTCCCCTTCTTTGATCTCCACGGCCTTCTGCAGGATGATCGGACCTGAATCGGTTCCCTCATCCACAAAATGCACGGTTGCGCCGGTCACCTTCACGCCGCGTGCGAGCGCCATCTCATGCACATGCAGACCGTAGGCGCCGGTTCCGCAGAAGGACGGAATCAGGGACGGGTGAATGTTGATGATCCGGTTCGGATAGGCCTGCACCATCTCCGGCGGAATGATGACAAGGAAGCCCGCCAGGACAACGAGATCAATCTTCTCCTCCTGGAGGAGGGAGATCAGGGCCGCATTGTACAGTGCTCTTGTCTCATATTCCTTCGGGGAAAATGCCACGGCCTTGACGCCTGCTTTTGCCGCGCGTTCCAGTGCGTAAGCATTCCGATTGTTCGCATAGACCAGGGCAATCTCCGCATTCGTGATCTTTCCGTCAGCGACTGCATCGAGGATCGCCTGCAGATTCGTCCCGCCGCCGGAAACCAGTACTGCAACTCGTGTCATACGATTGTCACTCCTTTTTCGCCGTCGGTGATCTCACCGATCACATATGCCTTCTCGCCTGCAGCAGTAAGGACGCGGAGGGTCTCATCCACCTTATCCGCTGCGACAGCAATCATCATGCCGATGCCCATGTTGTAGGTGTTGTACATGATCTTCTCTTCCACGCCACCGTCATGTGCAAGCATATGGAAGATCATCGGAATCTCGTAGGAATTCTTGCGAACCACCGCATGCTTGCCATCGATCAGCATACGCGGGATATTTTCATAAAATCCACCGCCGGTGATGTGGCTGCAGGCCTTCACGCGGATGCCAGCTGCCTTCACGGCTGCCAGTGCCTTCACGTAGATTCTGGTCGGTGTCAGAAGGGCTTCCCCGAGTGTGGAACCAAGGGACTCATAGTAGACATCGAGCGACTCCCTGCGGATATCGAACACCTTTCTCACCAGAGAATAACCATTCGAATGAATTCCGGAGGAAGCAAGGCCGATGATGACATCTCCGTTCACCAGTTCATGGCCGTCGATGATCTCATCTCTTTCCACCACGCCGACCGTAAAGCCTGCCAGATCATATTCATCCACCGGCATCAGGCCCGGATGTTCCGCAGTCTCGCCGCCGACAAGCGCGCAGCCTGCCTGCAGGCAGCCCTCAGCGACACCCTTTACGATCTCCGCAATCTTCTCCGGCTCATTCTTGCCGCAGGCAATATAGTCTAAGAAGAACAGCGGCTCGCCGCCGGCACAGGCAACGTCATTCACACACATGGCCACGCAGTCGATACCGACGGTGTCATGCTTGTCCAGTTCAAAGGCCAGTTTGATCTTGGTGCCGACGCCGTCTGTTCCGGACAGCAGCACCGGATCCCGCATATCCTTGATCTTTGCAAGAGAAAATGCGCCGGAGAATCCGCCGATCCCGCCGAGCACTTCCGGACGCATCGTCTTCTTCACGTGCTCCTTCATCAGTTCTACAGAGCGGTATCCCGCTTCAATGTCCACACCAGCTTTTTTGTAATCCATAGAATCCTCCATGTCTTGTGTGCTGTTATTCGCACAATATGATGATGTAACTGTTCAGGTCCGACATCACATCTCTTTGAGATACTGCTCATATCCGACTGCTTCAATCTTTTCCTTCTTCTTCATGACGCCTTCTGCCAGGCCGTCCTTGAAGGTTTTGATCTTCTCCATCAGTTCCGGATTGCCGAGTGCCATGATCTTGGCTGCAAGGATGGCTGCATTCTTTGCGCCATTGATGGCGACGGTTGCGACCGGGATGCCGGATGGCATCTGAACGATGGAATACAGAGAATCCACGCCGCCGAGTGCTTTCGTGTAGATCGGCACGCCGATGACCGGAATCGGTGTGATGGCAGCTGCCATCCCCGGCAGATGCGCCGCACCGCCGGCACCTGCAATCAGGACATCATACTTCTCTTCCGCGTTCTTTGCATAATCAAAGAAGACGTCCGGCATCCTGTGCGCTGAGATGATGGTCACATCATACTCAATGCCGAAGGAATCGAGCGTCTTCATTGCATCTGACATGATGGAAAGATCCGAATCACTTCCCATCACGATACCGACTTTCTTCATCTGATTCACTCCTATCTGAAGTACACTCCTTCAACAGCCGGCCGCGGCACTTCAATCACAGACGGCGGTATGTTACACTTTCCACATATTCCGTCTTAGTGTAACATACCGCCGTTCATACATCAAGTAGAAGGTTTTTCCAATTTGATGATGCCTCTTTTCCGCATCACCCATTTATTGCTTCCTGGAATCGATCAGCAGGCCTCGATATCTGCATCGCCGGAGGTTGTTTTAATGGAAATGGTCGATCCGCCGACGCCCTGGTGATAATGTCCTCTTCTTTCAAAAGAATGCCCGTTCGCATTCATGTCTCCGGAAATCGAGGAAAATTCTACGGCATAAGAGGCACTTCCATCGCGAAGAAGTACATCGACATCGCCGCTGATGGTCGTAATATATGCCTCCGTCTCGACACGGCTTCTCCAGGTGATGTCGCCCGATACCGCCATCATATTGACAACCGGGCAGGCTGCCGTGATATCGATGTCTCCACTGACAACAGTTGCCTCAAACTTATCTGCTGTGATCATCTCTGCATCAATATCGCCGTTTTTTGTATCGATCCACAGTTTTTCTCTCCCGGAGAATTCGCCGATGGCGATATCCCCGCTTGTCACATGAATCTCTGCTTTTTCTGCATGCATCTTCCGAATCGTTGCATCACTCGATAACCCCTTCAGGATGAACTCGCCGACCATGCAGTCAGAATCATATTCCAGGTCTCCTGAAGTCGAATTCACCGTGATCTTCTCAACCATTTTCGGAAGGCTGACAGAGATGGTCAGATCTTCTGTTGTTCCGAAGATGACCCATTTCCGTTTCCGCGGCACACCGGTCTCCTTGATGCCTGCATAGACCGTATCACCCTGCTGCACGCAGAAAAATCGGTAGGATTCCTGGTCTCCTTCACAAGACATATGCAGCTCTCCATCCGGCGAGTCAGAAAACGTGATGTCAGCAAAGTGCTGGTTGATCACAAGATTTCTGAACGGATTCTCATCAATCCTGCCGGCAGCAATTTCAGGAACGTTCCGTTCCGAGTGTTCGGGCTGCACTGGCCGTCCAGGCTGCGGTTCTGTGGCTGCAGTCTGGTCTGCAGTCACTCCTGCCGCTTTGTCTGTTGTCTCTGCAGCCGTCTTTTGTGCTGCGTTTTCTGTCTCCTTGTCTGTTGCCGGATCTGCAGCCTTCTCAGAATCCGGCATGATATCACGCAGGTCTCTTGTCATCTCACCGATGTCACCAAGTTCCCTGCAGATCTCTTCTTCCGTCTTCCCAGCAAGTAGACCCGCCTGAAAGTGCTCTGCATAATCCGACAGGACTTCTGCCCTGATCTCATCATCGAAGCGCTCAAGCGCTTTTTCAACATCCCGCATATATTGTTCTTTCGTCATCTCCCGCATCCTTTCCCGTTCTTTGAAAACAACAATCAATAGTATTATGTCTTACATCATAGCTATCGCAAATAAAAACCTTTCTCATCAGGTAATGGCAAGAATTGCCGTCACCTGTGCTGAAAAGGTCAGCCATTCCTTCTTCAGGGTGATCAGATATTTCCCACCTTCTTCGGTCAGATGATAATACTTTCTCGCCGGTCCCTCCGCCGACTCCTGCAGGTACGTCGTGACATACCCTTCATCTTTTAATCGTTTCAGAACCAGATACAACGTCCCGGTCGAGATCTCCATCGTCTCGGAGATCGACTCCGTCAACTCATACCCGTACCGGTCCGTCCGCTGCAGCTTGTGCAGCACCAACATCTCCAGCACACCTTTTTTTAGTTGAGTGTTCATGCATCCCCCTCCTTTCATGAATACACTATATCACATACTATTCTGTATTGCAATATAGTTTTTGATTTTTTCTTCTTTTCTATCACGCCCGGGCGTCTGGTTTCATCTTTTTCCTGGCTATCCTCCCGCCAGGATGATTTTCCCGGCGATACTCCCTTCTTCCCTTCTTTTCAAAAACAGAAAAGATTTTTCTTGCATCTTTTACCTGTTCGTTGTAGAGTGACCATTGATGCCTTTAAATTGTAACTGTTCAGAACAGTCAGACAGTTATATAGAATCTTTCCCAGAAAGGTTGTATGATAGAAAACTATGAATCAGAAATCATCATCAAATGAAATCGTCACCGGGGTGATCTGGAAGCAGCTGCTGATCTTTTTCTTCCCGATTCTCTTCGGGACTTTCTTTCAGCAGATCTACAACACCGCGGATACGATGATCGTCGGCCGGTTCGTGGGAACGCAGGCGCTGGCGGCGGTCGGGTCGACCGGTACCTTCCAGAACCTGCTGATCGGCTTCTTCATGGGGCTTTCCTCCGGTGGTACCGTCATCATCTCCCAGTTCTACGGTGCCAACAATGACCGGTATGTCGCGAAAGCCGTCCATACTGCGATCGCGCTCTCGATCGTCGGTGGTCTCATCATCATGATTGTCGGTGTTGCTTCCTCGAGAGTGGTACTCCGTCTCATGAACACCCCGGAGGAGGTCATGGACCAGGCGGTCGCCTACATCCGGGTCTGCTTCCTGGGGATCATCCCGGTGCTGATCTACAACATCGGTTCCGGTATCCTAAGAGCGGTTGGCGACTCGAAACATCCGCTCTACTTCCTGATCTTCTGCTGTCTGGCAAATGTCGTGCTGGATCTGCTTTTCGTCGGTGCCTTCCGCTGGGGTGTCATCGGCGCCGCAGCAGCCACGATTCTGGCGCAGACGATCTCCGCCGGCCTCGTGCTGAATCTGCTGATTAAGAGTAAAGAGTCCTACCGATTCCGCCTGAAAGAACTCCGATTTACACCTTCGATCCTGAAAAATATCCTGCGGATCGGCCTGCCGTCCGGCTTCCAGAGTGTCCTCTACTCGATCTCGAACCTGATCGTGCAGCGCTCGGTCAATGGCTTTGGAACCGACACCGTCGCTGCCTGGACCGTCTTCGCGAGAGTTGACTCGATCTTCTGGATGATTCTCGGTGCCTTCGGCATCGCGATCACCACGTTCGTCGGTCAGAACTTCGGTGCTGCAAGAATTGACCGTGTCAAGCAGAGCGTCAGGGACTGCCTGCTGATAACCATGGGCACGACCATTGTGCTGTCGATCTTCCTGTTCTTTGCCTCCGCACCGCTGATCCGCCTCTTCACGGCTGATGTCAATGTCCAGGAACTCGCCATCTACTGCATGAAACACTACTGCCCATTTTATATCTTCTTCGTCTTCATCGAGATTTATTCCGGAGCGATGCGCGGTGTCGGCGAAGCGCTGCTGCCGACCCTGATCACGGTATTCGGCGTGGCGATCCTCCGTGTACTCTGGATCCTCTTCTACCTGCCGCGACACTATTCGCTGCTGACATTGATGATGACCTACCCGGTCACCTGGATCGTGACCGCCGTCATCTTCATCTTCTACTATTACCGAGGCACCTGGTTAACAAAGCGCATGAAAATAATGGGGATCTCCTGATGGAGACCCCCACTTTTTTTCTCACCCTATTCCATTTTAACAAATTCAGCGACCGCCCTCAGACTTCTGCTGGTCATGAACGGTAATCTCACGGGCATAAGCCCATTTTCCGGTACGGAAACGCCATACAATCAATGCCGTACGGATCATCTGGTCCGCCATCAGGGCGATCCATGCACCCCAGAGGCCAAATCCGAGGATCGTCACAAGCAGGGTCACGGTCAGGCTTCTGACACCAAATACGGTAATCATCATGACAATTGCCGTGAATCTGGTATCACCGGCACCGCGGAGACCACCGGAAACGATGAACTGGATCGACTGGATCGGCAGCGTCGCGGCGATCAGTATCATGATGCCCTGGCCGGCAGCGATAACATCCGGACTCTCATTAAACAATGCAATGACATTCTTATTGAAGATCACAAGCAGGATCGACACGAGGACCGATACGATCACGCCCAGAATCTCCGTCTGGCGGATGTACTGCACCGCCATGTCGAGTCTCCGTTTTCCAAGACTCTGGCCGGTGAGCGTTGTCGTCGCATTTGCAAAAGCCTGGCCCATCATGAAGCTGATGGACTGGATGCTCATACAGACGTTGTGGGTCGCATACATGATATCGCCGAGCCCTGTGAGTGCTCTGGTGAAAATGATCATTCCGGCACGCATGAAGAGCTGCTCAATCATAGACGGGATACCGATCTGGATCACATTTTTCATGATCATCGGATCAAACTTGAACTTTTCCTTAAAGCTGATATAGACATACCGCTTCGGCCCATAAACACTGTAGAGTGCCATGAAGAAGGCAACCGTCTGACCAATGATCGTTGCGATAGAGGCACCGACGATACCCATCTCCGGGAATCCGAAGTGCCCGTAGATCATACAATAGTTAAAGAACAGATTGACGACATTCGCGGTCGTGTTGTAAATCAGCGGTGTTCTCGAATCTCCGACACCACGGAGTGCAGCGGTGATGGTAAAGCCAAGCACCATCGGCACGAATCCGAGGAACTGGATCCGGAGATAGGTTGTCGCTCTTTCAAATGTTCCTTCCGAGAGACCGGAACCTGCCATAAATCGCAGCAGCTCTTCCGTCCACTTCGCACCGACCAGCATGAAGAAGAAACCAAGGATCAGGTTCAGCAGCACCGCCTGGCGGAACACAATGTTCACGCGCTCTCTGTCCTGCTGCCCACGGAATCTTGCGATGACAGCCGTTGCACCGACATTCAGCGCCATCATGACCGTCATCAGCATGAACTTCGGCTGTACAGCGATACCGACAGCGGAAAGTCCCATGACACCTTCCTGCCCCGGCATCCGGCCAACCATGATCTGGTCCGCCATACCGGTCAGCTGCGTCAGGATCAGTTCCAGGAAACTCGGCCAGGTAATCGCGATGACATCCCGGCTGATATCCTTTCTCGTCACGCCCTCCGGCAGTGTCGACCAGGACTTGATATATGGACGGATATCCGCCCCCTTCTCACCGTACGGCAGGCTGTCAAGCGCCGTCCGGATCGTCTTTGCTTCTTTTTCTTTCACGGCTTCGGCCATCGAAGCACCCCTTTCCATCTATTCGAAGTTACAAAGAACTCTTAACATTCAATCAGTTTGCAATCTAATCCATATGTTACTACATTATAACCCATTTGTCGAGTAGGAAAAGAACGATTCGATAAAAAAAGATGCTGCCGAAAAAGCGGCAGCATCCGATATATTGGCAACTATTGCAAAAGATCAGTCTTTCCTGTAAATGACCCGTTCGCCGAGTGCAGGGACGCTGACCCGCCCTGCCGGATTCAGATCCCAGAAGATCCCGAGGAAATCACGGACATCGACTGTATTTCCCATCATCATATCAAAATGCGTCGGGATCGTCAGTTTCGCCCGCAGAATCTTCGCGAGCGTTGCGGATTCGATAGCAGACAGATTGCCGATGCAGTCTCTCGCCGTCCGGAAATAATCCCCGCCATTGATCGGTGTCAGGAAGATGTCCGGCTGCGGAAGCTTCTGCAGATCCGCATAAAGCTGATCCGTGAGATACGTATCTCCCATATGCAGGACATGGACGCCATTCATCTCGATATCATAGCAGAGCGCCAGATCACGGCCGAGATCATCCACTGCATGCACCGGATGTGCCGCCTGGACCGGACAGATCGTCATCCCCGGCACTTCGATCTTCTCACCAGCCTTTGCCGGAATGATGAGGTTCAAAGGAATACCAAGTTCCTCCATGATCGGCAGACAGCCTCCCGGGACGATATACTTCGTACTTTCACCATTTGCGGCATAGATTCCCCTGATGGTCTCCGGCGCCAGATGATCGATATGGCCATGTGTGCAGAGGATATAATCTGCCCGGACCTCCCCCGGCGCAAACGGTGCAGGATAATATTTCCTGGAAACACCATCCGGACCAGCGATCTCATTCAGGACCGGATCGACGTAGACCGTCACATCCCCCTTCAGTACCACACCCGTCTGTCCGATATACCAGAGCGCAATCTCTCCCCGACCGATCTCTGTATCCACAATCTGCCCAAGCAATTCATTTTCTTTTTTATACCAGTCACGATTCATTCCTTCTCCTCCTTCACGGATCGTTACACAGTGATATCTGTTTCCTATGATTATACCCCTGCTCAGCAAAAAACCCAACACCTGACAGGAAATTTCTCTGCCGTAACAGAAAAAAGCCTTCCCCGGAAAGTCTCTGTGCCTGCATGTAAGCAAAGCGCACCAGCAGGCTCACAGAGACTTTCCAAAGGAAGGCTTATTTCATATTATACTGCGAAATATACTGTCCGGTCAGATCAATGATGGAACAGTCTGATTCCGGTGAAGCTCATGACAATCCCGTACTTGTTGCAGGTCTCGATGACGTTATCGTCACGGATGGAGCCGCCCGGCTCAGCGATATACTGTACGCCGGAACGATGTGCACGCTCGATGTTGTCACCGAACGGGAAGAATGCATCGGAACCGAGGGATACACCTGTCATCTTGTCAAGCCATGCTCTTCTCTCCTCGCGGGTGAAGACCGGCGGCTGCTCGGTGAAGGTGTTCTGCCATACATCATCGCCAATGACGTCAACAGCATCATCACTCATATAGACGTCGATGGCGTTGTCACGGTCTGCACGGCCGATGCCCGGCTTGAACGGCAGGGACAGAACCTGTGGGGACTGACGGAGCCACCAGTTGTCTGCCTTCTGGCCTGCCAGTCTGGTGCAGTGGATACGGCTCTGCTGGCCGGCACCGATACCGATGGCTTGGCCGTCCTTTGCGTAGCAGACGGAGTTCGACTGGGTGTACTTCAGGGTGATCATGGCAATCGCGAGGTCAGCCTTCGCAGAATCCGGCAGATCCTTGTTCTCTGTCACGATATTATTGAAGTACTCCTTGTCGATAACCAGTTCATTTCTTCCCTGCTCAAAGGTGATGCCGTAGACCTGCTTGCGCTCGATCTCTTCCGGCTTGTAGTTCGTGTCGATCTGGATGACGTTGTAGCCGCCCTTCTTCTTGGACTTCAGGATCTCCAGTGCTTCCGGCTCATAGCCCGGTGCGATGACACCATCGGAAACCTCTCTCTTGATCAGCTTTGCAGTATCGACATCGCAGACATCGGACAGGGAGATGAAATCACCAAAGGAGCTCATGCGGTCTGCACCACGAGCTCTTGCATAAGCGCATGCCAGCGGGGAAAGATCACCCATATCCTCAACCCAGTAGATCTTCTTCTCCACTTCAGAAAGCGGTCTGCCGATGGCAGCACCAGCCGGAGAGACATGTTTGAAGGAAGTTGCTGCCGGAAGACCGGTCGCACGCTTCAGCTCCATGACCAGCTGGATTCCGTTCAGCGCATCCAGGAAGTTGATATATCCCGGCTTACCGTTCAGGACGGTGACCGGAAGGTCGGAGCCATCTGCCATATAGATGCGGGAAGGTTTCTGATTCGGGTTGCAGCCATATTTCAGTTCGATCTCGTTCATGGTCGTATCATTCCTTTCTTTATGTAGGTGTGATTACTTTTCAGGACCGATAATCTTTAGGAGTTCGACGCTGTCGAACTCCAACCGCCAGCTGCGCGGCTAATCGTTGCTGCGCAACTCTTGTCGGTCCTGAACAGTTACTTTGTATACTTGTTGACGATTCTGGTCTCGTAGGTGCCATCCTCGATGTTGATGTAGCGGACGAACAGGGAGATCTTATTGTCTGCGTTCAGGTTCTCCCAGACCAGATTGGTAAATGCATCGATATCCCCGGTAATATCCACCTTGGTCGGCTCGCCGGTGAAGCTCGGAAGCGGATTGCCATCGCCGTCATAGGTGTGGAGGAAACGGCCGACACCTGCCTGCGGCTTGTTGTAGGCAAATGTATAGCGGTTCACGGTCTCCGGATCGCCCTCATCGGTCTTCAGGATCGACATTGCATAGTTGTAGACACCGTTCTCAATGTGCATGATACCGGAAATTCTCGGGGTATAGTTCGGACCGTCCGGCTCGAAGGTACGGCCGCGCAGGGACTGCTCGAAGGTCATCTGCTTGTCCATCAGTTCATAGATGGTATCTGTCTGGTCGCCATTGGTCACAATGGTCTTGTTGCCAAGGACACGGACCGGTGCATAGATGATCAGAGACGGATCAGCCATTTTGGACGGATCATATGCCTCGGTGCGGATGCCCTCGCCGTCCTCGACGAAGACACGGTTTCTGCTGTTCTCACTTCTGCCCATGATGAAATAAGCGGTCACGGCGTACTTCCCGCACTCGCTCTTTCCGATCACGATGCCTCTGCCCGGGTAGGAATTCCCTGCCAGTTCTGCTGCAAGACTCTTTACTGCCATAATACTCACACTCCATTCTGCCGGCGATGCCGGAAATTAACCACAAAAACCCGCTGCGGTTGCCCGCAGCAGGTTCTTTAAACTCAGATATCTTCGACCGAATAGTTCGGTGCTTCTTTGGTGATATGGATGTCGTGCGGATGGCTCTCCTTTAGGGATGCAGCAGAGATCTTGACGAACTTTGCCGTCTCCTTCAGGGTCTCGATATCCTTCGCACCACAGTAACCCATACCGGAACGGATGCCGCCGACGAGCTGGAAGATCGTATCCTCTACCAGTCCCTTGTATGCGACTCTTCCCTCGACACCTTCCGGAACCAGTTTCTTCGCATCTGTCTGGAAATAGCGATCTTTGGAACCATTTTCCATAGCAGCGATCGAACCCATTCCGCGGTATACTTTGTACTTTCTTCCCTGATACAGCTCGAAATCTCCAGGGCTCTCATCACAGCCTGCAAACAGGGAACCCATCATGCAGACATCTGCGCCGGCAGCAAGTGCTTTCGTCATATCACCGGAATACTGAATACCACCATCGGCGATCAGCGGAATTCCGTATTTCTTAGTTACTTCATAGACATTCATCACTGCGGTGATCTGTGGTACGCCGATACCGGCAACCACACGGGTTGTGCAGATCGAGCCAGGACCGATACCGACCTTCACACAGTCAGCGCCAGCCTGGATCAGAGCCTCAGCCGCTTCTCCGGTTGCAATATTCCCTGCAATCACGTCGAGATCCGGGTAAGCATCCTTGACCATCCGGACGCAGCGGATCACGTTCGCGGAATGGCCGTGTGCGGAATCGATGACGATCGCATCAACCTTTGCGTTCACAAGAGCTTCCACACGCTCGAGAATGTTCGCCGTCACGCCGACACCTGCCGCGCACAGAAGTCTTCCCTGCGCGTCCTTTGCAGAGTTCGGATACTTGATCTGCTTCTCGATATCCTTGATGGTGATCAGACCGGTCAGATTCCCCTCGGCATCCACGATCGGGAGTTTCTCTTTTCTGGCCTTGCCGAGAATCATCTTCGCTTCTTCAAGGGTAACGCCTTCTCTTGCGGTCACAAGGCCTTCGCTGGTCATGGACTCGCGGATCTTCTTTGTAAAATCAGTCTCAAACTTCAGGTCCCGGTTTGTGATAATACCAACCAGTTTTCTGCCTTCTGTGATCGGCACACCGGAAATCCGGTACTTGCCCATCAGTTCATTCGCATCGGCAAGCGTATGCTCCGGAGAAAGGTAGAACGGATCTGTGATAACGCCGTTCTCCGAGCGCTTTACCTTGTCAACTTCTTCTGCCTGTGCAGCGATGGACATATTCTTATGAATAACGCCGATGCCGCCCTGTCTTGCCATGGCAATGGCCATGCGGTGCTCGGTAACCGTGTCCATACCCGCACTCATCATCGGAATGTTCAGCCGAATCTTCTTCGTCAGGTTTGTCTCAAGGCTCACCTGATTCGGGATCACTTCTGAATACGCCGGAATCAAGAGTACATCATCAAATGTGATGCCTTCGCCGATAATCTGTCCCATTCGTACCTCCGTTTTCTCTGAAGCCTCAAAGTTAATTTTTAGAAGTATAATCGATGATTGTTGACCCTGTCAAGTGTAAATAAAAGGAAGCCGGAACTTCTTTCCGACTTCCGCGTATATTCATTCATTTCTTTGCATAATCAAGCAGTTTGTTCTTCAGCTCGCTCTCGAGTCTCGCCATCTCTGCTTCCGCAGCAACTCTCTTCTCCCTGCCTTCGGTCTGGATTCTCAGCACCTCGTCGAAGGTCTGGATCAGGTTCTCGTTGGTTGCCTTCAGGGTCTCGATATCCACGATGCCGCGCTCTGCTTCCTTGGCCGTCTCAATCGTAGCGGTCTTCAGCGCAGCCGCATTCTTCTTCAGGAGCTCGTTGGTCATGTTGTTGACCTCACGCTCTGCCTTGATGGCATCCTGGGAATGCTGCACGCCGAGTGCGATGACCATCTGGCTCTTCCAGAGCGGAATGGTGTTGACCAGGGTCGACTGGATCTTCTCGACCATCAGCGTATCATTCTCCTGGACCAGACGGATCTGCGGACCGGTCTGGACAGAGATCATGCGGGTCAGTTCCAGATCATAGAGCTTCTTCTCGAAGCGGTTGCACATATCCTCACAGTCTCTGGCTGCCTGCGCATCCTCCGGAAGCCCCGAAGCCTTTGCTTTCTCCGTCAGTTCTGCAAGCGTCGTAGAGCGGACTTCCTCCAGTTTCTTCTTTCCTGCAAGAATATACATGGAAAGTTCTTTAAAATATGCAAGATTCTGCTGATACATCTGATCAAGCATTGCAGAGTCCTTCATCAGGACGACCTGGTGCTGTTCGAGTGCATCGCTGATCTTGTTGATGTTGACCTCAGCCTTGTCATACTTGGTCTTCATGACCTCGATCTTATTGACCTGCTTCTTGAAGAATCCAAAGACACCCTTCTTATCATCCTCATCGAAATTCTTCAGTTCCAGCACGACATCGGAAAGAAGCTGTCCGACTTCCCCCATGTCCTTGGTACGGACATTCTCAAGAGCCTTATCCGAGAAATCCGCCATCTTCTTCTGGGTTCCGGAGCCATACTGCAGGATCTGGGCCGTGTTGGTCAGATCGATCTGCTTCGAGAACTCCTCAACCATCTTCTTCTCCTGCGGAGAAAGGATGCTCTCATCCACAACCGGGCCGGCTTCTTTCTTCTCTTCCACCGGTGCCTGCGCAGCGACTGCCATGGCTGCACCCTGGGTGGATGCTTCCGGATTCAGGGTCAGGGACGGAACTTCTGCCGAGAATGCAGTATCCGCAAATGTACCTGCAGCTGCAGCATTCATGCTCTCAAGCGCATTCTGGGTGTTGTTCTCTTCGTTCATAGCTTTATCCTCCTCGTAAATAGAATCCCAAATCGTAACGGTTCAGGACCAATCTCTTACAGATGCAGTTCAATATCGGAATCCGGGCTCTTCGCCGCGTAGCCGCCGCCGGAAAGATCATCCGTGTACCCGTCCGTATAGCCGTCTGTGTACAGGCTTCCTGCCGGAACGCTCTCGCCCGTGGATGTCATCTGCATCTTTTCCTCTTCTTCCATCTGCGCAGCAGCATCCATGTATTCCTTGAAATCCTTCTCGCCGAGACCTTCCCGCTTCAGGATCGTGTTCAGAACGGAAATATCAGAAGCGACATCCCATGCCGTTACCTTGTACAAATCGTCAAGCATCTGCTCAAAGGCATCGTTCAGGGTGTCGATGGTCTCTTCGATCTCCCGCTTCGAGTTCTCGATATTCTCGCCGGAATACTTCTGCTGGTCCATATCCGCGTAGGCATTGAGCAGCTTGACCGTCAGCGGCAGGTAGTAATTCATGAGCCGCTTGGTGTTGTCCGCAAGTTCCGGATGCTCTTCCACACGCGCAAAGATATTCTTTGTGATATCTTCCATGCGGGAAATCTTCTCCGAGATCTCTTCTCCCGGAATCCGGTCGTTCGCCTCGTGGATCTCCCGGATATAGGTTCTTCCCTGCGTCAGGATCTCACGGACCTCTTCCGGCAGATCGGACTCATTCTGTACCGCCTCTGTCTCATTCTTCCGTGTCTCTGCCTTCTTCTTCTCTGTCTTCTGCTCGCGTTCCACGACATTCGAAGCGGCGCGCTGCTTCGCACTGCGCTGTGCATCCAGATAGAGCTTGTACATCTCATTGGTCGCAATAAAGGTGGTCTCATTCTGATCGAGATGCCCTTCCTTGAACCATCTCTTCTTGATCATCTTCTTCAGATCCTTGATGATCGTTCTTCTTGGAAGATCCGTGAACGCTGCAAGATCGTCGATCGAGATATATCCCTGGTCGCCGTTCATCTCCAGCGCTTCTTTATACTTCTTGTAACGCTTTCCACCAACCAGCTCGTAGATACCGCTTCCAAGCATGTAACCGAAGCCCACCATAAATGCAATGCTGATCAGAAAGTCTGAAAAGTCTCCGTAATTGATAAAATCCGTGAAGACCCCGATTCCGCCGATCGAAAAGATGCCGCCGAACACCGTCTTCAGAATGCCGGAAACTTTGAGCGAGACATTCGACTTGAAATACTTCAGCGATTCGATAAACTTGCTGCCGGATGTTGCAAAACTGCCCGCTGCATCCCGTGCGATCCCGGCAGCCGTTGCTCTTCCCGGCTCATCCGGTGCACTCTGCCGTCCCTCGGCTGCCGCCGCTCTTCTTGCTGCCGCCTGGCGCTGTCTGCGGATCTGATCAGGAGATGCATTCGGCTTTGCGACACGGTCCCAGTACTCCTTCGGAATCTGTACCCGGACAGACTCCGGAAAGATCTGGTCAACGGTGTTGTTCACAGCCTTTGACACTTCGTCGATCGCCTGGTTGATCGTATCCGCAACTGTACCGCTCAGATTCCCGTAGTTCCCGGAATGAATCGCTTCATCCACGATGCGGTCCAGATCCTTTCCCCAGGAATCCCAGTTGTCATTTGCCATCGTTTCTCTATTCCTCCATTACGCAAATGTCATGCGATAAGAATATGCCTTTGTTTCACCCGGTGCCGCCAACTGGCCATATTCCCGCTCTTCCAGGGTACCGGTAAAGTCATGGGCATCACATCTACCGAACCACGGTTCGATGCAGACGAACGGGACATCTGTTCCCGGCGGGGACCAGAGGCCGAACAGCGGTGCGTCGAAATCGACGGTCACATAAGGCTCTTCGCCCTTCTTTGCCAGGGAGACCTGGTGTGCCTGGTTCCCGGCCACAATCAATGCATCCCGGTCAAAGATGCCTTCCACCAGCGGAGCTGCACCGGTTTCACTCTGTGCCAGCGTCTCCGTCACTTCCGGTACTGCAAGACCGTCCTTCAGAAGGTAGAAGGAAATCGGCTCTTTCGTATCAAACCGCAGCTCATACTCGGTCCGCGGTGCCGGATCCGGGGTCTCCCCTGCTGCCGGCTTCTTCGGACAGTAGAATGCCGGATGCGCACCGATGGAGAACGGCATATCCGCCGTCCCCTGATTCTCCACTTCCCAGAGTGCCGTCACCTGGTTATCCTTCAGGCGATAGCCGATCCGCAGTACAAAATCAAACGGGTACTTCTTCTTTGTCTCCTCATCCGCAGCAAGGCAGAACCAGATCTCTTTACCGGCTTCTGTCTCGGTCTCGGACAGGAATGTGAATTCCATATCTCTCGCAAAGCCATGCTGGCCCATCGGGTAGGACACGCCCTGGTAGCGGTACTCTTTCCCGCGCACCCCGCCGACAAACGGGAATAAGACAGGAGAATGCCTCTTCCAGTACTTCGGATCTGCATCAAACAGGTATTCCCGCCCTGCCGCACTCTTCACGGAAACCAGCTCTGCACCGGCGGTATCCACCGTCAGCGTCAGCTGTTCATTCTTTATGATATATTCTGCCATTCTGACTCCTTTCCATGCCATGAACTTCCATGGCTTTCCAAATCAGGCCAACAGCCACTATCAGTTTACCCTTTTTTTAGCAAGAGTTCAATAACAATCCCTAACAATTCGGTTGAAATATTTCCAGATTTGATTATAATAAATATGTTCTTGAGAAAAAAGAGGGAGATTCGAAAAGTTCGATTAAATTTATATGAGTTATCAGTTACTACATACCGATGGCAGTGCCAAGCGCGGCCGGATGACCACCGTTCACGGTGTGATTGAGACACCGGTCTTCATGAATGTCGGTACGGCAGCCGCCATCAAGGGGGCAGTTGCCGCCCCGGAACTGCATACACTGAAAACACAGGTGGAACTTTCCAACACCTATCATCTTCATCTGCGCCCCGGCGACGAGGTGGTGAAGGCGATGGGCGGCATCCGGAAGTTCATGGTCTGGGATGGCCCGGTTGTGACGGATTCCGGCGGTTTCCAGGTCTTCTCACTGGCGAAACTCCGGAAGATCCGCGAGAACGGGGTCACCTTTCAGTCCCATATCGACGGTCACCGCATCTTCATGGGGCCGGAGGAAAGCATGCGGATCCAGTCGAACATCGGCTCCACCATTGCGATGGCCTTTGACGAGTGCCCTGCTCTTCCCTGCGAGCGTTCTTATATGGAGCAGTCTGTAAAGCGGACGGAGCGCTGGCTGGTCCGCTGCAAGAACGAGCTGGCAAGACTGAACAGGCTTCCGGACACGGTGAATCCTGACCAGTTGCTCTTCGGCATCAACCAGGGCGGCACCTACACCGACATCCGCATCGAGAACGCCAAGCGGATCTCGGAGCTTGATCTTGCCGGTTATGCACTCGGCGGACTTGCGGTCGGTGAGTCTCACGCAGAGATGTATGAGACGATCGCACAGACAGTCCCGTATCTCCCGCAGAACAAGCCCACCTACCTCATGGGCGTCGGCACGCCGGAGAATATCCTTGAGGCTGTCGAACGCGGCGTTGATTTCTTCGACTGCGTCTATCCTTCCAGGAATGCGCGCCACGGGAACGCTTATACCAATCACGGGAAGATGAATCTGAAGAATGCACGGTATGAACGGGATGACCGGCCGATCGATCCTTTATGTGACTGCCCGGTCTGCAGGACCCACTCCCGCGCCTACATCCGGCATCTGATCAAGTCAGAGGAAATGCTCGGTGCAAGACTCCTTACGATGCATAATCTCTATTTTTATAACAACATGATGGAAGAAATCCGGAACGCTATCGAAGAAGACCGGTTTCTCGAATATAAGAAAAAGAAACTTGCCGGTTTTGCTGCCGGTGAAGAAGAATGAAAGGATGGAATTTAGAATGATTGGAGCATTACTTGCAGCAGAAGGATCCTCAGGCAGCTTCCTGATTCTGATCGTCATCTGGGTCGTCGTCATCGGCGGTATGATGTACTTCATGAGCTATCGTCCACAGAAGAAAGAGCGCGAAAAGACGGAGGCCATGCTCTCTGCTCTTGAACTTGGTGACAGCGTCCTGACCACCGCAGGCTTCTACGGTGTTGTCATTGATATCACAGATGAGATCGTCGTCGTGGAATTCGGCAGCAACAAGAACTGCCGCATCCCGATGAAAAAGTCCTCGATCGTAGAGGTCGAAAAAGCAAAATAAACCAGTAAATCAGATCAGCAGTACAGGTGATCGCGGTCAGGGAAGGCCGGAAGACTGTCTTACAGCCACGCCATCTTCCCGCTGAGGAAAGTCCGGGCTTCACAGGGCAGGATGCCGGATAACGTCCGGTGGAGGTGACTCCCAGGAAAGTGCAGCAGAAATGAAACCGCCGGTCCTCGGACCGGTAAGGGTGAAATGGCGGTGTAAGAGACCACCGCCCGTCTGGTAACAGGCGGGGTCCGTGTAAACCCCATCCGAAGCAAGACCAAATTTGGAGCCATACGGCGGCCCGTCGTGCTCCATGGTAGGTTGCGTGAGGCGGCTGGCAACAGTCGTCCAAGATAGATGATCATCCAACGACAGAACCCGGCTTATCGTACTGCTGATCTTGTTTTAATAAGCAGGCCCCGCTTCATGCGGGGCCTGCTCTCTTGTTTAGGGCTTTGGTTAGCTTGCTGCGGGACCTGTTTGGGCTTGCTAAGGGTTCTGCACCAGATTCACAACATAGACTTTTCCTTTTTGATCCAACCCATAGACAATACTTTCGTAATCCGTTATTGCAATGATGTTATTCCACTGCAGCAGTGGTTCAAACTGAAAAGCCGCGTCCTCTGCTGACACATACTTGATATTTCCGGAATTCGTCAGACCTATTGCATGATGAGAAGAGGCGACTTCTATATCAACCACGTCCTTGAAGTCATCAACATCAACCGGCTCATTAAAGAAATGATCTGTTGCCCAGGCGGTGTAGGTCCCATCCATGGTCATTCCGATGCAGTCAGAAGAATCTCTGCTAAAGATCCTTCTGTATGGTTGATCAGATGCTGAATCCATCTCTTCTCCACTCGTCCACTTCAGCACTTTGCCTGTCTCCGTCAACAAGAACGATCCGGCAACATCTACCACTTTCTCTGTTGATGTTAACGGCTTCCACTGCTCTTCCTGCCAAATATACACCGTTCCATCTTCGGACAGGTAATTCGCAGTATCCCATTTGAAAGAACCAATCTTCTTTACCGGAGTATTCTTTGACTCCTCCGCCATGGAGTGCAGCACATACACTTCTGCTGCCCCATTGCCGGGTATAGACTCCGTGTCCTCAATTCCCGAGTCATTCAGAATACCCTCTTCTGTCAGATACAACAATCCAAATTCGCAGTCATAGATCTCTCGTACTTTTTCCGACAGCTCCACCTTCTCCCAGTTTCCACGTTCCATATCCTTGCAGCGGAAGATCTCCCCATTCACCAGATAGTAGGCCTCCCCTTTCATGACTGCAAATCCATCCACACCTGACAAATTGAGATCAGTTGATTGCTGGCAGCAACCCGCAATCCCCATCAAAGCCATGATGAAAAGAATAAATATAACTCGATTTTTCATTTTAGTTCAAATTATAGTAGATATTCCTAGAATATTGTGTTGGACTATAATTTGTAAAGAGAGTTGGAAAAGATGTAACATTTCCATACCCGAGAACATATACACTTGAAATACTAGATCCCATATATTTCAATGTAGAAGATGTCGTACCGGTAAACACGGAATTCCCATTATTATATGCAATCTTAGCCGTTGTGTAACTATAAAAGAATAATTGGTTTCCAATAGGGTTTCCGACTAGTGTATTCCATTCACTTGAACTAGTTGTCGTTAGCAGCAAACATGCCAGATAAGTTGACCAACTCCACCTTGAGGTACTTGTAACAGGATTTCTTGAATTATTTGTTGGACTTGACCCACCAGTAACAGACGCAAACTGTGATGGAGCCTTCAAAATATCTCCAAAATTATTTGGGAATCCAGAATTGTTGTACCTATTCAATAACACACGCGCTACTGCAGTATCTTCATTTGTGTAAGCTGTTCCTCCTTCACAGTAAATTGCTCTAGAAAGCAGTTCAACTAATGATATAGAATTATACCAAGTGCTTGAATAGGCGATGGGCACACCATGTGAACTACTGCTCATCAACGCTTCTGCCCATAATTGAGCCGCCGCATCAGAATCAACTGCCGAATTTATACTTTTTTCTCCATTTCTAGCTGCATAAGGAAGAAACGGATTCTCTTCTGTATATAAGTATTCATCATCTATTGATCCATCTGTAAATCGGTTACTCACAGGATCATAGTTCCTTCCGAAAACAAGATATGTTTTCGTTTTCCGATCATACTCAAAACCCATATACAAAATGTTATTCTTATTACCGACGAATTCTTGTGAATTGTTCTCTATCCACCTGCCATCACTATATTCAAACACACAGCTGAGTAAATGGTACTTATCATAACTATACTTTGCAATCATCTCCCCATCATTGTCGCAAAGGCCAACAACCATACCGTCAACATCATAAAGCAACTTGTAGTTTTCTCCATCTATAAACACTTCGGTTATTCTATCCATATAACTTTCGTGCTGATTGATGCACTGCCAAGTTGAATCATCCAATTCGGCAGCAATTGTTGTATGTATTCCCAGCGTAGTTATAATTATTGTCAAGCATAAAAACAAACTCATAAACAAGCTATTTCTTTTCACAAAAATCTCCTTTCCATCTGAACCGTTACCATTTTACCAACTTTACTTTTTATCCGTCAAGTAAGATGATGAATTTCAGAATCTTTGGTGCAATTACTACTTATTAGCCAGCATCATTCCCCTATCTTTTTTCACATATCCAACGGAATCACCTCCTCTACTACTCCCAACCATATCGCATATCAAAAGAAAAGACCATGCCGTTTGCAGTCCGATTTTCAGACTCCATTCGGCATGGCCTTTTAGTTAATTGCATCATATGATTACAACTGTTTCCGGGAACAACGCAACTGAAAACAATCATCTTTGAAAAGGAGACAATACTTCTATGTCGTTACGTCGATTAACAGCAGTAATGTTGCTCATTTGTTCCCTATGCTCTTCAGCTCTACTAGGGCCCGCTCAGGCCACTGTTTATCTTAATCCCGCATCTAATTTTGTGCAATTAGTTGACACTACCCCCCCCCCGAGAATTCAGACTATCGAGGTTAATTACCGTTACTCAAAAATGCTTTATCCCAGGCAAGCAAGCTCTCTCCCAAGTACTGCTTGTTTCCTTTGAACTGATACAGGTCGCACAGATCATATGCTGCCTGTATCAGTTCTCTGTTATATGGATTACTTTTCTCCGGAGAACACTCTGCGATGAGATTCAGGCAATCCGGCAAGACATGGTTGCATTTATACTGAATCATCTTAGCGATTAACTCATATGATTCGTTTGTGCACTCCTCATATTTATTTTGATCCTCAAAGATACCAGCCATCAACCGCCAATATCCACATAACTTGTACCAATTCGCCGATGAAGCCTTTTCCTCACATCGAATTACGGATTGCAGTCTATCTATATCTTCCTGCCCAAGTGTCCCGCATATTCTCTTAGCCCGAACGATTTTATAAATCAAGTCTGATTCTTCAACAGAATACACTAGCTTGGTTGGTTCTTTACTAGAATCAAAAGTTACCCTGAGTGCTGTTTCAAATCTTTCGATACGTTCTGTTAACCGAATATGTCCTTCAAAAAAATCAAGGTCTGCTCCCAGTTCCTGAAGAAACTGGTTATTCTCCGGAATGGTCCCATCCAATCTCTTCCTAAGTTGGTACAAAGCCTCTCGCAAAGCCTCTTTTTCTCCCCGATTAACTGCTTGACGAGCTTCTGTCAGTAGGATAAAAACTGATAGTTCATCCGTGATAATACGTGCATTGTAGTAGTTCTTCCAACCATCTACTTTCTCCGCCAGTGCCACATATGTTTTTCGGTGAGGTTTAGCCTTTCCATTTTCAATACTACTATATCTCCGGACACCGATGACTTCATCACTGATCTCTTCCTGGGTTATTTGATTCTCTATTCGCTTATCTTGAAGATATTTCCCGATTGATAAAGTTTTATGCGACCATTGATGCAGATCGTATAAATTGAATGTGGTTTCTTCTCCTCCGATCTGATATGCAAGGCAGATCGCTCGATAAGATCGTTCATACAGATCATCGCTGCCTTCTTCATTCTGAAGATCATATTTACAACATAATTCCAGTATTGTTGGCAATTCATATCCCATGGCATTATGAACAAGGAGCTGTATTGCAATTCTCAGCCAGATCCGAATCTCATCACGTCTGAATTGATCACCAAAATATACGATCATTGTTGCAACTGTCTTCGGTACAATAATCACATGCTCATCTTTGAATTCATCCTGGTAAATAACCTGAAGTGTTTGCCTCAGTGCTTCTGCGCATTCTGTGTCGGTAGCCACATTAGCCCGTCTGGCAGCTATCAAGAAATTCAGATAGTAACCAAATTCTGTGGCACTGTATCGTCCGGGAGAGAGTTTCACCGATGGATGATCCTCAACCATATATGCTATTGCATCGCGGATCTCTGCGTATGCTTTCTGAGGATCTCCCACGCACTCTGTCTGGACGATATAGTTCAGATAGTGATCATATTGTCTGAGAAGTGAAGATCGCATATATCGATCGACAGGAGGTGTTCGTCTGCTCTGAAGCTTTTCAAAGTCCCGAAGCCGAATGGCTTCCTCCATCTCCTCTTTCCACCGAAAGTACGCAAGTTCTGTCTGCGATGCCATCACTGAAAACCGATCTAAAGCGATATGCAATCTTCCGATGATCGCATAGAAGGTCAGCAGATCCATCTCTTTCGTCTCATCATAGACGAATCTCGACAGTTCAGTCCCACTGCATATGCCATGTGCCAGTTCCGTCAGCTTCACCTTTCTCAGCTCAGCCATCTGTCCGATTATATCCCCTAGCCGCATAGTATCGTTCCTTTACATATGATTTACGGCAGTTTATTGACTGCCCCGGTGAATATCGGAAGATTGTTCGTCCGGTCGATAATTGCAAAGACAAACGGGCGGTCCAGCTCGATGCGGACCACCGGGCGCTCAACCGGCATGATGCTGGTGGTCTTGTTCACAAAGATCGCCGTCACCGCTGCCGCCTTTGTTCCTTCCCGATCCAGTTCGATGTGCGTCTTCTGCAGGACATCGCTCACATACAGATTCTCGCCGCCAAGCTTCGTGAGATCTGCCATCCGGCCGAAATCCGCCTCATATGGAACAAACATCTTATGAAGCCCCATCTCCTCGAGGCTCTTCACCAGGCTGTTCTCATAGTCAAACGAGAACTCCGGAATCTTTGTATAGACATCCGCCTCACGGTGTACATCGGAGATCGCCTTCTGCAGTTCCTCTGCATCCATTTCCGCAATAAAGTTCTGCAGGTCCGTCCCTTCCTCCGGAAGCAGCGCCAGAAAAGCAAACCGTCCTCCGGCATAGTTCTTTGTAAAACCATATGCACCGTGATAGGTAATATATTCCTCTCCGCTGTCCGAGAGCATCGTCACCTCTGCTTCTGTGCCATCCGCATTGGTAAATGTCTGATGTTCCAGCACTTCATAATCCTGATACGGCTCTTCCCATTTCCCGTTAAAAGCGATCGCATTGATGAGCAGAACACGGAGATCTCCCTCAAAGCGGTCGACCAGCTTTTCGATCATGCCATCAGTCTTATCTTTCACCCATCCGTTCACCTCGCCGACAGCCGCATCCCCGAAATCCGTCGGCCGGACTTCAGCCTCGTACCATTTCTTCGCGTCTGCAAGGAATTGATCTTTCATTGCCAGATCACCGGACGTTCTATACCAGATGGAGTTGGCCTCGTGGAAGGTTGCCGGTTCTGCTGCTTCTGCCGGTTCCTCTCCCGTTCCTTCTGCCGGTTCCAATGTTCGTTTCGCCGTCTCCACCGGCGTCGACATCTCCTGCCGCCACCCGGAAAGGACTTCATTGAGTCCACCCTCCACCGGCATCCCGACGACCTTCTCATATTCTTTGACAGTCTCTCCGTCCATGCCGTTCGCCGTCATCGACAGCGCCGCCAGCAGCGAGTAAGGCGATACCAGAAGGTTCGCGTCATCCGTCAGTTTCTCTGCTGCTTCCGCTTTCAGAAAATCCACCGAGAACCGGGTCATAACCTCCGGGAATGAATTCTGTTCTGCTGTGCCCATATTCTCTCCTGTCGCCGCCAGACTTCTCCGCTTCGACCAGGCGCTGTAGTAGTTCTTCGTCTTTCCCTTCCAGTAAGCCCTGACGCGGATATAGTACACCTCCTGGGGCCTTAGCCCTTCGATCACGATTTCGCGTTCACCTGGCTCAAGGATATGAAAGGCGTAGGACTCTTCTGCCGTACGGACCGCTACGACAAATCCTGCCGGTTCCTTGCTGTCAAAAAAAGGTATCATCTCCACCTGCATCTTGTCTCCAGAGCGTGTGACATTCCTGATCTCAGCATTTTCAGGCAGATAATCCCACTTCTTGATCTTGCCGCTCTCCAGGTACTGAAAACGCAGGCGGTTCTCTTTCGCATAGTTTTCTGCGGCACTTCCGGCATAACCGCTGACAACAAAATCTTCCACTCTGGCAGACGGTATCGTCAGATTCTCATCCTCCAGATAGAGATCCGGTACGCCGTCAGTCTCATCACTGAAGCCAAGTGCATTTTTCCCGATCACCGTATCCTTACCCGGAACACTTACCGTATGGAGCCCTGTCCTGAAGAAGGCATCCTCCGCGATCTCATTGAGGCTTTCCGGCAGATTGACGGAAGAAAGGTTGCTGCATCCATAAAACGACTGGTATCCGACACGGGTCAGTCCTTCCGGAAGGATCACCTTTTCCAGATACCTGTTCATAAGGAATGCCTCGCGGGCAATCGTCCTGGTTTTCTTCGGAACCGTATAGGAAGTCTCGGTTCTCGCCTCCGGATAAACCAGCAGCTTCGTTCCGCTCTGATTGAACAGGACACCGTCGATGCTCCTGAATGCCGGGTTCTCCGGATCCACCTGGATCTCCGCGAGTGTCCCGTTCTGGGTCCTCAGTTTGATCTGGTCCCAGAGGATTGCCGTCACCGTCTTCGGGATCACCAGCTTCCGTACCGGTGGCTCCGTTACGGAATACAGCAGGCCGCTGTTGATCCGCGACACCGTCTTCCCTGCAAAAACGGACGGCAGTTCAAGGTTCTCTTCCTCGCCGCAATATGTCCAGAGCATGACCGTGCCGTCGGAGAGGTTATAGTAATAATAATCCTCCTCCCTGACAGCGCTTCCCACCAGCTGAACGTCTGGTTCCGCGGCGGAAAGCCGGATGCTGAAGGTTCCTGCCGCAAGCAGCAGGAACACCACAGCCAACATGCAAGATAACACGTTTCGTCTCATGTTCGTTCTTCCTCCAGTTCCCGGATGCGTTCTGTCATATAGCGGGTCCGCTCATAGGACGCTCCGAATATTTTCATAAAGAGAGGCACAGCCTCCCGCAGATACTGCTCTTCCTCCTGCATCTGCCCCTTCACCCTCGAGATCCTTGCCAGGCCATAACAGGCATGCGCATAGACGAATGTCTCACTTCGTTCCCGTGCAAGGTTCCGGGAGGCGAGGAACAGTTCCTCCGCCCGCTCTTCTTTTCCTGCTTCCATAAAGCAGAAGCCCGCATTGTAGAGAAGCAGCGGGCGGTAATCCGGATTCATATCCTGGTCTTCCTCATCCGCAATCAGTTTTTCATATTGTCTGATCGCCTCTTCATATCGTCCATCTTTTCTCAGATAAAAGGCCAGATCACAGCCTGAGATCCGCCAGGTACGGTTTCTTTTTCCGGAATGCCGTTCAAGCCTTCGGAGCACCTCCTGCATGAACAGGGCCGCTCCTGCACTATTCCCATGTGCATCCTCATAGTTACACTGCATCCGGAGCCTGAGAATATTGGCGTCAAATGTCCTGCAGGGGATGTCTTCCTTCCAGTATTCTGCATACAGCCTGTCCGCCGTATCCGCCTCCTGATGAATGGCATACAGGAGAAACACCGTATTGGTCCAGGCGACCTGCATCAGATCGCTGACGATGATTCCTTTCTGCCTGCAGGAGTGGTAGGCTTCCCGCATCGAAGAGAATGCCGCAATCGTTTTCTCCGCATCTCCGTGGCTGATGGCCGCGGACAGCGCAATATCATACACCAGCATCCGGACTTCCGGACGGTCACTGCGTGCACGCAGCATCTCAGCCTTTGCTGCAGCATATTCCCGGGAAGACTCCTGTTCTGCAAGCCGTGGCAGCAGAATCATACAGACCGTTGCAAACGTATCCCATGCATCCACCCGCCGGAAGCCTTCCTCGATGCATGCCTTCACCTCCGGGATCCGGTAATTCTCATGTATACAGCGGATGACCTGCACCATCGCCTTCTGCTCCCAGGTGGCTGTCCGGGTACGGGAAAGCAGCATCCCGAGATCATCTGAGAACGTCTGTCCTGCTGCAGATCCTTTCAGGATCTGCCAGGCCGCTGAAAGGCAGGTATCAAACAGCTCTCCGCTCACCGGTCCCTGCAGCTGGCGCACTGCATAGAGCAGATTTCCGGCCCACTGTGGGTGATACGGGTCTGCCTGCATCTCCACTTCCAGATTCCGCAGAGAGACCGCCGGGAATACCGTCTTCATGAACGCCAGGAAAGCAGGGAACTCCGCCTCCGTCAGACGGTGGCTCCGGACACTCTCGGCGATGAGCGGATGGATGCTGAAGCGCATGCCATTCCCCGTACCCTCTTCTTTTCCGTCGAGCCAGCCTCGTTCCGCGAGTCCGCTGAGGATCTTTTCACATCGTTCTTCCGCAGACACCGCACCATCCGGCAGAATCCCTGCTGCCACCGCAAGGACCTCCGCCTCATAATCCCGGTACGGGAGGACTGCCATCAGCCGGATCAGATCCGTCTCATCTTCCTTCAGTGTATTCTCTTTGTACAGGCTGTGGAAGATCTGTGTGATCCGGTACTCTGCATCCGCTTCCTTCCAGCGGAAGCTGCCAAAGTTATTCTGAATCTCTGCGATGGTTTCACGGACTGACCAGCCATGATATCTGGCTGTCTTTCCGACCGCCTGCAGCAGGAGCGGATACCGGAGTTCTTTCTTCATGGAGAGCTCCGGAAGACATTCCTTTTCCTCTGCGCTGAGTGCACGGCCAAAGTATCCCCGGAGCAGCAGTGCGGATGCTTCCGGTGATAATTCTTCAAGCGAACGGGTCTGAAAACCTGGAAGTGCATGCACTCTTGCTGTGACGATCACCGCACACGGCACGGAGGACAGTTCCTCCCAGAATGCTTCTTCTGAAGGATTCCAGTCTGCATCATCCATCAGGACCACACTGTCTTCTCCGCCTTCCTGCTTCAGGCGGAACAGGATCTCCCGGAAGATCTCTTCGGCTGTGCCGCCGGGTATCCCGGGAATCGTCCTTGCAAAGCTCTCCGCCAGGCTTTCTTCAAAGGGAACTGCAAAAACCGTTTTCCTCTCTCTGACCATGCTGGCATAGACCTGCCGCAGCACTTCTGTCTTTCCGATTCCGCCGATCCCGCTGATCAGAATCTTTTCATGGGCCGCAATCTGTTCGAACAGTTCAAACAGGAACGTCTCTCTTCCGACAAACTGCATCGCGGGAACCGCTCTCCCGGCAAATACGCTTCTTTCCTGTCCATCCCCCGGGCCAAATACCGGCAGTTCCTGCCTCTCCTTCAGTGCAGCCCGGTACAGTGCATACAGCGTCTCCGGGAGATAGTCCTCTGTCTGCCGCATCGGCAGGAAGAGCACACTGTCCATCTCGGGACCTGCCACCGCATGGAAGAACAGGGCCGTCATCAGCCATCCGTCTAAGAAGTCCTGCGGGATCCGCTTCGCCGTCTGATAATGCCTGAGAAAGCGGTCCGCCGCTTCCGGGTAATCGGCATCCATCCTGTGGAACATCTGGAGCATCTCGATCATCTTCACGCGGAAGACGTCCGCACGGTAGTGCCTGTCCCGCAGATAAGCCGCAAAGAAGCACAGCTGCTTCAGAAATTGTTCCTGAGACAGCTGTGCCATGATTTCTCGAAAGTAGACCTGATTGTATGGAAAATCCTTCCCGCGGTTCACCAGATCCGACAGATAGCGGTTCTGCTCCTGATCCATATTCCACAGAATCTTCCCGTACCAGCCGGCCTTGAACACGGAAAGAACGGCACCGTCCCAGAACTTCAGAACGGTGAGTCCTCTTCTGTCTTTTGCCGGCAGGATATCATCCGAATACAGTGGATAATCCCGCTTGGTGCAGGCACGGTAGATGTTCTTGAGCGTCAGGTCTGTATTCTTCACATTTTTCTCTTTTCTGATGACATCCGAAGTGACTTCCCGATCTCCTTCTCAGACCGGGAAATACGATCCTCCCGTGAATTCGCGGATCAGCGAATTGCTCGGGATGACATCCGGGGAAATCCCGATGCAGTAATCCAGGAATTTCAGGAGCCGCTTTGCTTCAGAATAATAAGGGGAATCTTTGGAAATCCCGTAGAGCAGCCGTTCTGCATGCGGCTTGATCACTGCCAGCTCATAGGTCAGGGAGGAATTGAAGAAGGCGTCGGCCCGCTCCTGGAACGGGAAAATATTCTTTTCCTCACCGCGTCTGACGGACGGCCAGCGGGCAAGGGTTTCTTCCGCAGAGATTCCTCTGGTCCGCGCATCCCGGACCATCCTCCTGAGCAGTCTTGCATCCGTCGTCGGGATCCGGTTGTGGTCATCAACATTCAGGAGAATCAGCGCGCTGACATAGATCCGGAACCGGATCTCTTCCGGCAGCTTGTAGGTCATCTCGTCATTCAGGCCATGGATGCCCTCAAGGACCAGCACATCATTCTTCCCGATCTTCAGTTTATTGCCCTTGTACTCCCGGTGCCCGGTCTTGAAGTTAAAGGTCGGCAGTTCCACCTCTTCTCCGGCCAGGAGTTTCAGCATATCATCGTTGAACTGTTCGATATCGATCGCGCTGATCGACTCGAAATCATATTCTCCGTTCTCATCCTTCGGGGTATCTTCCCGGTTCTTGAAATAATCGTCCACGGCGACCGGATGCGGCGTCAAGCCGTGAATCCGCAGCTCCGTCGAAAGCCTGTGGGAGAAGGATGTTTTCCCGGAAGACGACGGTCCTGCGATCAGGATCAGTTTCTTCTCCGGATCCTCGGCGATTCTCTTTGCAATCTCCGCAATCCGTTGTTCCTGAAGTGCTTCATTCATGAGAACCAGATCCGGAAGACCACCCTGCACAATCACATCATTCAGATCCGCAACATTGGAAAGGCCAAGCATTGCCTCCCACGCATTCGATTCCCGCATGACCTGAAGCAGCTTTTTCCGGAGATTGAACTGAACCGGCTCCTTCTCCTTGCCACGCTCCGGCAGCACCAGGATCAGGCCGCCGTCATAGGCAAAAAGATCAAAGTTTGCGAGACTTCCGGTCGATGGGGGCATATATCCATAGTAATAATCGTAGGTTTTTCCAAGTTTATAAAGATTGGTATTCGAGACCAGGCGGTAGTGGAACAGCTGTACCTTGTCCTCCATCCCCTGCTCGTGGAAGATCCGAATCGCTTCTTCCGTCGTGACGGAATGCTTCTCAAAGCGGATATCCTTCTCCACGAGCTTCTTCATCCGCTTTTTGATCTTCGCCGCAACCTTATCATCGATGGGAAGACTGCCATAAATGCTGCAGAAGATGCCATTCCCGATGGCGCAGTCAGAGCAGACCCTGCTGATCTCTTCTCTCGAGTACAGATCCCGGATCGCCTTGACCAGCAGAAAGATCATGCCGCGCTCATAGATCCGCTTCCCGTCGATATCCCGGAGCGTCACAAAGCGGACATCCGCATCAGAAGTCACCGGTTTCCAGAGCTCTGCCAGCTTCCCGTTTACTTCTGCCGCAAGCGGTGCAAGCTGATCTTCTGCGCTGGCACCCGAAACCTCTGCGAGCTCGGAAAGCCTGACCGGTTTCTCATATTCATATACCTGATTCTGCACTGTGATCTTCATCACCGTTCTCCCTTCCTGTCTCCCCCGTAAAAAGAAAGTGCCATGGCGACATCTGCTGCCTCTTCCCGGATCTTCTGAAGCTGCTGCTTCGCCTCATCCGTCTCCGCGTGGAGGAATGCCTCATTGTCGAGGATTCTGGCATAGTGTCTTTCCCGCCTGCAGAGGAACTCGAACATCACCGGATGCTGTTCCTGAAGCAGTTTCGGGCCGTACTTGTCAAAGACGCGCTCCATGACCGTTCCCGGAGCGGCGCCGCTCTGTTCATCGGGCGCTTTCACGCCCCCGTCTGCGTCCGGCTTCTGTTCCGCAAGCATGATCGGATAGTATTTCCCATCCTCTTCGACCATGTCTTCCCGGACCGGGGCGAACTGCAGCTCCCGCAGTGCGCTCCGTACCAGGTGGACATCTGACTGTGGTTCAAGGACCAGATAGCGGGCTGCTCTGACCGTGTCCGGGCAGGCCACGAGAAGATTCCGCATGAGAATCCCGCCCATCCCGGCCATCAGGATCACCTCGGCTTCTCCCGCCTCCAGTTTCATGAGACCGTCTGAGAGCCTTGTCTCGATCCGGTCTGCGAGTCCTGCCACCGCGATGTTCTCTCTGGCATTCGCCAGGGGGCCTTCCCGCACATCCATCGCGATGCAGCGCCGGGCGATGCCCTGTTCAATCAGGTCGATGGATACCAGGGCATGGTCACAGCCGACATCCGCCACGGTATAGCCCGCGGGAATCATCGCTTCGACGGCCAGAATCCGTCTGGAACGCTTTTTGTGGATCTGAATCATACAACTCCATTCATCTGAGGATTTATTCGAGGTAATCTTTCAGTTTTCTGCTTCTGCTCGGATGGCGCAGTTTCCGGAGCGCCTTTGCCTCGATCTGCCGGATCCGCTCCCTGGTGACATGGAATTCCTGCCCGACTTCCTCGAGGGTTCTCGCCCTTCCATCATCCAGGCCGAACCGCAGCCGGAGCACCTTCTTCTCCCGGTCTGTCAGGGAGTTGAGGACCTCATCGAGCTGTTCCTTTAAGAGGGTATACGTTGCCGCTTCCGCCGGAACCGGGACATTATCATCCTGGATGAAATCCCCCAGATGGCTGTCCTCTTCTTCTCCGATCGGTGTCTCGAGCGACACCGGCTCCTGCGAGATCTTCATGATCTCACTGACCCGCTCGACAGACATATCGAGTTCCTTTGCAAGCTCTTCCGGGGTTGGTTCCCGCCCGAGATCCTGCACCATCTGCCGCTGAACACGGATCAGCTTGTTGATCGTCTCCACCATGTGGACAGGGATCCGGATCGTCCGCGCCTGGTCGGCGATGGCCCTCGTGATGGCCTGCCGGATCCACCAGGTCGCATAGGTACTGAACTTGTACCCTTTGCGGTAATCAAACTTCTCCACGGCCTTGATCAGGCCGAGATTCCCTTCCTGGATCAGGTCGAGGAACAGCATTCCCCTCCCGACATAACGCTTGGCGATACTCACGACAAGACGAAGATTCGCTTCCGCAAGTTGCTTCTTTGCCTCTTCATCGCCCTCTTCCATGCGCTTTGCCAGTTCGATTTCCTCCTCTGCAGTCAGAAGCTGTACCTTTCCGATCTCTTTCAGGTACATACGGACAGGATCGTCGGTCGACACCCCGTCCGGCACTTCCAGGTCGATGTTCTGCACATCCTCTTCGATACCTTCTTCATCTTCAAGCAGCGGGAGCAGTGCATCATCCGAGAGATCCTCCATCGAAAAGCGGAGAACGTCAATCCCGTTCTTCTCCAGATAATCATACAGTTCTTCCAGTTTTGCCGGGTCCGGGAGATGTTTCCCGAACGCCTCGAGAATTTCATGTTCTTCCAGAACATTTTTCTTCGTTTTCGCAAGAAGGATCAGATTCTGAAGCTGTTCCTGCATCCATTTCTCATCCATCGCCTACCCCTCCTCTATCTTCACCGTGGAAGCGTAATCGGCCGCATCTGCTGCAGTGCGTTCCGCTCGCGGATCAGTTCTGTGAGTTTTGCTGCGTCTCCTCTCTCTTTTGCTTCCTGAAACTGCTGATCGAGACTGTTCTTTTTGATCTTGCGGATGGTCTCGTTCACCGCCTTCTCCAGTTCCTTGTCGTCCACCGGGGCATGCAGCTGTTCCTCAAAGAGTCCTGCTGCATCCGACTGTTCCTCCCTGGTCTCAAAATGCCCGATGATCCGTGCCGGCGTCACGGTCTTCTCCTTTTCATACTGCGCGTAGATTTCTTCTGCGACGATATGGTAAAAAGGATCGGTAAAATCATCCGGACCGAGGACGTTCCCTGTGGCGCCGACGATCGCCGGCTTCGACGCAATGAAGGACAGCATCAGCCGCTGGGACTGCCGGATCCCGTCATCCCCGCTCTTTTTCTTCGTCTGCCGGACCTCCGCCTGCGTTTCCTTCGCCACCTTCTCTGCCTGGACGCCGGCTCCCAGCCGGTTCACCAGCTTCCGCAGCGCCTCCGCCGAGACAAAATACTTTGCCGCGATGGCCTCCAGATAGTTCTCCCGCTCGATCTCCTCCGGGAAATCCAGCAGCTTCCTGGCAACCGCCTGCAGGAATTTCGTCTTTCCTTCCGGATCCTTCAGATCATAGTCGCCTTCCATGACTCCGACCTCGAAGGTAAAACTGTTCTCTGCGTTCCGGATCCGTTCTTCAAAGGCCTCACTCCCCAGCGCCTTGATGAATTCATCCGGGTCCTTGTAGGGATTCATCCGGATGATCCGGGTGGAAATGCCGGCCTCCTTCATGATGGGGATCGCGCGGAGCGTTGCCTTCACGCCTGCCCCGTCACTGTCGTAGGTCAGGTAGACATTTTTCGTATAGCGGCTGATCAGGTTCGCCTGCCCCGCCGTCAGTGCCGTCCCGAGGGAGGCGACAGCGTTCGTGAATCCCGCCTGATGCAGCGAGATCACATCCATATAGCCTTCGCAGATGATAAAGTATCCTCTCCTTGTCCGCTTGGCGACATTCAGGCCATACAGGTTTCTACTCTTGTCGAACAGCTTCGTTTCCGGGCTGTTCAGGTATTTCGGCTGCCCGTCTCCCATCACCCGGCCGCCGAACCCGATGACCCGGTTGTTCGTATCCATGATCGGGAACATCACGCGGTTCCAGAACTTATCAAGCGGCTCCGGGCCACGCTTATTTTCATAATTGAAAAGACCGGATTCCTTCAGGAGATCATCGCCGTATCCCTTTCCCTTCAGGTAGTGATACAGCGCGCCGGACGACTTCGGCGAATAGCCCAGGCCGAAGTTCCGGATCGTCTCCTCACTCAGCTGCCGTCCGGTCAGATATCCGAGCGCCTGTTCGCCGTCCTTCTGCCGGAGCTGGTAATAGTAGAACGTCGCCGCGTCCTTGTTCACCGCCAGGAGCTTCGTCCGAAGATCCGCCCTGGCTCTCGCCTCCGGATCTTCGCGCTCTTCCGGCAGTGCCACCCCGGCGCGCTCCGCCAGCACCTTGACCGCCTCCTGAAAAGTCAGATTCTCATATTCCATGAGAAATGTGTAGACATTGCCGCCGATCCCGCATCCGAAGCAGTGAAAGGTCTGCCTCGATGGGTTGACGTGGAAGGACGGCGTCTTTTCTCCGTGAAACGGGCAGAGCCCCATGAAGCCGGATCCGCTCCGCTTCAGTTTCACTCTGGCGCCGATGATATCCACGATATCATTCCGGCTTCTCACATCCTCTATGATTTCTTCACCATAATACATCAGTACACATCCCATCTCATCGGGACAAAGATTCCCTCTATCATCTTGACCGCATAATCATCGGACATGGTTGCGATATAGTCCACCACCATCCGCTCCATGCCTTCCGCCTCTGCACAGGCATGGTACTCTTCCGGCACTTCCTCCGGATGCGCCAGGAAATACGAATACAGATATTTGACCAGGTTCTCTGCCTGGACTTCCTGGCTCTTCGCTGCCGGATTGCTGTAGACATTCTTCGACAGGAAGGTCCGCAGTTCCTGCATCGCGGCAAAGACTTCCTTTTCCATCACGATGTCGGTCTCGATGGCAGGCAGCTCCACGCCGTCCGCAAGCATCATCTCCGCTTCCTCCAGGATATCTGCGCTCGCCAGCACCGTATTCCGGATCATGGCATCAATCCGGTCTGAGACCGTATGCCCCAGCAGATCCGTCGCCTCCCGCGGCAGGTCTTCCTCCCGGATGATCCCCGCCCGGATCGCATCGTCGATATCATGATTCACATAGGCGATCTTATCCGACAGCCGGACGATCTTTCCCTCGAGCGTCGCCGGCGTGCAGGCGCTCCGGTGATTCCGCATCCCGTCCCGCACTTCCCAGGTCAGGTTCAGGCCGGCTCCCCGCCGTTCGATCTTCTCCACCACGCGGACGCTCTGCTCGTTGTGCCGGAAGGTGAATGGCGCGACTTCGGTCAGTGCCCGTTCGCCTGCATGCCCGAACGGCGTGTGCCCCAGATCATGTCCCAGTGCAATGGCCTCGGTCAGGTCTTCATTCAGCCGCAGCGCCCTCGCGATGGACCTTGCGATCTGCGCCACTTCGAGCGTGTGGGTCAGTCTGGTGCGGTAGTGGTCTCCCTCCGGCTCCAGAAAGACCTGCGTCTTGTGCTTCATCCGCCGGAACGATTTCGAGTGCAGGATCCGGTCACGGTCCCTCTGATAGACCGTCCGCAGGTCACAGTCATCCTCAACCCGGTCCCTTCCTCTTGATTCATCCGCGAAAGAAGCAAATGGCGAAAGAATCAGATGCTCCAGCTTTTCCTGCCGTTCCCTCGGGGATTCCCTGAAACTTCCCCGCATCTGTTCTCCGGAATTATTACCCATTCTGTCCAACCTCTTATCTCCCACAGCCGGAACAGGGTCCGTGTTTTCCACATATCCCCAGTTCCTGCTTCTTTGTCCATCTGCCAGCATCTGGCATATCCTTACAGAAAGGATACCACATGACCCATTTTGTGGCAATCCGAAAACACCCGCTACTCATATATTTCGCGAAAAACTTGAAATTTCCTCTTTTCTATAGAAAGAAAGTTTGCTATACTTGGGTCGCTACCTGAAAAGAAATCGTTTGAAGAAGGGGAATTCTATGTTTTCTTTTGATGAGATTAAAAAAGTTGACCCGGAAATCGCTGAGGCCATTACACTGGAGATCGGCCGTCAGGAAGATCATCTGGAACTGATCGCTTCCGAAAACTTCGTCAGCCGCGCTGTCATGGCTGCGATGGGAAGCCCTCTGACGAACAAATATGCCGAAGGTTACTCCGGCAAGCGCTATTATGGTGGGTGTGAGTACATTGATATGGTCGAGACACTGGCGATCAAGAGAGCCTGTGAACTCTTCGGCTGCACCTATGCGAATGTTCAGCCGCACTCCGGTGCCCAGGCGAACATGGCAGTCTTCTTTGCACTGCTTCAGCCGGGTGATACCGTCATGGGTATGGCACTTGACCAGGGCGGACACCTCTCCCACGGCAGCCCGGTGAATTTCTCCGGAAGCTATTTTCATATTGTTCCTTACGGTGTCAATGCAGACGGCTACATCGATTATGAAGAGACCCTCCGCATCGCGAAGGAGTGCCAGCCGAAGCTGATCGTCTGCGGTGCATCCGCTTACGCCAGAAAGATTGATTTCAAGAAGATGCGTGAGATCGCAGATGCGGTCGGTGCATATCTTCTTGCAGATATCGCACACATCGCCGGTCTCGTTGCAACCGGTTATCATGAGAGCCCGATTCCTTATGCACATGTCACGACCACGACCACCCATAAGACCCTGCGCGGGCCTCGTGGCGGCATGATCCTCTCCTCCGCCGAGTTCGCCGAGGAGCACAAGCTGAACAAGGCTGTCTTCCCTGGCATCCAGGGCGGTCCGCTGGAGCATGTCATTGCAGCTAAGGCAGTCTGCTTCAAGGAAGACCTCTCTCCGGAATACAAGGAATACTGCGGCCGCATCGTCGATAACGCACAGGCACTTGCCTCTGCTCTTCTGTCCCGCGGCTTCAAGATCGTCTCGGGCGGCACCGACAACCATCTGATGCTGCTTGACCTCACCAACACCGACGTCACCGGTAAGGCAGCCGAGAAGATGCTCGATGCAGCAAACATCACCTGCAACAAGAACACCATCCCGAACGACCCTGCATCCCCGTTCGTCACCAGCGGCCTGAGAGTCGGCACCCCGGCCATCACCACCAGGGGCCTCGTTCCGGCTGACATGGATGCCATCGCCGAAGCCTTCAAACTTGTCCTTCTTGACAAGAACGAAGAAGCAGCCAAGGCAATTGTGAAGGAACTCACCGCTAAGTACCCGCTGCACGGTGACTGGCAGAAGCTTGGCTGAAACAGGATCCGGACACCGGATGGATTGATATCAGAAATATAAAAAGGGCACGATCTGTTTTCAGATTATGCCCTTTTTGAAACAGGGTCAAGCGCCGCAGCCCTTGATTTTACTGGGGTTTCGGCGATTTCCGGTTTCCTTTTCCCCCACGTATTAACTACTGAAAAGGTGCAGCTCTCCAAACCTTTGTTCTATCGACGGTTTCTTTTTCCCGTTTTCAACGAAGCTGAGATGCTTGCTGGTAACTGGTCATGAGTGGCGCTGCCAGTATTTACGCAGCCGCCTCGAAAAGAATATGCTGAGCGCTCCAAACAGCGGTGCGCATTGCGACGTTCTCCTTCAGATTCGTGAAGAAGAACATATAGTCATACAGGTGATAAGCGCCTTCCGGGAAAACATCCAATCTGGGAGGATAATCCGCCGCCGTCACGTCGGTCACGATCAGCTCGCCTTTCTCGCCGATATAGGCTCCGCAAAGCTCGGGAACGGGTTC
>CACZQN010000030.1 GCA_902783375.1 uncultured Lachnospiraceae bacterium | reverse complement strand
CCTGGATCAGAAAGAGATGAAACAATGGTTTGGAAGACCGCACAGAAGATGGCATGCCGTTCGGAGATGCCTTGCTTTTCTGCTGCCTTTGTGTCTGCTGCTGACAGCATCCGGCTTTGCAGACGGAGGGAAGCAGTATGTTGTAAAGGAACGATCCGTTAATGCGGAGGAAACGGCCGGCTCAACTGTCAATGCAACTGACACTACAACTGTAGAATTAAAAGCCGTATCTCTTCCTGGTGCCGATCTTGTGCGCCATGCGGAGCGGACGGTGGCATCCGACGATGACAGAAGGGAAGCCTGGCTCATCGGGATGCTGACGGCAGACTATGCGGATGTGACGGAAGAGGACGTGGCGAAGGATGCAGAAAAGCTCTTTGACCTCGCCCGTGCCAGAGCCTGCCGTCAGTACGAGGATGTACCGGATGTGGAGACGGTGCTGCCGGTCCTGTCCGCCGGGGAAATTGCGGCGGTGACCGGACCTGCGATTGCGATGCCGGTACAGGTCGCAACCATGGGCGGCATCTATGTCACGTCTCCGTCGGGCATCCTGTACCACCCGGAATACACCCGGATCTCTTATCTCGGTTCCACGGACTATCTTGGGAATCCCTATGAGAATGGGAAATATGCCGGGAACTATGTGCTCGCCTACAAGGTTGAGACCCTGTCCGGCCTGCATTCCTACAAACTACTCCAGAAAGTCCACATCACCGGGCATAAAAGACGGTTCGAGGGGACCATTCTGCTCTCCGGACTGACGGAGAAGCTGGGCTATCCCTGCGATCCGGTCGGGATGCTGACCCGCGAACAGGTCTATGAACGCGGTGCGGCCCTGTTCCGGGAAGCAGACGCGATGTTTGATCTCTCGGAAGCGAGATCCTATACCTTCACGGGATATGACAGAGAACTCTCCGACCTGTATCTGATGCTGCGCGCAGGAGAAGCAGGCGGCGCCCCGGATGCGATTCCGGGTGCCGGAGGAGGAACTGCATACGGCGCAGGCGCCGGAACGAAAGACGGGACCGGTTTCCTGAGCAGGATTCTCGGGGGACTGCGTCTGCTCTCGTCCCTCGTTGCAACGCCTGTGCATGCCGCGAGCGGCAGCATTGTCGTCAGTGCCGGGAAGAATATCACCGGTTTCTTCGGGATTAAGAGCAGTTCCGACGTGATGACCAACATCCAGTATACCAATCCGTCCTGGGGCACTTCCTGGATGACGAACGGGATGGATCACATCAAATTCACCGGCAGCAAGGCCGTCTACTGCCTTGACCTGATCAAGAACTTCCCATCCGGGAAGGAACTCGATCCGTTTACCTTCAGCGATGCGGACGAACTGCATGCAGAAGAACTGAACAACATCCTGACCTATATTCTGGCAAATGGTGTGCGCACCAAGGACGGCCGTGCGGTGAACACACGCTACCGCGCAGGTGTCACGGCCAATGACTATTTCGGGGATTATCAGGTGACACAGATCGCGGTGCATATGGCCATGAATGACTACGGGCACGGATTTTACAACCCGTCTGCCAATGACTATGTGGATACGAAATATGACATCGTTGCCAAGGCCCGCTTGCTCTATGAGGATGCGGTGCGGAACAAAGATAACCGGGAAAATGGCGCGTCAAAAGAAACAGCCAAAACCATCACCATGACCGGCGGGGCATTTGCCTATAATAAGAAAACGGGGAACTATGAGGCGAAGGTCCAGGTGAGGGCGACGGGCTACGCTTCTGCGGAAGCGGCCGAGGTGCGGAAGGCTGTCATCAGCAAGCTGAAGGCGACCGGATCGGCGCCGGGGATGCTGGTGGTGACGGCAGGGAACACGGCGGCGACCTGGGCGAAGATCTCTGTGCCGAAGGCCAATATGGAAGGCTGGTATGGCAGTTCGTTCGGGACTGAGAAGACGATCCGCCTGCATACATCCTATGTGGGAAGCGGAAATGCGAATGTCGTCTGCAGGGCGTATGCTGCGTCGAAGAGGGATCTGTACCAGGGCATGGTGCTCGCGGAGGAAGAACCTTCGAGCTTCACGGTCGAGGATGCGGAAGTCGTGGTGGTCCTCGAGGAGGAAAAGGCAGGACTGCGCGTCTACAAGAACGGCGAGGTGGTCACCAAGGCCATTTATAATCAGAACACAGGGGAGTCTGCCTTCCTGACCGATCGGATTCACCTTGCAGGAGGTTCGTTCCGCCTGCTCGATGCAAGTGGGAATCCGGTCGCCGGGACAGGCACGATGACATTTACGGAAGACGGCGTGTTCATCCCGGAGCTCTCCGCGGGAACCTATACGATCGAAGAACTGGAGGCGCCGGACGGGTATGTCGCCGCATCCGGGACCCAGAAGGTGAAGGTGACTGCCGGGAGCCGGATGGAAGCGGAAGTGAAGAATGACAGAAGAGGCATCTCGCTTCAGATTGAAAAATGTGACAAGTCCACGAAACGGCCGCTCTCCGGGGCTGTATTTGAGCTGCGCGCGGCGGAAGAGATTACGGAAGACGGCAACCTGATCTACGAACCGGGTGATCCGGTCTGGCGGCTGGTGACCGGAGAAGACGGCATCGCAAAGATCGAGATCCCGTACCTGCCATTTGGCACCTATGTGGTCCGGGAAACTGTGGCACCGGCTTCCTATAACCTGACGTCCGCCGAGATACTGATCCGCCACGCGAGAAGCCTCGATCTGGCAACCATGAACGGTGGGAAAGAGGGCGTGTCGTTCCGGCAGGATCAGAACGGGAACGTCACACGGACCGATTTCCGCATGACATTTGAAGACGAGAAGACACCGGTCGTGGTCAAGGTGATCAAAAGCCTGGATCCGCGGGATCCGGAAAATGAAACCTCCCGCCCGCTTGCAGGTGCGGTGTTCTCGCTCTACCGCTCTGCGGACGGAGATACTGCCGGAACGGATGACGGAGGCATCTCGGTTTCCGGGAGATCCTATGCCGCGGTGAAGGCAGGGACACCGGTTTCGGTAAGCAATCCGACCGGTGCAGACGGTTCGACCATGTTGTCCTGGAACAGCGTGGACAACACGGAACTGCTCGCAGGAACGTACGACCTGATTGAGACGACGGCTCCGGACGGGTACGAGATCAACGAGACGGTCTATCACCTGTCCCTGACGGCAGAAAGACCGTTCCTGCAGGTTGAGATCAATGACAAGGCGAAAGAAGCGCCGATCCGGATCATCAAGAAGTGGGTCGGTCTTGCCGATGAAAAGGAAGTTCCGGATGACCTTTCCGGCATCAGCTTCCGCGTCTATTCGACCGAAGATCCGGGGATCCAGATCCAGGGATCCGCAATGGATTTTACAAAAGCAACACCGCTTGCAGTGAGAGGCCTCGGCCGCGGGGATGGTTCCGGGGACCCGACCGTCATCACGACCGGACCGGACGGGACGGCGGAGACGCTGGCGATGCCGTATGGCACCTACTATGTTGTGGAAATGACAGAAACGGCGGACTATAAGATCATGCGGATGACCAATGAGGACGGGAACCGCGTGACCATGGCGTCCTATGCCCTTCCGGGCCTGGTGAATGTCCATAACGATGCAGGGGCCGAGATTGTCATGACCAACATAACCACGTCGGTGCACAAAGAACCAGAGCCCGAACCCTGCTACATGCGGCTCATTTTCCGAAAATACGATCCGGAGACTAAGCACTGGATCCATGGGGAGGAAGGCGGTGTCGTCGCGTCCTTCCGGATTAAGGGCCCGAGAATCAACGGTGTCTTCAATATCGACCGGGTAGGGCCTTATGATGATGCATATCTGTTCCTGACGAACTGGGATGACGGGCCGCTCATGGCAGACACCGATGCCGGCTGGTACACCATCACAGAGCTCTCTGCGCCGGACGGGTATGTCGTCGCGGAACCATTTACCATCTGGCTGGGACCGGTCGAGGGGGAACAGCTGAAATGGTGGCGGGAGCATTACAACTTTGACGGCTATCCGTTCTACGGTGGTCCGACGCTGAACTATCCATACAACGTCGGAAGCGTCGTTGCGGGGTATTTTAAGGACGATTACTGGATCGATTTGAGGGATACAGGCCTTTTTGACGGTCATTATTCCGGGGACTGCACCTACTGCCTGATGACGAATTTCAAGATCACCTATGTCGGGGAGTCGAGCGGGTCCGGTACGTATGTCACGGACATCCCGAACTATAAGGCGTACGGGAGCATCACGGCGACCAAGAAGGCGGAGGTGCTGACCGGGTTTGCGGACGGGAAGGCGGTCTATGAGACGCGGAACATCCCGGGCGTGACCCTGCAGCTCTATGATGCATCGACCAATCAGCCGGTGAAGGAAATCGGTGTGACGGATGCGAACGGCCTGGTCACCTGGACGAGACTGAAGCCGGGCAAATACTATGTCAAAGAACTCTCTGCACCGGCAGGCCTGCTGATTGCACAGGAGGACACGCCGGTGACCGTGGATTTCTACGGCGATGCGGCAGCGGTTACGATCACGGATAACCGCCAGCACATCGTGCCGAAGATCTACAAGCGGGATGCCGAATCGGGCGGTGCGCTGGCCGGCGCGGAATTCACGCTTTTCGCAAGAGAAGATATCGTCAACATCCTCGGCGAGACCATCATCAAGGCCGGAACGGAACTCGGGAAGGCGGTCTCCGGAGAAGACGGGATGGCAATCTTTGACATGGATCTGCCGGTTGCTTCTTACGTGGCGAAAGAGACCCGGGTGCCGAAGGGATACTCCTCTGCCAATCTGACCGATGTCGTTTTTGTTTCGGACTTTGACCCGGATCTTGGGACGGAGCAGGCGCTGGTCGTCACGAGGGGGAATGTGCCGTTCCGTGGCCGTCTGCTTGTGGAGAAATACGGTGAGCAGCTGGTCGGTGCTGCAGATCTCGGGACAGAGAATGCAGCATTTCGCTGGGAGGAACAACTGCTTGCCGACGTGACCTTTGATCTGATGCAAGGCGAGGAACTGATCGATTCCGGGGTGACCGATGCCCGGGGTGCACTTGTCTTTGAGGATCTCGGGATCGGCACGTATACCCTCATCGAGCGGTCTGCACCGGAAGGATTCCTGCTCGCAGAACCGAAAACGGTCGTGATTGCGCCGGGAGAGGCTTCGGATGTTTCGGTTGAGATCCGGGAGACGATCCGGGATGAGAAGCAGAAGATGGCCTTTACTCTCACCAAGACAGACGGGACAACCGGGAAGCCGGTGGCCGGCGCGGAATTCACGGTTTATGCCGGAGCGGACATTTACAGTGTTTCGGGAGAACTGCTGGCGGCCAAAGGAAGTCCTGTTGCGAAAACCGTCTCCGGGAAGGACGGCAGTGTGACCTTCCGGACGCATTTCCCGGTCGGTACCTATGAAGTCCGGGAGACCGGGACGCCGAAAGGCTATACAACCGACGGCCAGAAGAGCTTCCGTTTCTCTGCGGCCTATGCGAAGGATGCGAAGACAGGGAAGGCGCCTGCTGTCATCGCACTGACGGAGAAAGCCACAAACCGGGAGATCCTGGGAACCTTAACCGTCAGAAAGACCGGCCTGCAGCTGGTGGATTTCCTGAAGGAGACAACGGGTGGGACCTTCCTGTGGGAAGAACTGCCGCTTACCGGAGCAGGGTTCAGCCTGTATGCAGCCGAGGAGATCCTCTCACCGGATGAAAGTACCGTGTTCTTCCATGCGGGGGATCTGGTCGCGGCAGGAGAAACAGCCGGGAGCAAAGGCAATGTGACATTTGAGAATCTTCATCTCGGAAAATATACCCTGAAAGAGACGAAGGTGCCGTATGGCTATCTGCCGGAGGCTGTGTCGTGGCCGGTGGAGATCACGACGGCTTCTCAGGACAAATCGATTGTTCTGCAGGAGACGAGTATCCGAAATACCATGCAGCGGATGGAGATTGCACTTATCAAGAAAGATGGAACAACGGAAAAGCCACTTGCCGGAGCCGGATTCACCCTCTATGCCGGCGAAGACATCCGGAATTTCAACGGCGATGTGATCGTCAGGGCCGGGGACGTGGTCGCAGCAATGGTCACCGGTGCGGAAGGAAAGGCCGATGTGGGCATGCCGCTTCCGGTGGCAGCCTACCGGATCCGGGAGACCGGCTATCCGCATGGCTACAGTGCGGTTGATGTCGAAGACCGTATCATCCGGTGTACCTATGATCCGGAACAGCCGGCGGTGATCCGCATGGCAGAAGAACTGACCAACCGGCCGATCCTCGGGGAACTTTCTGTGATCAAGACCGGTCCGGTGCTCGATGATTATGCAGATGGAAAGTTCATCTTCCGGGAGCATGCACTGCCGGGAGCGGAATTTGCCCTGCTCGCCGCGGAAGATATCCGTGCCGCAGATGGCAGCGGGGTGATCTACACAAAGGGTACCACGGTGCGGACCGGCGTGACGGATGAAGAAGGGAAGCTGCATTTTGCAGACCTGCCGCTGGGACGCTACACCGTGAAGGAGATGAAGGCACCGGAAGGCTATCTGATCAGCGAGGCAGAGCAGACAGTTCTGGTGGATACCGACGCACATGATGTGGTGAAAGTGTCATTCACGGCAGCATTCCGTGATAAACTGCAGCCGGTGCGCATCAGCCTGCGGAAAACGGATGACGATACGAAGAAGCCGCTTGCAGGAGCGGAATTCAGTCTGATTGCAGGAGAGGATATCCATGCCTTTGACGGCAGGGTGCTGGTCAGGAAGGGCGACGTGATCCGGAAAGCGGTAACAGACGATCAGGGAAGTCTTGCATTCGGGACGACGGATGCGGACAATCTCACTTGGAATCTGCCGCACGCAAGGTACCTGCTCCGGGAGTCCGGCGTACCGACCGGCTACACGACCGAAGGGATCGCAGATCTTCCGGTCAACTGCAGCTATGATCCGGCGCTTGCGGCGGTGAATCAGACAGTTTCGGCTGTCAACAAGCCTACAACAGTAGAATTATCCAAGCAGGACATCACGTCCGGCGAGGAGATTCCGGGAGCTGAAATCACGGTGACAGACAAAGTGACCGGTGCCGTGGTGGATACCTGGGTGTCTGAGCGTGGAAAGAACCATGTGATCAAGCGGCTGGAGCCGGGAAAGACCTATATCATGACGGAGAAGACGGTTCCGTATGGCTATCTCCAGGCAGAGAGCATCGAATTTAAGGTGGCAGACACCGGCGTGGTACAGACCGTGGTGATGAAGGACGCAGCGCCGACCGCCTCGCTGACCGTGCGGAAGACCGGAAGGATCTTCTCCGGACTGCTGCGGACCGGGAGCAGCCCTGTGCCGGAACTGATCTACCGGGATACCGGACTCGGCGGCGTGATTTTCCGCGTCTACGCGGCAGAACCGATCCGGCGCGCAGATGGAGCCCGTGCAGATTATTTCCAGGCAGATGCCGTCGTCGCAGAGATCGCGACCAATCCGGACGGGATCGCGACGATCACAGGTCTGCATCCTGGAAAATACTACGTCGAAGAATACTGGACGCCGCCGTATTTCATCCCGGATCCGGGGAGAACGTACTTTGATGTCACCTACAGAGATGCGAAGACACCGGTCATCACGGATGAACTGGCCGTGACGAACATTGCAAAACAGATCCGGATCTCCCTCCACAAGGTGGATGCGGAGACGAAGAAGACACTGGCCGGTGCCGTATTCGGGCTGTATACTGCGGAGGAGATGACCGGAACAGTGCTGAACGGATATTCCGATGGGAAGGAGACCTATCCGGCCGGGACCTTGCTCGAAAGCGGAGTTACCAACAGAGAAGGATATCTGGAATTCAAAAAGATTCTGCCGCCGGGGTACCGCTATTACGTGCAGGAGATCGCCGCGCCGGCAGGGTATGTACTCAGTGAAGAGCGCCATGAGATCGCCTTCCCGGTGGCGGAGGAATCTGTCCGCGAGGTCAGCCTGACCATCTATAATCAGAAGGAAGTGCCGGAGAAACCGGAATTTGAACCGGAACCGGAGCGGGAACACCCGGGAACCGAACCAGAAGAACCGGAGGACAATCTGACACCAGAAGGACCGGAGATTCAGAAACCGGAGCGCCCCGGCAGGACGATCATCGTCGGGGAAGTGCCGGAGAAAGAAGCAAAGACAGAAGTGCAGGAAGAAGAACAGGAAAAGCCAGCGGGCGGAAGCAGCAATACGGGTGATCCGCAGGCCTTCTGGCTCCTGCTGCTTGCGTGCATGCTGTCTGCAGGTGCGCTTCTTTGGTCAGGAAGAAGAAGAAAGACCGGTTTCTGACCAATGACAGGCAGCTGCTGCAGTACCAGTCCCAGAATATGAAGGTACAATTGCTGTGAACGGATTGAAAATATGGAGCGCGTTGGTTATAATGACCTCCGGAAGGAGACTGGATCGAACATGATACCTGCAGCAAAACAATCAACAGAATATACCTCGCTCTCCCGGCTGATCCGGCTGGTGGCGGCGATCGCAATCCCGGTGGCCCTGCAGGGACTCCTGACAACCACCGGGAGCATGATCGATACGATCATGCTGGCGCGGCTGGGAGAGAAGACGGTCGGGGCAGTCGGCCTGTGCGCACAGTTCACCAGTCTGATGTTTTCCGGCTACTGGGGCTTCGTCGGCGGCGGTACGCTGTTCTTCTCCCAGTATTACGGGGCGAGAGATGATGACGGCGTGCGTCGTTCCTACGGGGTGACCCTGTTTTTCATGCTGACCGTAGGCGTGCTCTTCTGTCTGGCGGCCGTTCTGGCGCCCAATGTGGTCATGGGCGTCTATACAGACAGCGAAGCCATCCGGGCGATCGGTGTGCAGTACCTGCGGATCGTCGGATTTGCCTTCCCGCTGCAGGTCCTGTCCATGGGCATGAGTTCTTTGCTTCGTTCCACGGAACAGGTGAAGGTACCCCTCTATGCCGGAATTGCAAGTGTGGTCACCAACATCGTGATGAACTATATCCTGATCTTCGGGAAACTGGGACTGCCGGCCATGGGTGTCCGCGGGGCAGCGCTTGCCACCCTGATCGCAGCGATCGTCAATGTAGCGGTGATCGTGGTCCTGGCGATCCGGCAGCACATCCCCTACGTGCTGGAATTTGGAAAGAGCTTTCGCTGGAATCCGGAATTCGTCTCTTTATATCTGAAGAAATGTCTGCCGATCCTTGCAAATGAGATTCTGATCGGTGTCGGCAATATGATGATCAACATCGTGCTCGGCCACCAGGTCGATGAATTCATCGCGGCGATTGCGGTCTTCCGGACCATCGAGGGCATGGTGATCAGCTTCTTCAGCGGATTCTCCAGTGCGGCAGCCGTGCTGGTTGGAACCAAGGTCGGGGCCGGAGAGCACGAAGAAGCCTTCTCAAGGGCGTGGCGGATTCTCTATATGTGTTCGCTGATCGTCCTTCTCACCTGCCTGGTGCTCGTCGGCATCCATACGCCGCTGCTGTCTGCGATGGGCCTTTCGGGAGAATCCTTCCGCTATGGCTACGGAGCACTGCTGATCTACTCGGCTATCGGCTTTATCCGGATGGGCAACTGGGCGCACAATGATACCTTCCGGGCCGGCGGTGATGCGGCCTGGGGCTCAATTCTTGAGATCACCTTCATGTTCCTGATGGTGCAGCCGGTGATTCATCTGGCAAATGATCTGTTTCATGCGCCGGTGCTACTGGTGTTTGCCCTCTGCTACTGCGATGAGCCGGTCCGCTTCGTCATGAACCAGGTCCATATGTATTCGAAGAAATGGATCCGCCCGGTTTCTGCAGAAGGCCTCGCGACCATCGGTGCGTTCCGGGAAAAGTACCACGTACGTGTCCGGGAACGGCAGATATAGGGAGGAACGGATCTGATTCTGGAAAATAGGGCACAATTATGGCAGATGAAACCAGAAAAAGTTGTATTCTGTAACAAAAATTTAAGTGAGATTGCACAATTTTGACACAGTCGGGTTGTATCATGGCATCAGTGACGCGGGGAAAGTCCCTGCGCCTGATGCCATTTTGTATCTGCGGCCGAAGGAGCGGACGGCTGGGCAGAGTTTTACATCCGCTTCAGAATGGAGAAGTAATGAAGAAGACAGTATTCAAGAGATTGTCTCTCCTGCTCACACTGGCGATGATCGTCGGACTTCTGACCGGCGCAGCGACTGTCACAGCAGAAGCGGCAAGTGACGGTCTGTATCTGAGAGGATTCAAGACCCGTTACACCATGAACAACTACTTCCAGGCATGGATCGGCGGCATCAGCCGGAATGTTGACTACAGCATCGGTGATGTTACCTCCGGTATCAAGGGAACCTGGACCATCGACAAGACCAGCATCGCAACCGTGAATGCAAGTTCCGGTGTCATCACACCGAAGAAGAACGGCGACTGCGTCGTAACATTCACCACCAAGGACGGCAAGAAGTTTTCCACAAACGTCCATGTCAGAACCCGTGCAGCCAGTGTTTATCTTGCTGAGACTGCCAACGGCGAGGAGATTGAGTCCATCACCCTGAAGGAAGGCGAGTCCAAGGATCTCTACATCGTGATGCCGATCTCTGCGAACAGCAAGAAGAAGGGCGGCACCAGCGCTACTTATTTCAGCTATGTTTCCAGTTCTGATAAGAGCGTAGCAGCTGCTTCCAAGACCACTGCTTCCGTCAGAAAGATCACCATCAAGGGTGAGAAGGAAGGCAACGCTGTCATCACAGTCAAGGCCAACCAGACCACCGAGAAGAACGTCGAGAAGAAGTACGGCGTCAAGTGCTCGATCTCTGTCACTGTTGAGAGCGAAGGCATCAAGGCCAGCCAGACCGGCGACAGAGAAGTTACCGTAACCGGTAAGGAGCTTCCGTCTGACAAGTCTCTGTACTCTGTCAAGAGTATGTACACCACATTTGATGTGACCAATGTCACCGTGAACTCCGCAAGAACTTCCGCAGTCCTGACCCTCGCGAAGAACCTGCAGGATGACACCATGACCGTATCTGTCGGCACACAGTCCGCACAGTTCACCGGTAAGGCTGCAAAGATCAACGCAAGCCAGACGACAGACACCACGATCACCGTGACCGGTGAGAACCTTCCGACCGATAAGGCAGCTTATGATCTGAAGCATAACGGTGTTCCGGTTGCAATCAGCACTGTATCCGTGAATTCCGCAAAGACTTCTGCAGTCCTGACCACAGCACTTCTGTCCGGCGGTTCCTATACCGTAACTGTTGACGAGAAGACCGCTGAGTTCAACTGCAAGGAGCCGGCAATGCAGGCAAGACAGACCGGTGTGAAGACCATCATGGTTTCTTCCACGAATCTGCCGACTGCACCTTCCGCATATGTTGTCAAGAGAAACGGCAACATCAATGTCAGCATCCAGAACGTCAAGGTTTCCGGCAATGAAGCAACCATTACCACAACCATGAACCTGATGGCTGGCAGCTACACCGTGACCGTGAATGGCAAGGAGCTTCCGGCATTCGTTGCTGAGGCAAGCACACCGACCACCATCGAGATCACAAGCCCGTACCTGATTTTTGATGCTGGTTCCACCACCAGCGGCACCATCGGCTACAAAGTTCTGAACCAGTTTGGTGAGGACGTGACCGCTGCTACTGCAGGTCTGACTGCAGTTGTGACACCGTTCTCCAGCACTTCGAACTTCACACCGAGCAACGGTATCATTCATGTAACCAACATCCTTCCGACCTATGTGGCAGGCAGCAACGTCTCCGGTCAGGTGATCGTATTCTCCACCACACAGGCTGGCCTCAGAGCAGAATCCTCTCTGTCGATCGCTGCTGCTGCAGCTCCGGCTACCTATGAGGTTTTCGGCATCTACAGCATTGTCACAAAGAAGCCGACATCCATCGCTGTGAATTCTGCAGCTGAGAATGCAAACGCAAGACTGCTTGTCCGCGTAAAAGACCAGTATGGCAACGATATGAGAAGCATCGTCGCAGGTAAGGATACCAGCATGACGCTTGCAAGCGTTACCGGCCTGAATGTTGACAACAACAAGACCTATACTGAGACCATGGTCGTTGACGGTGTTACTTATGTCGCTGTACCGTTCACCGGAACTGCAACCGTAAAGGCCGGCAGCGTACAGATCATCTTCGTCTCCCTGACCAGAGGCGGACAGTACACCTACAACTTCGAGGTTGAGAACACCAAGTCCGTTGCAAACTTCACCGTTTACAGCAATAACAATGTCTATGCAGGCGAGACCACAGAGTTCAGTTATGTGGCTACCAATGCAAACGGCGGCGTAATCACCGATTATGCAACCCTGTCGAATCCGACATACGGCGTACCGGTTTCCGCTCCTTGGAGCTGGGTACAGAAGTCCGATGGCACTGCAGGACTTCGCTACAATGCAAACCTTGACACTACCGTTACTGGCGCAAGCTGGGGTGTTGGTCTGAGTTCCGTGACCGTATATCACTCCTTCGTCCTTCCGTCCAATTATCAGGTAAGCCAGGTCAGCTTCAGCGTCAATGCTCCGTCGCTTCCGACCAGCATCAACATCAACAATCCGAATGGTATGACCACCGGAACAACACCGGATGCTCTGTCGAGTGTCAAGATCTACGACCAGTATGGTCGTCAGATGAACAGCTTCACCGGTGCAGCTTCTGAGTATTACATCGGCTTCACACAGCAGAGAGGTTCTGCATCGATCGCAGAGGTCTTCGGCGGATTCACCGGATCGACCATCAAGACAGCAAAGCTTTCCACACTGTCCAGCTCCGCTACATTTGTGAAGTTTGCAGCTACATCGACCGTACCGAGCAGCTATGAGACGGCTGATTATCTTGTGGCTCTGTACAGAGACAGCGCAGGAACCCAGATCGTTGCTGGTTCTGAAGCTTCCATGACCGTGACCTGTGCAAATGCAAACAGCCTGTCCGGATACTCTGTATCACTGCCGTCCACAATGTATACTGGCAATACAACATCGGTTACGCCGATTGTTACAGGTACAGCTCCGAACGGCACAAAGGTTGCCATCGAAGGTTATGCGATCAGCGAACTCACGACATATGGTATTGTCAGTGGTACACAGATCAATGCAGCTGCAGCAGCCAGCAAGATTGGTTCTTCCGGTTCTGCTACCGCTACTGTCAGAGTCGTATACAATCCGTCCGGTGCAGGACTCTACGATGATGTTAATATCACCCTGACCAATGCGCTTCCGAAGGTTGACAGTGTAACTGTGAACACCAGAAGCATCAAGGCTTCTGATATCAACGGCAGCACAGTGAATGCAATCATGAATACCCTGACCCTGAACGATCAGTATTCCAACTCTACATTCGGCATCACTGCAAATCAGGCTGCACTGAAGGGTACTCTTGTTGCGATCCAGCTGAGCGGATCTGCAATCATGAAGACTGGTGTTACCATCAGCGGCAACAACACTGCAGCTGTTACGATCAACGGCCTTACAGCCGGTGACACAGTCACTGCACTGATTCAGTTTGCTTCCGGCAAGACCGAGACAGTGAACTACACCATCATCAACTGATTTCTGGAAGATCAGTTGACAGGAAAACGATGAAGATCCTTCATCGAAAGACATTCCAGAACAAGTAGATTTGGGAAAGGCGACCGCCGGGCGAAAGTCCGGCGGTTGTTTTTTTGGAAGGACCAGGCAGACAGAGTCTTTCCTATTTCCTTCATTTGTGATATGATGTCAACTGGAATTATATGCTGAGCTTTCATGGTAACCAGAAAAAGGAAACCGGTGTCAGCCGGGTGCAGATTGGCAACAAGGTTCTCTATGAGGGAATGTTGTAAATAAATAGAATCAGGTCGGAAGACCGGGAAAGGAAGTTGAAGAAATTGGAACAAAAGACAAACACGATTGATCTGTGGCGTGGCATTGCGATCGCAGCGCTTGTCCTGCTGGTTGTGATGGGTATTATCTATGCATCCATGTCCGAAAAGAATGATGCCGCTGCAGGAACAGAACAGACAGCAGTGATTTCCGGCGAGGAGGCTCTTTCGCTGTGGACGGCAGATGCCAGAGCAAAGAAGGAACTGATTTCCTATATGGAAGCAATCACGGATGAGAGCAGCGCGGATTTTATCCCGGTTGAACGCAGAATCGCTGTTTTCGATCTGGACGGAACACTGTTCTGCGAGACCGATCCGAACTATTTCGATTATACACTGCTGGTGCACCGGGTTCTGGAAGATCCGGACTACAAGGATAAGGCCAGTGACTTCGAGAAAGAGGTTGCAGGGAAGATCGTCGAGCAGAATGAGACTGGTGCAGGCTTCTCGGGTCTTGAGGTCGATCACGGAAAGGCAGTGGCATCTGCATTCTCCGGCATGACCCTCGAAGAGTTCAATGCCTACATCCAGGAGTTCAAGAAACTCCCGATGCCGAGCTATGACGGAATGCTCCGCGGCGATGGCTGGTATCGCCCGATGCTGCAGGTGGTCGAATATCTGCAGGCGAATGATTTCACCGTGTATGTTGTCAGTGGTACGGACCGTTTCATCGTCCGCGGCATCGTCGACAATTCCCCGCTTCATATCCCGAACAGCCAGATCATCGGTTCTGATGAGAAGCTTGTAACAAAGGATCAGGGCGACGAGGATGGCCTGACCTATGTCTTTGATGATGACGATGAACTGATCCTCGCAGGCGATTTCATCATCAAGAACCTGAAGATGAACAAGGTGTCCGTGATTGCCCAGGAGATCGGCTTGCAGCCGGTTCTTTCCTTCGGCAACAGCACCGGGGACTCCAGCATGGCGGAATATGTGACCAGCGGGAACGAGTACAAGAGCCTCGCATTCATGCTCTGCTGCGATGATACCGAGCGTGAGAACGGCAAGATCGACAAGGCTGAGAAGATGTTCTCGCTCTGCGAAGAGTTTGACTGGGTACCGATCTCCATGAAGAACGACTGGACCACCATCTACGGGGACGGGGTTACGAAAAAATAAAGAGTACCTGAACTTGCAGAAAAGCGGGGAACACCCCCGCTTTTTCTGCTGTTGACGGCAGAGTCTTTGTCCGATATGATAGAGGATGTCGGGTCCTCGATACTTTTTGGATATTCGAACCAGTGGAGATGAACAGATGGCAGATCAGAATCACAGAGAACTTCTGAAGGAAGATTACGTAGAGCCGCGCTGCGTGCTCTGCGAGGAACCGTATGGTGTGACGGCGGATGTGAAGCCGGTCCCGCAGCAGCGGATCATCGAAAAGATGAATGACTATATGAGCCGGAGGGATTATGCCGGTGCGGAGCGGCATCTGCTCTATTGGCTGGAAGAGGCAAAGCTTGGCCATGATGAGCGGGGCCAGCTGATGGTGGAGAATGAGCTCGTCGGGCATTTCCGGAAGACGGGAAATAAGGAGCAGGCGTTTCTGCATGCGAAGGAGGCGCTGCGGCTGCTGGATGTCCTGGAATATCAGGGGTCGATCAGTGCGGGGACGACCTACGTGAATGTTGCGACTGCCTGCAATGCCTTCGGTGAGGATGAGCGTGCGCTCACTTATTTCGAAGAGGCGAGGAAATGCTACGAGAACAGTCTGATGACGCAGCCGGAGCTGCTGGGCGGTCTTTACAACAACATGGCCCTGACCTGCATCTCGCTTGCCGGAAAGGATCCGGGGCTCTTTGCGAAGGCATACGAGCTCTATGATCTGGCAATGGCGCAGATGGCGAAGGTTCCGAACGGGGAGCTGGAGCAGGCCATCACCTGCCTCAATATTGCAAATGCGGTGGAGGCGGAGCAGGGGCTGGAGGCCGGAGAAAACCGGATCTATGAACTGGTAGACCGGGCCGCAGATCTGCTCGAGACACCGTCGCTGCCGAGAAACGGCTACTATGCATTTGTTTGTGAGAAATGCGTTCCGACCTTCTCGTATTATGGTTATTTTGCCGTGGCGGAAGAACTGCAGGCGCTGGCGGAGAAGATCTACGCGGAAAACTGATGAGAACAACCAGAGAAAGAGGTGGTCTATCACGTGCAGAACGTGTAGGCCGGGAAATGGAATGGAGAGCGGTGTGACAGGACTGGAGTTATCGGAAAGTTATTATAGAGAGTTCGGGGAGCCGATGCTACGAGAGCAGTTCCCGGAGCTGCTGCCGCAGCTGGCGGTGGGGCTGTTCGGGAGCGGTTCGGAGTGCTTCGGATTTGATGATGAAGTTTCAAGGGATCATGACTTTGAACCGGGTTTCTGCATCTTCCTTCCGGGAGAGGATATCGTCGACAGAAGGCAGGAATTTCTGCTGGAGAGGGCGTATGCGAAGCTGCCAAAGGAGTACATGGGCTTTACAAAGCCAAAGATGCAGCCGGTCGGCGGGCCGAGACATGGCGTCTTCCGGACGAGCGAATTCTTCAGAGAGAAGATCGGGACGGAGGATGGCTATCTGACGGCCACGCAGTGGCTGACGATGCCGGAGTCCATGCTTGCGGAGATCACGAACGGGAAGATGTTCTATGACGGACCTGGCGAGGTGAGCGGGATCCGGGAACGGCTCTCCACGTATCCGGCGGACATCCGGAGAAAGCGTCTGGCCGGGAACCTTCTTCTGATGGCACAGTCGGGGCAGTACAACTACACACGCTGCCTGGCGCACGGAGAGACAGGAGCGGCCGCACTTGCTGCCGCGGAATTTGTCAAGAGTACCATGCAGACCGTCTTTCTGCTGAACCAGGTCTATGAGCCCTACTACAAATGGAGCTTCCGCACGATGCGTGCCCTGCCGAAGCTTTCGTTGCTGGCGGAGCTGTGCGAATATCTGATCACCACCGATAATGCGGAGGAGCAGGCGGAATCCAAGTATGATGTGATGGAAGGCATCGCCGCGGATGTCATCGACGAACTGCTGGATCAGGGCCTGACGAAGGCAGACTGCGGGGACCTGGAGAAGCATGCCTATTCTGTCAATGACGGGATTGAAGATGCCGGGATCCGGAACCTGCACATCCTGGCAGGGGTGAACTGAGAGGGAACTGCAGCATGCTGCAGGAGTGCGGACTGCACGAGTGGCTGCTGCCAGATCATTTATAAAAAACGACGAAATGAGAGTGTGTCAGATGAAAATACATGGTTTACAGAAAATGACGCTCCTGGATTTTCCAGGACATGTTGCCTGCACGGTGTTCCTGGGCGGCTGCGATTTCCGCTGTCCGTTCTGTCATAATTATGAACTGGTGGACGGGACAGCTGAACCCATCATGGACGATGCAGAACTGCTGAAGTTCCTTGAAAAGCGGCACGGGTTGCTTGACGGGGTGGCCTTTACGGGTGGAGAGCCCTGCCTGCATAAGGATCTGCCGGAGCTGATGCGGAAGATCCGGGAGATGGGATTCTCGGTGAAGCTTGACACGAATGGCTACCATCCGGCGCTGCTGCAGCAGATTCTCGAGCAGGGCCTTGCGGACTACGTGGCGATGGATATCAAGAATGCGCCTGAGAAATACGCCGTGACAGCGGGGCTTGAGACTTTGGACCTGGCGCCGGTCGAGGAGAGCATCCGCCTGCTCATGCAGGGGAAGGTGGATTATGAATTCCGCACGACGGTCGTTGCCGAGTTCCACGAAGCAGAGGATTTCCGGAAGATCGGGCCCTGGATCGCCGGTGCGAAGCGCTATTTCCTGCAGTGCTTCACTGACAGGGATTCGGTGCCCTTCGGGAATCTGTCCGCACCGTCGAAGGAGGAGCTGGAAGCTTATGCGGCCATCGCCCGGGAATGGATTCCGGATGTGCAGATCCGCGGCGTGGACTGACGAGGGGAACATCGTCGCCGGGGCAGAAGTCCGGACAGGCAGATGACAGATGTTGACTGACAATTCGGACGAATCAGGACTCCTGCCCGGTTCTGTCTCGGTATTGTCTGCATTATGAATGAGTTTTCTTGTCTGAACCGGCGAAACCAGATATTGTGCCCACAACCACAAGATATAGAAAAAATGAAAAAAGACAGCACTAGATATTGACAGGATTTTTTACCAGTGCTACTATTAAAGTGTTCCGTTGATCTTTGACGTGGACACTTTTTTTCGCTTGAGCGTGTGGTGATGACGTTGGAATCACCGTGCTTGTGGATAGAAAAAGGGGATGTTGTTTCAGTAGTTCGTGTTTCGCCGGGAAGCCGGCAGGAGGAGAAGGTTATGTACCAGGTAGTGAAGCGTGACGGCCAGGTCGTCGATTTTGATGTGTCGAAGATCAGCGCCGCGATCACCAAGGCCTTTGAGGCCTGCAACAAGCAGTATCATCCGACCGTGATCGATATGATCGCACTGCGGGTGACATCCGATTTTGAGAGCAAGATTGCGGATGACAAGATTACAGTCGAGCAGATTCAGGACAGCGTCGAGAAGGTGCTCTCCGAGGCCGGCTACGCAGATGTGGCAAAGGCTTATATCCTTTACCGCAGACAGCGTGAGAAGGTCAGAAATGTCAACTCCGCACTTCTGAACTATAAAGATCTTGTAGATAACTATCTGAAGATCAACGACTGGCGCGTGAAGGAGAATTCCACCGTGACCTATTCGGTCGGCGGTCTGATTCTCTCGAACTCCGGTGCCATCACGGCCAACTACTGGCTGTCCGAGGTCTATGATGATGAGATTGCAGAAGCACACAGATCTGCAGCCATCCATCTGCATGACCTCTCCATGCTGACCGGCTACTGCGCAGGCTGGAGCCTGAAGCAGCTGATCCAGGAAGGTCTTGGCGGCGTACCGGGCAAGATCACCTCTTCACCGGCATCGCATCTTTCCACCCTCTGCAACCAGATGGTCAACTTCCTCGGGATCATGCAGAACGAGTGGGCAGGCGCACAGGCATTTTCTTCGTTTGATACCTATCTTGCTCCGTTTGTCAAGGTCGACAACCTGAGCCAGAAGGAAGTCAAGCAGTGCATCCAGTCCTTCGTCTACGGTGTGAATACACCGAGCCGCTGGGGCACACAGGCTCCGTTCTCGAACATCACCCTGGACTGGGTAGTTCCGAACGATCTGAAGAACCTGCAGGCGATCGTCGGCGGTAAGGAACTCGATTTCACTTACGGCGACTGCCAGAAGGAAATGGACATGGTCAACAAGGCATTTATCGAGATCATGATCGAGGGTGATGCCAATGGCCGTGGCTTCCAGTATCCGATCCCGACCTACTCCATCACAAAGGATTTCGACTGGAGCGAGACCGAGAACAACAAGCTTCTGTTTGAGATGACCGCGAAGTACGGCACACCGTATTTCTCGAACTATATCAACTCCGATATGGAGCCGAGCGATGTCCGCTCCATGTGCTGCCGTCTGAGACTGGATCTCAGAGAGCTCCGCAAGAAGTCCGGCGGTTTCTTCGGTTCCGGCGAGTCCACCGGTTCCATCGGTGTCGTCACGATCAATATGCCGCGGATCGCGTACCTTGCAGCGGATGAGAAGGACTTCTATGAGAGACTGGATAACCTGATGGATATCGCAGCAAGAAGCCTGAAGACCAAGAGAACGGTCATCACCCAGCTGCTCGATATGGGTCTGTATCCATATACAAAGAGATATCTCGGGACATTTAACAACCACTTCTCGACCATCGGCCTGATCGGTATGAACGAAGTTGGTCTGAATGCAAAGTGGCTGCGCGCGGATCTGACAGATGAGAGAACCCAGCGCTTCACCCGTGATGTCCTGAATCACATGAGAGAGCGTCTCTCCGACTACCAGGAGCTCTACGGAGATCTCTACAACCTGGAGGCGACACCGGCAGAGTCCACCACCTATCGTTTTGCAAAGCATGATAAGGAAGAGTTCCCGGATATCATCACTGCCAATATGAACGGCACACCGTACTACACCAATTCCTCTCACCTGCCGGTCGGCTACACAGAGGATGTGTTCTCGGCACTGGATATCCAGGATGACCTGCAGACACTTTATACTTCCGGAACTGTATTCCATGCGTTCCTCGGCGAGAAGCTGCCGGATTGGAAGGCTGCTGCGAACCTGGTCCGCAAGATTGCCGAGAACTACAAGCTGCCGTACTACACGATGTCCCCGACTTACTCTGTCTGTAAGGATCACGGATATCTCACCGGCGAGCAGTTCACCTGCCCGTACTGCGGACAGAAGACCGAGGTCTACAGCCGCATCACCGGTTACTATCGTCCGGTCCAGAACTGGAACGATGGTAAGGCACAGGAGTACAAGGACAGAAAGGTTTACAACATCGGCCATTCCGTGCTTCGTCACACCGGCCCGAATCCGGCACCGGCTGATGACTGGACCATGCTGACACCGGAGACCATGCCGGATTCGAACGTCGTGGTCAAGGAAACTGCTGCAGCGAATGTGAATGTGATCGTACCGGAGAAGCCGGTCGTGGCAGCTGCTCCGGCAAAGGATGAGCCGGTCAGCGTTCCGACCGCTACCGATGCAAACGTTCTTTTCTTCAAGACACCGACCTGCCCGAACTGCAAGGCTGCCAAGGCTCTGCTTGATAAGGCCGGCATCGCCTACACCGAGATGAACGCGAACGAAGAGAAGGATCTGGTCGCGAAGTTCGGCGTCCGCCAGGCACCGACACTGGTCCTGGTCGAGGGCGACTCCTTTGAGAAGTACCGCGGCGTCTCTGACATCAAGGGATGGCTGATGGGAAAGAAGTAAAGATCACGACTTGAATCATATGGGGCCCGGGGCACGCTGCCCCGGGCCTTTTCTGATTTGCAGGGTGGCTGCGGATTGCTCTATGATTATTTCTTGATGGAAGCGGTTTGTTCATTCTTTTCCGGGGGCGGCTTGACTATAGGAACAAAAAAACTTTGCAATAGTCATGCAGAATCGAACTTTCATGAGAGAAAAAAGAGAACCTGCATGACCAGAATGAACGAAAAAGTCTTTTATAATCATGAGAAATTTCTGTTTTTCAGGCTCTGGCTTTT
>CACZQN010000029.1 GCA_902783375.1 uncultured Lachnospiraceae bacterium | reverse complement strand
CCGGAAAATCAATAGGAATGTTGATTTTCCGGGCTTTTTCAAGCTTTCAATTCATTTGAGTGTTAACCCTCACCGGAAGTTAAGATTCAAGACAACAAAGTATGATATTGACATACTTGTGGGCCATCCATGATGCGCCCAGATGCGCGCTGGATACGGAATCAATGACTTCAGCACTTGAATTGTCGTTTCCGAAGCGACCTTTTTCAGAACCATGCCCCTATAATGGAAGAAGAACATATGTTCTGGACAAAGGAGGCTGCTATGAAAAAGAAGATCTGGAAGGCAAGAGAAGTAACTATTGTACTGTTCATCCTGCTGCAGACCTTCATAACCGTGCCGGCAGCGGTGCCGGCGGGTGCCGCGGGTCTCAAGCAGAAGGAAATGGCGCAGGAGGAGGTAACCCCGGTCTGGCGGGTTCTCTGGCTGCATGCGGGAACGATCTCTTATAAGGGAAAAGAGTCCTGCATGAAAGAAGAGGACTATGCAAAGTCTCTGGAGATGGCAGAGCGCTTTGAACGGTTTGTTGAAGAAAGCGTAGGTGGGGCGGTCGATCTGGAAGTGACGGTCCGGGATCTGGAAGAGACGGTCACTTCCCTCAGCAGAATCAACGACAGTTACTGGATTGCTCCGGAAGATGCATGGCAGGTACTGGAGAGGGAAGATGACTTCTACGATTCCATCATCGTCCTGGCGCGCATGGATCCGTCCTGGGGACATGATTACTGGGGGCTCGGGATCGGGCCGTCGGTGAAGTGTGGCGGTGCGGGATATTCCTTTGTGAAGTTCCTTGACTGGGACAAAGATTACTGGTATCTGACGGAATCCCGCTGGAATCCCCATCCGGAGCAGATCTACGTGCATGAGTGGCTGCACCAGGTGGAGCAATTCTACCGGGGCCTCGGGTATGATGTGCCACTCTGCCATCAGGGCAGCCGCTATGGATACGGAGCAGGCACAGCCGGCAGCCACAACGACTGGCGCTATTTCCGGGATATCCTGGGGAATGCGGTGTACGACGAGGAAGGGAAGCGATTCCGGGGAATTCCCGCAGAAGCGTGGCAGAAGAGCCCGGGGCAGAAGAGACCGGAAGAGCCCGTGGCAGAATCTAAAAACTCCATAAATTCAACAGATTCCGATATATTGAGGATTCAAAAGAAGAATAAAATCGTGTATACTTATCAGATGAGCATACACTTTCATAGATGTCAGTAAAGATCCGGAATGGAGAAGTAAGTATATCGAACGGAAAGGAATAGAAAGCGATGGAACGGAGAGATTTCTGTAAGGACTGGCTGTTTCTGACGGAGAAGGAAGGTCTGCCTGTTCAGGTGACACTGCCGCATGATGCGATGCTGGTGGAGGGCAGAAGTGCTGACGCACCGAGCGGAAGTGCCGGAGCGTATTTTCATAGTGGGAAATACCGCTATGAGAAAGCGTTTACTTTGACAAAGGAAGAAGCAGAGGGAACGGTTCTCTTTGAATTCGAAGCAGTTTATAAGAATGCGGTTGTTGCCGTGAACGGCAGGATCGTCGGCAGACACGCCTACGGCTACGGGACATTTCTCGTGGACGCGACCGGCGCGGTCAAGGAAGGGCATAACGAGATCACGGTTGACTGTGAAAATATGAATCAGCCGGATTCCAGATGGTACTCCGGGGCCGGGATCACGAGACCGGTCTGGCTCTATATCGGGAAGAAGGCAGTGATCCGCCCGCAGGCACTGTGGGTCCGGACACTGGAAGCCGGTGCCGGAACGACGGAGATCGAGGCGGAGCTGCTTCTCGATGAGGTCTCCGGAAGTGGAGCGTACGGCGTGCGGTTCACCGTTCTCGATGCAGACGGTGCCATCGCTGCGGCGGCTGAGAAGGCACCGGAGCAGATCGAGGCTGTCGGGACAGCAAAGCACTTTACCGCAAAGATAGCGGTCGAGAAGGCAAAGCTCTGGAGTGAGGACACACCGGTCCTGTACACCCTGCGGGCAGAGCTGATTCCTGCGGAAGCCACCGCATCCGAAGGGACCACTGCCGGGGCGACAGCTGCAGTCGACTGTGCCGAGACAAAGTTCGGCATCCGGAAGATCACAAAGGATGCCCGTGGAATCTATGTGAATGGCAAGAAGATTCTCTTAAAGGGCGGTTGTATCCATGCGGACAATGGCATTGTCGGTGCGGCAACCTATGATGAGAGTGAGTGGCGCCGTGTGCGGATCCTGAAGGCCAACGGCTTCAACGCGATCCGCTCTGCGCATAATCCGGCCTCCCGTGCCCTGCTTGATGCCTGCGATGCGCTGGGCGTCTATGTCATGGACGAGAGCTGGGATATGTGGTTCTCCCACAAGTCGAAGTATGACTATGCAGGGGAGTGGAGAGACCACTACCTGGATGACCTGCGGGAGATGGTTGCCAAGGACTATAACCACCCGAGCGTGATCCTGTATTCGATTGGCAATGAAGTCTCCGAGCCGGTGAAGCCGGGCGGAATCGAGGCAGAGCGGGAGATGGTTGCCCTGCTGCATGAGATCGATCCGTCCAGACTGGTGACCGGCGGCTTTAACCTGATGATCATGTCCTCTTCCGCAAAGGGGAAGGGCATTTACAAAGAAGAAGGCGGGCGTGAGTCCGATGCCGGCAAGACATCCGGCATGAACTCCACCCTGTTCAATTTCATGACCAGCATCGTCGGCACCGGGATGAATAAGGCTGCAAATGGCAAGAAGACCGATCTGGTGACGACGCCTGCACTCGATGCCCTGGATGTGGCCGGCTACAACTATGCAAGCGGTCGCTATAAGGGCGAAGGAAAGCTTCATCCGAACCGTCTGATCGTCGGATCCGAGACCTTCCCGCAGGATATCGCAAAGAACTGGGAGATGGTCAAGACACTCCCATACCTCGCAGGAGATTTCATGTGGACAGCATGGGACTACATCGGCGAGGTCGGCATCGGTGCCTGGGGCTATACCGATGACGCGAAGGGATTTGACAAGCCATACCCATGGCTGCTCGCAGACGCAGGGGCATTTGACATCCTGGGGAATCCGAACGGAGAAGTGTTCCTGGCGCAGGCTGCGTGGGGAGCCGTGAACGCACCGAGAATCTCCGTGCAGCCGATCAACCACGGAAGAAAGAAACCGGCGAAGGCGATCTGGCGCGGAACCAACGGACTTCCGTCCTGGAGCTGGAGCGGATGCGCAGGCGCCAAGGCCGTGGTTGAAGTCTATTCGGATGCGCTGGAGGTCGGCCTGGAGCTGAACGGGCAGATCTTCCCGAGAAAGAAGCTGAAAGAGAAGAAAGCGACCTTCACGGTTGCATACACACCGGGGACGCTGACCGCCATTGCTTATAATGCGATGGGCAAGGAAGTCAGCCGGACGACCCTGACCACCACAGAGGGTGGCGCGCGGCCGGTGATCCGTTTTGAGGAAAATGCGATGAATCCAGTTCTCGCGGGCAATGGGAGAGGCTATGAGACAGCTGTCCGCGGAGAGAAAGATGTCGCAAAGAGCGCAAAGCCGGGCGAGATCCTGTACGTGGATATCTCCATGCGCGGGACTGACGGAATCGTGGAGTCGAACGCGGATGAGACGCTGCAGGTGACGGTGACAGGCGGGGAACTGCTTGGATTCGGCAGTGCGAATCCGCGGACCGAAGAAGCGTTCCAGACAGGGAAATATACAACATATTATGGTAGAAGCCAGGCCATCATCCGCGCCGGAGAGAGCGGCGAAGTCAAGCTGACGGTCCGCGGGAAAGATGGTGAAGTGACAGAGACACTGCCGATCCTGGCTTAATGCAGTACGATACGGGTGGACACAATGAAAGCAATACATTTACGGACAGAATATCTCGACAGGCCGATGACGATGGACCTGCCGCACCCACGGGTGTCGTGGCAGTGTGAAGGCGGCGTGCGCCAGACAGCGTACCGGATCGTCAGCCAGAAGAACGGTGAATCGCTATGGGATTCCGGGAAGGTCTATTCGGCAGAGATGAACCTGATCCGCCTCGGCGGAGAACAGATCCGGAGCAGGGACCGGGTGACCTGGAAGGTCATGCTCTGGGATGAGCAGGATGTGCCGGGAGAGTGGAGCGAGGAGACCTTCTTTGAGGCCGGTCTCGCAGAACAGGCCGATTGGGGCGTCTCATTTGAGAATAGCGTCAGTGAAAATGACGAAGCCGTCTCCTGGATCAGTGGGAATTATATCCCAAAGCGCGGGGAGCGGTATCCGGCCGATGGCTTCCGGAAGCGGTTTGTGGTTGAGGAAGAGATTCTGAAAGCGCGGCTGTACATCACGGCCTGCGGCATCTATGAGGCGGCGATCGACGGGACGCGCGTCGGGAACTTCGTGCTGGCCCCGGGGTCGACAGATTACCGGAAGCGGCTGCAGTACCAGGCTTATGATGTGACAGACCTGCTGCTCGCGCATCCGGAGAAGAGACATGAAATCACCATCGAGCTTGCAGACGGATGGTACCGCGGATCCCTCGGCGCCTTCGGGCAGCCGGCAGTCTACGGCCGGGAGACCAAGGTGCTGGCAAGGCTCGAGCTGACATTTGCAGACGGCATCAGCAGAACCATTGCGACGAACGGGACCTGGTCCTGGAGCAATGACGGACCGGTCCGCTACGCCGATCTGAAAGACGGGGAAGTGGTCGACTGCGGCAGGACCTTCACCTACGGCGGCAAAGCCAGGGTGGTGAAGGCGCCGGAGGCACAGATTGTATCTTCGTTCAATGTGCCGGTGACAGAGCATGAGGTGTTCACGCCGACACTGGTGACCACGCCTTCCGGCGTGCAGGTCCTCGATTTCGGACAGAACATCGCCGGTTTCTTTGCCGGTACCTTCCGGGGCTATGTCGGCCAGAAGGTGCGTATCCAGCTTGGAGAAACCCTGGATCAGGACGGAGAATTCACACAGAAGAATTTTCAGCTGACCAAGCCGGTCGGGGAGTGGGGCAGAGCGATGTCCATCCCGATCATGCTCGGCCAGAGCGACAAGATGCCGGGAAAGAAGCAGCTGACACCGATGCAGGAAGTGAACCTCACGCTGTCAGGCGGCGTGGATACCTATCAGATGCGCTTTGCCATCAGCGGGTTCCGCTATGCGCTGATCGAAGGACTCGGCGAGATCCGGCCGGAGGACTACCGGGCCATCGCCGTGTACTCCGATCTTGCGGAGACACTGACATTTTCGAGTTCCGATCCGCGGCTTGACCGCCTGGTCCAGAACATCACATGGTCCATGAAGGGGAACTTTGCAGATGTGCCGACCGACTGTCCGACCCGCGAGCGGCTCGGATGGACCGGGGATGCGCAGATCTTCTTTGAGAGCGCAGCCAGACTGATGGAGATTCCTGCATTTTACAGAAAATATCTGCAGGATCTGTCGGACGGACAGAAGAAAGACGGCGCGATCCCTGCCGTGGTACCGTATTCCGGCATGGATCTGATGTATGACAATTCCGGTATTTCCGCCGGATGGGCGGATGCGCTGGTTCTGATCCCGTACCGGTTCTGGAAGACCTACGGAGATGTGGAGGTGATCCGCGCCTTCTATCCGATGATGCGGAAGTTCGGATTCTATCTGACAAAGCACACCGGTCTGAAGGACAAGAAGGCGGCAGCCGCGAATCCGTTCAACCAGTATATTTACGAAAAAGGACTCCATCTCGGGGAGTGGCTCGAGCCGAAGGATCTGCGGGATAAGAATTACGGGGCGGGTGAACCGCACCCGGAGGAATGCACGGCCTACCTTTCACTGACCATGCGCTGTCTCGGTGAGATGGCGGAGGCACTCGGGGAGGAAGCGGATGCCTTCCTGTGGACCGAGTATTCCAGAGGCGCCCGTGCGGCCTACCAGTACATGTTCCTGGTACATGATCTGCCGGATACGGACCGGCAGGCAAAGCTGGTCCGCCCGCTGGCCTTTGATCTGCCGCAGGATGAGAAGACGAGGCGGAAACTGCAGAAGCGGCTGGCAGAAGCCGTGAAGAACCGCGGATACCATATTTCCACCGGCTTCCTTTCTACGCCATTTGTCCTGTGGGAGCTGTGTAAGATCCCGTCAGACATTATCGAAGAAGTCTTTGAAGACGAGAAAGCGATCCGCACAGGCACGGATCTGGCATGGAAGGTGTTCGGCATGGATGATGCAGCACCGTCCTGGCTCTATGAGGTGAAGTGCGGTGCGACCACCATCTGGGAGAACTGGGAAGGTGCTTCGACCAATGATGCGAATGACGGCTCGCTGAATCATTATTCGCCGGGCAGTGTGATCGACTGGATCATCGGCGGGGCAGCCGGGATCAGACAGGACGGCGTCCGGAAGTTCGTGATTGCGCCGATGCCGCCGACACCGGGAACAAGCGACAGCTTTACGGCATTTTCTGCTGCCCAGAAGACGATCTACGGCGAGGTGGCGTCCGCGTGGAAGCTGAACGAGGCAGGAGACGGCTATCACTATGAGATCCGGATCCCGGCGAATACGACAGCAGAGATCCGGCTGCCGGACGGAAGAACGGAAGAAGTCGGCGCCGGTTCCTATGCCTATGAATTCTGATGACCGTGGCCGGTGGAATTCACCTTTACAGAAAGGGTTGTCAGGCTGTATAATAGACTATGCGATCCGCAGGAAATGGCGGTCGTAAGGAAGGCACTGGCTATGACACGCTGATGATAACAGTAGCCCCGGCAGTACCTTTGCCGGGGCAGATTTTTTGAAAAGAGAGGAAAAGAAGATGACAGTTGCGGAACAGATTGCAGCAGGCAAGGGTGTTGTCGGTATCGAACTGGGGTCAACCCGCATTAAGGCTGTATTGATTGATGAAGCACACAATCCGGTCGCCACAGGAGACCATGTCTGGGAGAACCAGCTGGTGAACGGGATCTGGACCTATGAACTGAAGGATGCGTGGGCAGGAATCCAGGATGCGTATGCGCATCTTGTGGCAGATGTTCGGGAGAAATACGGTGTCGAGCTGAAGAAACTGGCCGGACTTGGCGTATCCGCGATGATGCACGGCTATCTTCCGTTTGATGCGGAGGGGAAGCAGCTGGCAGGCTTCCGCACCTGGAGGAATACCATGACGGCGGATGCTGCGGCCGAACTGTCGGAAGCATTTCAGTTCAATATTCCGCAGCGCTGGAGCGTGGCGCATCTGTACCAGGCGATCCTGAACAAAGAAGAACATGTGCCGCAGATCGCGTACCTGACGACCCTGGCTGGCTACATTCACTGGCAGCTGACCGGCGAGAAGGTCATGGGCGTCGGCGAGGCTTCCGGGATGTTCCCGATCGACTCCGCGACAGGTGATTTTGATGAAAAGATGCTGGCCATCTTCGAAGAGAAGAAGAATGCGCATTTTGCAGCGAACGGATGGGCTCCGGAAGGAGCAGCTTCCGCATGGGAGCTCCGCGCGATCCTGCCGAAGGTGCTCTCTGCCGGCGAGGATGCAGGAACCCTGACAGAAGAAGGGGCGAATCTGCTGGATCCGACGGGAGCGCTTGAAGCAGGCGTCCCGATGGCGCCGGCAGAAGGCGATGCGGGCACCGGCATGGCGGCCACCAACAGCACGCTGCCGCGCACCGGGAATGTTTCCGCCGGGACGTCGATCTTCTCGATGGCAGTGCTGGAGCGTCCGCTCTCGAAGATGTATCCGGAACTGGATATGGTGACGACGCCGGACGGCCTGCCGGTTGCCATGGTGCACTGCAACAACTGCACCAGCGACCTGAATGCCTGGGTCGAGATGTACCGCGGGTTCCTCGTCCGTCTGCTCGGCGCAGAGGCTGCCGCGGCGATCCCGCAGGGCAAGCTGTATGAGACCCTGTTCCATGCGGCGATGGCGGGAGATCCGGACTGCAGCGGCGTGATCAACTACAACGATTATTCCGGTGAGCCGGTTGTCGGCCTCGTGGAAGGACGGCCGATGGTGGTCCGCGGACCGGAGAGCAAGTATTCCTTTGAAAATGTCGCGCGTTCCCTGATCTATGGTGCGATTGCAGCGCTTGCTTCCGGCATGCGCCTGCTGACGGCCGAGCATGTGGAACTTGACCGGATCACCGGCCACGGCGGATTCTTCAAGACCGAAGGAACCAGCGAGAAGCTGCTTGCCGGTGCACTCGGTACCCCGGTGACGGTCATGAAGACAGCCGGAGAGGGCGGCCCGTGGGGCATGGCAATCCTTGCCGCTTACCGCGTCCGCAGAGAGGCGGGAGAATCCCTCGGGGATTATCTGAAGAACAAAGTATTTGCAGGAACAGAGGGCAGAACCGTTGCACCGGATGCAGAGGACGCAGCCGGATTCGCAGCATATCTTGCGAAGTATCAGGCCGGGCTTGCTGCAGAAAAGGCAGCATGCGAAAGCCTGCCGCTGTGATGCATTGAGAAGGATCGGATGAGGAAAGGCTGCCCCTGGTCGGTTGTGGGGCGGCCTTGACTGTTACAGGAAAACAGAATCAGGAGGAATCAAGATGTTAGAAGCATTAAAGCAGAAAGTATATGAGGCAAATATGGCGCTCCCGCGCCACGGACTGGTCACCTTTACCTGGGGGAATGCCTCCGGGATCGACCGCGAGAGCGGCCTGGTGGTCATCAAGCCATCGGGCGTCGAGTATGAAGAACTGAAGCCGGAGGATCTGGTGGTGCTGGATCTGAACGGAAAGATCGTGGAGGGCACCCTGAATCCGTCGAGCGACACCAAGACCCATCTGGAACTGTACAAGGCATTTCCGGAACTCGGCGGCATCGTGCACACCCACAGCACCCATGCGGTCGCTTGGGCACAGGCAGGCCTTGACATCCCATGCTACGGGACCACACACGCAGACTATTTCTACGGACCGGTACCGTGCACCAGAAGCCTGACACCGGAAGAGGTGGAAGAGGACTACGAGAAGAACACCGGAACGGTAATCATCGAGACCTTCCATGAAAGAAACCTGAATCCGGTCTATGTCCCGGGCGTCATCTGCAAGAACCACGGGCCATTTACCTGGGGAAAAGACGCAGCGGCAGCGGTCTACCATGCCGTCGTGCTGGAGGAGGTCGCGAAGATGGCGATCCTCACCCGCCAGGTGAACCCGGAAGCAGCACCGGCACCGGACCACGTCCTGAACAAGCATTTCATGCGCAAGCACGGTCCGAACGCCTACTACGGGCAGAAGAAATAAAGAATCAGATAGAACAAGGAGAATGCAGTAACAGGATGATACAGATTGTGCCGGATAAGGATGTTGTAACAAAAAGAATTCAGATCGGGAAGATTCCCGCCATCATCCTGACGCCGGCGATACCAAGAGACAATGCCCCGGGAATCCTCTGGATCCACGGGGGCGGATACAGGACCGGCATGAAGGAGATGGTCTACTTCAGCCGGGCCATGAACCTGGTGAAGCGGTTCGGGTGTGTTGTCGTCGCCCCGGGCTACCGCCTTTCCTGGCAGGCACCGTACCCGGCGGCGATTATGGACTGCTATAAGGTCCTGGTATTTCTAAAGCGCCACGCAGAGGAACTGGGCGTCAGGAAGGATCAGATCATGGTGGGCGGCGAGAGCGCAGGAGGCGGCCTGGCTGCCGCGGTCTGCATGCTGGCTCACGACAAGGGCGAGGTGAACGTGGCATTCCAGATGCCGCTCTATCCGATGCTCAGCAACATTGACACGGATTCTTCGATCGAGAATCACGGGCATGTGTGGAACACCCGCAAGAACCATGCCGCCTGGAAGCTGTATCTCGGCGACAAGGCGGAAGGAAAGGTTTCAGCCTATGCATCGCCGAGCTGGCGGAAGGACTACACTGGCCTGCCGCCGGCATACACCTTCGTCGGAGACGGCGAGCCATTTTACGATGAAACACTTGCCTATATCAAGAACCTGCAGGAAGCAGGGATTCCTGCAGAGGTGGATGTCTATCACACGGATGTCCACGCCTTCGATATGCTGCTGCCGCACCTCGACATCAGCCAGAAAGCAATCGATACATTTGAAGAGAAATTTCTTTATGCGATGCAGCACTACTTTGCGGAGAACGAAAGCGCAGAGATCGGCGTAAAGAAGTAAGCAGATACGGATAAGATCGCATCGAAAAACCAGTGTCATCGGCGGCAGCAATCGTCACACTTTCGGGTTCTATCGTGAGACGATAGCCCTCAGCTGGAAGTGCGGGATCTGTTATGCGCACCGCAGAAATGGCCATGTTGGTCGAATTGTCATGATTCGACTAGATAAAGGGATAATGCTACTTATAGTCATGCCAGATTGGGATTGCAGTCCGTTTCCAGGTGGGGGTGACATGACTAGTTTGTATGAAAAAAGAGATTCAAGTCATATCGAATTCAAAGAATATGACGATGGAATGCAGCTTTTCCTTGGCTAAGGGTAATGCACCATGACTATCAGAAGCAATTTCGGTATTTATAGTCATAGCAGGACCCCTGCCAGGGGGCCGGAGACGGGTAAAGTGGTTGACCAGAAAGAAACAAATTCGCTCTCATAGTCATATCAGCCTCCCCGGAAAGCATGATAATTCCGAAAACAAGCTTAGCACCAGGCCCGATCAGGGACCTTGCAAGGCCCGAAAGTGCAAACAAGACAAGAAAACCCCGGCGAAGCTTTCCGCTTCGCCGGGGTTTTAATATGACATTGGAGTATACGGGACTCGAACCCGTGACCTCCACACTGCCAGTGTGGCGCGCTCCCAGCTGCGCTAATACCCCACTTGTTCAGTTCTTCTCGAGATACCCGTACCGGAGCATTCCGGAATCGATCATGCCGGCCGTGACCTTGCTGTAGGTGGCCCCGATGGCGGCGATCTTTGTGACCGTGGCGCCGCAGTCCTCGAAGAGAGAGATGGCGGCCTGCACGGTTGCGGCGGTGCCGACCCAATCGTCGACGAACAGGATCCGGCAGCCGGGCTTGATCAGGTCTGCCAGGACCTCGAGGGTCTGCACCTGATCCCGGTGATCAATATAAGAAGAAGTACGGACGCGGCCGCGCTCCCGGGAGTTGCCGCCACGCTTCATCGGCAGGAAGCCAACACCCAGTGTAGAAGCCAGGCGGCTGCCGAGGATGAATCCCATCGATTCCGGCGCTGCCACCAGATCAACCTGTCCGGCAAGATCTGCGCCAAGTGACGCGGCAAGATCCTGCATCAGTACCGCATCCGCATAGATAGCGGAGCTTGCTCTGGTGCCGGACGATCCCTGGGTCAGATAAGGGGCGATGCGTGCAGATAAATCTTCCATAGTTCTCCTCGATGTGTGACATTTCTTTAAATTCCCGTATATTCATTATACAACGGGAAATGCATTTTGAAAAGAGGTTTTGGAAAATTCTGAGTAATTCGCTGTCATCCCGATCCGAGCCCCAGATCCGACACGTCCGTTTTCTCTCATTACGGAGAAATGAGGTGTTTATCCGTAAAGGGTGCAAAAACTTGCACGATCAGCCGGTGATTTCGGCAAGAATCTGATCAAGCTCTTCAATATTCTCTTTCGTGGTTGCCCAGCTGGTCACGAACCGGATGACGGTGTGGTCCGCATCAAGGTTCTCCCAGAAACTGAAAGCAACACGCTCAGCCAGCCTGACCATCATGTCATTGGAAACGGCAAAGAACTGCTGGTTGGTCGGGGAATCGGAGTGAGTGGCAAATCCATGCTTTGCCATCACCTCAACGAGCTCTGCCGCGCGGTCGATCGCATTTTTGCTGATTGCAAGATAGAGATCATCCGTGAAGAGCGTGTCGAACTGGATGCCCAGCAGCCGGCCCTTCGCGAGCAGCGCGCCGTTCTGCTTGACATGTGTCAGGAAATGCGCCGGCATGTTTCCGTTCGGGAAGACGACGGCTTCGCCGCAGATGGCTCCGACCTTCGTACCGCCGATATAGAAGACATCGGTCAGCTCCGCGATGTCGGCGAGGGTCACATCCGTGACCTTGCTCATCAGACCATAGCCAAGTCTTGCCCCATCCAGGAAGAGCGGAATCTTGTATTCCCGGCAGATCTCGTGGAGCGCCGTCAGCTCCGCCTTTGTATAGAGGGTTCCCAGCTCGGTCGGATGTGAAATATAGACCGCCCCCGGGAAGACCATGTGCTCATAATTGCCGTCCGCATAGTAAGCCTCGAGGTAGGCGCGGAGCGCTGCAGGCGCGATCTTGCCGGCCGTGCCGGCCGGATTTGCGGTGGCATCAGCGGCTGCATTACTGGATGATGGGATCACCAGCACCTTGTGCCCGGTATGCTCGATGGCGCCGGCCTCATGGACACTCACATGCCCGGTATCAGCGGCGATCACACCCTGGTATGGCATGAGCAACGAAGAAATCACGACGGCATTCGTCTGTGTCCCGCCGACGAGGAAGAAGATATCCGCCTCCGGCTTTCCGATCGCCGCACGGATCTTCTCCTTCGCAGAAGTACAATATTCATCATTCCCATAGCCGGTCTGCGGCACGAGATTCGTCTCGAGAAAACGCGCAAGAATCTGCGGATGCGCACCGGTGTTGTAGTCATTTTCAAAAGATAACATAGCTCCCCTGGCCCTTTCTTTCTGTATCATATGGACTTGTTCTGCTGCGATCTCAGCCCTGAACAGATATCAGTTTATTCTGAAAGCAGATGCCTGTCAATGGGAAAAGGCGCAAAGAAAGCTGGATGAGACTCTAGGAATTCTTCTGAGAAATTGCTATACTGAAGATGATTGATGAAGAAATAAGCTCATTCAGAAATGATTGCAGGACAGAACAAAAGGCAGAGAAGATGAAAGAAACAACCAGACGGAGGAGGCTGTCATGAAGATCATCCGTACAAAAGATTACCAGCATATGAGCCGTCAGGCTGCAAATATCATCTCGGCGCAGGTGATCCTGCATCCGGATTCAGTGCTCGGACTTGCGACCGGGTCGAGCCCGATCGGGGTCTACGAGCAGCTGATTGAATGGTATGAGAAGGGAGACCTCGATTTCAGCCGCGTGCACACCGTGAATCTGGATGAATACGTCGGCCTCGCCGGGGACCATCCCCAGAGCTACCGGCATTTCATGGACACACATTTCTTCAGCAGGATCAACATCTGTGCGAAGAATACACATATCCCGGACGGAACGGATGACCATGAGGATTATGTCTGCAGCGCCTACGACGGTCTGATCCGATCGCTCGGCGGCATCGATCTGCAGCTGCTCGGCCTCGGGCCGAACGGGCACATCGGTTTCAACGAGCCCGGCGAATACTTTATGAAGGGCACGCACAAGGTCGCCCTGACAGAGGCGACGATTCAGGCAAATAAGCGGTTCTTCGCTTCGGAGGCGGAGGTGCCGCGCTACGCCTACACGATGGGAATCTGCGACATCATGCAGGCCGACCGCGTCGTCATGGTGGTTTCCGGCGCGTCGAAGGCCGCAATCCTGAAGGAGGCCTTCTTTGGCCCCGTTACCCCACACGTCCCGGCATCCATCTTGCAGCTGCATAAGGACTTCACACTCGTGGCAGACGAAGAAGCATTGGGAGAAGTGGTGTTATAAGAAAAAAGAGATTTGAGAGGACTCCCCGGCTGGCGGCTTCATCTTTTTAAGAGAAACTGAGCCATGAAGATGACGCCCGGACCGAGAAATGGTTTTGATCAATGAATCATCAATAACATGCTTGACAAGCGGGCGAGGGAGTAGTAATATATCCTCAAACATATGAACAAATGCTCATATGTTTGAGGATTTTTGTTTTGCCGGGGAACCGCCATTTCCGGTGATCTGGCAAAGAAGATTTAAAGGCAGGTGCTTATGGCAATCTGGGATGTTGAAAACTGTGATGTGGTGGAAGTTCACACAGACAAGGTGAAGAAGCTCAAGGAGCAGATGCCTGATGTCGATGAACTGTACGACCTTGCGGAACTGTTTAAGGTATTTGGTGATTCGACGAGAATCCGCATTCTCTTCGCTCTGTTCCAGACAGAGATCTGTGTCTGCGACCTGGCGGAGGCACTCTCGATGACCCAGTCCGCAGTCTCCCACCAGTTGAAGATTCTGAAGCAGGCGAAGCTCGTCGGCAGCAGAAGAGAAGGCAAGCAGGTCATCTATTTCCTGGCCGATGATCACGTGCGGACGATCATCAATCAGGGAAGAGAACACGTTGAGGAGTAAGAGTATGAAGAAGACTTACAAGATCGATGTTGATTGTGCGAATTGTGCGAATAAGATGGAAGAGGCGACGAAGAAGACGCTGGGTGTGGCGGATGCTTCCGTGAATTTCATGGCGCTGAAGATGAAGGTGACCTTCGAGGAAGGTGCGGATGTCGATGCTGTGATGCAGCAGGTGCTCGCGAACTGCAAGAAGGTCGAGGATGACTGCGAGATCTTCCTGTAAGAAAGGTAACGCAAGGGCTGTAAGCCGGCGTGCCTGAACTCTGTGAGAAAAGAGGTTTATTTCTCATGTCCAAGAAACAAAAGAACCTGCTGGTGCGTGTGATTCTGGCAGGTGTGATCATGGCGCTGCTGGTGCTGCTGCCGCTCGAGCGGTGGGTGCCGGCGTCCATTTATCCGGTGGTGCGCTTCTGTCTGTTCCTGATCCCGTATCTGATCGTGGGCTGCGATATCCTGCGGAAGGCGGTGAAGGGAATCCTGAACCGGCAGGTATTTGACGAGCATTTCCTGATGGGGATTGCGACGATCGGTGCGATGGTGCTCGGCGAGTACACCGAAGGCGTCGCGGTCATGTGGTTCTACCAGATTGGCGAGCTGTTCCAGAGCTACGCCGTCGGCAAGAGCCGGCAGAACATCTCCGCGCTCATGGATATCCGTCCGGATTATGCAAATGTGATGGAGGACGGGGAGCTTGTCAAGGTCGACCCGGATGATGTTGAGATCGGGACCGTGATCTATGTGCAGCCGGGCGAGAAGGTGCCGATTGATGGAAATGTCGTTGACGGTGAGTCGTCGGTGGACACCAGTGCCCTGACCGGCGAGAGCGTGCCGGTGCATGTCGGCGTCGGGAGCAGTGTGATCAGCGGTTCGGTGAACCTGTCCGGCCTCCTGCAGATCGAGACGACCTGCGAATTCGACGAGTCGACCGCTTCGAAGATCCTGGATCTGGTGGAAAATGCGACTTCCCGCAAGGCGCGTTCGGAGCAGTTCATCACGAAATTTGCCCGTGTGTATACGCCGGCGGTCTGCTACAGTGCGCTGGCGCTGGCGGTGTTGCCGCCCCTCGTGCGGCTGGTGCTCGGCATGAGCCCGATGTGGAGCGACTGGATTTACCGCGCACTGACCTTCCTGGTCATCAGCTGTCCATGCGCGATTGTCGTCAGCATTCCGCTGTCGTTCTTCGGCGGGATCGGCGGCGCGAGCCGCGAAGGCATCCTGATCAAGGGATCGAACTATATGGAAACCCTGGCCTCGGTGAGGACCGTGGTATTTGATAAAACAGGGACGATGACAAAGGGAAACTTTGAAGTCGTGGAAGTGCGGCCGGCCGAACGGAAGGCTGAAAGCACAGGCGGTAAAGGAACGGCCGGACAGAAGGCTGAAAGCACAGGCAGTGATGGAAAGGCCGGGTTCTCAGAGCGAGAACTGCTTCATCTGGCAGCGGCAGCGGAGAGCTATTCGACCCACCCGATCGCAGAGAGCCTGCGGCGGGCTGAGAAAGAACTGCAGAAGGACCTTGACGAGAGCCAGGCAGTGCAGGCGGAAACAGCCGACGAGATCTCTGATGTTATGGAAATCGCCGGGCGTGGTGTTACCGCACGGGTTGATGGAAGATCCGTGGCTGTCGGGAATCATATGCTCATGAATGAGATCACGGACGGTGCGGCGGATATCCCGGCGGTGGAATCCGGCGCAGGCACAACCATCTATGTCGCTGTCGATGGCGCATTTGCAGGAAGCATCCTGATTGCAGACGAACTGAAAGAGACCGCGAAGGATGCGGTAACAGCCCTGAAGATGGCGGGCGTGGCAAAGACGGTGATGCTGACCGGCGACGTGAAGCCGGTTGCCGAATATGTGGCTAGTGAGATCGGTGTGGACGAAGTCTATGCCGGCCTGATGCCGGCGGACAAAGTGTCGCACGTCGAGCAGCTGCTTGGAGCAGCCGGCGGTGAGGCGCTTGCCTTCGTCGGTGATGGTATCAATGATGCGCCGGTGCTGGCCCGCGCGGATATCGGGATCGCGATGGGAGCACTCGGCAGTGACGCGGCGATCGAGGCAGCGGATGTTGTGCTGATGGACGACGACCCGTTGAAGATCGCGAAAGCGATCCGGATCGCCAGAAAGTGCATCCGTATCGTCTACGAGAACATCTGGTTTGCCATCGGCGTCAAATTGCTGTGCCTGCTCCTCGGTGCCCTCGGCATCGCCAACATGTGGCTGGCGATCTTCGCAGACGTCGGCGTGATGGTGCTCTGCGTACTGAACGCCATTCGCTGCCTGGCGGTCAAGAGAGTGTGATAGAAAGCTTCTGGAAGGATCCTGAAAGGGATCCCACCAGAAGCTTTTTTACTTGCTTTACTTGCAATCTTTCTCCATTCAAGGTAAGATGCAATATAGTCTGAATCATAGACGATAAATGGTGCGATTGCAGGGGATTTGCCGGGAGGCCGAGAGGGAATTTCGATGGAACCTTATAAGATTATGCTGGTGGATGATGAGCCGTGGGCACTGATCGGGCTGTCGGAGATTGTCGATTACAGCCAGTTTCAGTTCGAAGTGGTCGCGACGTGCGACTGTGGCGCGGCAGCGCTGGCGGCGGCAGAGAAGTTCCGGCCGGATGCGGTGATCTCCGATATCCGCATGCCGGATATGACGGGCATCGACTTGATCCGGCAGCTGCGGGCTGCTTATCCGGGGATTCAGTGCGCAGTCATCAGTGCATATTCTGATTTTGAAATGGCCCGTGAGGCGATTCGGGTTGAGGCGGTGAATTACATCCTGAAGCCGACCGAGGAATCCGAGGTGGTGGCGACCCTGAATCTTTTCCTCCGCAATTTGCAGGAGCTTGCAGAGAAGGAAGAGAAAGAAGAGAACACAGGCAGGGAAGATGTACCGGAAGAATACCTGATCGACCCGGAGAATCCGGAATTTCCACAGGAAACAACCAGATGGTACAACATCTGGCTCGCCCTGCGGGACCGCCCGGAATGGGACGATATACTGCAGAAGGGCGCGAAATCCCTGCCGGTCCGGATCGGCAGTTATGCCGGCATGCTGACAGAAGAAGCACCGGCCGCAATGTGCGATGGCTTCGGCGTGAGCATGCCGCTCCAGGCCGCGCAGAGCCTTATCCAGTCGGGAGTACAGACGGGTGGCAGGACGTCCGCTCCGTCCGGAGTGCAGGCAGGCGAATCCGAGCAGAAGCAGGAGGTTGTCCGCCTTCTCATCTCCTCGGCGATCGCATCCCTCGAGGGAGGATTTACGTATATCGACTACACCAGCTTCGGCAAGGATCCTTACTTCATTGCAAAGATCGAATACTATCTCTACCGGCACCTGGAGGAGGAATTCCATCTTCGGGATCTTGCGAACGAGTTCTACATCTCCGAGACGTACCTCTCCGAGGTGTTCCGGAAAGCCGTCGGAGAGACGATCGTCGGATTCCTCCGGCGCATCCGTCTGCACCGCGCCGTCAGGCTCATGCGGGATCCGGCATACGCCCTCACAGATATCGCCCAGGCCGTCGGCTACACAGACTACGCCTACTTCGGCAGACATTTCAAAGCAACCTACGGAAGCTCACCGGACGCCTATCGGAAGTGGCTCCTGGAGAAGTAAGCAGCCCCAACCTTTTTTCACCATAACCCTTGTCATTTCGTAAAAAACGTGGTATAGTATAGTTTGTCCAAGAACACGGGAGTATAGCTCAGCCGGGAGAGCGTCCGCCTCACACGCGGGAGGTCAGGGGTTCGAGCCCCCTTGCGCCCAGTCCTTGTAGAGATGATAAGATTCGCTTTTCTCCTCCGGGACACCGGAAAGAGAAAAGCGAATCTGGCGTCTCCGGGGGAAACAAAAGAAAAAGAGCCGATCAGCAAAGGCTGTCGCATTCGTGAATGATTCAGGAGGAATCATTGCGGAGGCGGCAGCCTTTTTTGTTGAATAGGAAACTGCTCCTTTCTGAGCAGTCTCGATTGGAAATGCCCGCCAAAGGCGGGCATGAGAACGAGACGGTACT
>CACZQN010000028.1 GCA_902783375.1 uncultured Lachnospiraceae bacterium | reverse complement strand
TGTGCAGAAGCACTGTGTGTTACAATCAGATGCGCGCGAGTGCTGCATTTTTAAATGCCGGGTCATCGGTAACTTCCCGGATGACTTCCAGTTCTTTTGGGAACAGAACCGGGGTTGTTTCGCTCTGCAGCTCGATTTCCACGATGGCCTGATCGTCCCAGAAGGGGTACAGATCGATCTCAAAATACTGGTTTTCGTATGTGAGGCAGTAGCGTGTCTTGCGGATCGGACGACAGGATGGATCTGCCTCCATCAGAAGATCCAGATACTCTGTCTGCGAGAGACTGCGCTCAATCTCCACACGTTTCAGATCCGTGACCGGTCTCTTCGTTGTTTCATAGTATACATAACTGCCTGAGAATCCACGCTGACGAACCCTTCGTTCAATCCCTTCCGGAGCGATGAGATAGGTCTGGACGATCTCAACCTTCCGGCAGGTCGGGTTGGTCTCAAGCCATGCAAGGTCCGGAAAGCGGATCAGATACTTCCGTTCGATCTCAAGGGGCTCCGGTTCGCCCAGGAAAGAAGCGATTTCTGCAATCAGGCGCTGCAGCTTTTTCTGGAAATCTGTACTGTTGTCGATCACGCGCAGGTGCGGGTGACCGGTCCAGGCAGCAATCAGCTTATCATCGAGCGCAGCAGCTTCTTCAGGGGTTTCTGTTCTTGCTGCGTTATTGGAAGTGGTGTAAACATCTACTGCACCCTTGGCAGCTGTCACCAGATGGAAGATCGCGCCATATCCATCGCGCAGTTCGACCTCCGTGCGGCCAAGCTTCTGCAGAACACCTGCGAATTCCACGTCATCCATATAGGCGCGGTTGTCCATCAGGCCGCGGTCACAGACAATCAGAATCTTCTCCGCCTGCATGGTCTTTGCAGCATTCTCAAAAATCTCTTCTTTGTACAGCTGCAGCCGGCACTGGTTCACCTGATAATCCGCATTGCTTCCGCAGGTCCACGGAGCGATACCTCCGGTGATCAGTTCTGTTGCAGTCTCTGGTATGATCAGAACACGATATCCAAGATTCTCAAAGTGATTCTTAATCCAGCTGAGCGCTGTGGTCTTGCCTGCACAGGGCCCTCCGGTCAGCACGATCTTTGTGATCTCCATCGGTTTCCGCCTCCTGTTCTGAGAGATATCCATATATTTCTATTGTAAGGGACAATGACCAATATTTCAATGGGAAAGAAAACTATAGACTTGACAGGAACAGTAAACGACAGTAAAATGAAACTGGAACAGTAAATGACAGTTAATAACAGTAAAAGAAATGCGGAACAGTAAATGACAGTAAATCCGCATCAGGGAGGTACAGATGCCGAAGAATCCTTATACATTGATTTTTGGGAAAGAACCCTTGCAGATGATCTCAAGAACACAGCAATTGATGATGATTGTAGAAGAGTTTACTTCCTCCATGCCTTCTCAGCAGGTATTTTTGATTTCGGGTGTCAGAGGATCTGGAAAGACAGTTTTGATGACCGAAGTGATGAAAAGGCTGCAGCAGCAGGAAGAGTGGATTACTGTGGAACTGAACCCATCCCGGGATATGCTTACAGCACTGGCATCAAAATTATCCAGCAATGATTTATATGCACGGATTTTCCAGAAAGCAAAGATCAATCTATCCTTTTTTGGTTTTGGTCTGGAGGTCAGTGGAATTGCTCCAATCACGGATGTTGAAACGGCTTTATCAAAGATGATCGGAGCCCTTCGTGACCATGGAAAGCGGCTGCTGATTACTGTCGATGAGGTTGTCAATACAGAGTACTTAAGGATCTTTTCCAGCACCTTTCAGATTCTGGTTCGTGAGGACCTGCCGGTGTTTCTGCTGATGACAGGACTGTTTGAAAATATTCGCTCCCTGCAGGATGAGAAGAATCTGACTTTTTTATACAGGGCACCGCGTATGGAATTAAAGCCCTTGAACATTGGAACGATAGCAGCGAATTATCGGAATACAATCGGTGTCGGTGAATCAGAATCTTTACACATGGCGAAGCTGACCAAAGGATACCCTTTTGCATTTCAGGTACTCGGTTTTTTTGCCTGGGAGCATGGAGGAATGAATCAGACCGTACTGGAAGAATATCAAAGATATCTGGAAGAATATGTATATGAAAAAATCTGGTCAGAATTATCAATGAAGGACCGGCAATTAGCATATGCGGTTGCTATAAGCGAGAATGGAAAAATCAGTGAGATCAGACAAAAGCTTGGAATTGATACGAATCAATTCAATCCCTACCGTAAGCGGTTAATCCAAAAAGGAATTCTGAATGGAGATGTTAGAGGATATGTCAGTTTTACACTGCCGTTATTTGAGAAATATGTTGTTGAGAATGTAGAAGATGCGGATAAAGACTGATCGGATTCATGGAAATGTCTGTAGTAAGTTGTTCCAGAGAGAATTCTCCCGCCAGTATCCTCATCTGCATGGGGCAGTGTGCGCAGAGAATGCCGGCGGGTTTTTGCTGTCGTTGGGAAATGATTTGTTTTTCAGAAGAACCCCACAACCAGTACAGCGGCCACGCAGGCGATGGCGGTGATGAAGAGGTCTTCTTTGATGAGCGCTGCGATCACGCCGATGGCAAGTGCAGCAAGTCCTGCGAGCGGGTTCTCCGTTGCCTTCAGGATGGCCGGGAAGGTCATGACGGCGAGCGTTACGTAAGGTACGTAGTAGAGAAAGGATCGCAGGAAGCGGCTTCTGATCTCCCGGCGGAGAAAAAGCAGCGGCAGGAGCCGGATCAGATAGACAGTGCCGCACATGATGAGCAGGGAGAAATAGATGTTATGCATGATCCGCCTCCTTTCCAACAGTTATTTCTTCAGCGGGACGGTAAGATCCGGATTCCGGAATCGGCTTCAGGACGGCTGCGATTCCGGCGATCAGAACGGTCAGAATGATCACTCGGAAGCCATCGGAAACGGAAGTCAAGGCAGGCAGCAGCCCGAACAGTCCGGTGGAGAAGAGCCAGGATGCAGCCATGGCGATGGCAACGAGGCCTGCGATGAAGAGATCCCGTTTTGCCGGCGGGATGATGATTGCGAGAAACATGCCATATAGGGCGACGGCGAGTGCATCGGCGAGGGTCGGCGGCAGGATGTTGCCGACCAGGACGCCCAGAACGGTGCCGAGTACCCAGCCGAAGACGGAGACAATGGTGATGCCGTATGTATAGACAGGATCAAGGGTCCCCTGCACCATCGAGGAAAGCCCGAAGATTTCATCGGTCACGCACTGCGCCAGCAGGAAGCGGTGGCCGTTTTTCATGTCCGGGGCCAACTTCTGGGACAGGGCGCAGCTCATCAGAAAGTAGCGCAGATTGACGACAATACAGGTGATGATCATCTCGATCACGCCGGCGCCGGAACTGATGAGCAGCAGAGCAGCGAATTCACCGGCTGATGCCACCATGCCGAGGGACATCAGCCCGGCCTGAAAAGCGGTCATGCCGATCGCCCGGGCTGCAATGCCAAGAGCAAAGGACACGGCGAAGTAGCCGATGCAGATCGGAATTCCGGCAGCAAGTCCTCTGCGGAACCAGGAAAGATGTGTATGCATGTGATGTATCTCCGTTAAATAAACTGGTATCATCCTTTATAACTGTTTACAGGTTCAATAACTGTTTAAAAGTTTTTGCCCGTTTTGTCAAGAAGTATATCGGATGGGAGGCTTGAAAGCACTTTGGCTATAAACCGAGATTGGACATTTTTCGGTATTTGTCGGACGATTTTCGGAATCTGCACTGGTGCTCTTGTGAGACGTCCTTGAAAAGGATTACAATGTTCTGTAACAGGTGAAAGATTGAACTTTCAGAACAGGGGTGAAATTCGACGGTGTATTTACCGGGCACGGACCACGCGATGTAATCTAATCGTCCTGAGTGAAAAAAGCAACGATCATAAAAACAGAAAGGATATCAGCCATGAGTTTTACAATGACAAAAATTTCGGACACCATTTATCAGTTCAATGAGCCAAAGGAATTCCAGCCGGGAGTCTGGGCCCCTTATGTGGATGCCTACCTCTATCTTGGCAGTGAGCGGGCAGCGGTAATCGATGCGCTCGAAGTATCCACAGGCCTTTATCAGGCGATGCGCGAGATCACCGATCTCCCGATGGATGTGCTGATCACACACGGACATCTGGACCATGCAGGCGCTGCAATTCCGGAGTTCTACGCGGCCGGCTGCAAGATCTATATGGACCCGGTCGACATCGATCTGCTGAAGAGCATGATTCCGGAGACGAAGGAGGAGTGGTTCACGCCGCTCCATGACGGCGATGTCTTTGATCTGGGTGACAAGAAACTTGAGACCATCGCCTGCCCGGGACATTCCGAGGGCTGTGTTGTGTTCCTTGACAGAGAGAATAAGGTAATGTTCTCCGGCGATACCATCGGCTCCGGTGCCTTCTGGATGCAGATCCCGATCGCACTGCCGCTGGGACAGTTCTGGCCGCATTTGCAGAGACTGGCGGAAAAAGTCAGTGATATTCCTGCAGACGAGCTGATGCTCTATCCGGGACACCGCGTGCAGTCTCCGGTCCAGCTGACGGGCCAGTATATCAAGGACTGTGTCGACATCACCGGCGCGATCATGCGCGGGGAGCGTCCGGGAACGGATGCCGAGATGGATATGCTCGGGAAGCACATTGTCTACAAAGAAGTGAAACAGGGCATGTACCAGAGCTACTGCTACGATCCGGAGAGACTGTGAGAGACTGAGAAGACTGTGTGATAACAGGCAACTTGAAATAGATGGGGAAGGTAGAAAGATGGCGATTGCGGTTACAAAGATTTCAGACAGAATCTATGAATTCAACGAGGCAATGAAGCTGCCGGACGGCAGTGAACAGCCGTATGTGGATGCGTACCTCTATATCGGCAGCAGCCGGGCAGCGGTGATCGATACACTGCAGAATGAGACCGGCCTATACGAACTGGTCAGACAGTATACAGATCTTCCGATCGATGTGCTGATCACTCATGGTCACATCGATCATGCCGGCCTTTCGACGGGAGAGTTCGCGGAAGCCGGCTGCAGGATCTATATGGACATGGTCGATATCGAGATGCTGAAGAACATGGTGCCAACCACGAAGGAGGAGTGGTTCACACCGCTTCATGACGGAGATGAATTCTTCCTGGGCGACCGGAAGCTGGTCATGGTTGCCTGTGCCGGGCACACACCGGGGTCCTGTGTCTTTCTTGATAAAGATAATAAGGTGATGTTCTCCGGCGATACGGTCGGGTCCGGCACAATCTGGATGCAGATCCGCGGGGCGGTCCCGATGGCGCAGTTTGAGGTGAATACCAGAAGACTGCTGGATATCCTGCTGCCGCTTGGACTTGATGACATCCTGGTTTATCCGGGACACCGCATCCAGTCCCCGGTCCAGCTGACCGGGCAGATCGTGAAGGATGACTGGTTCCTGGCACAGGGCATCATGCGCGGGACGATTGTCGGAGAGGACAGGGAACTGGATGCCCACGGCATGCACATGGTCTTCAAGGAGGCCTCCCATGGCCAGATGCTGTCCTTCTGCTACGATCCGGATCAGCTGCGTTTCCCGAAAAATAACCCGCAGGAGAAGCCGGAGACGGCGGAAACCCGCGCGAAGTTTGAAGTAAAGAATATCTGCTGCGGCGCCCATACGATGGACTATATGCTGTTCACGCCGGAGGCGGCAAAGAAGCAGGCGGAGGAGATCGCAGCTGATCCGGCGAAGGCAGCTGCAGCAGAAAAGTTTCCGCTTGTCGTCTACCTGCACGGTGCAGGTGAGCGCGGGACAGATCCACACGTGGCGCTCGGGAACAACGGCGGCTGGGTATTTGCAACCGATGCATGGCAGGAGAAGCATCCGTGCTTCGTCGTCGCCCCGCAGGTGGCGATCGATGAATGGTGGACGGATGACCACTACCAGGAGATGATCAAGAACGTCGTGATGGGACTCACGATGGGTGGTCCGGCAGATCCGGACCGTGTCTATGTGACCGGCCTTTCCATGGGCGGTATGGGCACCTGGAAGTTCATCTCGAAGTACCCGGACCTGGTGGCTGGGGCAGTGCCGATCTGCGGAGCAGGTGATCCATTTGCTGTCAGAGCTGCAAAGAACGTGCCTGTCTGGGCCGCGCACGCAGCAGATGATCCGGTCGTCCCGGTGGCGGGCAGGTTTGATCCGGCAAGAGGAGCTCTTTTCGGCAATATGGTCGGCTCAAGGACGCTGGTTCACAGCCTCCGCACGGCTGGCAATACCCATGTGAAATACACCGAGTATCCGGCTGGTTACATCGCTTCCCTTGGGATGCATCCGCACTTCTCCTGGGTGCCGACCTATCAGAATGATGAAATCAAGGAGTGGCTCTTCAGCCAGAACCGGAAGGATCGCTACGACATCGAGATGATCCAGCCGGGCTTCTATCATATTGAAGACAGTACGGATGCTTCGATCTATGTCATCGAAGGCGGAGAGCGTGCGCTGGTTGTTGACACCGGCTGGGTGGATAATGACTTCATCGGCATGGTGGAGAGTCTCACGAAGCTCCCATATGACCTGGCCGTGACGCACTGCCATCCGGATCATATGTATCATCTGCCGAAGTTTGACCGCTATTACATGAGCCCGAAGGATGATATCATCCTGAAGACCGACTATATCGACAGGCAGCAGTTCCCGGGCGACTTCGCAAGACCCGAACGGATTGCCATCGCTGACGGGGACATCATCGATCTCGGCGGCGGCTATGAGATTGAGGTATTTGACATCGGCGGACACACACCGGGCAGCGTCGCATTTCTCGATAAAAAGAGAAACATCATGGTGATCGGCGATGCGATCGGTGTCTGGATGCAGGTGGAATCCGCCACGACACTTGGCTACTACAGAAGCCAGCTGAAACACTTCCTCGATCGGATGTCTGCACCGGAGTACGCGGATGTGGTGATCCTGACCGGCCACAAGAAGCAGGAGGGCGGCAGCTGGAAATACGGTCCGGACTTCAAGGACAACGATCTCGGAAAGGTCCGTGATATGATTACGCTCTGTGATAAGCTGCTGGGTGATGAGATCTCCTATGAACCGACGAGGATGACGAGCTTCGGCGAGACAGCCTATGAGGTCCGGTACGGTCAGGCCAGCATGGTCCTGCGCAGGAGTGTGATCCAGGCAGAGGAGATGGATGGGCAGCCGGTGCCGATGAGATATTAAAGAGGGACGAGGGTGTATGAGTAAAAAGATGAATATCAGTTTTGACACCAAATCATTCCCGGAATGGTACGGTGGGGCATATATATCCGAAGATAATAGGCTTGTACCAGTTTATCGTGTATTGGCGAATGGTAGCAGACAGGCCATGGGAACGGTATGTGCAAAAACCAAATAAAGTATTTGCTCCTAACCATAATCTTTATAACGGTTGTAAATGTGTCGTTCTACATAGGTAAGGGGGAAGCTTTCTTTCGTTTGAAATTTATGTATGGATCACAGTGTGTATTTGAGAATGGAGAATATTACTGGAAAAGACCAGATAATGATAAGATGAAGATCAGTCTCAAGGGGATACCAGAAATGCAGGTAGACTGTTCAGAATTATACAGTATAAAACTCCAGAAGATTTACAAAAGTACAGAAGTCCCGAAAGATGAGTATGTTCTGCCTGGAATACAAATTGCAGAATTTATACTTACCAATAATTCTGATGACACCATTCCTTCCTATTCTTATACCCCAGAATATAGGCTTGAACAAAAAATCGGCGAGGAGTGGTTTAGAGTTATAGACGGGATTAGTTTTACAGGGATGACTAATGATATTGATCCGAAGGAATCAATACGGCTATCTCTTAGATTACAGTATGTCACCAGCGTATCTGAGAAACCGGGGCAACATATATTTCATCCTGTTCCATCGGGGCATTACCGCGTCTTAAAGAAGATCGGAGAGTATTATTATAGTACTGAATTTGATGTAGTGAGATAACACAGAAAAAGGGGGAACGATTATGGCAATTACCGTAACAAAGATTTCGGATGTAATTTATCAGTTCAACGAAGCGATGCACCTGCCGGATGGCAGTGAGCGCCCGTATGTCGATGCGTATCTGTACCTTGGCACCTGCCGGGCGGCGCTGATCGATACGCTGCAGAACGAAGAGGGACTCTGTGAAGAGGTCAGAAAGATCACGGATCTGCCGGTGGATGTCCTCATCACCCACGGCCATGGGGATCATGTGGGCAGATCTCTGATTGCCCTGCATGAGGCAGGATGTAAGATCTATATGAGCATGTCTGATTTTGGCATGGTCGGAAGAAGTGTGCCGGAGGCGGAGGAGAGCTGGTTCACGCCGCTTCATGACGGGGACGAGTTTTTCTTTGGGGACAGAAGACTGACCACCATCGCGTGCGCAGGTCATACACCGGGCTGTGTCGTCTTCTTTGACAAGGACAACAAGATCCTCTTCTCCGGGGACACGGTTGGTTCCGGAAGCTTCTGGATGCAGCTGCCGACCTGCATCCCGCTGGCGCAGTTTGAGGGAAATGTCAAGCGTCTCCTGGACCTCCTGACTCCATTCGGACTCTCTGATATCCTGATTTACCCTGGACATCGTGTCCAGTCTCCGACCCAGCTGGTCGGCACCTATGTGAGAGACTGCTGGTTCGTCGCGCAGGGGATCATGCGCGGGACGATTGTCGGTGAAAAGACAGTGCTTGATCTGCCGGGACGGCATATGGAATATCTGGAGACATCCCACGGACAGATGCTGCACTTCTGCTATGATCCGGATAATCTCCGGATGGGCCAGAAGACGACGGCTGCAAGGGACGCCGCTTCCGGCGCAGATGAAGCACGTGCAAAGTTCGAGGCGAAGACGATCCGCGATGGCAGCTATTATATGCAGTACATGCAGTTCACACCGGCTGCGGTGAAGGACGGGACAGCGGGTGGCAGGAAGTTCCCGCTGGTTGTCTATCTGCACGGCGGTGGTGAGCGCGGCACGGATGTGACGAAAGTTCTGGCGAATACGGGGGCCTGGGGCTTTGCACTGGATGAAGAGCAGGCAAAGCGCCCTTGCTACATCGTCGCACCGCAGGTGGCGGATGGTTCTTGGACCTCCCCGTACTATCAGGATATGATCAAAAAGCTTGTAGAGGATCTGGTGAGGCATGGCGCTGTCGATGCGAACCGCGTCTATGTAACCGGCCTCTCGATGGGTGGCGGCGGCACCTGGGGGTTGCTTGCAAGATTCCCGGAGATGATCGCGGCCGCAGTGCCGATCTGTGGATTTGGTGATCCGCTGGCGATCCGTGCCGCAAAGAATGTGCCGGTCTGGGCTTTCCATGCGGTGGATGATCCGGTGGTCGAATGTGTCGGCTATCTGAAACCGAGCTTCTTCAACGCGAATCCGAATCTCTGCGGAACCAGATATCTGGTGACAAGCCTTCGCGGCACCGGCAATCCGGATGTCCGCTACACCGAGTATCCGGCGGGCTATATGGCAGAGCATGGCCTGTTCCCGCATGCATCCTGGGTGCCGGCCTATGAGACAGAAGAGATGAAAGAATGGCTTTTCAGCCAGAGCCGTGTGAATCGCTATGATGTGGAGATGGTGCAGCCTGGTTTCTACTGGATCGAAGACTTCAATGATGATTCCATGTACGTGGTAGAAGGAACCGAGCGTGCGCTTGTCGTTGACACTGGTCTGGCGGAAAATGACTTTACCGGTATGGTGACATCGCTCACCAACCTGCCGTACGATCTTGCCGTCACGCACTGCCACGGTGATCATATGTATCATCTGCCGAAGTTTGACCGCTACTACATGAGCCCGAAGGATGTGGCTGTTCTTGAGATGCGCTACACGAAGAAGCCGCTCGAAGATCTTACACCGGGCACACCGGAATATGAGAAGGCGGCGGCAACAGCGGCGGCGATGGAGAAGCCGGAGATGATCGCCATCCATGATGGGGATATCATTGATCTCGGTGGTGGCTATGAGGTCGAGGTCTTTGACCTCGGCGGCCATACACCGGGCAGTGTCTGCTTCCTCGATAAGAAGAGACGGATCATGATGACCGGTGATGCTCTGGGCTGCTGGATGCAGGTGACGACCGCGACGACCATCGGCTACTACAGGGAGCAGCTCGTGCACTTCCTTGAAAGAATGTCCGCTCCGGAATATGCGGATGTGGTGATGATGGGCGGCCACAGAAAGCAGGAAGGCCTCCGGACAGAGCGCTATGGCAGCAGATTTGTCCCGAACGATCTCCAGAAGGTGAGAGATATGATCACACTCTGCGATAAGCTGCTGAACGATGAGATCGAGTATGTCCCATTCGTCGGAAGAAACTTTGGAGAACCTTCGTATTCGGCTTCCTACGGCCAGGCGAGCATGGTTTTCAAGAAGAGCGGTCTGACAGTGGAGACATGTAACGGGGAGATTGTACCGCTTCCATAAAGCATAAACGTTGATCTGCAGAATGAATAAGGCAGGGCGGTGTACATTGGCTGTACACCGCCCTGCCTGCTTTTCATCTCCGTTCCCGGACACTGACCTCGCCTGAGTTCAGATGTTCCGTTTTGCCATCCTCTGTCTGTACAATCAGGGAAAAATCTGGAGCGATATCGATTGCTGTTGCAGGACGCGGTTCCTCCCCGACTGCCAGAATATTAATCGGCCTGCCAAGAAGGAAAGAACGGCTTTTATAGGCCGTATAAAATGACCTCTCCGGCAGTGCCTCGTAAAAATCCATCAATCTGTCAAGGACCCTGGCAGCCAGGCGGGAACGGAGAGGGGAGTCTTCACTTCGTTTTTCTGCCGGAATTTGATCGGTATTTCCGGATTGTGCCAATCCTGAATTCTCAGGCAGCAGAGCGCCTGCAAGACTCGCGATCTCTTCCGGAAAGCCTCCTTTTGGAGGCCGGATGTTGATTCCGATGCCGACGATGGCATACTGCAGCATACCGGTCTCGACATCGATGGCACCTTCTGTCAGAATCCCACAGATCTTTTTGCCATCGATCAGAACGTCATTGACCCACTTGATCTGCGTCTTCTGACCGGTCAGTTCTTCGATGGATTCGGCGACGGCAACAGCGGCAGCAACCGTCAGAACCGTGGCATCATAGGCAGATAGACGGGGTCTCAGGAGGAGACTCATATAGAGACCGGTCTTTTCCGGAGAATAGAAGGAGCGCCCCATACGGCCCCGGCCTGCGGTCTGCCCCTCTGCGACCAGGGCCAGCCCCTCGGGTGCACCTTCCTCAGCCAGCTGTTTCAGAACAGTGTTGGTGGAAGAGATCGTCTCATAGGTGCGGATATCAAGCTCCTGATGCCGGAGATGGGACTTGATGCTGAAGGCGTCAAGCCTGTTCCCTGCATCGACAAGCAGGTATCCTCTATTCGGAAGGGAATCAATCGTGTAGCCGTCGGACCGAAGTGCCTCTACAGCCTTCCAGATCGCTGTCCGGCTTAACCCAAGTTCTGCTGCCAGGGCGGCGCCGGAGATGTAGTCCTCACGGTGATTCCAAAGAAATTCTAAAACCTGATCTTTTGTCATGTTTGCTTACACTCATTTCGTCAATCACATATAGTGGAAAGTTAACATATCAGATATTCTTCATCAGCGGATGAATCCTGTTTGTCAGGATACCGGCCAGTACCAGTTTAACGGCATCTGCGGGAAGGTAGGGAATCACACACCAGGAGAGGGCGGTCAGGATGCCGACTGCTCCTTTATTTCTGGTGTAAACAACCATGAACCATGCTGTACCAAAAGTATAGCAGACCAGAATTCCGATGGCCATCGAGAGAAAGAGCATCGGCAGCTTTCTTCCGAAGTGGTCTGCGGCGAAACCGACGATGGCGGCTGTAAAGAGGAAGCCGATGATGTAGCCGCCGGTCGTTCCAAGGAGAATGCCGATACCGCCGCTGAAGCCAGAAAAGACCGGTGCACCGATTGCCCCGAGCAGAATATAACAGCATGTTGCCAGGAGCCCCAGCCGTCCGCCGAACAGGGCTGCGATCAGGCAGACTGCGAAGGTCTGCAGGGTGAAAGGAATCGTGGTCGGGATCGAGATCCAGGAACAGATCGCGATCAGTGCGACACTCATTCCGGTAAAGGCAAGATCCCTGGTTGTCAATTTGCTGAAGAAAGCCCCGCGGCTTTCTGCTTTGCTGGTATACATGATACTATCCTCCATTAAGGTGAAACTTCATGGAAAGGATAGCAGAGAGAAGTCAAAATGTCAACCATAGATAAACAAAAGGTTGACGATTCGGCCGAGACCTGATATACCCTTCAGACAGGCAGAATACAGCGCTCGTTGTAGCCGGGCAGCAGGGTGTCATGAGTCATCAGGAAGAAGCCTTCTGTCTTTGCCTGTGACAGGAGAAGCCTGTCAAATGGGTCATGATGTTCTTTCGCATCGGAGGGTCTGGTCAGTGAACGGACAGAGAGGATATGTTTCTCGGTCAGATGCAGAGGAATGAACCCGGCCGCTCTGCAGCCCTCACAGAAGTCCTGTTCGTCAAAAGGAATCGCATCGGGCCGCCGGCTGTGTTTCTGCAGAACCTCCCAGACAGAAACGACACTATAATAAATCCTGTTGTCAGGATCCAGAATGTACGCCCTTGCCTGCTCCGAGAGAGCAGGGTCATCATTCAGCGCCCAGATGACAATATGCGTGTCAAGCAGAAGATTCATAGAATGCCTCCTGTCAGAAGGTTGGCGATCGCCTCATTATCCTCGTCGAAATTACCGTAGACGTTGAACTTTCCCTTTGCGGCACCGATCCGCTTTGATACTGGAATATCTCTGATCCATCCGAGGATTCGCTGAAAATCAATCATCAGCTTCCCGTGAAATAAACCGACAGACACTGGTGTCGACACTGGTGTCCGCATGTCATACCAGACAGGAGAGCCTGGTGTATCCTGATGGTCAACCGCGAGCGTACACTGTGCGGGATCAATGATCCAGCACTCCTGAATCCCCGCATTCCGGTAATGAGACATTCTGGCATAAAACGCTTCTTGGCCACTTCCCCATGGCAGAACCTCCAGCACAAATACCGGTTTGCCGGAGATCTGCCCGCGCTCTGCCTGATCCTGTCTGCAGATGATGACGGAAGCCGGCTTCGCTGCATGCTTGTCAGTGCCCGCAGTTGATGCCTCAGAATAAAGAACCGGAAGATAGCCGGTCTCCTGATCGAGGAGATGGTTTGCCATCTGACGGTAAACTTCACCGGCAATCAGCAGATGGACCGGAATCCGGAAATCTGTGAAATCCAGATCCGGTGCAGCGGTCTGAAGCGGGGATGCATGCATCCCTGTTGCATGCATCCCTGTTGCATGCATCCCTGTTGCATGCATCTGATGATAATATGCTTCGATTCTTTGTAATGTTTCATATCTTGGGTGCCTGGTCTCTCCGGAGAAGATCTTCTGTACCGTTCCGATCGGCAGATCAGTACCTTCTGCAATCATGGCATTTGTAACGCCAAGTTTTCTTTTTTCCTCACGGATCTCATCTACTGTCATTCCGGAACCTCCTCACTGTGGCATTACACCAACCACCCTTAATATACCCGAAAAATACCCGTATGTCAACCGATTCTGGATGCTGATCCGCAAGAGTTACCGCTCAGGGAAAGACGGCGGCAGCGCAGGATTTCTCTTGACGAATATGTTTGAATGTAGTAACATAGCGACAATAGGATTGCAGCCTGCCAGAACCTTGCAGCCTGCAGATTTCAGAATGCCGGACATTACTGCGTGAGAAGTGCCGGCAGAAAGTGAGATAGTCATGCTGGATCCGAAACAGATCAATAAAGAAATACCGATTCCGCTGTATTTTCAGCTGAAGCAGCTGCTGCTGGCGGAGATCCGGAGCGGGGCATTTCCTGTCGGCAGTGCAATTCCGACAGAGATGGAACTGGCGGAGATGTTTGATCTCTCCCGTACGACGGTGCGCCAGGCGATCGCGGCGCTGGTGCAGGACGGGCATCTCTACCGTGTGAAGAGCAAGGGGACTTTTGTGTCCCAGCCGAAGGTTCTGTACCACATGTTCGGCCATGCCTACAGCGACGACATTCGGGAAAGTGGAAGAGTTCCGGGAAGGAAACTCCTTTCCCGGGAGAAGGTCGTGCTGACATCCGAGCTGAAGGATATGGGGGCTTCCGGCGAATATGCCGTCTTCCTTGACCGGATCCAGATGGCGGACGGGAAGCCGATCAGCAGGACGATGAGCTGGTATCCATATGATGGTTTCGCTTTTCTGCTGGATACGGAGGAAGAGGTCCTGATGGAGCGGGGCGTATTCGGCCTGATCAGAGAGCGGGAAGAGACGACCCCTGTGCGGCTGAACCGGCGGTTTGTTGCGGTGAATGCAGATGAAGCGATTGCCGAGTCTCTGGGAATTCCGGTTGGAACGGCCGTCCAGCTGATGATCAGCAGGCGGTATGGCTCCAGGGGACAGGTGATCGATTATTCGAAGACCTACTTCCGCGGCGATATGAATACACTCGAATTCGAGGCGGAGCTTCCGGGATTTCAGAATGAAGGGACCGGAAGTGTGAGAACGTGATGTTCTGCAAAGCAGATGGGACCATGACTGCCGGGTCAATAACAGGCTGAAAGAATGGACGGCAGGTCATTCAGAAGAATAGAGGATAGGATATGGCTATAGCAGCGAATGCAAAGCAGGCGGAGGCCCGCGCGAAGCGCCAGTACATGATGTTAAATGAGCCGATGATGCGTGTCATCCCGAAGGTTGCGCTTCCGATGATCGTCTCGTCGCTCATCGACTCCTTCTACAATCTGGCCGATGTATTTTTCGTCAGTACACTTGGGACCAATGCAACTGCGGCGGTTGCGGTCAATGATTCGCTGATGATGTTCCTGCGGTCGATTTCGATGGGCTTTGCCCTCGGCGCCGCAAGTTATATTTCCCGTCTGATGGGGGCAGGAGAGGATGAACGCGCCTCCCGTGTCGGGTCAACGACCCTTGCGTGCGGCGTCCTGTTCTCGTTCTGTTTCGGCCTGTTCTGCCTGATGCTCCGCTCCCCGATCGTGGAACTGCTCGGCATCACGCCGGAGGCGAAGCAGTATTCGATGGAATATGCCTTCTGGATTCTGCTGGCGGCACCGTTCACAACAGCGGAGCTGATTCTGACACAGCTTCTCAGGAGTGAAGGCAGCACGACATTTGCCATGATCGGAACGGTCTCCGGCTGTATCCTGAACCTGATCCTCGATCCGATCTTTATCATGCTGTTCCACTGGGGCGTCGCCGGAGCTGCCGGTGCGACTGCGCTTTCGAAGGTATTGTCCGTCATCGTGCTTGCTATGCCATATGTACAGAAAAGAGCGATGCTGAGTGTCACGCCGAAGAACATCAAGCCGAACAAAGAGGATATTGCAGAAGTTGCCCGCATGGGCGTGCCGGCCTTCATCCGGATGGGCCTGATGAGCGTCGGCGGTATTGTGACCAACAATGTGGCAAAAGGATTCGGAACCTCCGTCCTTGCCGGTATTTCCGTTGCCAATAAGCTGTACCGGTTTGTTGCGTCGATTATCATGGGCTTCTCCCAGGGCTTCAGCCCGGTTGCCGGTTTCTGCTGGGGAGCCAGGAAATACAAGAGAGTCCGGGAGTCGTATTTTACGACCATCTTCATCGGCTGCGTGGGCGGCCTGATCCTCGGCCTCGCGATGTTCTTCGCCTCGAAATACATGATCAATCTCTTTAATTCCGAGGGCGATCCGCAGATGCTGCTGATCGGCTCGCTGAAGATCCGCGCCCTTTGCCTGGTGCTGATCCCACACGAGATCGTCATGATCACGTCAAACCTCTACCAGGCCCTTGGACGCCCGGTCGGGAATCTGATCCTGTCTCTCTCCAGACAGCTTCTCTTCCTGATCCCGGTTGTCATCCTCCTGCCGCTCGTCTTCCCGCTGGTTGGCATCCCGGGAGAGTACGGCGTAGCCCTGGCACAGGCAGTCTCAGATGGCGCCTCCTTCCTCTTCCTCGCCCTGCCACTCGCGATCTATATGATGCGCAAGATCGGGAAACTCGAAGACGGCGCCCCATCACCATTCAAGAAGAAATAAGAGAAAGTAAAAGAAAGAGGCCGCGGCCTCTTTCTTTTTATCTTGTTTATCATCAGTACCTATAGATCGGTTCGTTCCGGACCGGCAGCCATTCATCGAGCGCCTTTTCGAGGGTTCTGTCCCACAGCTTCCATTCGTGGCGGAGTCCTGGGACCTCTTCGTAAACCGGGATGTTGAAGCCGAGGCCTTTGATGTATTCATAGGATTCCCGCATCACACCCAGGGTGAAATCCTCCGAGCCGACGGACATGTAGAAATCCGGCATCTGGGTGCCGTCTGCGGCATGCTTCGCCGCCAGAGACCACATATCATCCGGGCCATTTTCAAAATCAGCAGGATCGCCGAGGCGGGAGAAGAGGGCAAAGTTGCCGCCGTTCTGGTAGCGGGTCTCAAGCCACTGCTTGCTGAGAATGCTGCCGCTCATGATCAGCGCGGAACCATAGAGATCCGGCCTTGCGATGGCGCACTTGAAGGCACCGCAGCCGCCCATCGAGAGGCCGCCGATGAAGTTGTCCTCCCTTGCGGAAGCGAGCGGGAAGAGACCACGCAGAACCGTCGGCAGTTCGTCGACGATATAGTCGAAATATCTTGCGCCGCCGCGGATGTCGTTGGTGTAATACTGGTTGTAGTCGCTCGGGCAGACCACCGCAACCTTGTGTTCCTCCGCGTAGCGGGCAATATTTGAAAAATTCACATAATCAGAGTCGTCGCCGGAGCCGCCGTGCAGGAGCCAGAGCGTCTGGTATTTCAGCCCGTCCCGGTAGTACTGCGCTGCATCCACACCCTTCATGGTGTCCGCAAAACCATGCACCGGCAGACAGAGCGTCACATTTGCCTGCTGCATCAGCGTTTCCGACAGAAAATTGAATTTGATAACTGCCATGATCGTTCCTCCTGAAAAGTCTATGATGATCCAGTATAGCATACCTGGGTTTCCTAGCAAAGGGGAAATTGCATGAGATGCAAAAGGACAGTGCTTATCATTTTCATTTGGATTGCTAATTGATTTTAGGGGAGCGGCAGGATAGTATAGATACAGATAAGGAGCAGTTGAAGAATATGAAGACAAAGCAAAATGAAATTGATATGCTGCATGGGCCGCTGGCGAAGAAGATCCTGTTCTTTGCGATTCCGCTGGCGGTCTCCAGTATGCTGCAGCAGCTGTTTAACGCGGCGGACATCGCGGTGGTCGGAAGATTCACCAATCCGCAGGCCATGGCAGCGGTCGGGTCGAACAGTTCCGTCATCGGCCTGCTGGTGAGTTTGTTTACCGGAATGTCGGTCGGAGCCAACGTCGTGGTGGCGAATCTTCTCGGGGCGAAGCGCCGGGATGCGATCAGTGATGCGGTGCACACCATCATCACGGTCGCTCTGGTTTCCGGGATCTTTCTCCTGGTGCTCGGCAGCCTGATTGCGCGGCCGATCCTGACCCTGATGGGAGCGCCGGATGATGTCATCTCGCTGGCAGTCCTGTATTTGCGGATTTACTTCTGCGGGATGCCTGCGATCATGCTCTACAACTTCGGGTCCGCCATCCTCAGAAGCCGCGGGGACAGCAGGAGACCGTTCCTGGCGCTGACCTTTGCAGGTGTCCTGAACGTCCTGATGAACCTCTTCTTCGTCATCGTGATGCATCTCTCGGTCGTCGGCGTGGCGCTGGCGACGGTGCTGTCGAACTACGTCAGCGGCGGGATGATCGTTTATTTCCTGATAAAGGAACAGGACGAGTTCCATCTGAGCCTTGCGAAGCTCCGGATCCGGAAGGAGTTTCTGCTGAATCTGCTGCGGATCGGCGTGCCGGCCGGCATCCAGGGGATGGTCTTTTCCCTGTCCAATGTCGTGATCCAGTCTGCGGTCAACAGCTTCGGTGCAAACTGCATCGCCGGCATGACAGCCGCGCAGAACCTGGATTTCATCTCGTACTGTCTGCTGAATGCATTTGCGCAGGCATCGGTGACCTTCACATCCCAGAATTACGGTGCCGGTGAGGCCGAGCGCTGCAAGAAGGTCTGGCGGCTGTCCATGCTCATGGGCATCGGCCTGGATCTGATCCTGCTGACCGTCATCATGCTGGCGCGGTATCCGCTGATCCGCATCTTCACCACCGATGAGAATGTCATCGAGTACGCCATGATCCGGATCAACTATGCGGTGGCGGTGCATTTCCTCTGCGGAACCTATGAAATCACAGCCGGCGCACTCCGCGGCATCAACCGCTCGATGATCCCGGCCGTTATCTCGATTCTCGGAACCTGCCTCGTGCGTCTCATCTACGTCTTTACGATCTTCCCGATCTTCGGGACGGTAGAAGCGCTGATTCTGGTCTACCCGATCACCTGGGTGATCACGGGAACCGCCATGAATACAGCATATTTCCTGGTGCGGAAGAAGGCCTTCGCCGAGATTGCACCGGCAGCATCACAGGCCTGAAAATCCCATGTGAAAAACGCATGTCTGGGTATTTGGTATCAGTATTTGACATAGAAAATTTCCGGCTTTATACTGATTGTAAAAGGAACAACAAGAAGGGTTTATGACAATTACATCAATCGGGAAGGAGCATGACGAGATGGACAAAGCATTACTGAAACAGAAGCCATTTTATCTGAGTGATGAGGACATTGCCTGGGTGGAGAGCACCAGAGACAGCATGAGCGTCGATGAGAAGGTCGGACAGCTGTTCTGTGCCTGCGTCAGAGCCGGCACGATCGAGGAACTGGAAGGCCTGAACGCGATTACCCCGTTCGGCGGCGTCATGTACAGACCACTTCCGGCTGAGACCTGCGTGGAACTGACCAACTACCTGAACACACTGAAGACCCCGGTCCTGATTGCAGCAGACCTGGAGCACGGCGGCAACATCATCGAGCCGAACGGTACCCTGTTCGGTGCACAGCTGGCAGCTGCAGCGACAAGAGATACCGGCATGGCTGAAAAGCTTGCAACCATCTGCGCAGAAGAAGGAAAGGCCGTCGGCATCAACTGGGCATTTGCACCGGACAGCGACCTGGACCTGAACTTCCGCAACCCGATCACCAACTGCCGGACCTACGGTTCTGATCCGGACCTGGTTGCCGAGATGATCGCAGCCTATGTCAAGAAGATGCAGTCCTTCGGGATGGCCGCTTCCTGTAAGCACTTCCCGGGCGATGGCGTCGATGAGCGCGACCATCACCTGCTGACGAATGTCAATACCCTTTCCGTCGAAGAGTGGGACAACACCTACGGAAAGGTTTACCGTGCCGCAATCGATGCCGGAACCATGTCGATCATGGTTGCCCACATCGTACAGCCAGCCTATATCCGCCATTACAACAAGGACATCGAGGACAAGGATATGATGCCTGCTTCGCTGTCGAAGGAACTGATGGTGAATCTGCTTCGTGAGAAGCTTGGGTTCAACGGCCTGATCGTCACCGATGCGACCACCATGTCCGGTTTCACGATCCCGATGCCGCGGCGACTGTCCGTTCCGACCGCAATCGCAAACGGCGCCGATGTCTTCCTGTTCTCGAGAAATATGGCGGAGGACGTCAGCTTTATGAAGGCCGGTGTTGAGAGCGGCCTGATCACCGAAGAGCGTCTGAACGATGCCGTCACCAGAATCCTTGCCATGAAGGCAGCCCTCGGCCTCAACAAGCCGCAGAAGACCTACACGCTTGAAGAGACAGAGAAGATGATCGGCACCGAGGAGCATCATGCATGGGCAAAGGAATGTGCAGATCGCTCCGTCACCCTCGTGAAGGAAGAGAAGGGCGTTCTGCCGCTGACACCGGACCGCTACAAGCGGATCATGTACTTCCCGCTGAAGGCTCCGTACAACCCGCCGGCACCGGGCAAGGAAGACGCCTGCGATACATTTGAAAAGATGCTGAAGGACGAAGGCTTCGAAGTGACGACCTTCAGTGACAGCAAGGCACTGGAGGGACGTCTTGCACCGACCACGGACTTTGTCGGAAAATACGATGCGATGGTTTATGTGGCGAATTACCCGATCAAGTCTGGCGAGACGACGGTCCGTATCGTCTGGACCAACCCGCTCGGCTCGAACTGCCCGCATTTCCTGACGCAGATCCCGACGATCTTCATCTCCCTCGGCAATCCGTATCATCTGCAGGATGTGCCGCGGATCCGCACTTTCATCAATGCGTATGCAAATAACCAGGAAGTGCTGGATTCCGTGATGGACAAGATCACCGGACGCAGCGAATTCACCGGCATCAGCCCGGTCGATCCGTTCTGCGGAAAGTGGGATACCAGACTTTGATATAAGTTCCGAACAGGCCCGGGGAACAGCAAGCACCCCGGGCTTTTCGGAAGAACAGGTTTACCGGACAATTCAATCAGACAGATTAAGAAGGAGCAGCAAGATGAATAAGGAAAAGACAGGCGGCATGACAAAGATGCACATCTTCGTGCTGGTTGCCAGCTGCATCATGGCCTGGGGTGTCATGGGCATGATGAACGCCTACGGCGTATTCTTCACCCCGATGGGGGAAACACTCGGCGTTGGCCGTGCAGCCGTGACGCTGCACTATTCGCTGAGAACCCTGATGATGGGACTTGCGAGCCCTGTCGTTGCATGGCTCATCTCGAAGCAGATCAGCCCGAGAAAAACCATGCCGGTCGGTATGGTAATCTATCTGGTCATGAGTATCCTGATTGCCATGGCAAAGTCCGTAATTGCCGTCAATATTTTCGCAATCTTCTGCGGACTGGGTTTTGCACTCTTTTCCTATATGATCATTACGATCATCCTCGGAAACTGGTTCCACAAGAACCTCGGAACCTATACCGGAATTGCGATGGCATTTTCGGGAATCGGTTCTGCAGTCGCTTCACCGATTGTGACGAAGATGATTGCCCTGATGGGTTTCCAGACTGCCTACATCGTCTACACTGTAGCGACGATCGCCATGGTGGTCCCGATTCTGTTCTGTGCATTCCGGCCGGAGGATATCGGCCTTCTGCCATATGGGGCAGGAGAGGAGAAGGCTGCCAATGCTGCTGAGACGAAGGGAACAGACGGCAATCTGGACATTCCGTTCAGATACCTTTCCAGCACGGCGATCATCATCTTCGCGATGACCTTCCTGATTGTCGGCCTGACATCCCTGAACTCCCATCTTCCGTCCCTTGCCATCTCGAATGGCTTCACGGCAGATGTCGGCGCGCTGCTGCTGTCGGCATCCATGATCGGCAATCTGAGTTTCAAATTTGTCCTCGGCCCGATCATTGATAAGCTTGGCGCCCTGAAGGGCTTTATCATTGTCCTGACAATCTCGATCATCGGTTTCCTGATCATCCTTCTCGTCAAGGGTGCGGCAGTACCGCTTCTGATCGGGGGCTTCCTCTACGGTACCGTGTTCTCACTCGGTTCTCTCGGCCTGTCGCTGCTGGTCCGTTATCTCTTCGGAAATGACCAGTACAACAGTGTCTATGCGAAGACCGCTCTGATCACGAGCGTCGGCTCCGCTGTCTTCGTCACCGTGATCGGTGCCCTGTATGATCTCACCGGTTCCTACCGGGTTCCGGTCCTCCTTGGCATCTGCATGGCGGCTGTATCCCTCGTCCTGACCTTCATCCTGATGGGGAAGGCGAGACAGGTGCGCGCAAACTGAAGAATAATCGGATCAGATAAAAGTGTTCAGAAAGAAACCTGCATTTCAAAACGTGAAATGCAGGTTCTTTTTTTATTGAATAGGAAACTGCTCCTTTCTGAGCAGTCTCGATTGGAAATGCCCGCCAAAGGCGGGCATGAGAACGAGACGGTACT
>CACZQN010000027.1 GCA_902783375.1 uncultured Lachnospiraceae bacterium | reverse complement strand
CATGAGTGCGCCAGTCCTTAAGATCACAGACAATCCCCAGGTTCCGAAAGACAACAGTGTGGAATTCAGGGATGTAAGCTTCACTTATGCCGGAGCAGAGGTTCCTGCCCTTGATCATGTGTCGTTCAAGGTGGAACCTGGACAGACGGTGGCTCTGGTCGGTCCCTCCGGCGGCGGTAAAACAACGGCAGCGAGTCTCATTCCCCGGTTCTGGGATGTCAGTTCCGGCAGCGTTCTTGTGGGCGGTGTCGATGTCCGGGAAGCCGATCCGCATGTGCTGATGGATCAGGTGGCTTTTGTCTTCCAGAATAACCGTCTGTTCAAGACCAGTATTCTGGAGAATGTCAGAGCATCCCGCCCGGAAGCGAGCCGCGAAGAGGTGCAAGCAGCGCTTACTGCAGCACAATGCGATGACATCCTTGAAAAACTCCCTGATGGCATGGATACGATCATCGGAACGGAAGGGACTTATCTTTCCGGTGGCGAGCAGCAGCGTGTGGCATTGGCAAGAGCGATCCTGAAGGATGCGCCCATCGTTGTACTGGATGAGGCAACCGCCTTTGCCGATCCTGAAAATGAGGCTATGATTCAGAAGGCCTTTGCGGCGCTGACGAAGGGGCGCACGGTCATCATGATCGCGCATCGTCTGTCTACCGTCGTCGGTGCGGATAAGATCATCGTACTGGATAACGGAAAAGTTGCTGAGGAAGGAACCCATACGGAACTGGTACAGGCAGACCGCCTGTATGCCCGGATGTGGAAAGAATATAACCAGGCAGTTAAATGGCGGATCTCGCAGGTGGATCCCTCAGAGTCTGTATCTGCTGAAAAGGAGGTGCAGTAATGTTCGGAAAAGATTTTCAGCGTAAATACGCGCTTACCGATCAGGGTATAAAGAACACAAAACAAGGAACGCTCTTCACCGTGATCGTGAACCTTGTGGTGATGGGCGGAATGAGCATCCTGTACCTCCTGATGACGAAGTTCATGGATACCTTAACGACCGGAGCACCGCTTCCGAATGCCATGGTTTTCATTCTTCTGGTGCTGGCCTTCGTCGTCCTTTCCCTGATCACACATATGCAGCAGTACCGCACGACTTATGGCCTGGTATACAGCGAAGTAAAAGCGGTCCGTATCAGCATTGCGGAGCGCTTAAGAAAGCTGCCGCTTGGATATTTCGGGAAACGGGATCTTGCAGATCTGACAGAGACCATCATGGGGGATGTGAACCGGCTGGAGCACGTCTGGTCCCATTGTCTGGGATATCTGTATGGATCCTATATCTCCACGGCGATCATTGCTGTCGGACTCCTGATTTACAACTGGAAGCTGGCGATCGCCTGCCTGTGGGGCGTTCCGGTGGCTTTCGCGCTGCTTTTCGGAAGCAGGAAACTTGCAAAGAAGAATTCTGAGATCACGAAAGCAGCGGGAATCCGGGTGTCTGACGGCATTCAGGAAACCCTGGAAAATATCCGTGAGATTCGGGCTACAAACCAGGAAGAGCGGTTCCTGAATGAACTGAACGCGAAGATCGATCACCACGAAAAGACCATGATAAAGGGTGAACTTTCCACTGGTATTTTTGTCAATGCAGCCAGTGTGATCATGCGTCTTGGAGTAGCGACAACAATCCTGACTGGGACGAGTATGATCCTTTCTGGACAGATCGATTTTATGTTGTTGTTTATGTTCCTGCTGGTGATCACCCGTGTCTATGCGCCTTTCGACCAGGCTCTGGCACTGATTGCCGAGATGTTCATGTCCCAGGTCTCCGCCGGTCGTCTGATGGAAATCTATGACACGGAGACTGCTGAAGGATCTGACCGTTTTGCTCCGGAAGGACATGATATCGTCTTTGAGAATGTGCGCTTCGCCTACAACGATGAGCAGGTCCTTCGCGGTGTCAGTTTTACGGCAAAAGAAGGGGAGGTAACCGCCCTGGTTGGCCCTTCCGGTTCCGGGAAAAGCACCTGTGCCAGACTGGCTGCAAGACTCTGGGATATCGACAGCGGCACCATCCGTGTCGGTGGCGTGAACATAGCAGATATCGATCCGGAAACGCTGCTTACCGATTACTCCATGGTGTTCCAGGATGTGGTCCTGTTTGACGATACTGTCATGGAGAATATCCGTCTGGGGAAACATGGTGCATCCGACGAGGAGGTCCTGGCCGCCGCCAGAGCCGCCAACTGTGACGAGTTCGTCGAAAAACTTCCACAGGGCTATGCGACACCGATCGGAGAGAACGGAGCAAAGCTTTCCGGAGGCGAACGCCAGCGGATCTCGATTGCCCGGGCACTCCTGAAGAATGCTCCGATCGTACTTCTGGATGAGGCGACGGCTTCCCTTGATGTGGAGAACGAGACGAAGGTGCAGGGCGCGCTGTCCCGGCTGCTCGCAGGGAAAACAGTTCTCGTCATCGCCCACCGTATGCGTACCGTGGAAGCTGCAGATCAGATTGTCGTTCTGGCCGATGGAAAGGTGGCCGAAGAAGGAAGTCCTGCAGAGCTCTTTGCAAAAGAGAACAGCCTTTTCAGACGCATGGCGCAGCTGCAGAATGCCAGTGCAGGCTGGAGCATATGATCCATGCCGCATGGACATGATCGTGTCAGATAAAAGAACCCCCGGCATCAGCCGAGGGTTCTTTTCAGGTATTCAGCACTGAGGGTAAGACTTTTGACCGGGTCCTTATCGACCCAGTTTTTATGGCTCTCGAGGACGACCGCTTCGATTCCGGCTTCCTTTGCAATCGCGGAGAGGGTATCGAGCGGCATATTGCCGAATCCCAGTTCCATGCTGTCGGATTTCAGGATCGGCGTCATGGAAGGACCCGTGAGGCGGGTGCCGCGGTCGTTGATGTGCCAGAGCTTCAGCCGGCTGCCGAGCTTTCTCATCCAGGAAGCAGCATCGGCGCCGCCTTCCGTGAACCAGTAGGAGTCGAACTCGAAGTTTACAGCCTCCGGATCGGTGTGGTCGATCAGATATTCGTAGGCAGTGATGCCCTGACGCTTATTTCCCACTTTGCGGAGCTCGCAGTTGTGATTGTGGTAGAGAAGATGGACACCGTGTGCTTTCAGTTCCCGCCCGTACTGGTTCAGATCCGAAGCCAGCGAGGAGAGGGCCTCTTCATCGGAATAATCAAAGCGGTACATGCCGGTGATGATTACGAAATCCGTACCGAAGTCCTGGGCTTCTTTTGCGATTCCTGCCGGATCCCGCTTGATGGAACCGAGATCCTCGTGGACTCCGGAGACGGTAAGACCTGCTTCCTGAAGCAGGCCTTTCCAGTCATAGTTTCCACCTTTGCCGACCGGCATGCCGGCCGCCTTTGTCATCGCCCGCACCAGAAACGATGTCGGGCGGATCATGAACCCATTCAGTTCCAGGCTGTCGTAGCCGGCGGCACGGATGCTGGCCAGTGTCTGGCGTGTTTCATTTTCATTCTTCGTAACAGTTCCCAGCATGATCTGCTGAACAGATTTTTTCAAGATTACTTCTCCATTTCTGCTTTCTTATCAGCAATCTGCTTCTGTACCTCAACCATTTCTGCTTTTCCAAGCTTACAGCCGCGCATCGCCAGCAGTGTGCAGATCCAGCCGAGGATGGCGAGACCGTACTTCAGGAACATGGTCATCCAGAAGACACCGGTTGTTGCCTCATCGGTCGGCTGCGGCAGCGTAGAAGTGTATCCGATCAGTGCGACGGCACCGGTTGCGATGGCTGCAGAGAAGGAAGAAACGATCTTATCAATCAGGCTGTAGGTACCGGTAACGACAGCAGGTATGTATTTGCCGCTGCGGTCCAGTTCGTAGTCGATGATATCCGCCATGAAAGCAGAGTTTGCCGTTGTGACGCACATCATACAGCCATTCAGAGCGAGTGTCAGGATGATGTAGAGGATCATCGTGATGCCGACAGAGGAGATGCTTTTCGGATTGATGACTACGAAGAAGAGGATCGTCACAGCACCGGCGATGATACAGTTGCGGGTCCAGGTGACAATCGCCTCTTTATTTCCATGCTTGCCTGCATACTTTGCACCGAGAACTGCAAAGATGATGGAAGGAAGCATACCGACAACCTGCAGAATCGTCGCGAGCTGCATGTTGCCGATCAGGATACCGGACAGCATGGTGGTGACGATGGCAGCACTGGAGGTCTGCTGTGCGATCTTATCGGATGCAGCAGAGATAATATAGCTCTGGAGCGGCTTGTTGTGCGCCAGGACATCTGCCATATCCTTTACCGAGAGGCGCTCATTGCCTTTTACACCGATACCTTTGAAATTCTCCGGCTTGTCATAAGGGGTGATGCCGATACAGACAAGGATGACACCGACCAGGGAGAGTGCGACACAGATATAGGCCGCGACAGACAGGTATGCCTGGGTGTACTGGTTGCCGAAGCGCGGAAGCAGAACCACGGTCAGGATGATGGTCAGGGTCATCGGGACCATATAGTTGAAGACGGTGGACCAGACACCGACCATCGGGCGCTGCTTCGGATCATTGGTCAGGAGAGCAGGAAGCGTCTGAACGGTCATGTTCACGATGGTATAACCAATGACATAGATCATATACAGGATGAGAAATACAGCGACGCCATGTCCCTTTGATGAGAAGAAACTGAACAGGCTCAGCAGGCCGAGGGACTGGATGGCCCAGCCGATGAGCATCAGCGGGCGAACTTTGCCGAACGGTGTGTTGAACCGGTCATAGACAAAGGCCAGGAGCGGATCCGTGATGGCATCAAAGATTCTTGTGAAGGTCAGCAGCAGACCAACGGTAACCGTTGCGATGCCGTAGCCGACGCTTGCAGAGTAGCTTGCAAGACCGATCAGTGAGTACACTGCCATGCCGTTAAATGCATTGCAGGCGACCAGGATGATCTGCCAGAGTTTTGCACGGCGGTACGTGACGCCGTCTGTGGTAGTTGTCGTAGCCATGATTGTAATCCCCTTTACTTGATACTTCCGTGTGCAGGAATGCACACATTGGATAATTATGCTATATTTATTGTAGCCTAAAGCATAGCGGTTGCCGATCCTGTTATTCGTGAAAATGTCTTGCAATTAAGGATCATCTTCCTGTAAAATAGACTGCAGACAGGAAGTCTTTTTTCAAGAGCAAAACCGATGCAGAAAGGACGGAAAAGTGGAACTGCAGGAGAGAATCGCGTTGTTTCGCGGCATGATCGGAAGCTGCTACCGGATCTACCACTGGGAGTATGATGCGGGACTGAAACTCATCCGGACGGATTTCCCGATGGAACTGCCCTGGGATACGGTCTCGGAGATGCTGGGCCTTCGTGCCGGTCTTGCGGCACAGAAGGGCAGTGTTCCGGTGATTCTTGACACCGGTTTCGGTCTGGTCTGGCTCGCCGGCTTTTCGGATCAGGGAGAGATCCGGACCGGCTATCATCTGTTCGGCCCGATGTTCACCGGTGCCAACTCGCCGGTCGGGATCCGGCATGCGCTGATGGACCGCGGCATGCAGGGGAATTATTATGTAGGTGCCCTGCATCTGCTGCAGGATGTTCCGCTGATTCCTTCCTCGACCCTGGCGCAGTACGGCGTGATGCTCTATTATGCGCTGACGGGAGAGGAGATTCCGCTCACGGAGATCCGGACCGTGGCGGCAGGAAATGCCGGTGAAGAGACAAAAAAGGTCCCGCAGAAGAAGATGGAGAAGGAACCTGCTGAAGAACAAGATGCTGCGGTGCAGATCCAGACGCCGCAGGCCATCTGGCAGGCAGAGCAGCGGTTTCTCGATATGGTCCGGGAGGGTAATCCGCAGATGATGGACACGCTCGGCGATCTGATGGCGCTGTCGAGCGGCATGCAGATTGAAAGCGTGGATCTGCTCCGCTATGCGAAGGACAATACCATCACACTGCTGACGCTGGTTTCCCGGGCTGCCATCGAGGGGGGACTCGCTCCGGATGTCGCCCTTGCGATCGCTGACCGGTACCTGGAACAGATTGAACACTGTGTGCGGTTTGCCGCGGTGTCAGATCTCGCCGTCAGTCTGATCCGGGATTATACGGAGCGGGTCCGGAAGGTCCGGGAGAAGTCGGACATTTCCCCGGTGATCCGGAATGCCTGCATGTATATCCAGCTGCACCTGACCGAAGATGTTTCAATCCGGGAGCTGGCGGCGATGACCGGCTATACCGATTATTACTTTTCGGCCAGATTCCGGAAGGAGACCGGGAAGACGGTCCGGGAGTATATCACCGAGAAGCGGCTTGAGCGGGCAGCGGAACTGCTGACCGGGACGTCCATGCGGATGTCGGAGATCTGGGAGAGCCTGGGCTTCGGCAGCAGAAGCTATTTCTATGCCGCCTTTGAAAAATGGGCCGGTGTGACGCCGGGGGCGTTCCGGCGAAGCTAGAAACGCAATCATATCGTTTTGTGCAATATTCACAGTAGACATTTCACTTTGGATCGTGTATACTAGTCTGCGTCGATTACTTTAGCATGGTAAAGTGGCAGAGCAAAAGAGCGACAAAGCGATAAAGCATCAGAGTGGCAAATCAGCATCGATACAGTTATTGTATGGATTGCTTTGAAGACGCAATATAATATGGAGGAGCAAGATGAACACAATGATGAAAAGAATGATGACCATGATCCTGGCAGCAGGGATGATTCTCGGACTCGCTGCCTGCGGTTCCGGGAATGCAGCAGGGGGAAGCAGTGCTGCAGGAACCACAAGCGGAGCGGCAAAGTCCGGCGGAAACAGACTGGAACAGATCAAGGCAGCAGGAAAGATGACTGTCGCAACCGAACCGTATTTTGCACCGCAGGAGTTCATTGATCCGTCGAAAGAGGGACAGGAACAGTACGTCGGTGCAGATATCGAATTTGCACATCTGATTGCAGAGAAGATCGGCGTCGAAGTGGAGATCGTGCCGCTGGAGTTCACAGCCGTAGTACCGAGCGTATCTGAGGGGAAATATGATATCGCGATTTCGGCACTGGCATGGACACCGGCAAGAGCAGAAGCGCTCGAGATGTCGAAGGGCTACTATTATTCGAAGACCACCACCGGTTATGGCCTGCTGATCCGCAACGAGCTTGCGGATGCGATCAAGGGCGCAGATGATCTTGCAGATTATGTTGTCATCACCCAGAGCGGATCGCTGCAGGAGGCGATGGTGCTTGACCAGATTCCTGCGAGCAAGGAGTTCAAGAAGGTCAGTTCGATGAACGATGCATTCCTGGCTGTTCAGGAAGGCAAGGCAGATGCGGCAGCTGTTTCGATTCCGAATGCACAGCTCTACATCGACAACAACCCGGACTGCGGCATGATGATTGTCCCGGATTTCAAGTTCGAGATGAACGAAGAGTATACCGGAACCCGCTGCGGCGTCATGAAGGGCGAGACCGAATTCATGGATCTGGTGAATGAAGTGATTGATGAGATGCTGGAGAGCGGTATCTATGAAGAGTGGTACAAGGAGTATTCCGAGTACGCCGGAACACTGGGTATCGAGTAAACAGCAGTCTTAACCAAACATCGCAGAACAGGAATACAGTCGCATTATGAGCATAATCATCAAACTTCTTACGAAGTATGGCTATATCTATGTCCAGGGTCTCGGCGGGACGCTCTGGCTGTCCGTCGTGACGGTCGGCATCGCCTCGATCCTCGGAACGCTGGTCTCGATCCTGAAGATGTCCAGAATCAAAATCTTTCAGTTTATCGTGAATGTCTATATCGACATCATCCGCGGGACGCCGCTGCTGCTGCAGATCTATTTCTTCTGGCTGATCCTGCCGAAGATGATGCCGATCCGGATGTCGGATACCACCTGTATTGTCGTGGCACTGATTGTCAATTCGACAGCCTATGTGGCGGAGATTGTCCGTGCCGGCATCCAGGCCGTGGATCTGGGACAGCGGGAAGCGGCCATGTCGCTTGGTATGTCCCACAGAAATATGATGATCCGGATCATTCTGCCGCAGGCGATCAAGAACATCCTGCCGGCGATCGGCAATGAGTTCATCGCGATCCTGAAGGAAACGTCCATGGCATCCATCTTCTTTGTCATGGAGCTGACAACAGCATACAAGACGGTGCAGAATGCAACCTACAAGTATATTCCGTCTCTGCTGATATCCGGTGTGATTTATTTCACACTGACATTTACGCTGACCAGGCTTCTCGGAATCTTTGAACGGAAGCTGAAGTCCAATGACCGCTAAAGGAAGGAGGAAGTCATCATGGCAATCGGAAGAGAAATCATCCGGACCGAGGGGCTTCACAAATCCTTTGGCAAGGTAGAAGTCTTAAAGGGAATTGATACCGTTTTTCATGAAGGAGAAACGGTTGCGATCATCGGCGCTTCCGGCGGCGGCAAGAGTACTTTCCTGCGCTGCCTGAACCGCCTGGAGGAACCGACGGCCGGCAAAGTCATCTTCGACGGCGTGGACCTGACGGATCCGAAGATCAATATCGCGAAATACCGGCAGCGGATCGGCATGGTCTTCCAGCACTTCAATGTATTTCCACATCTGACGTGCCTGGAAAATATCACGATCACGCCGATTCTGGAGAAGAAGGTGCCAAAGGAAAAGGCAGAAGAGCAGGCGATGGCGCTGCTGTCCCGCATCGGTCTGACGGACAAGAAAGATGAATATCCGACGAGACTTTCCGGCGGACAGAAGCAGCGGCTTGCGATCGTCCGCGCCCTGGCCATGGAGCCGGAGCTGATTCTCTTTGATGAACCGACGTCTGCACTCGACCCGGAGATGGTCAAAGAAGTCCTCGAGGTCATCAAGGGCCTGTCCGACTCCGGCATGACGACCATCATCGTGACACACGAGATGGGCTTCGCCAGAGAAATCGCAGACCGGGTCATCTTTATCGACGAAGGAATTATCTGCGAAGAAGGAACACCCGAGCAGGTCTTCGGGAACCCGCAGAATGAGAGAACCAGGCAGTTCCTGAGTAAGGTGCTGTGACGCTGGAGATATAAGAAGCATCTGGCCATACACCGATCCGCGCGCTGGTGCGCTGTCGCTTACATGCGCGGGATAGGTGTATGGCCGATGCTGTTTATACAGCAGAGCGCACAGCGCCTTGCGCAGGAACTGGCCGTGGGGGGTGTGTGCGCTTTAAAAAAGGTCGCTGGAAACCTGGCCAAGGCTCCGGATAAACTGCAATCCGGAGCATGTAAGCGACAGCGCACCAGCGACGCGATTGCAGTTTAGAACGGAGACGTTGTATCAGTATATTACAGTCAGAATAACAGACACGGATGGGAGGATCAAACTATGACAGATCTCGAATTTCTCGCCGCGGAGCTCACCGGCATCCAGGACGAGCTTCTGGCGGCGAATGATGCGATTTATGAATATGCAGAGCTTTCCTACGAGGAAGTGAAGTCCATGGCGGCTCTGACGGCGATTCTGGAGAAGGAAGGCTTTGTCGTCGAGACAGGTCTTGCGGAGATGCCGACCTGCTTCACCGGCACCGCAAAGATCGGCGAGGGTGGCTATGTGATCGGTATTCTCGGCGAGTATGATGCGCTCGACAAGCTGAGCCAGGAACCGGGCAATCCGGTGAAGACGCCGCTGGTCGAAGGAGCACCGGGGCATGGCTGCGGGCATTGCTGCCTGGGGACGGGCGCGCTTGGTGCTGCGATCCTGCTGAAGAAGTATCTGGAAGCGAAGAACATGAACGGCACGGTGATCTACTATGGCTGTCCGGCGGAAGAGGGGGCTGGGGCGAAGCAGTTCATGGCAAGAGCAGGGATGTTCGACTGCTGCGATTTCATTTACACATGGCATCCGTCGAATTTCAACGATGTGAGCAATTCGTCGTCGACGGCCATCATGGGCGCGAATTTCGAATTCACCGGGAAGACCGCACATGCCGGCGGTTCGCCGTGGCTTGGCAGATCTGCGCTCGATGCAGCGGAGCTGATGAGCGTCGGCTGCAATTATATGCGCGAGCATATCCGGGACGGGGAACGCGTGCACTATGCGTACTCGGATGCGGGCGGCACGGCACCGAATGTTGTGCCGGATCATGCAAAGGTGAAATACGAGGTCAGAAGCCAGACGGTTGCCGGCATGCTGAAGCTCTTTGACCGCGTCGTCAAGGTTGCCCAGGGTGCGGCGCTGATGACCGAGACCGAGATGAACTACGAACTGACCATGGCATTTTCCGATTCCAGAAACAACTCGGTGCTTGCGGAGATCGCAAGCGAGGCACTCGCAGAAGTCGGAGCGCCGGTCTGGGAAGAAGAGGATTTCAAGCTTGCAAAGGCATTTATCGATTCCTACGATGAGGATACGAAGGCTGCAATCCGCGAGAATATGATCGCGAAATTCGGCGCAGACAAGATCGATGAGATCATGGCGAGACCGCTGCACACCGGGGTCATTCCTTATGATAAGAACAACCTGGTCTTCCAGGGCGGCTCGACCGATGTCGGTGATGTGACCTACTGTGTACCGACCTGTGAGCTGCATGTCGCTACCGCCGGGCTTGGTACGGTCGGCCACACCTGGCAGAATGCGGGCCAGGCGGGTTCGGTGCTTGGCCACAAGGGACTGCTGACAGCAGCCAAGGCGATCGCACTGTCCGCAATCCGCACGATGGAACAGCCGGAGAAGCTGGAACTGGCGAAGAAGGAAACACTTGCCAGAAACGGTGGGAAGTATACCTGTCCGCTTCCGGATTCGGTCAAACCGCCGGTCGGGAAGTATTGATAAAAGAGGCTGCCGCCTCCGCGATGATAGACATCATGCGCTGGGGCGACAGCTTTTTGCTTGGCAGAATCCAGAAGATGGTCCAGGATGCCAGCTCGCCGGGCAAGTCATCTTGCATTTGCCTGTTGAACTGCCTGCTTTCTTTTGGTAAGATATTTGCAGGGAGGATGTCGTGATGGTGCCGAATTTCAATGTGATGATGAAACCTGCGAGCGGGATGTGCAATCTCCGCTGCAAGTATTGTTTTTATACGGATGAGATGGAGAACCGGGAGACGCCGAATCTCGGCCTCATGAGTGAGGAGACCCTGAAAAATGTCCTGACCAAGGTTCTTGCGGAGACGACGTCGATCTGCACGATCGCCTTTCAGGGCGGGGAGCCGACGATCGCCGGCCTGGATTTCTTCAAAAAGGCAGTTGCCTATGCGAAGGAACTGAACGTGAACCATTGCAAGGTGGACTTTGCCCTGCAGACGAATGGCACGCTGTTGACGCAGGAGTGGTGCCAGTTCTTTGCGGAGAACCGCTTCCTGGTCGGCGTTTCTCTGGACGGGGTCAAGGATACCCATGACCGGAACCGTCTGGATGCGGATGACAAGGGAACGTATCAGCGGGTGACGAGAGCATTGCAGATGCTTGAGAGTGCTGGCTGTGATTTCAATATTCTGACCGTGGTCACGAAGGACACGGCCAGAAATTTCCGGAAGATCTATGGCTTCTACGAGAGAAATGGCTGGGAGTACCAGCAGTATATCCCGTGCCTGGATCCGCTCGGGGAGGAGAGAGGTCAGTATCCGTGGTCGCTGACCCCGGACAAGATGGGAGAGTATCTGAAGAGCGCATTTGACTGCTGGTATCAGGATCTGGTCGCCGGGAAAAAGAAGTACCACCGGTATTTCGATAACCTGCTGCTGATGCTGGACGGCCAGATGCCGGAGGCCTGCGGCATGGCCGGATTCTGCGGGATGCAGTACGTGGTGGAGGCGGATGGCTCCACATTTCCATGCGACTTCTATATGATGGACGAATACTGCATCGGGAATTTCAACACCGATTCGATCGAAGAGATGAACCAGAAGCGCCGCGATATCGGTTTCATCCAGGCGAGCCTTACGCCGGATCCGGAGTGCCTGTCGTGCCCGTACAAGGATCTGTGCCGCGGCGGCTGCAGAAGAGATCGCGATTACTTTGAGAAAGGCATCGGGAAGAATTACTTCTGCCCGGCTTATAAAGAATTCTTTGCCTATGCGCTGCCGAGACTCCAGCATGCCTACAGGATTCTGGCATCCGGGAGAAGATGACGGCAAAGAGAACATTGTTTTAGCCATGTGGATGATGGAAAGCAGAAAGGATGATTTGTGATGGGATTACCGAGAATTGAAGGAATACAGAAAGGGCGGTGCAGCAGCACCGCCTTTTTTGTCTCGTGATTGCTTTACGGATGCAGAAGTGCCTCGACCATGGCAAGCATGTCTTCTTCCGGAATACCGGTACCTGCCTCTTCGGCGGATAGTGAGTTGACATATCCATCCTTCTCCCAGAGGGCAAGGTTGCAGGTCTGACCGTCGCCCTTCAGAGTGATGGAAACGCCGTCGAGATCCGTTTCTTTTTCACTGCTGTATGTGTTGTAATCGCCGGAATTATCCTCGCTGCCGGCGGATTTCCGGAAGCGGATGATCCGTTCGCCGCTCTCAATCACAGTCTGTGCGATCTCGCCGTTCAGGCTTTCATACCGGATGCTGTCGATCGTGATTGGCAGGGTCCCCGCATCTTCGACCGGGAAGCCGAGAGAATCAGAGAGCGCGGCAGCGGTTTCATATGCTGTCACCGGATTGACGATGGTGATGGCAGGGTCTGGCTCCTGCTGGTTCAGGACCGGCCGTAGGGTGAGGACGCCTGCCAGAATGACGACGAAACAGGCTGCCACGGCGGCGTAACTCTGCCAGCTGCGGAAGGAGAAGTGCCGCGCATTTGTTTCCCGGCTGCCGCTGACACCGGAAGTTCCGTTGCTTTCCGCCTGACTGAGATTGGCAAGAATCCGTTCCTTTGCTTCTGCAGAAAGCTCCACATGCTCCATCACTTCGTTATATTTAACCTTCAAAATCATACGCCTCCTTCAGAATGGATTTCAGCTGTTCTCTTGCTCTTGACAGATGGGAGCGGACCGTCGCTTCATTCCGATTAAGAATCTTCGCGATTTCGTAGGTCGTATACCCTTCCTGGTAGAAGAGGTGGACGACCTCACGGTATTTCTCAGGGAGCGATTTGACGGCTTCCCAGACAAACTGCAGGTCTTCCCGTTCTTCTGCGACAAGTTCTTCGTTCAGCTCGTCCGACTCCCGTATTTTATTATACTTGATCCGGTTCTTCGCCAGGTTCCCGGCGACCCTCAGGCACCAGGCCTTCTCGTGATCCCGGTCGTTGAATGCAGGTGTCTCCTTCAGATACTGCATCAGGGTATCCTGGACAACCTCTTCCGCGTCTTCCATGTTGTGAAGATAGGAGTAGGCAAGCCGCAGGATGCTGTTCCCATAGGTATTCAGCAGATGCGCGGCTGTGGCATTTGCATCAGCGCGGGATGCTGTACCAGCTTTTTCTGCGGACTGCCGGGGAGGAAAGTTCAGGATCTTCGCAAAGGCAATCATCAACCCTCTCAGAAGATCAAAAAGAAAACAATCTTGCTTGATAACTAGTTCCATAGAATACAATCCTTTATATAGAAAGTAAACAACGACAGGATCAGTATAACGAATATCAGTCCTGAATGCAATCTTCCTGCTTTTGAAGATCGTGATTGTCCCTCCTTACCATGTAAACAACTGAGCGGGGCAGATTGTTGCAGAGATAACGAGGAATGCCCAAAAAAGAAGGAAGATAATCTGACATCAATACGTGAAACCTTTCATTTTTTTCATGAATGTGATATAATAATCTTTAACCCGTCGGGGGATGGCGGGCCAATTCTATTACCATCATGAGGAGGTTTTGTTATGGGAAGGCGTGAACAGAGAGAAGTCCGCGACCGGGCGGAGCTTCTCCGGAGGGAGAAACAGCTGGCAAAGCCGGATTATAAGCTCTACCTGCTGGTGCTCTGTGTGGTCGTCGTGCTGATTCACATCGTGGATGAGATTGCAACCAATACACCGGGCATGGTAGAGAGTAATGCTGTCAAGCAGTTCTTCCCGAATCTGGATCTGTCAACCGGTAAGGCTGCGATGGTAGCGATCACAACGCCGCTGTCCTCGATTACGATGCTGGCGCCGTTCTACAAGGCTCTGGCGGACAAGTTTGGAAGAAAGATGTTCCTGGTGGTCAACACCGCAGGTTTTGGTATTGGCATGCTGATCGCTTTTTTCTCCACGTCCATCGTCGGTTACGCCATCGGCTATACCATGATCTTTTTCTTCATTGCACATGACATGCAGGTTGTCTATATTCAGGAGTCTGCTCCTGCGAAATACAGAGCAACCATCTATGCGGTTACCAAGGGAATCGGTACCATCGGCCTTGTAGCGGTTCCGGTACTCAGAAGATTCTTCGTCGACAAGGACCCGACAACATGGAAGAGCATCTACCTGATTCCGGGCATCGCAGCCATTGTCGTGGCACTGCTTGCGTACCTGCTGACCAGAGAATCCAAGGTCTTCCTGGAGCAGAGGATCAATTTCCTGAAAGAACCGTATGAAAAGCGGTATCCGGAAAAGAAAAAGCTGACCAAAGAAGAAAAGAAGGAAGCAAAGAAGAAAGCCGGGAAGAGCGGTGTCTTCAGTGCGATCCGCTATCTGTTCAACAGCAATCCGGATATCCGCTGGACGACGATCGCCATCATCGTCTTTGCTATCGGAATGATGGGGATCACCGGAAATATCAACGTGATCATGGCTACCGGTATGACCGAGACCGAGATCACGAATGCACAGACCGTGTATTCCTTCGGCTATGCGTTGATCGTCATTATCTTCGGCCTGGTCGGCGACAGTTTTGGCCGGAAGACGACCGTTATGTTCAACGGCATCATGTCGGCTGTCAGCTTTCTGCTGTTCGTCTTTGGCGTGCGGAACGGCTGGAATTCCTGGTTCCTCGGCGTCCTGTATTCCGGTTTCCTCGGCGGTTACTGGACCGCTCAGGACTACATGGTCTTCATGACCTCCGAGAAGGTGCCGACCAAGATCCGTGGTTCTGTCCTCGGCGCACTGAACCTGCTCCAGTACATCGGAATCTTTGCGGGAATGCTGGTTCTGACGATCGCGGAGGTCTTCATTGCAGATGAATGGATCGGTATCGCCTGCGCCATCTCGGCACTGCCGGGCATGATCGTTGCGCTGGTTCTGATCGCCCTACACTCCAGTGAGACCAAGGGTGCAGACTTTGAACAGATCGATGCTGCAGATGAGATGCTGTAAAACAATCTAAGACAATAAGAAGAGCACTGCCGTCTGGGATAGACGGCAGTGTTTTTTATTGAATAGGAAACTGCTCCTTTCTGAGCAGTCTCGATTGGAAATGCCCGCCAAAGGCGGGCATGAGAACGAGACGGTACT
>CACZQN010000026.1 GCA_902783375.1 uncultured Lachnospiraceae bacterium | reverse complement strand
GCAAAAGAGGGTGCAATTTGCCAAACCGTCAAATTGCACCCTCTTTTTTATTTTACAACTTCAAACTGCATTCATCTACAGTTTCGTTCTCTTACCCCTCCGGATAAATCACCGCATGCCGGATCGGCAGCCATTCGCTGATGGCTTTCCGGAGGATCAGATCCCAGAAATCCCACTCATGGCCATAGCCCGGGATTTCCTCGTAGAAATACTTTACGCCCATCTTGTCATAGAAACGGAGGCCGAGCAGGGTCTGCTCCTTCAGGAAATCATCCCCGCCGCTGGTGAAGAAGAGCTGCGGCAGTTCTGTCCCTGCCTTGATGATGTTGTAGGCCGGGACTGCCATCTGGATATCCTCTGCATATGGCTCCACTGCCTTATAATCCGAGACATCCTCCCCTGCGATCACCTTGTTCAGGAACTCAACCGCGAACTTGTCATCCGGGCGGTGCAGCCGCATGCCCGGTCCGCTCATGATCAGGGCCGCCTGGTACATCTCCGGATGCAGAAGGGCGCACTTCATGGCACCGCCGGAGCCCATCGACAGGCCGCCGACAAAGTTATCTTCTTTCTTATCGGAAAATGGGAAGATCGCCCGACACATCTTCGGGAGTTCTTCTGTGATGAAGGTAAAGAACTTTCCGCCGTTCTTCTGGTCGGTATAGAACATATTGTAGTCGGATGGCATGACAACCGCGAGCTTATGATCATCCGCATAGCGGGTGATATTTGAGAAATTCACATAGTCGCTGTCATCCCCGCTGCCGCCGTGCAGGAGCCAGAGTACCTGGTACTTCATGCCCGGAACGTACACATCCTCCCGCTTCTCCATGACGTCTTTGAAAGAAAATGACGGCAGACAGATCGTGACATTCGTCTGCATGCCAAGTGCCTGAGATAAAAAGTTCATTCTGATTACTGCCATGATGATCCTCCTCTTTTATATCCATACATACTGGTCATGGATGATCTTATTTTCCTGCTATCTCCATCCCGATCCGGATCATCCGGAACATCCGGATGGCTCCCTGATAATACAGTTCCTCTGCCCGCTCCAGTGCTTCCGCGAGCGGCATCGGTGCATCCACCGTGGTTATGATCGACTCGATCCCCTCTTCGAAGATCCGGTCAGCGTCTTTTCCGAGCGATCCGGACAGCCCGACCGCCGGGATTCCCAGCTTCTTTGCGCGGTTCCCGACGCCCTGCATCACCTTTCCGAAACAGCTCTGCCAGTCGGTTCTGCCCTCCCCGGTCACAACCAGGTCAATTCCACGAAGACGCTCGTCAAAGTGAATCAGGTCCAGAACCGTCTCGATGCCGGATTTCATCTCCCCGTGGCAGAATACCATCAGGGCGGCACCCAGTCCACCCGCTGCCCCGCTCCCGGGGATACTGTCCGGATCCACGTCGAAAGTGTCCCGGATCACATTCCTGTAATTCTTCATGCCGGCCTCCAGCCGGTGCTGCATCGCTTCATCGGCACCCTTCTGCGCTCCAAAGGTCCAGGTTGCGCCATCCGGTCCGCAGAGCGGATTCGTCACATCACACATGACGGTGATCTTCGCCTCGCGGATGCGCCGGTCGATTCCTGAAGCATCGATGGAAACGACCTTTTCGAGATCCTGGCCACGGCCTTCCAGTTCATTGCCGAGAGCATCGAAGAACCGGACGCCAAGCGCCCTGGCACAGCCCATGCCGCCATCGTTTGTCGCACTTCCGCCGATCGCAATCGCGATCTCCCGGTATCCGTCCTCCAGCACCCTGCGGATCAGTTCGCCGGTTCCATAGGTGGTTGCAAGCAGCGGATTGCGCTCACCCTCCGGTACCAGTGGAAGCCCGGAAGCTGCCGCCATCTCAAGGACAGCCCTTCTTTCATCGATTCTGCCGTAGAAGGCATTCACCGGCTCCATCATCGGCCCGTGTACCGGAACAGAGACGATCTCACCCTGCTCGGCAGCGATCACCGCCTCGGTCGTTCCTTCTCCGCCATCTGCAACCGGCACACTGTCACAGTGTACTTCTCCGAAAACCTCCCTGGCTGCCCTGGTGAGCAGCAGTGCTGTCTTTTCGCTGGACAGTGTCCCTTTCAATGAATCTGACGCACATAGAATGTTCATGTTTCGATACCCCCTGCATCTCTTCCTGTCAGAAGCTTCCTTTTTCTATCATACCTTTCCGGACACTCACCGTCAATATCCGGCGGACACTCGCTGTTCAGACCTTCTGAAAAAGAATCAAATTTATACTTGACAATTCTATTTTTCTAGTGTACTATGTACCTAGTTCACCAATACAGCAGAGCAATCCACCGCAGAAAGGATGATGCACATGGAATTTCAAAGCGGCATACCGATCTATCAGCAGGTGATCAGTGCGCTGCAGGAGCAGATGATCACAGGGATCCTGAAACCAGGAGACAAACTCCCCTCGTCCAGAGATCTGGCACTGCAGTTCCAGATCAACCCGAACACGGCGGCCCGCGTCTACAGTGAGATGGAAGCACTGGGGCTGACCTTTACCAAACGGGGAATCGGAACATTTGTGACAGACGATCCTGAAAAACTTGCGGAGATGAAGAACGCTTTTACCGCACAGCTGATTGATGCTTTCCGGGAACGGATGGAACGGATCGGCTACAGCGCATCTGATCTTCCTGCGCTCCTTGAAACATACCTGCAGAAAGAACATGGAGGAACAACATGAGACTGGAATGTAAGAATGTCACCAAACAATACTTTACGACCACAGCCGTGGATCACCTGAATCTGAACCTCGAAGCCGGGAAGATCTATGGACTGCTCGGTCCAAACGGAAGCGGTAAGTCCACACTGATGAAGATGATCACGGGGCTGATCAAGCCCAGTGCAGGCGAGATCCTCTTTGAAGGAGCACCACTCTCCTGGCGCAGCCGGGCGGATATCGCCTATATGCCGACGGAGCCCTATTTCTTCTCCTATATGAATCTCGGGGATGCAGGCGCCTACTATCAGGATTTCTTCGATGATTTCAGCATGGAAACCTATCTGGAACTCCTCACCGAGATGGAACTGAATGTGAACCTGAAGTGCCGGGAGCTCTCCTCCGGTATGGCTGCCAAAGCAAAGATCGCTCTTGCGATGGCAAGAAAGAGCCCGCTGCTCATGCTGGACGAGCCGCTGAACGGCATCGACCTGATCGCCAGGGATCATATCATCAACGCCATCATCGGACACCTGAGTCCGGATACCACCGTTCTGCTCTCGAGCCATCTGGTCGAGGAGATGGAACGGATCATCGATGAAGCGATCTTCATGAAAGATGGTCAGGTTGTCCTGGCCGGTTCTGCAGAAACCCTGCGGGAGGAACGCGGAAAGTCTCTGGCAGACCTGTACCGGCAGATTTATGGCGGAAACTTTGAAACAACAGAAGTGACTACCGGAGGTGTAAAATGATTAAATCCATGAAATACGAATTTATGAAGAACCGGATCGGTCTTCTGATTCTTGCCGGGATCTATGTACTGCTGGAAGTCATTTTCCTGGCTTGTCTGCCGCTGCACAGCGAAAGGCTGCTGGCGACATCCGTCCTCGGCTTTGTCCTGCTCTCGACCGTCTGCCAGTTCTACATCTTTTTCAACGGCATCTCCATGTACAGCCGGGATCTGAAGGAAAAGTCGGGCTACCTGGTCTTTATGACACCGCTCTCCACCTACAAGATCATCGGTGCAAAGCTGCTGGCGATCCTGATCGAGAGCCTTGTTGTCAACATCCTGCTTGGCCTCACCGCCTTCATTGACGGTTCCCTTGCCCTGCACACCTTCGCGGACGTCAGCTGGAAGGAATTCTTTACAGAGGTGGCAGAATTATTCTCCTTCTTCATCGATTCGGCGAACTTTTACTATATCCTCACAACGCTGCTTTCGATGCTGATCATTTCCTATGTGTTCCTGTACACCCTGGTGACAGTCGCATACCTCTCGATCTCCCTCAGCGCGACTGTCCTGATGAACCGCCGCGGCCGCGGCCTTGCATCCTTTGCCTTATTCATCGTTCTGATGGTTGTGATTGCTTCGGTGATCAGCAAACTCCCGACCTGGGATGTGCGACTTGATGGCTCGGTGTTCGGAGCATTCCTCTACAGCCTGCCGCAGATCATCTTCATGATCGTGGCAGCCATCGCCGCCTACTTTGGCTCCGCGATCCTGCTCGATAAGGCCATCAGTCTTTAATAACATATCATCGATCGTAAAAAAGCACAACAGAACTGGCAATTCTGTTGTGTTTTTTATGTATTTGTGATATAATTAGAAGATCATCAGTGGATATCCCACAAAAAGAAGAGAGGGAAAAGTATGGGAAAGCAAAAAAAAGAAAAAGGGGCTGAGTCCATCGGCGCAAAGGAAATCTTCGGTGTCACCGCGCTCTCAACCAATAACGGTCTGGCCGCTATTTTCATGTCGACCATGTTCATGGTCTATATGACAGACTATGCAGGTCTCGGTGCCTGGGGTGCAACGCTGGCCACCACGCTGCTGCTGATTGCCAGAATCATCGATGCTGTTGATGATCCGATTCAGGGCTTTATCATGGACCGGGGCAAAGTCGGAAAGCACGGAAAGTACAAACCATTCTTCATGTTATCCATTATCATGACCGGAATCGGGACCATTGCGCTGTATTCTTTACCGAATGCGGTTACAAAAGTCCCTGCGCTGGTAACCATCTGGGTCATCGTTTTCTATTTTGTCTATGATATCGGTGCCTCGTTCTACAACCAGAACCTGTTGTTCCGTACCATGACCAATGATCCGGAAGAACGTGCAAAGCTGCTTGTCGGCCCGCGTCTCTGGGTCATGATCCTCGGGATGTTCGGTTCCGCGATGACTGCCATTGCCGTATCCATCCAGGCAGTTGTCGGCAGTTTCAAGACTGCCTATATGATTCTCGCATTTGTCTGCATGCTGATCTCCTGCGTAATCTCCATCCTTGGCTGGTTCCTGGTCAAAGAGAAACATGTTGTGGAACAGGAAGAAGACGAGAAAGTTAAAATCTCTGACTTTTTCGAACTGCTGAAAACCAATAAGCCGATGATGATTGACTTCCTGAAGGGCATCTTCACCGGTTTCATCTGGACCTTCCTGTTTGCCGCACCGGTCTACTATGTGAAATATGCATACTGTGCTGATCTGAGCACCGGTGTTGTCGACATGGGGAAACTTGCTACGTATTCTCTGATCGTCTCTATGATGATGCTCTTCCCGCTTCTTCTGGGAACCATCATCGCAAATCCGATCCTGAAAGCGTTCAAGGGTGATTTCGTCAAGATGCATCGTTTTGACCTGCTGTGCCAGGGCGGCGGCGGACTGCTGATGTTCATCGGACAGATTCTTGGTATCCTCCAGAAAGCCCCGATCTTCTTCTTCGTTGCCATGTTTATCATGGCTCTGGCGATCGGTGTTGATTTTATTCCGGGATCCAGTATCGGCATGGAAATCATGGACTATACCATCTATAAGACAGGAAAAGACCGTTCTGCCCTGACCGGCGTTCTTGGGAAATTCCTGGAGAAAGCACAGACTGCCATCTCGTCCGCACTGGTCGGTGCGATCCTGATTGCCATCGGCTATCAGGTTGACTCCGTCACCGGCGATTACATCGGTGATCTTGCAAAGATGCCGACCCTCCTGACCTGGATGATCGTCGTCATCGGAGCACTGCCTGCCCTCATGGCCGTCATCGGTGTCCTGATCCTTGGGAAATACCCGATCGACCAGGAGGAACGGCATAAGATTCAGGAATACATCAGGAATCATCAGGCGAAGGATGTTGAGGGCTGATGATTGCTCCTGACCGCATGGAATCTGCGGCCGGAAAGACTGACCAATAGAAAGCAGCCTGCTTTCACAGTTTGTGAAAGACAGGCTGCATTTTTTCGTATGTACAGAAGTGTGTGAATCCGATCTCTTCTTTCAGGATCCTTCTGGCTTCCTGCAGATGGTCTGCCAGATACTTTGGCGTATGGGCATCACTGCCAATCGTCAGGATTTCCCCTCCGAGGTCCTTGTACAGCTTCAGGATCTGCCGGCTCGGCTGGGTATCCGTCAGGCCGTAGTGCCAGCTCGACGTATTCAGTTCGATGCCTTTCCCGTCCCGGATCGCGATCCGCAGAATCTCCGCGATGATCTCTTTCACCTTCTCAAACGGATAGACACCTGCCAGGTCATAGCGGCTGAGCAGATCGAGATGCGCCAGCACAGCATAGTCATGATAGACCTGCACGACCTTCAGGATCTCCTCGTAGTAGCGCATGTTGTATTCTTCCTGCGTCTTCCCTCTCTGGAAGTCCTGATTCCAGAACTCCTGATCATCCACCTGGTGCATGCTCAGCAGGATGAAGTCCAGCCGGTCCCGGTACCGGTCAAAGAGATTCTGAAAACGATCCACGGTATGCGCCTGAATCCCGAACTCCAGGCCGGCCCGGATCGTGATCTTTCCTGCATAGCGCTGACGCATCTCTTCGATTTCCGCAAAATAGGCAGGATAATCTACATTGTTGAAGAGATAACCGTCGTGGGAGGGCATTTCTCCCGGCTCATCCCAGTCTTTCTTGACACCGTAATCCACGTGGTCTGTGAAGCAGATCTCGTCAAGTCCCAGCGCAAGCGCGCGCCGGATCTGCTCTTCCATCGGTGTTTCACTGTCATTGCTGTATGCACAGTGCATATGATAATCCGCAAGCATCTGTTCTTCGTCCTTTCCTCTCATTCCTTATCTGAAGGATCACCCGCAGCCCCTCCCGCATACATCTTCCCGTAGGTCTGCGCGATCAATCCTGCCAGAAACAGCATGGAGTAGGGATGACCGAGCAGGGAATCCGATGTCGGAAAATGCAGGTAATAATCGATATAGGCATCATGTGGTTCTTTCCCGCCTGTGATCATCACGATCTTCGGTTTCCGGAAATAGGCCGGCAATGCGAGATATTCATAATCAAAATAGGAGCCGGAATAGCTGAACAGGATCAGCAGTTCATCCTTTCCCATCGTCTTGAAGCTCTCGACCTGCTCTTTGTAGGCCACGAAGGTCTGCGCCGGTTTCCCGAGAAGTGCGAGATCACTGACAAGATTCATCGCCGCTGTCTCTCCCTTGAACAGGCCGTAGACCGACACCGATTCATAGGCATGGATCATCCGGCAGATCTCCCGCACCTTCTGCATGGAAATCCGATTCTTCACTTCTTCCAGTTCTCCCGCCACGGCAGCATAGTAGGCTCCCGGAAGCGCAGCAAACTGCCCGGGCAGGATCTCCGGCACGCCGGGTTCCTGCGCGAGCAGTTCTCTCAGTTCCTGAAAATCATGAAATCCCAGTTCTCTCGCGAAGCGGGAGATGGAGGATATGGACACATGGGTTTTCTCTGCCAGTTCCCGGATATCCGTCTGCTGCAATTCTTCTCTGTGCGCAAGGATGTACTTTGCGATCGACTGATTCGTCGAGCCTTCTTTCTCCGTCGCAAGTGCATTCAGCAATATGACCGGCAGTTTCCCATAGATCATGTCTGTCTCCGTTACTTTCCTTCAGCGAGCGCGTATAGCAATCTGTCCTTCAGCGGCTGCGGATCGATGCCAAGCGCTTCCATGATCCGGAAGGCAAATGGATATGGTGTGGCAGGTCCCTGGGAACTGATAATGTTCTGATCCCAGACGGCCACTTCCTCCGAGAAGATGGCACCGGGCAATTTTTCCGCGTAACCAGTATACCCTGTCATCCGCTTTCCTGCAATCACTTTTGCAGCTGCAAGAACCGTTGTTCCGGAGCACATGCCCGCAATCAGTTTCCCATTCTCATTAAAATACTGCAGCATCGCCAGAACGTCTTCACGGGCGATCAGTTTCGCACCTGCTGTTCTGCCTCCGGGCACAATGATCACATCGTAGTCCTTCACTTCATCCGAGAAAACCTGATCGGACTTCACGCGCATCCCCTGCATGGAGAGGACATACGGATCCTCCTGGAAGCGGAAGGTGTGTGTCTCGACGCCTGCACGGCGGAGCAGATCGACGATCTGCATGGTTTCACTTTCTTCATATCCTTCGATCATCAGAACCGCAGCTCTCTTCATCTCGCACCTCCGTCCTTCTGCTCCTCATTGCCGACAAATCCATCAAAACCAAAAGCATGATCATAGACCATCCGGTCCCTGACCGCCTTCGAGCTGACGCCCAGCAGCTCGACGAGCTGATAGGTGAACGCATAGGCCGTCGCCGGGCCCTGTGAGGTAACAAGATTCCGATCGATCACGATAATATCGTCCCGTCTTTCACCGCTGCTGATCTTCGCCGCAGTCGTCGGATAGCAGGTGAACTGCCTTCCTGCAAGCACGCCGGCCTTGTCCAGGACCGTCGGTGCCGCACAGATCGCTGCGACCCATTTCCCAGCGGCATCCATATCTCTGAGGCAGGAAAGGAGTTCCTCCTTCGCCTTCATTGCTTCCGCTCCGCCGTAACCACCTGGCAGGACAATCATATCGTAATCTCTGATGTCTGTATCAAAGACTCTGTCCGCCAGGATTGTGATATCATGTCCGCCGGTCACCTCCATCTCATCAAGACCCACCAGTTCACACGGAATCTCTGCTCTCCGCATGATGTCCACGATTGTCAGGGTCTCTCCCTCCTCACATCCCGGTGCGAGAATGACTGCCACCTTGCTCATCTCCTGCCTCCTCCTTTTCTGCTTTGGGAAATGCATCCTTGTCAGTAAAACCAGTATAGGAAACGTTCCGAAGAATCCAAAACGATTTTCACAATCTGGAAATGAAAAGTCACAAAAGGGAGCCTGCACGCGCAGGCTCCCGGACAGCATCCTGTATCACTGCGATCCTCTCCGGAACCAGCGGTATCTGTTCGTCGCTGCTGTCACGCTTGCAGGAAGAGCTGCCATTGCCGCAGGCATGGACGCTGAGACGTCAAATATCGCGAGCGATCTCTTCATCCAGAAGATGGACCAGATGAAAACAATCCCGGAGATTCAGGATTATGCGAAGGAGATGATCCGGTACTACACCCTGGAAGTTGCTTCTCTTGAGCGAAAAAGGAAACATTATACCAGGCCGGTCAGCCGCGGTCTGGACTATATCGACACCCATCTTCACGAAGCGATTCCTGTAGCCGACGTTGTCCGCGAATCCGGTGTCAGCCGCAGTTATCTGGCTGCTCTCTTTAAAGAAGAAACCGGTCTCGGCATCGCAGAAACCATCCGCAATAAAAAACTGGAAACCGCCTGCAATCTGCTGCGCACCTCCGACCTTTCCGTCGCAGAAATCAGCGAGACCCTTGCATTCAGTTTCCAGAGTCATTTTATCCAGGTCTTCCGACAGGTATATGGCGTCACGCCACACAAGTACCGGAACACGGAAGCCTGAAAGAAGATGCCGTGATTTCTCACGGCATCAGGTGTTCTTTCACATATTTTGTTTTCGGATGTTCCGGCCCGTAGACCTCCATAAAGACCGGTTCTGCGATCTTCAGATACTCCCTTTCTTTTTCAGGATCTCCGGTCGCCTTGTATACCTTAGCAAGGTTGCAGGCCGGCTCTGCCTGCTGGATCGGTGCCATGCCCTCGTCGACTGCCATGGCATAGGCTTCGTTCAGATAGTCAATCGCCCTCTCGTACTTTCCTGCAGAGATACAGGCGACGCCGGCGTTATTCAAAGTCACAGATATCCGCTCCTTGTTCACGGTCTTCCGGAGTTCCGGGATGATTTCCTCATAGATTTCCAGTGCTTCTTCACACTTTCCTTCCGCCGCCAGAATGATAGCAAGTTCTCCGGCATCTGTCAGGTATTGCGGATGATGCTTCCCAAAGTAGCGCTCTGCCAGTTCCAGAGCTTCCTTCATATATTGTTCCGCAGAGAAAAGGTCTCCTTCTGCCCGCGCCAGAAAGCCTCTTAGTATCAGCAGGTTATTCGCTCCGAAACCAGACTTTCCGGTCTCCGGCAGCTTATTCAGCTCTTCCAGTTCTCTCCTGGCTGCTTCAGCATCCCCATGGATCAGGTAGATCTGAGCCAGCTTCACAATGGCTTCTTTGACATCTCCGAGCAGGATGTCCGTCACAGAGGCTGTGCGGCAGAAACGGATGAACTGCTGCAGCTTCTCGATTGCCTCTGCCATCCGGTATTGTTCAGAAGCAATGACACTCTCGATCATCAGGACATAGGCATGCAGTCTGGGATCCTGACTGCGTGCCCCCGCTCTCTGGATGACCCGCTCAGCATCTGTGAACTTTCCGGCATAGACCAGAACAGCTGAAAGATCAGTTCCATAGTGCACATAATAATAGTCTTCCGCTTCCTGCAGGTATGCCGGATCAAGATAATCTTCCACCCGTTTTTCCAGGTGCACCTGATCAAACATGGCACTGATCTTCAGCAGCAGTGCTCTCGTATTTCCGGACGGATGATCACAGCGCTCGAGCAGCGACAGCGCCAGCTCTGCAGCCTGTGCAGAAGGGAGAGCCAGTGCATAGGTGTCATTGAGGCTCAGTGCATCTGCCGTCAATTCCGCGAGTGCAGATGAAACCGGTCCACGCACATGCCGGACGGCGGAAAGAATGATCTCCGTAATTTTAAAATACGGCCGGTCAGCTTCCGCCTCATTTCCTCCATGCCTCTCTGCAATCCGTTCCGGCATCTGCCTTCTGGCTTCCTTGAACAGGGCGGAAAGCTCTGCCTCCGCAAATCCTTCACCCGCAATACACTCCGCCACGAACGGATGCATCCGGTATCCGCTGTCCTGCCGCTCGATCCATCCTCTGGCCACCAGATTCCGGAGCACTTTACTTTCATTTTCCCGGATTCCTGCCAGTCCTGCAGCCATCTCTCCGGTATAGAGGCCATACGGAATCACCGCAAATACACGAGCCAGGAGACGCTCTTCCTCCGGGAGATTCTCATCAGCATAAAGTCTGCTGTACACCTCCCCGAGCCGATGCTCTGCGGTATGCTCCTTCCAGGAGATCTCGGCAAGGCGCCCCCGGAGCTCCTGTACAATCTCCGGAACGCTCCACCTGTGCCAGGATGCAGCATGTGCGAGAATCCGGACCGTCAGAGGATGCTCGATCTGGCGGGCTGCAAATACATCCCGGATCTGCTCCTGATCCTGGTCGTCGAGGGACCGGTCAAAGAATCTTCGGAAGATCAGCAGTGCGGATTCTTCATCCAGCACCTGCAGCCGCATCTGGTCATACATCCCCGGAGCCTCCTCCCTGGATGTCACGATGACCGCAAACGGCAGCGACCGGATCTCCTCCCAGGCCTTCAGCTCCCCATCCTGAAATCTGGCATTGTCGATCAGCAGCACCGGAGACACATCTTCTGCATGGCGCAGCAGGTAGATCGCCTCATAAAACTTCTCCTCTGCTTCCTTCCCGGAAAGTCCCGTGAATGCGGCGCCCAGGGCGGTCAGAATACTGTCCCGGTAGGCAACCTGTACAATCTGGTGATGCTCTGCCACCAGATCCGACGATGCGAGATGTCTTAACAGTTCGGTCTTCCCGATGCCGGCAAGTCCGGTGATCACGACCTTCCGATTCATCCGGACGGCCTCTTCCAGATCGAACAGTTCCCGTTCTCTGCCGAACATCCGGTCCAGTTTTTCCCCGTTAAAGAAGACATTCCCCCGTCCGGACAGCGGCAGTGCGTGCTGCTGCAGTTCTTTCATCCGCGCATAGAGGGTATCCGGCTTCAGATCCTGTTTTCGGAGGAGCTGGTAAAACCTCGATTTTGCTTCTTCATTTCCTGCCATGGAACTGAAGGTGAACATGGCAAACAGCCATGCATCCAGGAAATCGTTCGGCATCGACTGCCCCCGGCTCCCCTTCAGCCAGAAGAGGAAGGTTTTCCGTTCTTCTTCTCCGATCAAGGGATCACCGTCCTGCAGTTCCATGAAGAACTGCAGTTTCCGGCGCAGGACTTCCGAACGGTACTTTCGTTCGTTGAGAAAATCCCGGAACAGCAGAACCTGCCGCAGCATCATCTCCGGCTTCAGTACCGCACTGATCTCGTGCATGTACTCCATGTAGAAAGGAAAATCCTCTCTGCGGTTGATCAGATGCGCCAGGCTTCTTGCCTTCTGTGCCTCCTCACTCCAGATCCGTCTTCCAGTCGTTCCGGTCTGCAGCACAGGAAGGATGCTGTCCTTCCAGAACGAAGTCAGGGTCATCCCCTTCTTGTTCTTTTCAGACAGCACCCCATTGGTATAAATCGGATAATCATTGCTCGTCAGAATCCGATACAGATTCTTCATCGAAAGGTTGTATGTTTCCATGTCTCTTTTCTATCAGTGGTAAAGATCAGTTGTGGATAACCGTCTCCATCTTCTTCGCGTAATAAGCCTCACTATACTGATCCATCAGAGCATCATATTCCTTCTGATCGATGGCAGTTGTCTTTTTGGATGCGATATCATAAGTAAAATAATGATCCTCGTATTTTCCTTCTTCACGAGATGTTCCGAAGATCATATCGTCAAAAATGTACGTATACCAAAGCACCTCGTTCCCAATCTTATATGTTACAGTTTTTCCTGTCGCAGGATCATAGAGCAGAACCTTATTTCCGTTTGTTCCGAAAATCTTTTCCCCGGTCATCACACCGGTTACGTCCTTCAGTACAGCCTTGCCGCTTCCCCAGGTCGTTCCGACTGCCAGGACCTTGACTTCTCCATTCCCCCTGTAATTATAATAGTCCTTTGACCCGATCCGTCCAAGGTAGGATATCGTCTTGCCGCTGCCCAGGTTCTCTGCAGCCTTCTTATAGCAGTCATAGGCGTAAATATTCCAGTAAGTGTCCGCATACAGGAAGGTTCTGCCCTGCTTTGCAGTGCCATTCGGCTGAACATTCTCAGCAACCTTTACAGGAGCCTTCCGGTTGGTATAGGCAAAGGACAGAACATCAATTCCCATTCCACTCTTGCTGAGGCTTGCATAGATTTTCCCGCCGTAGACTGTCAGGATATCGATTTCAGAGCTTGCATCATAGCCCTTTCCTTCTGCGGAACTCGCGCCGGGACCGAACTTCTGAACATAGATCCGCTTCTTTCCGACCAGATTGCTGCGGTAGACCACACAGCCGCCGTTCTCCAGATCCTTGGAAGTGGTAATGATATAGCTGCCGTTGATGTACATATAGCCATTCTGGTTCACTCCGGCGGCTGTCTCAAACATCTTGACCCCGGCACCCTTTTCCGTCTTTGCCGCGCGGTACTCGATGATATTATAATTCTGACGTCCTTCCGGCTCGTGAAGGACAGCCCAGTAATAGTAGTTACCGACCTTGTGGCGGGCAGATACATTGCCATCTTTCCAAACACCACCTTCTGAAGACAGATCAAACTCCACCCGGATGAATGCGCCGCCGGCTGCCTGTACTTCTTTTGCTCCTGTGACCGGCAGTGCCGTCAGGACCATCCCCAGAACCAGGAACAGAATCATTATTCTCTTTTTCATCATATACTCCTTTCCATATAAATGGCAAATCTTTTTTCTGTTCCTATATTGTACCGTACTAGCAGAAATGCGACAACGGTTCCCGGACAAACACCCGATTTTTGTAAGTAAACAACGGATTTTTGTTGCATGCATATCTCTTCTGGAATCTATGGACAGAACCGCGAAAAAAGGCTATGATGGAAGAAGAAATATCAAATACCGGAAGGAGGACAGTGATGGCCACCATACCAAAACTCTTCAGACATACAAAAACCATCAAAAACATCAACGCCTATATGGATTCTACCTTTGACGAGGTGCTCCATACGACGCTGAACCCGGACGGGCCAGGTGCGATCCGGATTCACTTGATCCCGCCCAAAAAAGAGGCGGATACGCTGAACCCCAGCATCGCCATCATCAACGGCGCAGATATCGTGCCAGTGAATTTTGCCTGGGCAATCATCCTGGCAGAAATGATCCGCGAGACAAATCACTACGATGGAAAGGAAATCGGCGAGGCAGAGATTCAGCAGATTCTGGATACCACGGCTGAGAATGTCAAAAAAGTCATTCCTGTTTTCTCGAAGAAGAGAATTGAAGCGGATATCCAGACGATCTATGACACCATCCGCCAGATCGCTTATCGCGAGGAAGTGACAACCGATGTCAACTATATGAGTATCGGTGATTATGCGAAATATATGAGTGCACCGCACCGCATGGACCTGATGGTCAGTGCGATGACAAAGGATGGAAAATGGCACTGCAACCAGAAGTGTGTGCACTGCTATGCGGCCGGCCAGGAGCATGCCGATGAGGCAGAGCTTTCGACCGCCGACTGGAAAAAGATTCTTGACAAATGCAGAGCCGTCGGCATCCCGCAGGTGACCTTCACCGGCGGCGAACCGACCATGCGGGATGATCTCTTCGAACTCATCGACCACGCCCGCTGGTTCATTTCCCGCCTGAATACAAACGGCATCCGGCTGACACCGGAATACTGCAGAAAGCTTCGGGAAGTCGAACTCGACAGCGTCCAGATCACGTTTTATTCGTCTGACGAAGCCATCCACAACCGCCTTGTCGGTGCCGACCAGTTCCGGAACACCGCTGCCGCCATCGAGAATGCGATCGCCGCAGGACTCTCGGTCAGCATCAATACCCCGCTCTGCACCCTGAACCGAGATTATGTGAAGACCCTGCAGTATCTCCATGAGAAAGGAATCCTCTATGTCACCTGTTCCGGTCTCATCACAACCGGCAACGCTGCCGGTGAGGAATCCGAGCAGCTGCAGCTGACCTCCGAGGAACTGGAGCAGATCCTCCGCGAGGCTGTTGCCTACTGCCACGAGAACGGCATGGAGATCAACTTCACATCTCCGGGCTGGCTTCCGCCTTCTGTATTTGAAGAACTGAACATCCCCTCCCCGTCCTGCGGTGCCTGTCTCTCGAACATGGCCATCACACCGGGCGGGAATGTCGTCCCGTGCCAGAGCTGGCTCTCGGATACCCCGCTTGGCAACATGCTGACGGATGACTGGGAGAAGATCTGGAACAATGAGGCTGCTGTGAACAGCCGGGAATATTCTGCTGCCATGACCGGCGGCTGCCCGCTCAGGAGGTACTGCTGATGAAGACGAATCTTTTTATTGTGCAAAGAAACAGGAAGCTGCGGTGGCTGGTCTCTGTTGCAGCGATCCTGCTGATGGTTACCGGCCTGCTCTTTTCAGCGGCCATACCGGTTCAGGCTGCCCCGACCGATGAGATCCTGAACTTCGACATCACGGTCGATGTCAACCAGGATGCCTCTCTGCAGATGACCTATTCCATTGACTGGAAGGTTCTCGATGATTCGATCGGCGCTCTCGAGTGGATCGACCTCGGCGTACCGAACAGTGACCATACCGATATCACACCACTCACGGATACCATCGACTACATCAATGACAACGGATCCACCCTGCAGATCTATCTGGACCGTTCCTACTATGAGGATGAAGTGGTGAGTCTCTCCTTCTCCATGGTACAGAACCGGATGTACCAGATCGACAAATACACTTCCGGCGAGACAGTTTACACGTTCACTCCGGCCTGGTTTGACGGGATGGACATCGACAACCTCACCATCCACTGGAACAGCGACCAGGCCATCTCCTGGCAGCCGGACTGCCTGATGGACGGCGGCTATCTGGTCTTCGGCGGTTCGGTCCCGGCCGGTGACACGTTCTCCATCAGTGTCACCTACCCGAACGACGCCTTCGGCTTTACGGACAGCCTCCAGCTGATCGAGGATCCGGATTTCGATACCCGATATTCCGAAGATTCTTCCCTGAGTGCAGAGGATGTCATTCTCGGGCTCCTGGGTCTTGCTGTTGTTTTCGGTGCGATTGCCTTTCCAATCATTCTGGTTGTCCGCTTCTTCCAGTGGATCTCCGGCGGAGCCGGTTTCGGAAGCGGCCAGACCGATACCATTGAGAAGAAGATCACCCGCACCAAGATAGAGTACTACGACAACTGCCCGAGCTGCGGTGCTGCGCACGAAGAAAGAAAAGAGACCTGCTCCTACTGTGGCAGAAGCATGGTCAAGAGCAAGGAAGTGGTTGAAGAGAACCAGATTGAACATCCGGAGAAGTACGTGAAGAACGGCACCTACCGCTACGGCAGTTCGCCGAACACCTACATCCATGTCAACGTCGTTCCGGTTCATGTGAGCAGACCAGCTCATCGGTCCGGTGCTTTTGTTTCCGGCGCCGGTTCCCACCGGTCGTCCAGTCATGTCAGCCGCTCGTCCTCCCACTCCTCCTCGCGCTCGTCGAGTTCCTCGCATCACTCCTCCTGCGCCTGTGCCTGCGCTTCTTCCTGCGCATGCGCCTGCGCCTGCGCATCCTCCGGCCGTGCCGGCTGCTCGGTTAAGGACTTCTTCAAGGAGAGTTTGCATAAAAACAAGATTCGCGTCAGCGGCAACAGATGATCACTTATGTCATCACTCTATAATCACTTATATGATCTCATCTCTGAGACAAGAAAAAGGATCTGTACGGCGCCAGGCGCCGACAGATCCTTTCTTGTTTCATCTTTTTCCGCCTGCTTCTCTCACCAAGATGAAACTCGTCAAACCTCACTCCTCCGGGAGTTCCTGGTAGAATTTCTGCAGTACATAAAATGCTGGCTTTCTATAGGTCTTGTCCGGTGAGAGCAGTCCCTTCCGGTTGTAGTAGTCCTGGATCATGCTGGTGCGGCGTGGGCAGCGGAAATCGTAGAGGATCCACGGGGTCATGCCCTTTACATATGGGATTGTGCGGATTGTCTCTGTCTGCTTCTCGTAGACATCCACCTGGCAGTCCTCTGTTCCCTTGTCGTCGCGGGTGCCGCGATGATGCGGCATCGCATCTGCCCCGAATTCCGTGATAATGACGGGTTTTGATGGATTGCTGTTCTCAAAAAGCTTTCCGAGCATAGTAAAGTCTGGCGTATACCAGCCCATGTATTCGTTCAGGCCGATCACATCGATCTGGGTCTGCAGGCGGTCCGCGATGGCCATCTCCTGCTGGCTGACAAGGCAGGCCGCAGAGACAAGACGAGTCGGGTCTGCCTGGTGCGCATAGGCAGCAAGCCGTGACATGAACGCAAACCGTTCATCCGAGTCTGCATTCTCATTGCCGATAGACCAGATGATAACACTAGCGCGGTTATAGTCTCTGGCGATCAGCTCCGCCAGCTGATTCTCCGCATCCTGGTAGGTTGCCTCCCGTCTGAAACGGATCGCCCAGTAGACTGGGATCTCCTCCCAGAGCAGCAGGCCCTCCCGGTCTGCGAGTTCCGCCATCCGCTCATGATGCGGATAATGCGCAAGCCGCATGAAATTGCAGCCCATCTCCTTCGCAATCCGGATATTCTCAAGGCGCTCCTCGTCCGTCAATGCCTCCCGTGCGGGACACTCTCTTCATGGCAGCTGATTCCTTTCAGGAAAATCTTCTTCCCGTTCAGCAGGATATCGCGTCCTTCAACCCGGATCTCGCGAAAACCGACCATATCCGTGACTACGTCCCGGACACCATCCGTAACTTCCTTCGTGGCAGCATCCTGGAAACCATCCGCGGCTCCCGCTGCCATCACTTTCAGATTCACTTCATAAAGTTTCGGATTCTCCGGGCTCCAGAGTTCCGGCTCCGCGTCAACAACAATCTCGCCGTGACCATCCTGTCCGATATCAAAGGTCTCTGAGATATTCAACTCGCTGATCGAGATGCATGCAGTATACCGGATCCCTTCCTGAACACCGGCCAGTTCTGTCTGCACCCTTACCTTCCGGTAACTCCCGTCCGGTACCAGTTCAACCTGGAACCGCTTGATAAAAGTCTCGGGCACGCGGATGATCTCGATCTCCCGGTACAGGCCGCCGTAATTGAACCAGTCCGTGTTCTCGGTCGGCACCTGCTCCGGCCTTCTCGTCGCATCCACCTGGATCAGGATCCGGTTTTCCGGCGCCAGCGCAGTCGTGCCATCCTCATCCTTCAGGACATCCGTCAGCTCAAAATAAGCCGGTGTCGAGCCGCCGCGGTGCATGCCAAGGTACTGCTTGTTGACGAAGACGCGGCAAATATAGTTCGCTGCCCCGATCTTCAGGAAGACGCGCTCCCCCGGATTCTTCCGGAGGCGGAAGGTCCTGGTGAAGATCATGCTGCCTTCATACAGGAAAAAGCGCTCCGCCACCGTATTCCAGGAACATGGCAGCTGCATCACCGGCCACTCATCAAACGAATAATCCAGCGGCAGTGTATTTCCATTCGCATCAAACTTTCTCTCCTCAAACCAGTGCTGGCGGATGCAGGTATCGTACTGATCCACCGCATAGTGCCAGAGTCCGTCAAGAGACTCCTTCCTCCGGTTCCGGTCATAGATCAGATTCTGAACCGTGGCCTGTTTTTCCTCATATTCCCCGAGATAATCCTCGAGATTGATGTCAGAAACATTCTTCTGTTCGTAAGCTTTCATTTCTGCTTTGTTCCTTCTTTCTGCTTGTTTCCTGAAATACAAAAACTCTGCTGGAAATTCTCCGATCACTTCCGCACTTCATCACTTCCGCCATTCAGCAGCCAGCTCCGCTCTTCTTCCGTCAGGTGGATGTTCAACGCTTCCACGTTGTCGCGGATGTGCGCCTCCGAAGACGGCGATACGAGCGGGAACAGATTCAGCGGCTGTGCGAACAGCCACGCCAGACCGATCTGGGAGACTGTACAGTCCTTCTCCTGTGCCAACTGTTCCGCACGGGCAAGTCTCGCGCGGTTCACCGGTCCGTCATACTCCATGATCGGCGCCGGATGCAGACATTCTTCAATCGGCTTTCCGCCGTCCGTCCGGAACTTCCCGGAAAGATAGCCTCTTCCAAGCGAGGAATAATTGAAGACCGGCAGCTGCGTCTGCTGGAGCCATGCACGGTAATCCTTCTGCGCATCCCCTGCGAGGGATACGCTGCCGCCCCACGGATCATGCTCGTAGTCAAGCAGCGAATACGCGGGACTGACCGCAGCGAAGCCGACAAGGCCATGCACCTCGGCATACGCATTTGCAGCAAGAACACGGTCAAAACGCCAGTTGGAGCCGCCGAAGGCAAGAATCCTTCCTTCCTTCTGCAGGCGGTTCAGCTCCTCGACGATCGCATCGACTGGCACCGACGGATCATCCCGGTGAAGGATATAGAGCTCCACGTGATCGGTCTGCAGTTTCCGAAGCGATTCCTCCAGCTGCGTGCGGATCGTCTCCGCGCTGAAGATGTCATTGCTTCCCTTCTGCCCCGGATTGCAGCCCTTGTCGAGGATCACCGCATCATTCCTGTGACCGCGGGAAGCCAGCCATTTCCCCAGAATCTCCTCCCCGGCGCCGTAGCTGTGCGCCGTGTCAAAGGTTCGGAAGCCCGCGTCCCACGCCAGGTCGTAGCTCCGGAAGGCATCTTCTTCGTATCCGCCAAATGCACTGCCCGGTGTTCCGTAGGTGAGCGCAGACAGGCTCTTCCGGATACCCGCAATCGTCTTGTACTGCATCTTTCCCTCGCATTTCTCAAACGCCAGCCGTGGATCGTGATCTTCGTAGACAAAGATCGTCCCGCAGTGGACGAAGCCCTGCTTCCGAAGCATCCCCTGCATCACGTAGTTGTCCCCATGGGTATCGATCCGAAGGTGATGACACTGGCTGTAAGCCCAGTTCACACAGAAGGAGCCGATCCCCTTCTCGGAGCCATCTGCGGCAATCCGGTGGACCACACCATACGGCCCGTCACAGGTCCAGGCTCCATCCTCGATCACCCGGTAGGTCGGATCGATGTCGTCTCCGTACTGAAAATAAAACGTCCCGACGACTTCCCCGTCTGCAGCGTCCGGCGCGCATTCCACATCCGCTTTCGCAGCCTCCGTATGCACCTCAGACGGATTCCGCACGCAGACATAGCTGCATCCCTTCCGGATGTCTTCCCGGATCAGTTCCTCCGGCGGCCAGTTCCGGTCGCCCCATTGATGCGGATTGTCGTGCGCAGCCATGAAAGACCGCGCATGGGCATAAATCGCCATCACCCGCGGAAGATCCGCGGGTGTCGTTTTTCTGATTTTTAACATCGAAACTCCTTCACATCTATTGTCTGTATGTATCAGAGACCTCCCATCAGAATGCCTTTGGCTCACTCTTCGCATCCAGCCAGTCAAAAACCGCCGGCAGGTTCTCGTTGCAGAAGAAGAAATCGTGCCGTCCCGGAACCGGAACATACGTCACATCTGCGCCGGCTTCCTTCAGGCCTTCTGCCAGCTGCCGGTTCGCATCGAGCAGATGATCTTCCACTCCGCAGGTGATATAGATCTTCGGGAAATGATTCCCGCCGTCAGCCTCATTCTCTTTCCGGATCTCTTCGATCAGGACGCGCGGGTTCCGGTCTGTCTTCTCTGTCTCATCCAGGTTTCCGAAGTTCATCAGTTCGCCCATGACGTTTCCTTCATCGGCAACCCATTCCCTCGAATACTCATAGAAATGAACCGCGCCTGCAAAGACCGCGATCTTCCCAAAAGTATCACGATACTTCAGGCCATTTCGCAGGGCACCATAGCCACCCATGGACATACCGGAGATAAAGGTGTCCTCCCGCTTTGTCGAGAGCGGGAACATCTCTCTGGTTACCCGAACCAGTTCGTCACCGACATAGGCCCCGAAATCACCGAGGCAGCCGTCCTTCACCAGGACGTCAAGATAGAACGCATTCTCCCCGGACGGCAGAATCACCGCGATTCCCTTGCTTTCCGCGAGAATCCGGAGATTGGTGTAGTGCAGCCAGCGGGAACTGCTTCCGCCCAGGCCGTGCAGCAGATACAGCGTCGGATATGGCGGCTTAAAACGCTCATACGGGATGATTGCGCGAAAAGAAACCGCACGTTTCAGTGCCTTCGATTCGAATTCCATTTCCAGTACAGCCATGATGATACCTCCCTTACCCAGTACGTCTGATTATGATAACGACATCAGAGAAATTGTACCATGTTCATGGCTGACGGACAACACTGAAATCATGCGGTTTCACATTTTTTCAAATCGCCTGGCCGGAGTGATCCCTTCAGACCGGATCGGTAAAGAGTGCGGTGGAGTAGTACCGGTCTCCGCTGTCCGGCAGCAGGGCCACGATCACCTTGCCCTTGTTTTCCGGTCTCTTTGCCAGTTCAATGGCCCCATAGAGGGCTGCACCGGAGGAAATGCCGACGGAGATTCCCTCCTTCTTTGCCAGCAGTTTCGTCGTCTCAAAGGCCGCCGCTGCCGGAGCCTTGAAGACTTCGTCATAGATCTTCGTATTCAGGACATCCGGGACGAAGCCTGCACCGATTCCCTGGATCTTATGGGCACCAGCTCTACCCTCGGAGAGTACCGGGGAATCCTCCGGCTCCAGCGCCACAACCTTGATATCCGGGTTCTGCTCCTTCAGGTACTCGCCGGTTCCTGTCACCGTCCCGCCGGTCCCGACACCGGCGATGAAGATGTCCACCTTTCCGTCTGTATCCCGCCAGATCTCCGGACCTGTCGTTGCCTTATGGATCGCCGGATTGGCCGGGTTCACAAACTGTCCCGGAATGAAGCTACCCGGAATCTCCGCAGCCAGCTCCTCTGCCTTCGCGATGGCACCCTTCATCCCCTTTGCACCTTCCGTCAGTACCAGCTCGGCACCGTAGGCCTTGAGGATATTCCGCCGCTCGACACTCATCGTTTCCGGCATGGTCAGGATGATCCGGTAGCCCTTCGCCGCAGCAATGGCAGCGAGGCCGATTCCGGTGTTCCCGCTGGTCGGCTCGATGATCACAGAACCTTCCTTCAGGAGTCCCTTCGCCTCTGCATCCTCGATCATCGCCTTTGCGATCCGGTCCTTGACACTTCCTGCCGGGTTGAAATACTCCAGTTTCACAAGGACTGTCGCCTCAAGGCCCAGTTCCTTTTCCAGATTCACGACTTCCACCAGCGGCGTATTGCCGATCAGACCGAGTGTACCCTTATAAATATTTGCCATGATGATTACCCCCTTTACTTCACTGCTGCAAATCCATTTTCCAGATCTGCAATGATATCATCAATGTGCTCCGTCCCGATCGAAAGCCGGATCGTGTTCGGACGGATGCCCTGATCCAGCAGTTCCTCCTCCGAAAGCTGCGAATGTGTAGTCGAAGCCGGATGAATCACCAGGCTCTTTACGTCCGCTACATTTGCCAGGAGCGAGAAGATCTGCAGGTTGTCGATGAACTTCCATGCCTCTTCTTGGCCTCCCTTGATCTCAAAAGTGAAGATCGAGCCGCCGCCGTTCGGGAAATACTTTTCATACAGTGCGTGGTCCGGGTGATCCGGCAGGGACGGATGATTCACATGATCGACCTGCGGGTGATGCGCCAGGAACTCGACAACCTTCTTTGTGTTCTCTGCGTGTCTCTCCAGTCTCAGCGACAGCGTCTCAACACCCTGCAGCAGCAGGAATGCATTGAACGGGGAGATCGCAGCACCGGTATCCCGGAGCAGGATCGCACGGATGTAGGTCACAAAGGCTGCCGGCCCGACCGCATCATAGAAAGAGACACCGTGATAACTCGGATTCGGATCTGCGATGTTCGGATATTTCCCGCTGGCCTTCCAGTCAAACTTGCCGGATTCCACGATGATGCCGCCGAGAGTTGTGCCATGGCCGCCGATAAACTTGGTAGCGGAATGTACCACGATGTCCGCGCCATGCTTGATCGGGCGGATCAGATAAGGCGTACCGAACGTATTGTCAATCACAACCGGAATTCCATGCTTATGAGCAAGTTCTGCTACGGCATCAATATCCGGGATATCGCTGTTCGGATTGCCGAGTGTCTCCAGGAAGATCGCCCGGGTATCCTCTTCGATGGCTGCCTCGACCTCTGCAAGATCATGGATATTGACAAAAGTTGTCTGGATGCCGTACTGCGGAAGGGTGTGGCTGAGCAGGTTGAAACTGCCGCCGTAAATCGTCTTCTGTGCGACGATATGTCCGCCCTCTGCCGCAAGCGCTTCGATGGTGTAGGTGATCGCCGCCGCACCGGATGCCACGGCCAGTGCCGCGCTGCCGCCCTCGAGCGCTGCCAGTCTCTTCTCCAGCACTTCCTGTGTGGAATTCGTCAGTCTTCCATAGATGTTGCCCGGATCCGCCAGTCCAAAGCGGTCCGCAGCATGTTTGCTGTTGTGAAACACATACGATGTTGTCTGGTAAATCGGGACTGCTCTTGCATCCGTCGCCGGATCGGCCTGTTCCTGTCCTACGTGAAGCTGCAATGTCTCAAATCTGTAATCGCTCATGATTTTATCTCCTCTTCCTTATACGTGTCTGTTTTTTGTTTTCCTGATCTCTGTATTCGTTCTGATGCCTTGCGATCCGTTTTTGTCATGATGATTTGTCTGCACAGGACTGCTCCGAAAGGAACCTTTTCCTATTCAACAAAGCGACAAAAAACCGGAAGCGCTGCAATGCATGCTCCCGGGCAAATGGCTTCTGGATATGATGGCATCTTTCTGCTTTTCCTTCACATCAGTCAGATATCAGCGCGCACGCCGATACCCCAGCCAACTTACATGCCCGGGAGATAAGCATTCGCCAACACATGATGTCATTCTGTCTGTGTGTAGAAATACGGAACATCACTTCCACCCCTTTCGTTCTGATTTATCCGTTCCATTGGATTGAACATACTATATCACTATCAACCTACTATGTCAATAGGTTTCTAAAAAACAAATTAATTCTTTTTGGCGTTGGCAAGTTTGGCAGAATCGGCGGCTTGGTGATAGCAAGTTTGGCAGAACCGCCGGCCAAGTGATGTCGATGTCATGCTTTGTTGCCTTAGATCAAGTAATCAGTCTTCTCGGTCAACTATTTTTCTCTTGAAATATTAGGGTGCTTGCCCGAAACCAAACTTTCAGCTCATCAGGTCAACTCTTTTGCTTTTTGTCTCTTCCATGATCTTCCATTCTTGGAGATCCTTCTTCTCTTTTTACTGGTTCAGAAGAAAGAAGTTTAAAAAGTGTTGACCTAAAGGACGCCTGGCGTCCTTTAGGTCAACCTCTCTTTAAAACTCGGTCTTCCGGCGTTGACCGAAATGAATGCTATAGCCATTCAGGGCAACACCCCCTCGAAATGCGGTCTGCTGAAGTTGACCGAAATAGCAGAAAAAGCTATTCAGGGCAACCCATCTTGCCCAGGCCAAGACAATTCTTATCTAATCCCCGGTAATTCCCAGCAATTCCTTCCAATTCTTCCCTAATTCCTTGCCATCCTTGACCATGTCTCCATCTATTCCAGCATCTCCTCCATCGTGTGCCAGCCGAGTACTGCGCACTTGACGCGGGCAGGCATATGGGAGACATCGATCAGGGAACCGGCCTCTTCCAGTTCCTCGATCTCCTCATCCGAAGCCTCTCCCTTGATCATCCGCAGGAAAAGATCGGACAGGTGCTTCGCTTCGTCTGCAGACTTTCCGATGATGAGATCCAGCATCATATCCGCGGAGGCCTGGGAGATGGCGCAGCCGTCACCGGTGTAGGCGCCATCCGTCACCACGCCGTCCTCTACCAGCAGGCGGAGGGTGATGTCATCTCCGCAGCTCGGATTCACGCCGCGCAGTTCCAGATTCGCTTCGGGAAGTTCTCTCTTATGCAGCGGGCGCAGATTGTGTTCGTTGATGATCTCCCGGTAAAAACTATTCTGCATATCCCATCCTCCTTCTGACGGTCGTCAGACTTTCGTACAGCCTGTAGATCTCGTCTTCCGTATTATAAAATGCGATGCTTGCCCGCACGGTTGACGGGGTATGCATCTGCTGCATCAGGACCTGCGCACAGTGATGTCCGGCACGGATGCAGACGCCGTCTGCGCTGAGAATCTCCGCGATATCATGTGGATGCACCCCTTCGAGTGTAAACGAAAAAATCCCGTGATGAGAGGCTGCATCCTTTGCGCCAAGCATCTTCAGGTGCGGGACGGTTGTCAGCAGCTGGTATGCCAGCGTACCCAGTTCTTCCTCACGCCGCACGATGTTGTCAAACCCGATCTCCCGGTAATAGCGGATTGCAGCAGCAAGTCCGGCAGCATCGGCTGCGTTCACCGTCCCCGCCTCGAACTTATGCGGGAGTTCCGCCCAAGTGGAGTCCTCCCTTGTGACATACTCGATCATCTCGCCGCCGAACAGGAACGGCGGCATCTTCTCAAGCAGTTCCTTCTTCCCATAGAGCACACCGATCCCCATCGGCCCGAGCATCTTGTGGCCGGAAAATGCAAGAAAATCCACATCGAGATCCTGGACATCCACCGGGATATGCGGCACGCTCTGCGCCCCGTCGCAGGCAAAGACTACCCCGTATTCATGGGCGATTGCAGCAAACTTCCGGATATCATTTAAGGTCCCCAGAACATTGGAGATCTGGGTCATCGAGACCAGTCTGGTCCGCTCGGAGAGCACGCTGCGAAGAGCACTTTCCGATATTCTTCCTGCCTGATCACATTCGACAAATCGCAGCAGGAAACCTTTCCGCTTCGCCAGCTGCTGCCAGGGAATCAGGTTGCTGTGATGCTCCATTACGGAGATCACGATTTCGTCACCTTCTGAAAGCAGTTCACTGAAACTGTAAGCCATCAGATTCAGACTCTCTGTTGCATTCCTCGTGAAAATAATCTCCTCGGTGCTTCTTGCATGGATAAAGGCCTGCACGCACTCTCTGGCAGACTCGTAGGCATCCGTCGCCTGCTGCGACAGCGTATAGAGCCCCCGGAGCGGGTTGGCGTTGGTTTTCTCATAGAATTCAGAGACTGCCCGCAGCACCGGCGCCGGCTTCTGCGTGGTCGCCGCATTATCCAGATACGCGAGCTCCGGATGGTCCCGCAGCAAAGGGAAATCATTCCGCACCTGATCTAACTTCATCTTATCCTCCACGTCGCATGAAACTCCAGCATCATGCATCGCCATCCTGCATTACCATCATTCATTGTCACCCTGAACTTCCCCGATGCTCTGCAGGATGCACTCCCTCAGCTTCGCATCCGGGATCTTTCCTGCGACTGACAGAATCTTTGCCCGGGACAGCATCCGAAGGGCCTCTTTCTCTCCGATCCCGCGGGATTCCATATAGTAGAGGACCTCCTCGGACGGCCTGCCGATCGTCGCACCGTGATTGCCGACGACATCCTCCTCCGCGCAGAGGATCACCGGGACGCTCTGGTTGTGCGCGGTCTCATCCATCAGCAGCACATCCTCCGATTCATTTCCGACGGAACCGCTGCAGTCGGTCCGGAAATCAATCGTCCCACGCATCAACTTCGTCGCTTCGTCTGCCAGCACGCCGGAAGCACGGATCGCACTCTCGGTACATTTTCCAAGATGAATGGCCTCACAGTTGATATCGTAGCAATCCTCGTCTGCCAGCTGGTAGCCGATGTCCGCCGTAAAATTGCTGTCATCTCCCGCAAGGGTCACGGAACAGTTGTCATAGGTGTTCTGCCCGCCGAGCACCAGACGGTACCAGTGGAATGCCGCTTTCTCCGCGCAGTGCACCTGCAGGTCCGTCACCTGCAGGTCTGCCCCGGAATCCACGGAAATCTGCACCAGATGCAGGCAGGCTCCCTCCGGAAGATCTGCCGTGATCGCCCTGTCTGTTCCATCATCCTCGACCAGTACCGTCCGCACTTCCCCGGCCGCCAGCCTGTACTGCAGCTCATCCCGCTGATCCGGCACCTCCACAGCCTGTGCACCCATGTGCAGCCATCCGAAGGTTCCGGCAATCGGTCTGTTGATCATCTTTTCCATCATCCAATCGCTCCCTTCATCTCAATCCGGATCAGGTTGTTCATCTCCACCGCATATTCTAACGGCAGCTCTTTCGAGACATTTTCGGCAAATCCACTGACGATCAGTGCCTTCGCATCTTCTTCCGAAAGGCCTCTGCTCATCAGGTAGAACACGGCCTCATCGGAGATCCGCCCGATCTTCGCCTCATGGCCGATGTCCGCCTTGTTCGTGCGGATATCCATCGCAGGAATCGTGTCAGACCGCGAGATGGAATCCAGCATCAGCGACTGGCAGGATACCGAAGATTTACTACCCTCTGCCTTTCCGGTCACAACAACCGCGCTCCGGAATGTGCTGATGCCGCCGCTCTTCGAGATGGATCTGGTATTCACATAGCTGGTCGTATCCGGTGCATTGTGCACGACCTTGCAGCCGGTATCGAGATTCTGCCCGGCCCCGGCAAAGGTCACACCGGTGAACTCGCACCGCGCGCCTTCCCCGTCGAGAACGCTCATCGGATACAGGTAGGAAACATGGGAGCCGAACGATCCGGACACCCACTCGATCTTTCCACCCTTCTCCACCTTTGCCCGCTTGGTATTCAGGTTGTACATGTTTTTCGACCAGTTCTCGATCGTCGAGTAGCGAAGCTTCGCATCTTCCCCGACGAAGAGTTCCACACAGCCGGCGTGCAGATTTGCGACATTATACTTCGGTGCGGAGCAGCCCTCGATGAAATGCAGGTCTGCGCCTTTGTCCACAATGATGAGCGTATGTTCAAACTGACCTGCGCCCGGCGCATTTAACCGGAAATAGGACTGCAGCGGGATCTCCACCGAAACACCCGGCGGCACATAGACAAAGGATCCGCCTGACCAGACTGCACCGTGCAGCGCAGCAAACTTATGGTCCGTCGGCGGAACCAGATGCATGAAATGATCCCGGATCATCTCCGCATACGGTCCACGCAGCGCACTTTCGATGTCGGTATAAACGACCCCCTGCTCCTCGACTTCTTTTTTCACATTGTGATACACGAGCTCGGAATCATACTGGGCACCGACCCCCGCCAGGGATTCACGCTCGGATTTCGGGATGCCGAGCCGCTCGAAGGTATTCTTGATATCCTCCGGGACATCCTCCCAGTTCGTGTGCATGCGCTCCGTGTTCGGCCGCACGTAGGTCACAATATTTTCCATGTTGAGGCCTTCGATGGACGGACCCCAGTCGGGCATCTTCATCCGGTGGAAGATCTCCAGCGACTTCAGCCGGAATTCCAGCATCCAGTCCGGATCATTTTTTTCTTTTGAAATCTGCCGGATGATCTCTTCGGTCAGGCCACTCTCCACCTTGTAATTATCTTTGTCTTCATACCGGAAATCATAGAACGAGCGGTCCACATCCTCGACATACGTTTTCACTTCACTCATGCTTCTCCTCCAGCTCCGGCAGTTTCTCCTCAAATCCGGCGAAGCCTTCCTGCTCCACCTTCTCGATGAGCTCCGGACCACCCTCCGCGACAATCTTTCCGTCTACCAGAATATGGACCTTATCGACATGCAGCGCCGAAAGGATTGCCGCATTGTGGGTGATAATCAGCAGGGAAGCGGATTTATCCTTCTGGAACTCCTCCACGCCCCTTGATACGGTACGGACCGCGTCTACATCGAGGCCTGAATCTGTCTCATCGAGAATCGCAAGGGCCGGCTTCAGCAGCAGCATCTGCAGGATCTCCGCTTTCTTCTTCTCCCCGCCGGAGAAGCCGACATTCAGATCACGCTCCGCATAACTGTCATCCATCTGCAGCGTCTCCAGGACCTTCTTCACTTCCTTGCGGAACTGCCAGATCTTCACCCGCTCCCCGGTCCGCTGCTCCATCGCTGAGCGGATGAAATTCTCGAGCGAGATCCCCGGCACCTCAATCGGATTCTGGAAGGACAGAAAGATTCCTTTCTTCGCCCGCTCATTGACCGCAAGGGGGAGCAGATCCTCCCCATCGAATTCTACGGTGCCCCTCGTCACCAAAAAGGCAGGGTTCCCCATCAGCACCCCCGCAAGGGTGGACTTCCCTGCCCCGTTCGGCCCCATGATGACGTGCGTCTCCCCTCTTCCGATCGTAAGATCGATCGTATGCAGAATCTCTTTCTCCGCAACAGATGCGGCAAGAGCATGAATATTCAGAATCTGATCAGACATATCTCCTCAGCCTCCTTCTGGAATGCTTTTTTTTCTCAACCACGGCCATTATATTTCCTTTTACCTACTATGTCAATAGGTTGATTTGCAAATTCCTCTTGCTTTACATACTTACCCTGCGGTATAATAGGCAAAAGTTGTCACAGGATACCATCTACCGCATGGAGGTTATCATGATTTCAACAAGAGGACGTTACGCGATCCGGGTGATGCTGGATCTGGCAGAACATGAAGACGGGAACTACATTCCACTGAAAGATATCGCCGCGAGGCAGGAAATATCCAAGAAATATCTGGAGATCATTGTAAAAGATCTCGTAGCCGGTGATCTCCTCGTCGGTGCAAGCGGAAAGGGCGGCGGATATAAGCTATGCCGAAAGCCGGAGGACTACACGGTCGGGGAGATTCTGGAGTTGATGGAAGGTACCCTTTCTTCCGTCGCCTGCCTGGCCGATGTAAGAAAGGACTGCCCGAGAAGGGATATCTGTGAGACGCTGCCGATGTGGACAGAGTATGACAACATGGTCCACGACTTCTTCTATGGGAAAAAACTGAGCGATCTGGTGAAGGAGAACAAAAAAGAACAGGGCTGACTTCTCAGTCCCTGTTCTGCAGCACTGTGCGGTTCAATTATATTCAAAAACACCCTGAATCGCATCAGAAATATTCATCAATTCATACGATACGGAGATTTCCCTTATCTGTCAACATTCACGGATAGACAGACCTGCTTACTTTGCGTAAGAATACATGTCCTCATTGCAGCAATAGACAACCGGAATCTTGTATTCCACAAGATTGCTCATCCACGAGACAGCGTACTTCATCCCTAGTTCCTCCCAGTTGAAGTGACCGAGCTGCATCATCGCCTTGTTCATGCCCATGTCACCTGCATCCTTGAAGTACTCCGCGATCTCCCAGTCACAGTACTCACCCGGCAGGAGCAGATCATAACCACCCTCATCAAACGACTTGATGAATGCGCTGTTCCCCGGGAACAGATGGGCACCGAGCGCCACGCGGCGGACGATGGTATCCGGGTTGCCGATAATCCGGACATTGTTCAGATGCAGTTTCTCGATAAACTGGTTCGCAATCTCCTTCACCGGTGTCGGCGGCATCGTATACGTCCAGCTGATTCCACCGAATTCATGATCCTCCATCCAGTCAAAGTCCGCATAGGCCTGCCAGCCCATCTCTGTCGTCATACCAAAGAAGATGCCGTCCGGCTTATGCGCATGGATGCGGTCATGATCACGGAAGATCACCATTCTATACTCGTCCAGGAGTTTCTTCTTTGCATCTGCCACGGTATTCCCGACCAGCCAGTCATGATCGTCCATGTGGCTGTAGAATGCCGGCTCATGCACCAGAAGCAGATTGCAGCCGGCTGCATGCGCCTTCTCGATGACCTTCGGGGATGCATAGATGGCTGTTGCCACACCCGTGCACTCCTGCGTCGGATCTCCCCACTTCAGGACATCACAAGTGGTCGCAAGCTGCTCCCCGAGATCCGGATGATACGCAATGATTCTGTCAATTACTTCCTGAATTGTCATGTCAGTTTCCTCCCTTTGTAGTGTGATTTATCTTCTGATATAATCTTTTGCCTCATAGATTTCCTTTGCGGCTGATTCTCCGAATTGTATCTCGATCGTCCGTTCATCAATCTGTTTCAGTTTTTTCGGAATCCCTGCTTCTGTCTCAGCATTAAATATGCTCTCATAAGAGGACCCGTCACGGATACCGATTTCACAGAAAGCTGTTTCCCGGTCTTCCGTTTCATCTGTCAATGCCGGATCCCTGAAGGATAACTCTGCGGTACAGATTCCTCGTTTCAGGATCACTCTCTGAGACAGGTTTTCAACCTGTCTCGATGGCAGAAAAACCGGAAGAGCCTGCTGCATCTCTTCCTGAAGATCCCGGGCCAGTTCAGGACTCAGCGAAATGACCCATGTCACATCTTTCTCGGAAATCAGGCCACGTTTCATTGCTTCTTCTGTATCACTCCAGTCTGTCAGGACCAGTGTATCATCCACTATATCAAGATATGCGTACCAGTAAACGGATTTTGTGTCATTTTCATACACTGTCACACGCAGTCCACTGTTCCGAAGCAGAATCCCGGGTCCCGCCGGATAGCAGATGTCCACAACCTGCCCCGATACCGGTGCGACAATTCTAAGCGAATCTGTCCGATAATGCCGGATGTTATGCAGAAACCGTCTGATCCGGTCGTAATTCCTTTCCATGTTTCCGCCGATGACGACGGCACCGTCTTTCTCTGCACGATGCTTTGTGGTTTTCTGTTTCTCAATTGCAGGCATCACCTCCGGAGGATCCTCTTCCATACGGAACTCCCAGACTGCAGCATACTGCATCGTTTCATTCCATCCGAGGGCATAAGGCTGGATGATCCGGTAATCCCCTTCGACAAACGCAAAATTCCATGCATGACTCTGCAAAAAACAGTTGCTTTCATCATGTGCTTTTATCGTTCCCTCTATGGTCATATACTGCAGATCCCGGTTCTTCGGAATCTCATACCATTCTTCCCCTACTTTCATTTCCAGTATAAAGGGAATCCTGATTGTCATCTGCTCATCTGTCTGATTCACAACAGGAATGGAGATGTTCTCAGTATCCGTCGAAATCACAGGATCATCCAGTCCGATATGGATTCCTTTCATCGTTTCATACTGCCTGTCTTCTGTCTTCTTCAACGTTCCAAAAGCATAATCCGGCACAATACAGGGATGCTTCCGTCGCAGGTCTGGGAGCACTTCAAAATCACTCTCCCGTACAATCGCCGTCACCTGATTGAAGCGCATATTGATCCATGCAGAGATGGCGATGCTGCGGCCGTCTGCGCTCTTCGTCTCCCGTACTGCCTTCAGGGCATCCTGTAATTCCCGGAAAGAGTAAGTCGCTGAGGCGAAATCCACTGCGTCCTCCCCGCAGGCCTTCCTGAATACTTCTTCCACTTCCTGCGTATGTTTCGTCAGCATGATGGTCAGCCTGGCTTTTTCTGTTGCCGGCTTGTTGATGTTCATATAGTACCCGGCGTATTCCTCAGGAAGACCCGAAAGATCCTCCTCACTTGCGTCAAAGTAAGCGAGCATTCTCTGATATGTCTCCTGCATCTCTGCTCTCAGATCATCACTTGTAAGAATGACGTCCGGATCCTTCTCAGGAGAATATGCATATCCGCTGAATACGATCCCGTCCGGTTTTCTCCCACAGGCAGCGAGAACAAAGATCCATAGGATCAACCAGAATGCGGGCTTCAAAATGCTCTTCATTCGTCCTTCTTTACTGTACTATGTTCATGCCACTTCCCGAACTTGAAATACAGATAGATCAGTGCAGCACCGACAAACATAGAGATTCCCATCGCATAGAACATGTTCATGAAATGGTTCGGCGCTGCCAGGATTGCTGCCGCAGACTGTTCTGCCTGTTCCATGGTCTCATAAGCTCCCGTCGCAAACAGTTCCTGTGCTTTCTGGAGCAGTTCAGCCGACTGTGCAGCCATCAGTTCTTTTACTTCCATTCTCAGCGGTCTTGCTCCCATAAAATAAGCAAGCGGGATACGGCAGAGGTTTGCAGTGATGGAAGTAATGGCCGGTGCGATCGCTGCGCCTGCACCCCTCATCGCACCACCGGTCACCTGGTCAAGACCAACAAATGCGTAACAGAAGGCAAGGAAGCGAATTCCGGAGATGCCCATCATCAGGACCTGTCCATCCGCACCGAATGCCTTCATGATGTACTCACCCAGGAAGAACAGGGCCACACCGACAACAGCCGCGACCACGATCGCGGAGATCTGTCCCGCGTGAACACCCTTTCTGGCACGATCGATCTTCCCTGCTCCGATATTCTGGCCGACAAAGGAAGTGGATGCCATACCGAGACCCATCATCGGCATGATGGCAAATCCATCCGCCTTCATGATGATCGTGTTCGCAGCAATAAAGTTTGAACCAAATGAATTTGAAAAGCTCTGGATCACGACACTGCCGAGAGACATTGCCGCATTCTGGATCGAGCTTGGAAGGCCCAGCTTGAAGATTCTCGCTGAAGCTTCTCCATCCGGATGCAGGATGTCCTTCAGATACAGTCTGACCGGGTAATCCCCGCTCTGAATTCTCCAGAGCGGAATCATGCCGCTGAGAAAATGTGCGATCGTCGTTGCCCAGGCAACGCCGGCGACTCCCATATCAAAGGCAATCACAAATACCAGGTCGAGAACGATATTGGTCACTGAACTGACAAGCATCGCAACCAGCGGCCAGCGGGAATCCCCCATGCCGCGGAGCGCACCGGAACCCAGATTGTAGAAGACATTCCCAAGTGTTCCGGCAAAGATGATCATCAGGTAGGTCGTTGAGTTCGACAGAATATTCGCCGGAGTTCCGATCAGTTTCAGGAGCGGTCTCGCAAGCGGCGTCCCGATCAGCGTGATCGCTGCACCGATGATGACCGCCAGTGCAATGGACGTGTTGGTGACTGTCCGCAGCCCCTCCTCATCTTTCGCGCCGAAGGTCTGGCTGATCACGATCTGCGCACCCATGGAGACACCCATGAAGAGGGCATTGAACAGCATCATGATCGGGAAAACTGCACCCACGGCTGCCAGCGCATCCGTTCCGACATAGTTTCCCACAACGATGGAGTCTACAACATTATAGAGCTGAAAACAGAGATTCCCGAGAATCACCGGAATCGCAAACCCGATCAGTTTCCCGAAAATCGGTCCTTCGGTCAGATCGTTGCGCGCATTTACATTCGATTTAGCCAAGATAAAACCTCCAATCCTGTTCGAATCCTACAGACTTATTCACTCTATAGTGTGCCACGTTATCGCTCCTGTTGCAAGTAGAAAGGAGAAAGAAGAACGATTTTTTCAGAAGCAGAAACAAAAACCCCGCCAACGTCTCTACCTTGACGCTGGTAAGCGTTCGCTTACATGCGCCTGCGTAGAGTTGTTGGCGGGGTAATACCTGTGTCCACTTAATAAACTGTCAGCCTTACCAGCGGATCTGCCATGCAGCTCCTGCCAGTCAGGTCAGGTACTGTTATTTTTACTCCTCGGAGTTGCCCATGGTGAGGGTGTGGCTCTTCAGTCTGTTCCAGGAAGCGATGGCTTCCGGATCTTCGATGAAGATCTCCATGTTGCCGGCAACGCCTGCATCCTCGAATGTGCCCTTATTGCCGTCCCAGTCTGCGATTGCTGCATCCATCATGGTCACGATATCCATGAAGTTCGCATCAAAGCTCTGACGCTCTTCATCCGACAGACTCTCCCATGCAGCGAGCATGTTGTCTCTCATGTTCGGAACATTCACAGCCCAGAGTGCATTGCCTGCAGCAAAACGCATCACTGCATCACAGGCCTCTGCCTGCTTCAGGGAAGCACCTGCGGTGCCGGCCTCAAACGCACCGACTGCCTTGAAATAGTCATCCGCAAAGTCTTCCTTTGTCGGAGTCATCGGTTCCACATGTTCAAAAAGCATTCCCTCACCGGAATCCTCTTTGTACTCGCTCCAGGTCAGAAGGCCATTCGCATCGATATCGAAACGGGCAGCACCGTCATTGAAGAGCGCCTCAATCTCCATCTCTCCATCTTCATTCGAAATCAGGTTCTGCTTTGTTCCATTCTCAAAGGAATACAGGCCGATATCATCATAGAAGCACTGGTACTCCCAGACTGTGCGCTCGAATGCGCTGCTTCCCCAGCCGACGAGAACACGATATCCGTCCTCCGGATCCTCACAGATCTCGATACTGCAGCGGTCACATTCCCAGATCCCGATGAAATCAGAAGCCTTCACAGCCGCAGCAACCTCCGGATCCTCCGTGATGCCGCTGTTGAAGCTGAATACGGTTCCTTCTGCAATATTCTCTTCGTCATCTTCCCAGGTGAATGTTCCATCTGCTGCAAAGATGATCCGGCCTTTTCCGTTCTCATAGACAACGGTCTCAGACCCGACTTCCCCGTCCTCGTTAAAGACCTGATCCACTTTTCTGCAGTTGTCATACTCCATCGTCAGTGTTTCCGGATCCAGAACACCGGTCATCTCCCAGGTGCTTCTCTCTGCTGCGCTGGAAGCCCACTCCACGGTTACCCGGGCGCCTTCCATGCCTTCTGCCTCAACAAAAGCAGATGCGCGATATGCACCATAAGGCCCGACGAAGTTCATGATCGGATTCTGACCGTCTTCTTCGCCGCCTTCTGCAACTTCCTCCGATGTCGTGTCTGCCGGCTCTTCCGCAGAAACCTCTGAAGTGGTCTCTTCTGCCGGTTCCTCGGAGCTTGTCTCCGATGCGGTTGCTGCAGGCTCCTCAGCAGATGCTGTCGAAGCTGCCGGTGTTTCTTTCACAGCAGACGATGCGGTCTCCTGTGCAGTGCTCTCAGAAGCTGCCGGGGTACTGGTGCCGGCCGACTGCTCTGTCTTCCCACAGGCTGCAAGCGAAAACACCATAACTGCAGCGAGTGCGATACTCAACCATCTCTTTTTCATTTGTGACTCCTTTTCAAAACGGTCTACAGATATAAGCCAATGGCATTTCCGTCATTGACACTTCCATTATATACTCCCGAAAAACGAATTTGTCAAATATAGTTAAGGCGTTAAGTACCTGCAGGACATCAAAAAACCGCACAGTCGCCTGTGCGGTTTTTCGTTCTGATTACCATTACTGCTCGTCGTAAGCCTTCATATTTTCCTTCATCTTGTTGATCTCTGCACGGTGTGGTTCAATCGGGTTGAACAGCAGGCAGACAATGATGATGATACAGGTCGCGGCCGGAATCGCAAAACGAAGACTGTTGATTGCAAACATGGCGGAATCCGGCTGTCCGCCGATCGCATTTGCAATATATCCGGTCCATGCAAGGATTGCGAGGGTACCGGAGCTGACCAGGGTCGATCCACACTTGTAGGCGAAACCCTTGATTGCGGAAACCATCCCGTTCAGGGTCTTTCCTTCCTTCAGCTGCAGGTAATCGATCGTATCATTGACATAGAAATTGATCAGGCCCTGCTCCATCGCACCAAATGCGGTAGCAATAAAGGAAAGGACATAGAGCAGGATCATGTTCTTGCTGCCGACAAAGAAAAGGATCGCATAGCAGGCAAAGGTCACAGCCTGGGTGAAGATGAATGCCTGTGTGACGGTCTTGAACTTCTTCAGGACGATCGGCATGACCACCATCATGGAGACCAGCGCACCGATCGAAAGAATACCCATGTACAGACCGATCAGATCCGGACGCATGATGTAGTACATCATATAGTAGACGGAGGTCGAGAACATCGCGCCATATCCGACAGATGCCATCATCCAGACAATCAGCATGATGATGAGCTGCTTGTGCTTGATAAAGACACCGAGATCCTTGACGAGGGACTGCTGGGCCGGCGCCTTATAGCGCTCCTTGGTGCTCTTGAACAGCCACAGGTTCGCAGCGATTGCGAGAACACCATAGATGATCATGAGCGGCGCATAGGAACCGATCTTTGCTACCCAGCCGGATGTGAACGTTGATGCGATTGTAAATGCCACTGCAATGGAGATGATGCCAAGCTGGATCGCCTGTCCTCTTTCCGCATCGTTCTTTGTCACAGCCGGAATCAGTGCCATCTGTGGCATCGTCAGGGCTGTTACGCTCATTCCGTAAAGGATATAGAAGATCGAGAACCACGCAACCTTCGCACCGGTCGATGAGAACTGCGGATTCAGGAACAGCAGGAACGATATCACCGTCAGTACCGCCGGAACCCAGAGGAGATACGGCCGGTATGCACCGTACTTCGTATGTGTCCGGTCACAGACACCACCCATCAGCGGATCATTGATTGCATCCCAGAGCGTTGCAATCAGCATGATCACGGACCCGGCTGCCGCCGGAATCAGAACTGTATCTGTCATGTAGACAGAGATGAAACTGGCCACCGTTGCCTGAATAAGCATGAAGCCGCCGCCCTGTGAAAGCGCGTAGCTGATGGCCGTGCTTTTTGTGAACCCCTTTGATTCTTCCTTTGCCATACAAATCCCCCTTTTCTGAGAACAGCTTAATACTCTGTACTGCTCCATTGCCATCATTGATCATCCATTTTAAAGTGCCAGCAATGCCTGATCCAGTTCCTGCAGCTTCTGCTTGTCAACATCCGGGACAAAGTTTGCCATCATCCGCGGGGTAACCCTTGCCCCGAACGGGGACTGCACGATCTGCTCTGCCTGCGGAAGCACTTCTTTCAGGATCGCCGCAGCCTTCTCGTTCGCCAGCAGATCCTTCACAAAGCAGTCAATATTCAGCTTCCCGGCACGGCCATCGTTCACGCCATAGATCACAAAATCGCCAAACTTCGCTTTCAGCCAGTCCACGCTCATCGGGAACCACTGAGCAAATGCAGGATCCACCTGGGATTTGTCACCGGAGCAGGTGAAGCTGGTCGCCAGCGACATCCCGTGCACGCCGCCGTGGAAGATATGAATCTCAAACTCTCTCTTTGCCGCATCGAGGGCGCTCGCAAACGCCAGCGCATGCGCCGGCGGTGTCACCGTGTCCGCGTAATCACTGAAGATATAGGTTGCCGGAGTCTTCTCGTCCACACATTCGATGATGTCCGGACACTCCAGGGCCCGCAGTTCGCTGTGCAGGATCCCCGGGTAACCGAGCAGCAGCAGATCCGGCCGCTCTGGACCATGCGTTGCCACCGCTGCCGCAAGGTGTGCACCACCGGAGAATCCGATCATTGCCACCTGCCCCGCTGCCACATGCAGTTCCTCCGCATGGCTGCGGATGAATGTCAGCGCATTCTGCACATCTTCCATCGGATCCCCGATCACCGCATCCGGCTTATCCGTCACGGTCGTATATTTCAGGACAAATGCCTGAAAGCCCTGTGCGAAGTAGGACATCGCGACCGGCTCGCCCTCACGGCTCGAGCAGAAGCGGAAGCCACCGCCCGGCAGGACCAGAATCGACGGGAACTTCTCGATGTTCTCCATCTCATGATCCGGTTCATGCAGATATGCTGTCAGTTCTGCGTAAGTCCCCAGTTTCTCATTTCTCAGAATCATAATCGTTTTCCTCCTCCCGGATTTCCCCGGCATTTCCTTCGAACACACAGCACCCGGCTTCTTATCAACGGAATTGTTTCCCTTTACAGTACCTGGTCTCCAAGAAGCAACTTTCCATCCTCATATGCGACACGATAAAAGACAGGATGTTCCTTTCCCTTATCGTTCGGATAGTGCAATGTAAACAGGATCTCACCATTCCGGTCTCGGAAGAACATCCCATGTCCTCCATTCTCCGGAAACAGCGGATCTTCAAGGAGCTTCCACGGACCACGCACGTCTCCATCGGATACAGCAGTCCCGACGGCATACCCGTTCCTGCTCCAGCTTGAAAAGATCATCATCAGTTTTCTATCTTCCATCCTGAGAAGACTCGGCCCATCCGAGAAATACATCTCGTCAATTCCAAATTCTTCTTTTGAGAATGGAAATGGTTTCGCCCACGGGGCATCTTTCGCCTGGAAGAGTGTCACCGGTTCCCCAACAGGATTCTTCAGGTCTGATGAGAGCTGCTGCAGGACGAAATCACCATTCTTCGCTCCATGCTGTGATCGGGAATAGATGAGCCATGGCACATCCTTCTCCACAAATAAAGTGCCATCGATACAGTTCCAGTTCTGCGGCGTCAGCAACCCGGAGTAGGGTTCAAATGGTCCCTCCGGCTGCTCAGCCTGCAGAACGTAGATCCCAAGAGGCCGGTCCTGTGCACCGAATGTGGTGACCAGATAGTATTTCCCATCATACGCAACACACTCCGGAGCCCAGTAGTTTCTGTCCGCGAAGAAGCCATCCGGTCTGTGGAAGATCTCGATCGGACCCTCAAAGGATGCCAGATCCTCACTCACATAGCAGTCAAAACCGTCTGCCTCCGTCCAGGCCGTATCACTCCTGGTTCCATACAGATAATACTTCCCCTGACAGAAGAGCACATAAGGATCCCTCAGATTGATCTGCTCTCTTGTCCATGTACCGGTCTTCATCTCAGGCTTCCTCCTCCGTCTCTTCTGCTTCTGCGCTCATCTGCTCCCAGGCTGCCCCGGAGATCCGCACACACTGCTTCAGGCCCGCGGAGATCTGGATCAGGACGACAACAACCATGACCACAAGCAGAATATACCGGATGACACGGATGTCCAGTGCATATGTTCCGACGTAGTGGAGTGCTGTAAACAGAAACGCCAGAATTGCGAATGCCAGAAATTTCGGACTGGCGAGTGCAGCCCATGTAAATGGTTTTTCTTCCATCGCACTCGTGAGCCCTGCACCGATCATTGCCCCGCAATTCAGCATATTCATCGCCATGAGTGCATAATCCACAAAGTGACCTGCCATCACAGCATCGTAGTAAATCGTTCCGGATGAGAAATTCAGATCATACCAGTACAATCTCCCGGCAAGCAGCAGCATTCCAAATCCGGCACCGACACAGGCCCCGATGCACAGTCCGTTCAGAAGATACTTTGGCTTGATCATCGAAACGAATAACAAGGTGACGGCAATCACAGGAATTACCTGGAACAGTGCAGCCAATACGTTGAACAGGATCGGCAGGCGTGCCGGATCAAAGAAAAGTGTTTTTTCCAGAATTGTATCCAGCACGGAAGCGCAGATCCCACCGAGAAAAAACATCACAAGGCACTCAAAAAACGAAATGTTCCTCGGAACATTACACTCCCAGAAGAAAATCATCAGGGAAAACGGAATCAGCAGGCCGGCAACAAACAGCAGGCTCGGTACAGCGAGCGCATTCTGCAGAATTCTCAGCAGAATGAAAAGCAGCACCGTCATAGCCAGCAGGCAGATAAACACCCGGGTGTGCAGCCACGGCTTTGGCCACTCAGCGATCATACTCCGCTCGCTCGGCGTTGTCTTTTCGGTCCCGCAGATGAACAGATCTTCCATCTCTTTTCTGGTATGTCTTTTGAAAATCTCCGTAAACAGGTCCTTGAAGTGGATCTCAATCGGCCCTTCTTCCCCTGTCAGGGAGTTGATGGTCTCAGTCACCTTCCGCACAGAAGGCTTTTTCACCTTAGTATCCACTGCATTTCCACAATGCGGGCAGAACTTTGCACCTTCTTCCACTTCATATCCGCAGTATTTGCACTCCATCTTATCGTCCCCCATTTCGGAATCAATCCCGGCACCACCGGTCCGCGCCGATGCAAGCCGGATCAGATCGGCTTGTTATCCTTCCAGTTTCCTTCCCGGACATCGCCGTTTAAGAATGTATATTTTCCATATCCGCTGCGCCTGCCATCCAGGAATTCACCCTCATACACTTCCCCGTTGGCATAGCGGAGCACTCCATGGCCCGTCCGCTTGTTGTCCACGTAGTCGCCCTCATAAACATTGCCGTTTGCGAACTGGTACCGCCCGTGACCATGGCGCTTATCCTCGCGGTAGTCCCCGATATAGATATCCCCGCCGGCATAGGTCATCTTGCCGTAGCCATGCCGCAGCCCGTCCTTCATCTCTCCCTCGTAGACATCCCCATTCGGGTATACATGGGTCTGGCGGTTCTCCGGTTCTGCCCCGGCCGTCTGCTTCCGGTTCTCCTGAAAATCTGCTGCAGCTGTTGTCCTGATATTTTCGACCTGCTCCGGAGCCATACGCTTTACCGGGACTTCCCGGGTAAAGCACTCCTCATCGATGTTTTCCTGTACAGTCTCCAGATCTTCGATGCTGGCGATCGTGATCTTCCCGCCGCCAAGCGGTTCCAGGACATCATCTAGGATCGCCTGTGCGATCTCTCCTCTTTCGTCAATCCTGCTCAGGCTGTCCTCCCGGGTATAGTCTTCCAGCAGTCCGCCGCCCACATCAAGACACGCATAATCATCCGCCGTCATCGGGGTATCATCAAGGGAAACAGTATTACCGATCCAGGTCGCAAGCCCGATCTTCGACTGGGACCATGTGCCATCCGCATTCACCGGGATGATCTTGATCCCGCTGCCTCCATGCTTTCTGAGAACCTTCCGCGCCTTCTGGGACAGTGATAATTCCGCGAGAACCGGAGCGCTCTTCAGGGAATGCTCACTGATCATAAATAAAATAGCCCTGCAGTTTTCATCGGCCATCGCCTGGATGGCGCCCAGCTGCCAGTTCCGGCCGACCATCTTCGTCAGTTCCCGGTCGATCCAGATGTTGCAGCCAAGCTCCTGCAGCCGCAGAATGAACGGATAGACCCGCACAGCGTCCTGCTTGCTGTAGCTGACAAATACAAATGGCTGATTCGCATCGCATGCCTGGATCTTTGAAAAGATTTCGTTCACGATCACTGCCTTTCTGTCTCTTTCACATCCTGCATCGATCAGCCTTCCACCGGATCATAGGTCTTCGGCATGATCTCCTGGTTAATGATATAGATATCGGACGGATCTTCTTCTCTGGCAGCCAGCCAGTCCCCCGGCATCCCGAGGAAATAGTCTTCGCTCCAGGCCGGGAATACTTTCGTCCGCTTTGTCAGCTGTCTTGCATGAATTCTGGCGCCTCCCCTGGAGTAGCAGATCTTCGCACAGTCCGCCAGATTCCGGAAGCCTTCTCCGTTCTCCATGCCGGCCGCCGTTACTGCCCCGTGAATCTTCGGGGCATATTTTCCATGAAATACATATGGCTCATCGGTCGGATCATTGTGCGCCAGGAAATACGCTTCTGTATTGGTATAGACCTCATCCTCCGCGCCGATGATCAGATAGGTGTCATCCTGCACCGTGACTTCTTTATCGCCTTCCATTTCCCGGACGAGAATCTTGTTTCCCTCTGTAAATCCGAGATCGGTCGCTTTCACATAGCCGAGGCAGAGTCGCTTTTTCTCGAAAAGCGGCGCCTCCTCGATTCCTTCCGGAAGGATTCCCTTCTTCACATCATAGACATCCTGCTCCGAAAAATATCTTCTGACCCGGACCGCAATCGGAGCCGCAGCCGCATCCGCGAGCGATAACTGTCCACCCGCCTTCCTCGTATGGCCACCGCCATCCCCGATGAAGGCACTCAGGTCATTTGCCTTCGTGAGAGGCGTGGAACTGCGGACCGAATACTTGATCCGGTCGCCCAGATTGCTGTAGACGACGGCGATATCCACCGCATCCACGGAGATCAGCATATCGCTGATAATCCCAAGAATATTCGGATCACAGCGCCTTGCCTCTACGATCGCGCAGCGCATATCTTCCATGTAGGTATAGTCGGCCAGCGCCTGCCCCGCGAGACGCAGTTCATCGAGCGACAGATTGCAGTTCTCCAGCTGGAAAAGGATGCTCTGACTGCTGTGAAATTCCAGCGCGTCCCGGAGATCTCTGTCCTTCGGATGCCGCAGCTCCCGCAGTCCCGCTGTATCCATGAAAAGACCATAGTAGAGCGCCGTTGCCAGCCGCTCGTCTTTTCGCACGTCAAATCCGGCCTGTTCAAACAGGTCCCACAGAATCGTCGCACAGGAACCATAAGTAGACCGGATATCCCGGTAATCCGTCCTGACACCGATCAAGCCGGGCTGATGGTGGTCAATCACCGCGATCGTCTTTGCCGGAAACTTCTCGACATTCCGCTCCCCATACTGGCAGTCCACCAGGACCAGGAGGTCCGGCTCCGGGAGCTCTCTCACATGCGCAACGGGGATCTCCAGCATCTCCACCATCCGCACAAGGTCACTTTTGCGGATCTCGTTGACGCCCCCATAGATGAACCGGGCTGTCCTTCCGTCCTTCCCGTTCCATCCGTTCTCCTCGAAGAACCGCAGAAGGGTAAATCCGCTCGCAAGCGCATCTGCATCCGGGTTGTCATGACACTGGATCACAACAGACCGATAAGATGATGACAACAGTTCCTTCAGTTCCATGAAACGACTCCTTTTGCTGAATTCTGGTACCACCAGACAGTATAGCAGATTGAGCGGATTGGTGCAAGGAAAGAGCACAATCTGTTCGCAGAATATACCTGTCGGAAACTCTTTACTACGGCTTCATTTTATGCTAGACTACTTCTTGCGTTTATAAAAGTAATCGTTTACATTTCGTTCCTGCCTTCCGGCAGGATACGCACATGACAGAAGGTAGTAAGATGCTTGGAATTGATCAGATGAAAGACCCGGAGATGCGGGAGAAGTATAAAGAACTGCTGTCCATTGCCTGGCCGGCGTCTCTTGAAGGTGCACTTATGTCCCTGATGAACGCCCTCGACACCATGATGGTCGGAAGGCTTGGCCCTGCTGCCATCGCCGCTGTCGGCCTGTGCGGGCAGCCGCGGATGCTGATGCTGGTCATGACCCAGGCGCTCTGCGTCGGAACCACTGCCTTCATTGCACGCCGATTCGGTGAGAAGAGGCAGGACCGCGCCGTCTCCTGCGTCAAGCAGTCCCTTGCCATTGTCACGGTTCTCGGCATCCTGATGAGTCTCATCGGCATCACCGGTTCCCGTTTTCTTGTAAATCTTGCCGGTGCAAATGATGAGACCAGAGAACTGGCAGCACTCTACTTCCGGATTATCGCAGCAGCTTTCATCGCCAACAACTGGGCTCTCTGCATCTGCGCAGCAATGCGCGGAATCGGCGAGACGAAGATCACGCTCCGTGTGAACATGGCCTCGAACATCGTCAACGTCATCCTGAACTACTGCCTGATCGAAGGCCATTTCGGCTTTCCGGCCCTCGGCGTCCGCGGCGCAGCCATTGCAACAGCAATTGGTTCCTGTGTTTCCTGCCTCATGGCAATCCATATGCTCTTCAAGAAGGGCTACCTCTGCCCGCTTGGAACCGGCATGGTGAAGTTCGATAAAGAAACCGTCAGCAGTCTTGCCAAGGTCGGCGGCGGTTCGATCTTTGAATCTGTCTTCATGCGGATCGGCTTCATGATGAACACCCGTCTGATCGCGGGGCTTGGTACCATCGCACTTGCAACCAACCAGGTCGTCATGCAGTGCACCAGTTTCTCCTTTACGCTCGGAGAAGGTGTTTCCTCTGCCGGAACTGCACTTGTCGGCAAGTCCCTTGGTGAAAGAGATAAAAAGAAAGCCAGCGATTACATCGAGGTTGTCACCCATGTATCGACCTGGCTTTCCATCCTGCTGATTGCCTTCTTCTTCAGTCTCCGGCATGTTCTGCCGACCCTGTTCTCGGATGACCCGGATGTCATCCGTGGTTCGGCGATTGCATTTATCGTTGTCCTGTTCGGGATTTACTCCCAGAATAAGCGGACTGTCCTGTCCGGATGCCTGCGCGGTGCCGGCGATGTCCGCTATATCGCGATCGTCTCTCTGATCAGCGTAGCGATCGCAAGACCGCTCATGACCTGGCTGTTCTGCTACCCGATCAACCAGGCCTTCCCGATGCTCGCCCTCTCTTTCTGCGGGCAGTGGGTCTCCTTTGACCTTGAATCCGTTCTCCGCTCCAGACTCATGCAGTGGCGTGTCAAGAACGGCGGCTGGGCGGATATTAAGGTTTAAGCTGTATTACCGATAGTACTCCCTCGCCATCTCTTCGACGGGTGCATCCGCATCGGTCAGCAGCATATCCCCCGCCTCTTCTCTCAGATCCGGTTCTTCCAGGCCGGGCAGGACGGCATCCGAGCAGATGCACATATAATTGTCTGCCTGGTCTTTCGGCAGATCCGGTTTTGCCGGGATGAGGTAGACATGGCGGAAGAACACCCGCAGCGTAAAGATCTCTGAGCGCAGGAAACGTCCCTGCTTTCCCGTATAAGCTCCCAGGAGATTTGTCATATAGAGGCCGTTCTCCGCAAGATGCGCATGGATCGCCTCTGCCGCCTCCAGCGTTGCAAGCCCAGGTGCCGGGACATAGCTGTCGAAGGCATCATTCATGATGATATCATATTTCTTTTCTGTCTCTGCAAAATACGCTCTTGCATCTGCCGTGATCAGCGACAGCGCACCCGTCTCTTCGGTCCTGTATTCCCGGATCAGCTCATCCAGCGCAAAAAACCTTCTTGCGATCACCTCTGCCATGGGGTCAATGTCGAGAACCGTGATTCTTCTCCCCGGATAGTGGCTCACAAAGTACTTCGGATAACTGTAGGCCGCACCGCCGATCATCAGGACCTCTTCCGCTTCCGGGCGGAACTCCGAAAACAGGTTATAGAGCTTCGTATAATCAAAGACCAGTTCATAGCGCAGTTCCGGCTCCAGATACATGGCAGAAGAAAGAGCCTCCCCGCCGATATAGAACCGGACCTCTTTCCCGTCCCGGATCCCATCCATGATGGTCACGTTCACATAATCCGTCGTAATATGGGTATTCCCGGGTGCATTAATCAGATCTTCTATTGTCATAACCGTCTCACTTATTTCGCTTTCTCCGGTTTTGCTATTTTCGCAATCATCGTCCCGATCAGACTTCCGATAAAGCCTGTCACCAGGATCATGAATGCACATCCGACGACATCCGGTATCTCGAAATGCCTTGCGTGCAGGCCGATATCCGGGAGAATGTTGATAAAGAAATTCAGCACCGCGTAGATGATATCGGACAGCACCTCGGAAAATGCACCGCATACATTCGTTGCTTTTTCAAGGAGACCGGTGAGCGGCTGCAGCAGCGTGATCGTATTCCCGAGCACTTCGGACGGAAACAGGTACGCTGTGCTGCCGGTGGCAAGGACATGTCCCAGAAGGGAAAGCAGGAACGGATAGAATATCCAGTCTGCCAGCGGTGCCGGCTGCCTCAGGATGAAGCTGTAGATCAGGAAGCCGCCTGCAAAGAGTCCGATTGCAACCATTGCATACATCCACGGATACAGTCCCATCTCACCCGCGGTCATCAGCCCCACCAGGATGGCCGCTCCCAGGCCAAACCCGATCGCCTTCGGCAGGAAAAAAACTTGATCCGCGTTCCTGGCTTTCAGCATCCTGACCAGAAAGATAATGAACACCACCGGTGCAGCAAGATCGGTGATGCGGAGGAGATAGTTCGACAGTGTCGGAAATCCGTCCCCAAATGCAGCCATGAATCCGCCGCACCAGAGAAATGCCAGTGGTAGTGCGGCACCCATGGTAAATCCGACAAGCAGGACCATTCCTGCCAGCCCGATGACCGCAGTCAGGAGGACAAGCGGTCCGATTCCTTCATTCGCCTTCCCCATCACATAGGGGATACACACGGCAGCATACGCCAGCAGCGGAACCGCAAGTGCAGCCTTCACTGCAGAAAAGAAGGTATTCCCTCCGGTCAGGGCTTTCAGTCCGAGCATCAGCCCCAGCAGCAGAAGGGCCACAGGGATGGCAATAAAGGGTCCGATGATAATCAGTGTTACAATCGGAATCACGATAAATGCAAGTTCAAGCAGCGGCGTGCTGATATCCGCAAAAGCCTCTAATCCCGGTGAGGTCTCATAAACATAAAAACCACCCCAGCCATCATCGAAAATATGAAAAAACATCTCTGATCCCTCCCTTTCACGGTAAAGGCAAGCTTTCAGCTAATATTCAGGACCGGGTCCTGAATCGTTATTCCCATTATCCTCTTTCTGATTCATCCGGTCAAGTATGTCCTGCGGCCCTGCATGCAAAAGAGGCCAGCCATCCGGCTGACCTCCACCTGTTTTCTTTTTCAGTCTGAAGCCTTGAAGTTGTACACCGGCTTCAGGACTTCCACGACATCCACAGTATCGCGGATGACATCGATGATGTCCGCTAGGGACTTGTACGCCATCGGCGCCTCATCGAGGGTCGAGGCGTTGACGGAGGTGGTGTAGACACCCTCCATCTCCTTCTGGTACTCCGCGAGGCTGAGCCGCTCCTTTGCCGCGCTCCTCGAGAGAATTCTCCCGGCCCCGTGCGGTGCCGAATCGTTCCACTCCGGATTCCCGCGGCCGATGGCAAGGACCGACCCGTCCCGCATGTTGATCGGGATCAGGACCTTCTCCCCTTCATGCGCTGCGATTGCGCCCTTCCGCAGGATCATCTCCGCGGTATCGATGTAGTTGTGGATCGTGTGGAACGCATCCACTGCGGTCAGTCCTGCACGCTCCATCAGGATCTCCGCCATCTTCTCTCTGCTTCTTCTTGCAAATGCCTGGCAGATCTCCACGTCGTGCAGGTAGTCCTCCATGTATGTTCCATGGAGCCAGCAGAGGTCCTTCGGCACACTCGGCTCCTCGTTCTCATGTTCCCACTTCAGCTGCTGCAGTGCTTCCTGGATCTCCGATCTGCGTCCCTGCTCCTTGTAGGTCCGGATCAGTTCATCTCTGGCCTCCAGGTACTCCCCGATCCCAAGGTTCAGGTCCACGGCGAGCTTCTGGTAATACTCCGCGACCTGCTTTCCGAGGTTCCGGCTTCCGGAATGAATCACCAGGTAATTCGTCCCATCCGCGGCCCGGTCCACCTCGATGAAGTGGTTCCCGCCGCCGAGTGTCCCGAGGCTTCTCTCAAGCCGCACGGCATCGTTCAGGTAGCGGTAGCAGCGAAGTTCCGTCAGATTGAACCGCTCGATCCGCCCCTCCCAGACATCCCGTCCGGACGGGATATCGTGTGCCGCGGCATCCAACTTTTCAAAATCAATTTCCTTCTCGGCCAGCTGCACGGTATACATGCCGCAGCCGATGTCCACGCCGACGATGTTCGGGACGACCTTATCGGTGATGGTCATGGTGGTCCCGATGGTGCAGCCGGCCCCTGCATGCACATCCGGCATGATGCGGATCCGGCTCCCCTCCGTCAGCGGGTAGTCGCACATTCTGCGGATCTGCTCGATCGCCTCATCCTCGATGATCGTCGCGTAGCAGATCGCAGTATTCATCGTTCCCTTGATCTCAAGCATATTTCTATCTCCATCTTTCTGAAAGAGGGCATTCCGGGATGCCCTCCGACATTTCTATCTTTCCTGTCCGCTCAGGCTGCCACTGCCGCGTACCGCTCCGAAGAGAGGACCTCCAGCATAAACTGGTACGGTTCAAAGCAGCCATTCGCAAGCATCCGGAAGATGCGCGGGCTGCAGCCGGAAATGAGGACGGCGCCCTGTTCATTTCTCTTCACAGGAACCTGCTCCTGCCTGCTCTGGACATTCCAGAACACGACCTCCGGCAGCCGGTACCCGGCCGCAGCGTACGCCCTCTTCGCCTCTTCAAAGTTCGTCAGATCCGCATGGCTGCAGCAGTCGAACTCCATATCCGAGATGATGTAGAGCCGCTCCGGAAGGTCCTTCTGTTCCAGGTGATTCTTCACGGCCGTCTCGAGGATCAGCCGGAAGACCTTCTCCAGATCCGTGTTGCTGCAGTCGTTGTAGGACATGCAGTAACGCACCTTCTCATACAGGTCCCGCCCTTTGATCTCGACCAGCTGCGGATTGGCGGAAAATGTGATGAAATGGTTGTGAAAAGCGCCTGTATTTCTCTCGGCAAAGTAGATTCCGAGGGACTGCGAGGCCGTCGCCGGGAGCGGATTCCCGCCCCAGTACATCGAGCCGGAACCATCCACGACGGCGATGGCATTCTCATTCCCGGTATAATCTTCCAGTGCATTCCAGGTCACATCGAGCGCCTTCCGCTCTTCCTCCGTCACGCTCCGGCAGCCGTTCCAGCTGACGATCGGAGAGATGACTTCATACGGCATCAGGGTCCCGGTATGCAGGGTCTCTGCGTTCTCTGCGACTGCAGCCAGGAAGGTGTGATACCGCTCCCCGTCATTGCGCAGGAAGGCCTTCCGGTACTTGAACAGCGCCTTTGACGGCTGTGCCGCGTAATCAAAAGTATAATCCCTCTCACGCAGGTTATTTTCAAGGATTCGGATCTTCGCCCTGAGCGCAGTCAGTGTCCTCCGGTATGCCGCATCCGTCAGACCGAGGAAACGGGCGATCCTCTTTGCAAGACGGACCGTCTCCTGGTTCGACGCATTCACAGACGGAAGCCACTTTCCGAGAAGCGATACCGGGCGGTCCTCCGCGAGGGCTGCCAGATCCCGGTTCAGCTGCTCCCGGATCACGGTGAGGGCATCCTCTTCGCACGCTGTCCCGAAGAGGGCCAGCAGGTCGTCATAGCGGCCGTACTCCCCGATCAGGGAGAGATTCTTCCTGCAGGAAGCCGGCTCGTTGTCCGCCAGCCACCGAAGCAGGACACGGAATACTCTCCGCTCTCCAAGGCCACCGCGGATATCCCTTGCAAAAAACAGAATTTTCATCGCAAGGTCCGGGTTCTCCGCATACGCATGGAGGAAGCGCCGGACCATGTCCTCTTCAGCGGCAGAACGGAGCGCACCGATGGACGCAAAGAGATCCAGACACTCAGAACCCGTGCTGCGATCGGTCATCGCGCCATTTTCCGTTCTGGTCAGATTTGCTTCATCCTTTAACAGTGCCAACATCGTTCCACCTTCTTTCTGATACAAGACACAGTTTTTTCAGAAGCGGGATTCGAACCCGCACGCTCCGGATGTTTTCCATCCGGTACTGTCCACTCAGCCATTCTTGATTGATTTGCTGTCTGTGTCTTTCCTCTTTTTCAAAGCGCATCTTGTTCATGAGTAACAGTCATGTGTAATTGTTTGCTGTTCGCGCTTTTCATGTCTGTATCATACCGCAGACTTCGGAAAGAATCATGGGAAAAAAAGTGCGAACCTTCAATCGGTTCGCACTTTCTGTTTTTTAAGGCGGTCTTTGATCAGCCCGATAAAGCTCTCCGGCGCCGTCACCCGGATCTGCGGCCCGAAGGACAGGATCCGGATCAGGACCTCGGTCTCATCATCCTTCCTGTAGGTCATGGTGACCCTGTAGTGTGCCTCGTCCAGTCTGACCGTTTCTTTTTCCAGATCCGAGAAATGGATCATGACGCGCTCGAGGGCATTTCGGTCATCAGTTAGGAGGAAGGTGACGCTGCACTTCTCCTTCGGGTCCGGTCCCGGAACAGCTTCTGGTCTCTCCGTGAGCCGGACCTCCTGAATCCGCGCCAGATTGACCAGATAAGGCGTTCCCCTCCCGGTGCGGGCTGCCAGCCGGAACTTGTCGTCCTTGGCAGAGTACTCCAGTCTCTCCGGTGCAAATTCCTTTTCATGCATACCACCCTTGCCGCGAAAGACGACACGGAGTCCTCTGCCCTCCCGCAGTGCCAGGAGAATCATCCGGAAGTGCTCCTGATATGCCGGATCCTCGTATGGATCACCATCTGCATACCGGTCAAACCAGACAAAGAAATCCGGTTCAAACAGCGGCGTCACATCGTCCAGATCCGCCACGGGCGGGTCAAAGAGCTGAATCCGCGGATCCGCGCAGATCGCCTTCAGCCACCGCTTTTCCAGTGTCGAAAGCGGCCGTTCCGGTGCGTGCCGGATGGGCGTGCTTCCATCTTTTCGCAGGAGCGGCCAGCGGCCATCTCTCAGCGCATACGGGATCGTCAGACTGCTCTCAAGAAATGCCTTTTCTTCTACGATTTCCCGGATTCTCGCCGGTGTCAGCTTCGTTCCCTCTGCTCTTCCACACTCACCAGACACAGCTGCTTCTGCCAGAATCTCTGCGACCACCTGGAAGTAGCTTCCGTAAATCTCATGAAAGATCATCCCCGTCCCCTCCTTCGCACATGGCCTGCATTTTCACAAGGTCGTCATAGAACCGGTCTGTCACCTGCTGATCGGAGCAGGTCAGTTCTTCGATCCTTCCGATGAAAGTCCGGATCCACGGCATCATCTCCATGGCATCATAGACATCCGCCGTAAAGAGCCAGTGCTCTGCATCCAGCTGTCTCACTTCACCGCATCGCTTCTCCCGCATCAGCCGGTTCGGGATAAAGAATTCCTCCTCGCCGGCAAAGATCTTCATCTCGATGTGCTGCAGTGTCCGCTCCCGATCCGAGCCACCCGAGGTACCCCAGAGGTGCCTTGCAAAATGCTCCCCTGCCCGATCCAGTTTTTCCGGCTCCGGCTGCTCTTCCGCCATCCTGACCGCACGGATGTGATCCAGCCGGTACATCCGCGGGCGCCGCGCATCGAAGCTGTACGCCAGGAGATTCTCCCGCCCGCTCTGCGTGCTGATGTAGATCTTCAGCGGATAGACCAGGGCCTCGAAGGTCTTCATGCCGCTCCGCCTCGTGGAAAAGGTGATCCGCGCATTCTTATGCTGATCTCTGCACAGCAGGAGTTGTTCCACGACCTCGGCATCAAGCGCCCCGGTCAGATAATGATGCTTGAAGGTATAATAATCCAGATCTTTCTGATCCCGGTCGAGCAGATAGGAACCGACCACACCCAGCGGCATCGCTTCCGATGCAAAGGCGATCGCGTCGAGCCAACGGTCCCGCTGCCGGGCTGGTTGCGGGGCAGGCCGCCCTCCGTCCCGCTGCCGGGCTGCGTCATTTCTCACATACAGAATCTCTCTTCCCTGCTTCTCTTCCGTCAGCAGGCCAAGACCGGCATACTCCTTCAGTTTCTTCCGGACCGTCGACTCATCCGGCAGGAAATCTGTCTCCGGGATCTCGTCCACCCTCTCCACAATTCTCTCAAGAACCTGTCTGGCAGACAGCTTCTCCCCCTCCGCAAGCACATCCAGGATGTAGAAATGCAGCGTGATATCCGCATCGGTAAAACTCTTTGCCCGGAAGGCCCTGTAGAACGGATTGTGCAAGGTTTCACGCTGGTCCACAGAGATAAACACCCGCTTCCCAGCAGCGTCCTGCCGGAACGCCATGGCATCACCGAGCCAGCTCTCCACCCGCCGGCGCTCGTTGTCATAGCTTCTCGCACTCTTTTGATCAAAGTCCGTCCGCGTCCGGAATCCGTAGATATAGAAGTCCCGGATATAGGCACGAATCTTTTCGATGTTCTTGATCAGCTCACTATAGGCCATCTTTTCAATCCTTTCCTATTGTATTCTCCCATAGCACTAGGTTACCACAAAAACCGGGTTGAAAAAAGTCCCAGCCACATGACACATCACACATATATTCGCTGTTTGCAAAATATACATGAAATTTAGACGGATTGAACTGGATATGTCTCAGACAGAACTGGCGGAAAAGGCCGGCCAGAGCCGCTCGACCAGCAGTCGGTTGAAAAGATTTGTCTCCTGTTATACACTATTGCTGGTTCCAATTGGTGAAATAAATGCTATGTGCGAGATGAGGAGTGACTATGGAAGGAAAAACAAATCCGAACTTTATCATCGACAAGGATCGCTGTGGTGCGCTGATCGCTGAACTGCGTAAAGAAAAAGGTCTGACCCAGGATGAACTGGCTGAGCGTCTTTCCATCACCGGGAAGGCGGTCAGCAAATGGGAGCGTGGGCTCAGTATGCCGGATGTGGGGCTTCTCATCCCCCTCTCCGAGGAGCTCGGTGTGTCTGTCACCGAACTGATCGAGGGCCGCAGGCATACGGGCGAGCCGATGGATGCTGCCCATACGGAGCAGCTGGTCAGAGAACTCCTTGAAAAGTGGGAAACCCTGTCCCGCGAAGAATATGATGCGGAGCAGGCAAAGCCGGAGACCCGGGCTCTCCGGAAGAAGCAGGGCCTGCAGTATGTCTTCGTGATCGCCCTCACCGCTGCCGGCTGGGCGCTCTGCTATCTTCTCCTGCGCGGCATGGAGCTGCCGGAGGATACGCCGATCACCGGCGCTTTTGCTTCCTGTCTCACGTACAGCATTCTCGGTGTCGTGTTCGGGGCTTATGCCTATCTGTTCGCAAAGCCCCGCCTGCATGTCCTCTATGATGTCGATAACGTATCCCAGGTCAGCCAGGGCATCTTCCGGATGAACATCCCCGGTGTCCGCTTCACCAATGGCAACTGGCCGCACATCCTGAAGACCTTGCGCATCTGGTGCGCCTTTGCCGCTGCCTTACCGCCATTTCTCTTCCTTGCAGCAGCAAAATCGCCCATCGGTCAGATGGGCGGTCAGGGTATTGGCATCACACTGGTACTCATTTACATCGGGCTGGCTTTGATGCTGGGCGGATTGTTCATCCCCTTGATTATCACAGCCAGGAAATACGAATAACAACCGTTTAATAGCAGCATGCCCTGCAGAAATATAATCTGCAGGGCATTTCTCATCGGGGCTTCAGAAGCTTCCGCCCATATTCTCAAACAGATCAATCACAATCCTGCACTCCGGCTTGACGTGCTGCAGGATATATTTCATGGCATACTCCGGAACGGCAACACAGCCACCGGTGTAGGGCTTCTTCCTGCCGATGCAGTGCAGGAAGATCGCATCGCCTCTGCCGTAGGTTCCTTCTTCATTGAAGCCGATGTTCAAGCAGTACTGGTACTCGTACTCATATTCGATGAGATGTTCACTGTTGTCCGTGTCCAGTTCCGGATGCTCGGAAAGCGATACCATCTCGTTCGGGTGATAAGTGTAGTCTCCGGACCAGTACTTGTCTTCATCAACCTGGACATACGGCATCGCACAGCCGGGATCCGGCGCAATTCCAAAGGCCTGGGTGAAGCGGTAGTCCCCCATCGGGGTCTTTCCGGTTCCGGCCTGCCGTTTTGCATCAGGGATCACCCCGGTTCTGCCGACAAAGCCCGGTGTCGTCAGGATCTGCTTCCAGGTTCCGTCCTCTGCCCGCTCATGCATGGAAACCGTCGCCGTTGTCAGGTCTTCTCCCATCGCAGCGACGACGACCATCTGGGTCACCGATTCATCCTGTGCCGCAGGAATATTCATGATCCACTCCGGCGAAGCTTCCTCTACCTGAATCGGTGCATGCAGTTCTGTCGTAACCGTTGCCGTCAGCGCATTCTCAGCGGTCGCCGCCTTTCCCGCAGCTGCCTCCTTTCCGGGAGCTGCATCCTTTCCTGCAGCCGCATCCTTTCCTGCAGCCGCATCCTTTCCTGCATTGCTCCCGGATACACCACAGGCTGCACAGCAGAGCATCAGCAGTGTCAGCGACAGAACGAGTCTTCTTTTCATCTCTGTTTATTCTCCTATTCGTTGTATTTCATTTGACAGCACTTCTCATTTTCAGGAATCGATCAAGCACTTCCAGCATCTCTTCCGTCAGCCGCTTTCTTCCTTCCTCTTCCATCTCCTTCGGCACTTCGTAGAAAGCCTCCGCCATGCTTCCGGCAATGCAGGTCAGTGTATCACAGTCCCCTCCGAGGGAAACTGCCGTGCGGATCACATCCTCAAAGTCTGTTCCCTCGAGAAATGCCGTGATTGCTTCCGGGACGGTCTGCTGGCAGGACTCCACATGACGGTAGGTGGGGCGGATCTCATCGCAGGTACGGGAAAGGTCATAGCCGAATTTCTCTGTGATATAGCGTCTGATCTCCTCCTTGCTGCTTCCGGTTCTTGCAAGGTAGATCGCCGCCGCTGTCGCTTCTGCCCCCTTGATTCCCTCGGGATGGTTGTGCGTCACTTCTGCAGATAATCTCGCAAGCCGCTTCGTTCCCTCGATGGTATCCGCCAGCCAGCCGGCAGCGGAAACCCGCATGGCGGATCCATTTCCAAAGCTGTTATACGGCTGCGGATCTTCGTCATACAGCCACCCGAAAAACAGGCCGCCATAACCGGCACCAGGGTATTTCGCACCCCACTTCTGCATCGAGGCGATGACCGCCTTTCGGATCTCCTCATCACTGCCGCCGATCGTATCCATCAATGCTTCTGCAACTGCGATCGTCATCACGGAATCGTCCGTGAACTGTGTATTCTTTGCAAAGAGTGGGAAGTCCTTCGTCTTATCACCCCGGTCAAATTCATATGGTGCACCAATCATGTCACCAAGCAGTGCTCCGATCATTCCTCTCTCCTCCACTTTTTAATAAACGGTGATCTCTGCTCCCTCCCGGATGAAGACCGGGATGATCTCAAGCGGTGCCGTAGCTCCAGACCTCATTCGGCTGACATCTGCATTCTGCATCCGTACCGGACACCTTCTTACCCCCTATCATATCACAGAGACTTCAGGAAAGTGTGTCATTTTTGGCATGAAAATACGCCCCGGCAATCTCGTACAGAGATCCCGGGGCGCTACCCATCTGGCATCATACATTCGTGCTCAGCCGCTCATATTCACGGATTCTTTTTCGGAACGGAGATGTTCAGCCATGTCAAAACAAAAAAGTCCGGTGGCCTGCTGGAAGCATTCTGAACCGCTCCCCGTCAAGTGGACAATCAAAAAAACAAAACCTTTCTGCCATCAGATCCGTCTGATGGCAGTTTTTATGCTGCCATCAAATAGTTGTTATGTTTCTCCATCTCAAAGCTCATTATGTTGATTCCTAATCTATTTGCAATGGCACTTAGAGATGATTTCCCGGTGTCCGGGTCCGGTCTCCGGCCATGCAGGCATCTGCCGTTGCATCTTTATCCCCATTTTGTGGTTGCCTGATCCGCAGTTTCGTAGTACACTAATCTGTAAGGATCTACCACAAAAAATACAACCCGAACAAGAATCAAAGGAGGGGAAAATGAGAAAGAAATTGCTGGCTGTTCTGCTGATCATGGCAATGACCGTCGGGATGATATCCGTCTCTGGTCCCATCGCGGTCCGTGCAGGCGAAGCGTCCACCGGAGTCACGAACACGATCGGTCCCGGCATCGCTGTCATGAAAGATGGTTCCCTGATGATGTGGGCAACTTACCGTATGTCCGGTGACTGGGAGCCACGGGCTTATTCCTTTACATTCGGCTACGAGCCGGAAAAAGTTCTTGCAGACTGGGGTCCTGTCTCACAGGTTTCCGTCGGAGATGATACGCTCGCAGTCGTATTGTCTGACGGCAGGCTGATCATGGACGGTGCGAATTATTCCGGACAGCGCGGAGTGGATCCGGCTGATCTGCCAAGCGGTTCTGATCCGAATGTCGTTCTCCTGAAAGACGTTAAAGAAGCCTGCACCGCAGGTCAGGTTACTGCTGCCATCACAGGAGACGGCGGCCTCTATACCTGGGGAAATGCCTCCGGCGGACGTCTGGGGGACGGGAGCACAAGCAATCGCAGCTATCCGACACAGGTTCTGGATCATGTGATGTGTGTCAGCGTCAGTGGTGATAATCTGGCAGCTGTTACAGAAGATGGTTCCCTCTATCTCTGGGGGAGAAATAATGCGCATCAGTTTGAGTTTGCCATGTTGGAAAATGAGATTCTGCCGGCCCAGTTTGAAAAACCGGTCAAAGTCATGGATGATGTCAAGTACGTCAGCACAAATGGCGGAACCATCGCGGCAGTCAAGAAAGATGGCACGCTCTGGACCTGGGGTGAAAACAGTAATGCCATGTGCGGCAAAGGAACGAATGGGACTGAGGACGGTGAGCAGTATATCACCGAACCGGTGAAGATCCTCGATCAGGTGACACAGGTCGCTCTCGGCGCATCGCATGGCACCGCCCTGACAGAGGATGGTTCCGTATACACATGGGGCCAGGGGAATTCCGGTGAGCTTGGGAATGGAAAATATTCGAGCGGTGATGGCAAGGTCGGTGAGTGGGTCTACCATCTGACCCCGCAGAGAATCCTTTCCGGCATGGTTCAGATTACAGATTCGAGTGCACTCACAAAAGACGGAGATCTGTATATCTGGGGCACAGCACCACTCGGAACCATGATCGGAGATGTCTACTCCGACTATGCCAACTTCCAGACCAAACCACGGAAAGCGCTGAGTGGTGTAGCGACCGGCGGCGCAACCACCGCAAAGTCTGCCGATGATGAAAAACTGGCAGCTCCGAAGCTGAAAAAGATCGCCAACACTGCAGCCGGAATCCGCGTGTACTGGGACAAGGTCGCCGGCGCTACCCATTACCAGATTTTCCGCAAGCCGTTGGACGGCACCAATACTAAGTGGAAAAAGATCGCCAGCGTATTTGCTACCAAAACCGCATATACCGACAAGACACTGAAGAGTTCTTCTTCCCTGTATCAGTATACCGTGCGTGCCCTGAAGAAAAAAGCTGACGGGACGTATGTGATCGGGAAGTTCTCCAACAAGCTGACCTATGCCCGTCTGACAGTTCCTGTGATCAGCAAGAAGGTTTCATCTGCAACCGTCATGTGGTCCAGCGTAACCGGAACATCCAAGTACTATTTCCAGTACTCCACTGACGCGTCCTTTAAGACAAAGAAAACCAGCTCCACGTCGGGGAACAGCATCAAACTCAATACGCTGGAGAGCGGGAAGACCTATTATTTCAGAGTCCGTTCCGCATCGATCAGGACCGTCAGTGCCTCCGAAACAAACTACTATTACTCTCCGTGGAGTGAAGTCATCAGCTTCACCGCACCGTAAGACCTTTTTACGGAAGGAATAAAAGAGGGTCCTTTCTGAAGAAACATCATTCAGAAAGGGCCCTCTTTTTCAATTACACAGCTGAGCAGTGCCTCACAGCGTATCAATCCAGTTCCTTCAGGTACCAGTACATATCGTGGCTCGGGCACCAGGTCACCGGCAGCTTGTAGTCCACAAGTCTTGCGATCCAGGTGACAGCGTGCTTCATGCCAAGCTCTTCTTTGTTGAAATGACCTGTCAGCAGCATGCACTTGTTCAGGCCAAGTCCTCTTGCATCCTTGAAATACTCTGCGATCTCCCAGTCGATGCATTCGCCCGGAACATAGAGATCGATATCGGCCTCATCGACCTTCTTGATCTCTCCCTGGGAATTATACAGGCAGTGGCCGCCCCAGGCCATCTTCTTCACCATGGTGTCCGGATTGCCGCAGAGACGGAGATTCCGGAGGCCGAGTCTCTTTGCCCATTGCGCCGCAAGCTCCTTCACCGGGATGCCCTCGTCCGGGAATTCGAACAGAAATGCGAATTTCTCCGGATCTCTCGGTGCCATCAGATCGGTCTTGCAGTATGCCTGCAGGCCGAGCTCGGTCATCACACCATAGTAGATACCGTCTGGTCTGTGCGCATGGATGTGATCATGATCACGGATGATCACCATGCCGTATTTCTCGCAGAGTTCTGCCTTCATCTTCGCGATGGAGTTGTGGCTCTTCGCTTCTTCTTTATCAAAATGATCATAGAAGACCGGCTCGTGGACGACGAGCAGATTGGCACCTGCCGCATGTGCCTCTTCGATAACCTCGACGGAAGCATAGATACCGGTTGCGATACCGGTGCACTCCTGCGAGGTATCCCCGATCTTCAGACCGTCGATGGTTTCCTTCTCCCTCTCCCCAAGCGATGGATGGAACGCATAAATCTTATCAATGATTTCCTGGATTTTCATGGTATATCAACTCCTTCCCCGTTTCTTCAAAATATGCCGGCAAGACGATCAGACTGCCTTCAGATTCTCTCATCGCTGTACGCGATCGATGCAAGGCCAACTACCTTCAGCTTTGCCATCCCGCGCATGGATTCGGAGACCTCGTCCTGGCTGTCCGGATCTGCGATGATCTGGTTACAGAGCTCCAGCATATCGGTCACAGCCGCCTTTGGATACTCGAGAATCGCATGTCCCGGATAGAGGACATCGAATTCGTCCATCTTCGGCACCAGTTTTTCGAGCTGGTCACGGAATGCAGTCACGGTCATGAATTCGCTGTTATGCTGTCCCGCTGCAGATCCGGAGATCATGGTCGGCGTGGAGACGATCGCATCACCCGAGAACAGAATCCGGTTCTGCTTATCGATGATGCCGATTCCGCCCGGTGCATGGCCCGGCAGATGCACGACTTCCATCTCATAGCCACCGCCGAGATCAAAGGTATATCCTTCCTCGATCGGAATGATCTCATATGGTTTCACCGGCACCAGATCCTCATCCTTGTAGAAGGAATCCGGCTTTGCAGCAGGCACCATCCTGGCACGGGCTGCAGGATCCATCTGATCTTCGAGATACGGCGCATCATATTTGTGAATGTAAGCTGCCTCAAACTGATAATTGCCAAAGGCATGATCCCCGTGAAAATGGGTATTCACCAGCACGATCGGCTTGTCGGTCAGTTCCTCGACCAGACCTCTGAGATTGCCGATCCCGAAACCGGTATCGATCAGCATGGCCTTCTCCGGACCGACGATCAGGTGCATCCACGCATCTCCGCCCATTCCCGGGCTCGGTGCCAGCATGGACCAGACATTGTCGCGCATCTTCCACACTTCCACAGTCGGATCCACATCAAAGTGCATCACCCCATTTGCCCGCATCTTATCAAAGAATTCCTTTGAGGCAGGCATGAATCTGTCAAATACAGTTGCCATCGTTTTCCCCCTTTTCATTTATCATTCCGGCTTCTTGAGTCCGAGCCGGATATACTGCTCTGCCGGTGCGTCATTCTCACAGAAGACCTTTGCCATTGCATCGAGCATTCTCTCTCTGACCGGTGCCAGAACTGCTTCATCCGTGATCGGATTTCGCTGGCCCGGATCGACGGAGAGATCATAGAGTGCATCGTCGCCGTACTGCGGTGTACCGTGGCCGCGGCCTGCCGGAAGCTTCAGGACCGGCATCCCTTTTGTGAACGAGAACGGCTCTGCAAGCGTTGCCTTCTGCAGCTGTTCCACCGGTTTCCGGTTCATCATATCCGTCGGCATCAGTGTGTACTCGTAGCAGACCGGATTTCCGTCCGCATCATGATCAGTGACCGGCGAACGCATGTAGACGTATTTCCCATCGGTGATATCGGTCTGGCCGCCGAAGATCCCGTAGACGGCGTAGTCACGGACCTTCTCGTCCTTCTCGATGGTCGCTGCAAGATCGTGTCCGAGCATATCCTTGGTCGGCTCAATGCCAAAGAAGTTCAGGATCGTCGGTGCCATGTCGATGGTCTGCACCAGGGCTTCTCTTCTCTCACCCTTGACGCCCGTACGCGGATCCCAGATGAACAGCGGGATATTCGCAATCTCATTGTACATCGGCATCACGTTCTTGCCCCACCAGTCGTGCTCGGAGAGCAGGAAGCCGTGGTCAGTGTTGACGATCAGCATCGTATCCTTCCACATATCGTATTTGTCCATGATATCGAGGACTCTGCCGAGGGAACGATCGCAAGTCGTCAGCAGCGAATAGTATTTCTTCTTGACTTCCCCGATAAATGCGTCATCCTCGCGGACCTTGCCTGCAGGCGGCCAGTCGTACTGGAAGGACTCGTCGGTGCCGTTCAGCTTCTGGTCTTCTTCCGGTGCGGTAAATGGCTCATGCGGATCGAAGGTTTCGATCTGGAGGAACCAGTTGTCGAATTCATGATTCGTCTCAATGAACTCGATGCCCTTATCAAAGACATTTTCCTGCGGGAAACGGCCCTGCTTCTCGATGTAGATGCGGTTGATCGCATTCTGCTTACGGAATGCCTGGAGGAATTTCGCGACCTCCGGATTCGCTGCGCCGAAGCTGTGGGTGTCGCTGATCTCATGCAGGTCGCCCTTCCAGGTATCGATCTCCTGCCCGCGCTCATTCTCCCAGGTGTTGTAGCGGGTGTGATAGGTCGCACCGCCGTCCTCCCAGTAATGATCGTGGTCGGACACCAGATGGGTGTAGATGCCTGCGCGCTTCAGGATCTCCGGCATGGAATCGTCAAATGGCTCGATCGGTCCCCAGCCTCTGTGCAGGAAGTTCATTCTTCCGGTGTGGATCTCACGCCGCGCCGGCATGCAGGGAAGACTTCCGACATAGCAGTTGTCAAAAGTAACCGTCAGATCCGCCAGTCTCTCAAAGGCCGGCATCTTTGCCTGGGCATCGCCGTAGTTCGGCAGGGTACGCTTGCAGAGCGTATCGTACATGACCATAATTGCTCTCATCAATCCACCTCATTTCTCCTTCATTCCCTCGACAGCTCTGCCAAGATTTGTCTGATAAAATACATCTGCCGCATCCCAGAACTTGCCGAAGTTCTCGAACTGTGTCCCGGAGCCGATGCCGTGCGGGACCTTGTCAAAGACATGTGCCTCCCACGGGATGTCATAGAGCTTGTCCGGATTCTTATTGTTCTCGTCAAAGGATGCCAGCATCGCAAAGGTGACCTCGTCGTAATTGCCGACGCCGTAGATCACACCCGGATACAGGAAGCCCTTCTCCAGGTTCTCCTTTGTGTAAATGCGGGATGCCGTTACCGCATCGTGGGCTGCCGTCGGTGCAAGCACTCTTCCGCCATAGACCACGGTATTCACGGAAACATCAGCCGGGATCATATCGATCGCGTCATTTTCATGACCCACCGCATAGGCCGCTTCGCCGTTCGTGCCCGGGCCTGCCTCTCCATCGAAGTAGAACGGCACCTGGTCCGGTGTCAGATCAAACAGGAAGGAACTGACGCGGTGGATGCAGTTTCCTTTTGAGAAGCCGACCGAAATCAGTTTCTTCGGATCAATCTCGAACTTCTCTGCGTTGTATTTCACAAAGCGGATTGCCCGCTGGACATCCAGGATCTCCAGGCAGTATTTCGAGGTGAAGTTAAACTCCCTGCCATCTCTACTGAAGCGGTTGAACCGTGGTTCCACGACAAATGCGTTGTACCCTCTGCGGTTCAGTTCGCAGGCTGTCTTCATGCCCTCGCTCATGCCGCCGCGGATGGACGGGGAGAGAATCGCCGTGCCCTTTGCGGATGCCGGATCCGGAAGCCGCATGTCAAGCAGGAACGGACGGAAGCCCGGATCATCCTGCAGGCAGGCCTGCATCGGCGGATAGACGCCCTCCAGGGATTCTTCGAGGAGTGTAAAGTCATCCGGCATCACCGGCATCGGTCCATCACACCAGATGTCGTAGATCTTATCCGTCGAATCGCCGATGGCAATCACTTCTGCCAGGGCTGCACGGTTCTGCTCGAAGAGTGTCCGCCAGTGTTCATCCGGATTTGCAGCCTGTTCCAGACCGAATTTCAAGGATTTCGTAAACTCCAGCTCCGCCATCGAAGCAAAGAGGTACTGATAGGAATCCAGATCATAGGCGGTGTAGTGCAGCATGATCTCACGGGCCATCTTGTAGGTCGCCGTATAGTCTGTGACGGCAGGGCCCCACTTTGCGAAGAGCTCTCCGTCATAATTCTTATTCTCCGGTGCAAAAATCTTGAACCGCTCCGTCAGCTCCGCATCCTTGTACCAGCCTTCAAAGCTGTATCCTTCACGGATCGGTGCAAATGGCGGAAGTCCCTGCATCCGGGCCGCCATCATGCCGGTCGGTGCCACCGGATACGCCGGAGCGCCATCATAACACAGATTGTATGTAATCATGGAAGCCACCCCCTTCTCAAAGCTTTCTGCCGAGATTCATCCGGTAGAAGACATCCGCAGAATCCCAGACCTTGCCAAAGTTCTCGTACTGGGTTCCGCTGCCGATACCATGCGGGACCTTGTCATACATATGCAGTTCCCATGGTACCTCATAGAGTTTGTCCGGATTCTTCATATTTGCATCAAGGCCCTTCGCCAGCAGGAAACTCACGATGAAATCCGCTGTCCCGATCGCGATAAACCGCGCCGGCATCAGGAAACCCTTCTCCATATTTTCCTTCGTATAGATACGGCTCTCTGTCACGCTCCAGGTCGGCTCTCCCTGCGGGGTATGCGCATCCGCATCCCGGCCCGGCAGGCGGAATCGTGCTCCCGGCGTCAGGACCGCATCGCCGTAGCAGAGTGTATTGACGGAGACTGTTGCCGGAATCCGGTCGATCTCATCCGTCTCATGCCCGACGGCATGCACCTCTTCCCCGTTCTGCAGTTTGAACGGATTCTCGCACGGAGCAAAATCAAAGAGTTCCGAGCTGATATAGTGGATGCAGTTGCCCTTGGAGAACCCGATGGAGATCAGGCGGTCCGGATCAATGCCGAACTTTTCTGCGTTGTATTTCACATAGCGGACGGCACGCTGCACATCAAGGATCTCCAGCACATAGTTGTTCTGGAAGCCGAACTCATCCGTCCCGCGCATGAAGCGGTCAAATCGCGGTTCGACGATAAACGCGTTGTACCCGCGCGCATTCAGTTCTCTGGCCGTCTTCAGGCCTTCGCCGTGGCCGCCGCGGATCGACGGGGAAAGGATCGCGGTTCCGATCGCCTTCTCCGGCTCTGCCAGCCGCAGGTCCACCAGGAACGGACGGAAGCCCGGATCATCCTCGAGACAGCCCTGGATGGCAACCCCTTTTGTCTCGGTTCCGTTGATTCTTGTGAAATCATCCGGCAGAACCGGCATCGGTCCATCGCACCAGATGTCATAGAGTTTATCCTTGTCATCGTACCAGATGACTGCCTCCGCTTCCTCGAGTGCCTCCGCCATCTGGTCAAAGAGCGGGCGGAAGTGTGCATCCGGATGTTTTGCCATCTCGTACATTGCCGTCGTATTGTTCTGGAATTCGATCTCCGACATGCACATGAAGAGATAGTAATACGGCATATCTTCCATGGTCAGGTAGTGCATCATGTGATAGCGCGCTTTTTTATAGATCTCCGTGTAGTCCTGGATCTCTTCCTTCCATCCGGCGTACAGCGTTCCGTTGTACTCGGTCTTGTCAAACAGGTATTTTCTCGCTGCAACCCCATGAACCGGATGATTCGCATCCGGATTCCGGTACCACCCCGCAAAGCTATATCCTTCACGGTACGGCGGGAGCGGCGGCAGCATCTCATAACCAGGCCTTGACGCCATGGCATTTGCCTGATCAACCGGCGGAAATGCCGGCGCACCAGGATAGTTCAGGTTGAATGTAAATCCCATTACTGTAATCCCCTCCTTAAACAGTTATATTGCTAACTAAACATGTAATAATAGCGCCCTGCAGCATTGGCTACAGGGCGCATTGTTTGTCTAGCTGCTTTTCAGATTACTGTCTGAACTTCGCATTCAGTTCGTCAAGAACCGGCTGCACCAGCTGCAACTTTTCCTGTACCCACTGATCATAGTTCGCGGAGAAATCACCAGCCTTGGTAACAAGGTTTGCATACTCATCCGTGTAGGTCATGGTTGCCAGGTTCATTGCCTGAGAGCTGTAGGAAGCAAGATCGAAATCGAAGTCTCTATCCTTGTGTGTACCGATCTCATCACGGACCATATAGCCGTGGATCGAGATCTCACGTGCTCTCGGATCGAATGCCGGGTTGATCAGACCAAAGTCATCCGAGCAGATTACCATGGTATGATAGATACGGAAAGAGTTGACCTCGTTATACTTTGCGGAGATACTTCCGAAGGTATCTGCCAGCAGGTTTACGAGTTCTCCATTCTCATCGTAATCAAAGTCGACGCCTCTGACACCCATACGGATCCGGTCCTGACCTTCCTTGGTACAGGAATAATCCCACATGCTCATCAGTCTCTCGAAATGATCATCCGAGATATACGGGGAAAGGATATTGGTTGCAAAGAAGTTTGCACTCTTATCTGCGTGGTAGACATTGTTCTCATCTACCAGGGAGTAGAATGCTCCGACTTCATAGTAATCCACGCCAAGGTTTTCCGGCATGACACGTCCGCACTCATCGAAGAAACGCGGCATACCATTACCGAAGATGACAGCGGCCTGTCCGGAAGTATTGAAGTATGGCTGATCATCATCGTTCAGGATGGTGTAGAAGTCCGGATAGACCAGGCCTTCGTCATACATGGTCTTCAGTTTTGTGAGATTATCCTTGATATGGTTCTCTGCCTCAGCCGGGCCCCAGTGATAAAGGCCATCATCACCAACATAATATGCACTCTGCAGCATTCCGGTGTGATCCGAGTTCATATCGGCGAGATTCATGAAATGACCGGTTGTGCCGACGAAAGGATACTCTACGATACCGGCTTCTTTCACCTTGCGGCAGTAATCCATGATCTGATCCAGGGTGATCGTTCCCTTTGCATCACATTCAGAGAGGTCAAACCCAACCTGCTCTGCCCAGTCACGGCGAAGATGGACGCCCATATGGGTCGTAACACCATTCTGTGCCGGAAAATTCCTGCCCATGACCGGGCGGAAGAAGACATAGGTACCACCGAGAAGATTGTCATAATAATCCGCATAAGGCACCAGATCTGCAGTCTGAGAAGCCGCCAGGTTTGGCCATCTTTCCTTCCAGTCATCCGGCATTCTCTTGATGATATCCTGCTCTGCGTAGTTGATGATATCACCGGCATTGAAGTTCCAGACACACCATTCCGGAATATCATCCGCATTGAGCCAGGTATTCATTCTCTGTGTCCAGTTTTCAAATGTCAGGGAAGTAACATCCCATTCAATGTTGAAGGTGTCGGACCACCACTTCAGGTACTCATTGCCTGCGGTGTAATCGAAACCGTCAACCAGCTGGATACCGGCATATTCCAGTTTCATGTGCTCGGAATAATCTCTGGACAGAATCTCTTCCGGAGATCCGTAGATCACACCGCTGAGTGTATTGGTATTCTCATCTGCCTCAGATGCCCCATTATCTGTGGCCGGTGTCGTTGTTTCTGTTTTTGCAGTGTCCGTTTTTGCTGTGTCCGTTTTTGCTGTGTCTGTCTTTGCAGAACTGGTTGTGGTTGTACCGGTATTCCCGGTATCGGTAGTGCCACCCGTTGTGCCACCGCATGCTGTGAGAGACATCACCATGACAACTGCCAACAGGATTGAAAGGACTCTCATTCTTTTCTTCATCTGCAAACCCCTCCTTGTGTTGTGTGATGAAAAAAATCTATGGAAGCGGCGCAGCCCCAACTGCGCCGCCAGATACCTTCTCCGCCCCCAAAATTGCTCCTGCGCGGCTTTCGTCATTGCACGGCATTCCGCCGGGCAACGCGCTTTCATACGCTCCTGCGCGGCTTTTTCCCATTACACGGCATTCGCGGAGTCCGTGCCGGGCTCACCTGTCGGTGGCCCGCACTCTACTGCCGCTTTGCGGCACTCCGCTCATGTCGTTTATGGAAAGCCGCTCCCCACAGATGCAAGTTGTCGAAACTGCAAGCAAGCTTGCGTTTCTTCACTGTGCATCTGTGCAGGAGCTATCCGCATTTAGTCGGCAAACTTACTATTCAGATCGTCAAGAACCGGCTGTACCAGTGCCATCTTCTCCTGTACCCACTGATCGTAGTTTGCGGAGAAGTCACCGGACTTGGTGATCAGGTTTGCATACTCATCCGCATAGTTCATCGATGCAAGGTTCAGTGCCTGGGACGAGTAGGACAGGAAATCCCAGTCCATCTCCTTATCCTTCGCCGTTGTGATGCCTGCACGGAGAATCATCAGATCGCTGATTCTCTGTCTTGCTCTCGGGTCAAAGGCCGGGTTCACGAAACCAAAGTCATCGGAAAGGACAACCATGTTGCCGTAGATGATCGGAACGACATCGTACTTCTGGGTGATGCTTCCTTCTTTGCCTTCCAGAAGATTTACAAGCTCGCCGTTATCATCATAGGTCCAGTCGACTTCCGGAACACCCATACGGACACACATCTGACCATACTCGGTACAGTCAAAATCCCAGATGGTCAGCAGTCTTTCCAGTTTATCTTCGTCGATATACGGAGAGATGATGTTGCATCCCCAGTAGTTGCCGCTCGGATCGCCGTGATGGACGCCGTTTTCATCCGTCAGAACCAGCTCGAGACCGACCTCCCAGTAATCCAGACCCAGATTTTCACGCATATAAGTCGTGCAGCGGTCCATCATAACTGCCATACCATTACCACAGATCGAAGCTGCCTGCGCAGAAGTGTGGAAATACGGCTGGTCATCATCGTTGAGAATCGTATAGAATTCCGGATAGACAAGTCCGTTATCATACATCTGTTTCAGCTTGGTCAGCTGTGCCTTCACGCCACTGGACTCTTCTGCCGGACCCCAATGGTATTTACCATCTTCTCCTTTATAATAAGCAGTCATGCTTCCGCCATCATGCTCACAGGTCATGCCAGCCAGAGAGATGAAGTGAGAAGTTGTCCCGACAAATGGATACTCGATAATTCCTGCATCCTTGACGGCCTGGTTATAAGCAATGAACTCATCCAGCGTAATGGTGTTGGATTCGATATTCTTGGAAAGATCATATCCAGCCTGTTCCGCCCAGTCTTTTCTCAGGTTAACAGCATAATGGCTGGTAACAACATCTGCCGGGAAGTTTGTTGCATAGACCGGGCGGAAGATAAAATAGGTTCCGCCGAACATCTCTTCATAATACTTTGCTGCAGGAACCAGATCCTGGGAAGCAGCCAGGTTCGGATACTTCTCTTTCCAGCCATCCGGCAGTTTCAGAAGAATATCCTGATCAACATAGTTGATTGCATCACCGGCATTGAAGTTCCAGACGCACCACTCCGGGATATCATCTGCATTCAGCCAGGTGTTCATTCTCTGTGCCCAGTTCTCGAATGTCAGCGAGGTAGCATCCCACTCGACATTAAATGTCGAGGACCACCACTCGTCGTAGGCATTACCATGGTTGTTATCGTTACCATCCTGCAGCTGAACGCCGGCATATTCGATGGTATATGGTGTGGAGAAATCTCTGCTGAGAATCTCTTCTGCAGTAGCATAGTCTGCAGCCGGAGCCGCAGCACTGTCATCTGTTGCTGCCGGTGTCGATGCTGCGGCATCATCCTTCTTTTCGTCCGTTGCTGCAGGTGCATCGGCTTTCGGGGTACTCGTTGTCGTACTGGTCTTACCTGTGTTTGTGTCAGTTGTTCCTGCAGAGCCGCCACATGCTGCAAGGGAAAGCACCATCACTGCTGCAAGGATCATAGACAGCCATCTCATTTCCCGTTTCATAAAAACCTCCCACAAGCTTTTTGTTAGTAGAGAGTTTCTCAGGTGATCTATGATATCAGGATCAGGCCTTTACGGCACCGATCATAATACCCTTTGTAAAGTATTTCTGCAGGAACGGATAGACCGCCATGATCGGAACCATCGTCACGACGACGGCTGCCATCTTCAGACCATCGGAGAAGTTTCTTGTCTCGATGGAAGCTGTCGCACCTGCGGTATCCGTTGCCTGTGCATCGATGACGATGCCACGAAGTGTCTGCTGCAGGGACTGCCAGTCGTTGGACCGCAGGAAGATCATGGACATGAAGTATTCATTCCAGAGCTGAACTGCGACAAACAGTGCAACGGTTGCCACGATTGCTTTTGAGAGCGGAAGAACGATCTTGAATAGAATCGTCCACTCGTTTGCTCCATCCAGGTTCGCAGACTCAACCAGAGCTTCCGGAAGAGAGTTGAAATAGTTATAGATCAGGATCATGTTGAAGGTATTCATCCCCTGTGCCAGGATGACGGACCAGATGGTGTTTGTCAGTCTGAAGCCCTTCATGACCAGATACAGCGGAACGATACCGCCGTGGAAGATCATGGTGATCAGCACGAGCATGAGGACCAGTTTTCTGCCAGGCCAGTTCTTACGGAACAGGCAGTAGGCAAGGGAAAGACCCAGGAACAGGTTCATCGGAAGACCGACTAACAGGTAGATCAGGGTTGTCTTATAACCGATAAAGATACGATTGTCCTTGAACAGTTCCTTGTAGGACTCCAGCGTCGGCTCTTTCGGCCAGAAGACCCAGGTAGACTGCATGTATTCTTTATAGGAAGTGATGGAAGTTGCAATCATGTTGATGAACGGGAACAGAATCGCGAAAAGTCCCAACAGCAGGAAGATCAGGATGATGAGATCCATCAGACCGAATTTACTTCTTTTCATTTCTCTCATTCTCCTTTCTTATGCAAAGAGTCCGGAACCGCCAAGTCTCTTGGAAACTCTGTCAGCCGTAACCAGCAGGATCATATTGATGATCGAACGGAACAGGGATACGGCGGTCGAGAAGCCGAAGTCTGCGGATGCCTGGAACGTGATTCTGTAGATGTACATATCGAGCACTTCTGCGACGTTCTTGGTCGCTGCGTTCGACAGGTTGAAGATCTGGTCGAAACCATTGGTCATCAGGTTACCGGTTGCCAGGATGAACATGACGGAAACCGTTCCCATGATGTTCGGCAGGGTGATGTGAATCAGTCTCTGCCATCTGGAAGCGCCGTCCACTTCCGCCGCTTCATACTGATCCTGGTCAATGCCGGAGATTGCAGAAAGATAAATGATCGAACTGTAACCGGCACCTTTCCAGATATCGGTGATGTAGAGCATCGGCTGGAACAGGGACTCACTTCCCAGGAAGTTGATCGCTTCACGTCCGGAAGCCTTCAGGACCACATTGACAAGACCATCAACGGAAAGAAGGTTTCTCATGATGGCAACGACGATGACCCAGGAAAGGAAATGCGGGAATGTGAAGATCGTCTGCATCAGTTTCTTGGACTTGCCGAGACGAAGTTCATTCAGGGCCAGTGCCAGAATAATCGGGAACGGGAAAACGATGAACAGTCTTCCGAAGTTGATAATCAGGGTTCTTCTGACCGAACGCCAGAAGAATGCATCCCGGAAGAGTGCTTTATAGTTCTGCCAGAGCGGATCCGCCCACGGAGAAGCCCAGATACCACGTTTTGCCTTGTAAACCTTGAATGCGAGCTGGAGACCTGCCAGCGGATAGTATGCAAAGAGTGCATACCACAGAAGCGGGGCGATCAGCAACACATAGATCTGCCAATGCTTTCTCATCATGATCAGGGTCTTTGTGATTCCCTTCGCATTGGCCGCAGTGACGGGTGCCTTATTGGCACTGTTTTGATTCTTAGCCACTTATGATTCCTCCTCATCTTTGGTTTCGCCGGATCCGCAGCAGGCGAATACCGGCAGCTGCCATCCAACATATATAGTTTACATTTATTTAAGAAAAAGACATAGGAAGATTTTCGGTTTCTGTCGGAAGATTTTCGGATTTTTCATCAGAGCGCGGTCAGAAAATGGTAAGAATTGCATATCCACGAACGAGATGTTATACTGATTCTGTTGATGCTGTAACCATGCTGCATTTGCCGAGATCCTTAGGGCTGTCCGGAACCGGACGGGAGGCTGTCTATGTCTGAGAAAAAAAGAACCAGATCAATTTCACTGCGGAAAATCCTGCAGTTCTATATGCTGGCTATCGTCGTGGTGACCGGTATTGCTCTGGTATATTTTCTGGTATTTGCCATTCCGAACGCCCGGGATTCGGAAGAATCCAGCCATAAGCAGCTGGCAGCGCAGGCTGTCAGAAACATTGAGGATATCTTCGACAGTGCCAGCAAGATGGCTGAAATTGCTGCCTATTCCAATGTAACCCAGCAGTACCTTCTCTCGCTTACCCCGTCAGAAGTCATCTCTGCAAGGAACCAGTTTGATGCGCTCTCCAGTTATCTGACCACCTTCAGCCGGAATTCCCAGAGCATGGTCTTCGCCTCGAGACGAGGCCGCTATATTTCTTCCACCTACGGAGACAATGAAATCTTTCAGGAAGCTTTTGATGCGATTGGTCTTTCCTGGTCCTCCAGCTTCAAAAAGGCAGTTTATTCCCCTTTGATATACTCAGGAAATCGCCGGTATATCGTCTACATCTGCCCGGTCTATGCGGTTCTCGACGGATACCGGAACCGCAAGGCGGAGCTGGCCTACGGCATCGTCTATGATGTCGATTCCCTGCTTGACACCGCCACTGCCGGAACAGACAGCATTGCCATCCTGGCAGGCGAGGATGGAATGATTGCCGCCACGAAGGATCTCCCCGATTCCGTCATTTCTGAGAATCATGATTCTTATCTGGAATATCAGGGGGTCTGGTATCTGGCAACCACCACGCCCCTGGCTGACACGCCGATGCAGCTCGTGTATCTGACACCGTTCCATATCAGCGGATATCTCGTCCCTTATATTCCTTTGACAGCAATCCTGCTGCTGGTTATTGCCATCACCCTGGCGATTCTGATTCTGTTCTACAAAATCGAAAAGGATATCAGCAGGATTACCGAGGAGATCCGCGATGTTTCCGAGACTGATCTTCCTCTTGCGAAGCCGGTCATCAAGGAACTCCAGCCGATCGTTTCCACCATGAATGAGACACTTGAAAATCTCTATGCCTACTCCCGCCGCGAGCAGGAACTGATTGCCGAGCACTACCGCGGCGAACTTGCGCAGCAGCAGGCGGAGCTTCTGGCATTCCGGAACCAGATCAACCCGCATTTCCTGTTCAATACGCTCGAATCCGGCCGCGCCATGGCACGCCATTATAAGGCGGAGCCGCTCGAGCAGCTGATCCAGGGCATGGCGCGGATGTTCCGCTACTCCCTCTATTCCCCGATGATTGTCACGCTTGCAGATGAACTGGAGACACTTGACACCTACATGTCGGTCATGCATGTCCGTTTCCCGGGGAAATTCACGGTCAAAAAGCATATCCCGGAGGAAACACTCTCCTGGCCGATGCTCTCCATGCTGCTGCAGCCGCTCGTTGAAAATACCGTGCAGCACGCCTTTATCGGGCGGATGCACGGCATCATTCAGATTCGTACCTGGTTTGAAAATGGCAGACTGGTTGTGGAACTTGCCGATAACGGCGTCGGTCTCTCTGCGGAAGATCTCGCCATCGTCCAGCGGAAGATCCGGGATACCTCTTCCGACACGGCATCGATCCGGGAGGCATTCCCGACGAGGACAACACCATCCGCCCACGATCCTGACTCCACATCTGTTTCCAGCACTGCTGCAAGAGGGGAATCCATCGGACTTTCGAACATCTACCGCCGCCTGAAGATCACCTTCGGTGACCATGCCCATATCCGGATTGATTCCCGCGAGAACCACTATACGGTCGTCCGCCTCTTCATTCCGGAGAAACCGGACAACCCATCCCTGTTCTCAGGAGACCTGATTTCCTGAGGCGGATATTCCTCAGCTGATCTGCCACCGGATGTGGCTTCCTTCCTCATCCCGTGTCACGATCAGCTGATCTTCGATCTCCTGCTTCAGTTCACTGACATGGGAGATGATGCCAACCATCCGGTCACTGCCTGCCATCTGCTGCAGGACACGGACCGCCTGGCTTCTGGCATGATCGTCCAGAGAGCCGAAGCCTTCGTCGATAAACATCACATCGAGATTGACACTAGCCTGGTTCGCCTGGATCTGGTCCGCCATTCCAAGCGCCAGCGCAAGCGCTGCCATAAAGGATTCTCCGCCGGAAAGTGTCCGGACTTCCCGTTCTTTGCCGGTGACAGCAGAGTAGACCAGAAGGTCCAGACCTCTGTTCTTCCCTTCTCCGGCCTCTTCTTCTCCGACCATCCGCAGTTCAAACTGCCCCGCCGTCATCTCGAGAAAGCGGGCATTGGCCGCCACAAGAATCCGCTCCAGATAATAGCGCTGCGCATAGGTCTCGAGGTCCATCCTGGAGCCGGAAATCTTGCCGGAAAGGCGTCTGTAGAGAAGTTCGATCCGGTTTGCCTCTTCGATGACGGCAGCTCTTTCTTCCATCTTCGGCTGAAGGGCTGCAAGCACGTGGCTGTCCGCATGATACATATTCTGCAGAAGCTGCACCTGTCGTTCTGCTGCGTCCGCTTCTTTCTGGACTGCATCTCTCTGCTCCAACAGGGCCGTGATGTCCGGTTTTTTCTGATCGCCGATCGAAGCAGCTGCGGTCTGCAGTCTGCTCTTTGCCCTCGTCTCTTTCTGCTGGCACGCCTCCGCTTCTTTCCGAAGCTGGCCGGCTTCTTTTTTCAGATGCTCCGCCACGGCGCGCTTCCAGATCAGCTCATCTGTCTTTTTCTCAGAAAGGATCGCCTCATATGCCTGCCGGCGCATCGCAGCTGCCTCTTTCTGTTCCGGAAGGTCCTTTTCGTATTGTCCGATCAGTGTCTCCGCCTTTTCCTTCTTCGAGTGTGCTGTCTGGCTTTTTGTCTCCGCCAGTGTCTTCGCATGCTCTGCTGCGGCACGGATCTCTTTTGCATATTCCCGGATCTCTTCCGGCTCTTCGAGGGAGCGTTCCGCTTCTCCAGCAAGATCCAGAAGTTCTCCTGCCCGTTGTCTCAAAGTCTCTCTGCCGGCAAGGACCTTCTCTTCTTTTCCGCGAAGTCCTTCCGCTGCCGCGCCGGCAGCTGTCGACTTGTCCCGCTGCTTTTTCTCAAGATCCGACACGCTATCCGCCAGTTCATCGATCATCTCACGCGTCAGGTCTGCATGTTCTTCCAGAAGTCGTGCAGGATTCGGATGTTCCGTGGAGCCGCAGACCGGACAGGGCATGCCCGGAAGCAGTTCTTTTGCAAGGAATCCTGCCTGCGCGTCCAGATAGGCGGTCCGCTTCAGCCGGTATTCTTCCGCCTTCTTCTCATAGGCTTCCCGGGCTGCCCGGTATTCCTTCGCTGCCTTATCCGCAGTCTTCCTTTCCCGATCCAGTGCCTTCGCGTCACCGATCACTTCCGCTGCGAGCGGATCAATCTGTGCACACAGTTCCAGTACATCCGCCGCAATTTTCTGCTGCCGTGCTTCCTCTTTCGCTGCCGCTTCAGCCGCTTTTACCAGATCCGGCAGCTGTATTTTCTGATCAGCCAGATTCTTTTCCGTCCGTTCCAGCTGGTCTTTTGCCTGACGGAACAGATCGTACACGCTCTGCACTTCGTAGGCGGTCTCAATGGCGGCCGCCAGCTGCAGTCTTTTCTCCTGCTCAGCTGCGCCGGCTGCGATCTCCGCCAGTTCCTTCTCAGCCGCTTCCTTCTCGTCAAATGCATGCTGCAGCGTCTGTGCCCTGGTATATGCATCCCTGGCAGCATCCCGTTTCTGCCGGATTTTGTCTGCACGTTCTCCTGCATCCTGCAGCGATTTCTGTGTACGGTCACAGAATGCGGAGAGCTCCGCAAGCAGCTCCTCCATATCAAAGATATTGAGCCTGTCTGCGGCGAGAAGCTTCCGCTGCAGAGTGGCCAGCTGCTCTTCCTCTTCCGGGATCACCAGATGTGACAGTTCCTGTCTTGCAGCGATCCGGATCGCATCGATCTGCCCCTTCTTTTCCATCTGCCGGCGGTTCAGTTCATCCACGACTTTCTGATAAATTCCGGTGCCGAACAGTTTCCGGAAGATCTCTTTTTTCTTATTGGAATCCGCGCGCAGCAGTTCCATGAACTCCCCCTGCGCAATCATGGCCACCTGCATGAACTGGCTCTTGGTCAGTCCGATGATCTCCTCGATCTTCTGGTCCGTCTCCTTCTGGTTCCCATTGAATACGGTTCCATCCGGCATCGTCAGCGTGACCGTCTCCTTCTCCTCCACGGAACTCGAGCCGCGCTTCGCAGGCCGCTGATGCCGCGGGACCCTGTGAATCGTAAAGAGCCCCTGCTCCGTTCCTTCCTGCTCCTCGAAGATGAGTTCCACAAAAGGTGTCACGCTGAGCGGGACATACTGGCTCACCAGTTCGATCCCGTCCTTCCGGTTGCTGCCGGAGCTGGCTTCCCCATACAGGCTGAACACGATCGCGTCAAAAATCGTCGTCTTTCCCGCGCCGGTATCCCCGCTGATCAGAAAGATGTTCTGGTCTGCTTCCCGGAAATCAATGGTTGTCTTCTTTCCATAGGATGCAAATGCCTGCATCGTCAGCATCACCGGCTTCATCCTGTCACCTCCAGGGAATTCATCACATCCTGCAGCAGTTCCTTTTCGGCATCATCCATCTCGCCCAGGAACTGTTCTGCGATTTCAAAAGGCGTCAGCGCCGCCATCTCCTGCAGCTTTCTTCCACTGTTCTGCCGCCCCGGGACCTCTCTCCGGATCTCGAGGACGTTTGGAAATGCGCCGCGCACTCTGTCCTGCATATCGAAGAGATCGAGATCCTTCTCATCCGTCAGCACCACGCTGACATAGTCGTCCGATCCCTGCCGCAGGACCTCCGTCAGCGTCCCGCGGATCACCCGAACCGGACGCAGCGGTGTCAGCGGAATCTCCGAGATCTGCACCGCAGCGAGGCCTGTATTCTGGTCATCGACACCGGCATTCTCTTCCCTGTCCGCTTTCTCTCCGAGTTCGACCACCAGGATTGCCTTCTGCTGCCCGGTCTCACTGACCGAGCACGCAAGCGGCGTCCCGCAGTAGCGATAGCGGTCACTGCCGACGGTCATCGGCTTATGGATATGGCCGAGCGCCGCATAGTCAAACGGTGCCAGGACATCTGCCCGCACCTCATCGATGTTCCCGACCGTCCGGACTTCCGAATCCATTCTGGGGATATCTTCAGCATCGGTTCCCACCGGCAGATAGAACTGGTGGCTCACCAGCACATTTCTCTCCGCCGGATTCAGCTCTTCCAGGCCGATCAGACGATGCAGGGTCTCGTCATAGGACAGCAGATTCCCATCCGCATCCGATCCCACCAGCGGGCGGACCACGGAAGGCTTCACAAACGGCAGCAGGTAGAAATGCACCGGGCCGTAATCATCTTTGAGCGTGACCTTCTCAATCCGGTCTCCCGGCAGCATCGGCGGCAGACCGATCATATGAATTCTCTGCCGGTCAAGGACCTGCCGGAATACATTTACCCGCGGCGCACTGTCATGGTTTCCGGAAATCATCATGATCTCTGCCTCCGGCGCAGCCTCCACCAGCATCAAAACAAAGCGGTCGAACAACTCGACCGCTTCTGCAGAAGGCACCGCCCTGTCATAAAGATCCCCGGCGATCACAATCGCGTCGGGCTTCTCCATCTTTGCTGCTTCCGCGATCTGGCGGAAGATATGGATCTGGTCCTCCGTCAGGTCCCGGTTCATCAGTTTCAGACCGATATGCAGGTCTGACAGGTGAAATATCTTCATTATTCTTCCTTTTCAAAATAGAATCTTCCGGCAATCTGCTCTGTCCGGATCACGTTGACAAATGCCTGTGGATCTACTTCTTTGACCACATTGACAGCCTGTCTGCTCTGCGCCGCGGAAACCACGGAATAGACCACTTTCTTTTCGGTATGCTCGTAGGAGCCTTCTCCCTCGAGGATTGTCGCCCCGTGATGGCAGTTGGCATAGATTGCATCGGCAACTTCCTGCGGCTTTGTCGTGACGACCAGCAACGTACCCTGCTGGTACTTCTGGTACATCAGATGCAGGGTCTGTGTCGATACAAACTGGAAAATGATCGAATACAGTGCCTTATCGATACCGAACATCAGCCCGGCCAGCGTCAGGATCACGATGTTGAATCCCAGCACGATATTGAACGAATCGATTCCCCGCCGTTCTGACAGATAGATGGCGATAAAGTCTGTCCCGCCGGTATTGGCATTCATATGCAGACACAGGCTGATGACAAATCCATTGATGATGCCGCCGAAGATGGCGACCAGGACCTCGTCGTCGGTCGCCGCGAATCCCGGGATCAGATCGGTGAATACGCTGGTCAGGACGATCATCAGCAGGGAGAACAGGGTAAATTTCTTCCCGACATAGCGGAAGCCGATGTAGACCGGGACGGCATTGAGGGCAAGGTTGACCGGCGTATAGGGGATCGCCAGGTTCAGATAGCGCTCCGCTGCCCGCTGGATCAGGATCGTCAGTCCTGTCACGCCACCCGGATACAGGCCGCCGGCCCGGACGAAGGTCCTGATATTGGTAGCCATCAGGAGAGCCGCCGCGGTAATCACGGCGACTCTGAATAAGTCTTTTTTCGGTTCAAGTTTCATGGTTGTTCCTTTGTTCAGAACGGATTGCCTCCGTCCTCTTTGGTCAGTCCGAAGTAGTTCATGGCCTTCTCGATGGTGAGATCCCAGAAGCGCCACTCATGGCGATAGCCCGGAATTTCCTCAAACTTTGCGTCGAGACCGATTTCCTCGGCGTGTTTCTTGAAAATCATATATGGCTTATAGAGCATGTCGTCCTCGCCGCAGGCAAAGTAGAGCTTCGGCAGGTCTGCCTTCTCCTCCACCAGCTTATCGAGGATATCCCAGGAATTCTCATAGGAATTCAGATAGTTCTCGAGGCCGCCCTGGTTCTCGATGCTGCCGAGCGTCCGCTCCCACATCCGCGGATCATCCTCGGCCATGGTCTTCACATTTCTCGGGCAGGCAGACAGAATCGCCGCACCGCCGAACTTCTCCGGTCTTGAAAATGCATAGACGCAGGTTCCTCTTCCGCCCATGGACAGGCCGGCGACGAAGTTGTCCTCGCGCTTGTCAGAAGCCGGGAACCAGCCATAGATCAGCGGCATCAGTTCGTCAAACAGGAAGTCATACATATTATAGCCGAGGGAGAAATTCGGCCAGTTCGCATAGTTCGCATTCAGGCCGGACGGCATCACGACGATGACATCCTTCTCACATGCATAAAGCTCGATGTTGCTCTTTCTCACCCAGTCACTGTGATCGCCAAATGTCCCGTGCAGCAGCCAGAGGACAGGATATTTCTTTCCGCTTCTGTAAAACTCGGTCGGGTTCTTCCCCCATGGCTTATCCGGCAGGATCACCGAAATCTCCGTATTGCCCTTCAGGCAGTCACTCTGAAAATCAAAATTCACCAGTGCCATCGTCCGCTCTCCTTTCGATGTTACAATGCATCATCACATCCGGGTCCGCTCCCACTCTGCCGGCGCCTTCCCCGGTCCATCCGGGTCCGCTTCCGCGCCTTCCCCGGCCATCCAGTCAAGCATACCACATCCGGGCGAAAGATGGAAGACTGATTCTGACACAACACCTTCTCTGCCGCAGGTTTTCTTTCGGTTTATGAAAATTGCTGACATTTCAGTTCTATTTTGCTATACTAAGGGTTGGTAGTTCATAACGATCCGCTGCTCAGCGGCGCGGGGTCTTCGATGATATCGGACGAATGAAGATCGCCGGTCCTGAACAGAACATAGAAAAAAGAAAGTGAGGAACAGAATCATGGCATTTCCAAAAGGTTTCTTCTGGGGCGGCGCAACGGCTGCGAATCAGTTCGAGGGCGCATGGAATGTAGACGGCAGAGGCATGGCAATGACCGATGTCACCACCGGCGGGTCTGTCAAGGAGCCCCGTATGGTCACCTATATCGACAAGGACGGCAATCCGGGCAAGATGCCTTCGTTTGGTGTGAACGGCCAGGCTCTTCCGGAGGGTGCACACTATGCAGTTCTCGACGACTGCCTGTACCCGAACCATGATGGTATCGACTTCTACCATCACTATAAAGAAGATATCGCGCTGTTTGCCGAGATGGGCTTCAAGATCTTCCGGATGTCTATTTCCTGGTCCAGACTCTATCCGAACGGCGATGAGGAGACCCCGAACCAGAAGGGTATCGAGTTCTACCGCAACGTCTTCACCTGCCTGAGAAGCTATGGCATCGAGCCGCTGGTCACCCTGTGGCACTTTGACACCCCGCTCTATCTTGAAGAGCACTACGGCGGCTGGAAGAACCGCAAGCTGATCGAGTTCTTCACCCGCTATGTCACCACCTGCTTCAACGAGTACAAGGGTCTTGTCAAGTACTGGCTGACCTTCAATGAGATCAACAACACCATCATGATGCTGAACATCTTCGGCCACTCGATCGAAGATGATCAGCCGTATAAGGATGCTTACCAGCACCTGCATCATCAGTTTGTTGCAAGTGCAAAGGCTGTCCAGATCGGTCACGCTGTGGATCCGGAGAACAAGATCGGCTGCATGATCTGCGGCATCACCTTCTATCCGGCAACCTGCGACCCGAAGGATATCCTGGCGAACCGCCATCAGTGGGAGATCGGCCTCTACTACTGCGGCGATGTCCAGTGCAAGGGCGAATATGGTTCCTATGCGCAGCGCCTCTGGAAAGAGCATAATGCAAAGCCGGAGATGACCGCTGAGGATCTTGAGGATCTGAAGAATGGTACTGTCGATATGTACACCTTCTCCTACTACATGTCCCAGCTTGTCACCACCCACAAGGCGACCGATATGGTTTCCGGTAACTTCTCCGCGGGTGCAAGAAATGAATACCTGCAGTATTCCGACTGGGGCTGGGCAACCGATCCGGACGGTCTGCAGTACTACCTGGAGGTGATGAACGACCGCTATCATCTTCCGATGATGGTCGTCGAGAACGGTCTCGGTGCTTATGATACCGTCGAGGAAGATGGCAGCATCCACGATCCGTTCCGTATCGACTACTATCGCCAGCACATCCAGGCAATGAACAGAGCCATCGAGAACGGCGTCAACCTGATCGGCTACACCACCTGGGGCTGCATCGACCTCGTCTCCGCCGGCACCGGTGAGATGAGAAAGCGCTACGGCTTCATCTACGTCGACAAGCACGATGACGGCACCGGCACCATGGCAAGAAGCCGCAAGGACTCCTTCTTCTGGTACAAGAAAGTCATCGCTTCCAACGGCGAGGATCTGGCAGACTAAGAATTCTTTTTGGTAACGGTGGAGTTACCAGTTAATTTCAAGACAGGAATACGACAGGGATGCCCCCGCGGGGCATCCCTGTCGTATTCTTGCTTATTCCTCGCTCTTCTTCATCTCTTCTGTCAGCTTTTTCGCCATCCGGTAGACGCGGGTTGCGTTCTGCTGGAGCTGCTTTCTTGTGATACCGCCTTCTGAAAGGAGCTTGCGGACATTCTCGACATCCTTCTTGGTTCCCGGCATGTAGAGGTCGCCGCCCGCTGCCGCGGTCGGTCCGGCGAGGGCCATGCGGTGGGTATTGCCCTTCGAAGGCATCGCATTGACCACCCAGTCGGTCATGACGATTCCAAGATATCCCCACTCACGGCGGAGGACATCCGTTGTCAGGTCACGCCGCTCGGAGGTGTGGACACCGTTCAGGAGGTTATAGGAGGTCATCAGCGCATGCGGCTGAGAAGTCTTCACTGCGATCTCGAATCCACGCAGATAGATCTCTCTGAGCGCTCTTTCACTGACGATCGAATTGCTCATATAGCGGTTCAGTTCCTGGTTGTTTGCACAGAAATGCTTGATTGTCGTGCCGCAGCCCGGATGTGCCTGAACACCCTTTGTGATCCCTGCAGCCATCACGCCGGATACAAGCGGATCCTCGGAGTAATACTCGTAGTTTCTGCCGCAGCGGATGCTTCTGTGGATATTGAGGGCCGGTGCCAGCCAGAGATGTACATCAAAGTGGACCATCTCTTCACCGACAACATCACCGCACAGAACCGCGACATCCGGATTGAAGCTCTGCGCGATCGCTGTTCCCACCGGGATCGCCGTCGCGTACTGATAGCGGATCTCGGCATTCTTCTTCGGCTTCGGGGAGAGCAGGCTCATGATGAACTTCTCCGGCGGAGAAAGCCAGTCTGCAATGGTAGCCGGAATGGTCTCACCGATACTGTGCACGCCTTTCTCATCCATTGCGTACTTCTGGGACAGACGCAGTCCTGCAGGTCCGTCCGCCATGACGAGGACCGGAACGCCCTTGAACTTCAGCTGGTCCGTTGTCTCTCCTGCTGCGCCGGCTACGCTCTTACTCGCATCGCCGATGACAGAGAGCGCTCCCTTCTTCGGGTCGAACGAACCGACATTCATCAGACAGAGTTCATCATCACTGAAGCCGCGGACGATCGGGTCGATCGGGTCCTCCACGTCGTAGTCAATCACTTCTGTCTCGATGACAGCAGCATCCAGTTTCAGCACAGTTGCTGTCTCCGGCAGCGCTTCCATCGTTCTCGCATTCTCCGGCTTCCAGTCTGTGAAATCCACCGTTCCGAAGGCATTCTTAACCTTCCGGACGCAGACCTCCGCTTCCACCTCGACGGCACCGATCACAGTGGTATCCCTGCTGTCCGCGCCGACGCGCACGATATAGTTCCCTGCTTCCAGAATCCATGCCGCAGCGGCTGCATCATAGGAGGCAAGAGAGGACATGGTAAATGCGACGTCCACCAGGATGTTCTCTCCCGGAGCCAGCTCCGGTGTCTTCATAAACCCAGCCAGGGTCTGATACGGCTGATCCAGTTTCCCGGCAGGAACCGAGACATAGACCTGGACCACTTCTTTTCCTGCAAAAGATCCTGTATTTGTCACCTTTGTGCGGACGGTCACCTGCTCGCCTGCAAGCAGAAGTTCCGCAGGCGCAACCTCAAATGTAGTGTAGGACTTTCCATAGCCAAACGGGAATAGGACATCCTCACCGACGCTGTCATAATACCGGTAGCCCACATAGATGCCTTCGCGATAGCGGGTATCATTCTGATTACCGAACTCAACGATGGCCGGCACCTTCTCCCACGGCACCCAGGTTGTGGTCAATTTTCCGGACGGATACGCCTTCCCGAGCAACAGGTCTGCCAGGCAGGATCCTGTCTCCACACCGAGCTGGGAGAGCACCAGGATATTCGGCACTTCCATCACCGGGGAGAGATCGACCGGACCACCTGCATTGATGACCAGCATGAATTTCGGGAACATCTTCGAGAGCGCCAGGATATCCCGGGTCTCCGTCTCCGTCATCCGGATATCGCCTTCGATCTTTCTGTCGCCGCCCTCACCGGAAATTCTCGAAAGGACATAGACCGCCACGTCACCGTCCGCTGTCAGCGGCAGTGAATACTCCGGCTCCGGCATGGTTGCACCCATACCTTCCAGGACTGCCATCGTATGATGCTCTTTTGCAAGCGCCTTGACATCCTTGACGAACTGCTTCTTCGCCTTTACCAGCTCTTCCTCGTAGCCATCAAGCCAGGCCTTCGTTGTGATCTGAAATCCTGCTTCCTCAAGACCTTCCTCTACATTGACAAAAAAGCGGGAATTGACTTCACCGGACCCGGTACCGCCCTTGATCGTATGGCGCGCACCGCTGCCGTACAGCGCCAGCTTTCCGGCTTCCGCCAGCGGGAAAGCTCCATTCCCCTTCAGCAGAACCGTGCACTCTCCGAGGATCCCCCGGAGTCTCTCCAGATGTTCTCTCTCATAAACCAGAAGATTACGTTCCATCATCTCTCCTCCAATAATGCAGTGACTCTGATGCACAATACTTTACCGTTAGTTACACAAAACTAATATTGTATCTTCTTCCAGTGTAGCAGATTTTCAGTCAATATGCTATACTGAAGACCATCACGATTCATGAAAAGATTCGAAAATTCTGTAATTATTCGGAATAGTTAACTTTTTGAGAGGAGTTTCTACATGTCCCGTACACACAAGCGCAGGCCGAAAACTACAGGCAACAACATCGTCCATCTCGCGCTGGTCGCCTTCTCCATGCTCTCGCAGTATGTCTGGATCGTCCTGCTAGGCCTTTCCCTGGCAGGCAAGTATGTCTGGATTCAGGCAGCCGGTGCGCTCCTGTCCCTGATCATGGTGCTGGCCATCTACAACAAGCGGAAGAATGCCGCCATCAAGATGCCCTGGATCATCGTCATTCTCGCAGCACCGTATCTCGGCATCCCGCTTTATCTGGTCTTCGGCCTCTCCGGCTGGACCACGAAACTGCGGAAGCAATATGCCCGGATCGACAAGGAGGTTAAAGCGCTTCTTCCGGAAAATATCCCGACCCTCGATCATCTTCAGGCTGTGGACCCGGCCGCTGCCGGCACCTTCCACTACCTGCAGAGCCACTGCGGATTTCCTTCCTATGAGAATTCCAACGTGCACTATTACAGCAATCCGTGCGATACGCTCGAAGATATGCTGACGGACCTTGCGAAAGCAGAAAAATACATTTTCCTCGAATACTTCGCCATTGAGGACCGGACGGCCTTCGGTCGGATCAAGGATGTCCTGCAGGAACGGGCAGCGAACGGCGTCCTGGTCCGGATCTTCTATGATGAGGTCGGGAGCGTCAGTTTCATCAACAAGGGCTTCATCGAAGAAATGGAATTGCTCGGCTTTGAATGCCGTGTCTTCAATCCGACCGTTCCGATGCTGAAGGTCTTCTTAAACAACCGTGATCACCGGAAGATCATGGTCATCGACGGGAAGATCGCCTACACCGGCGGCTTCAATCTCGCCGACGAATATTTCAACATCACCCACCCCTACGGCCACTGGAAAGATTCCGGTCTGCGGATCGAGGGAGATGCGGTTCAGACCTTCACCGCCCTGTGCCTGGAAATGTGGAATGCCTCCGAGGCCAGCGACCTCACTGACATGAAGCCGTATTTCCAGTCCGTACCGAAGATCACACGCTCGATCCTCTCCGATGCGCTTCCGGCAACCGGCGTGCTCTGCCCCTACGGGGACAGCCCACTCGATGAAGAGAATACCGGCGAGATCGTCTACATGAACCTGCTGAATTATGCCAAAAAGTACGCCTGGTTCTCCACGCCGTACCTGATCATCACCGATGAGTTGCTCAATTCCTTTGTCCTTGCGGCAAAGCGCGGCGTCGATGTCCGGATCATCACCCCGCGGATCCCGGACAAGAAGCTGATCTTCGGCGTCACACGCTCCTACTACGGTCCGCTCGTATCCGCCGGCATCCATATCTACGAATATGTCCCCGGCTTCATCCATGCGAAGCAGTGCGTCGTCGACGACACGATTGCCGCCTGCGGGACCATCAACCTGGACTACCGTAGCCTCTACCACCATTTTGAAGATGGGGTTCTGCTCTATGGGAATGATGCCGTCCGGGATATCCGGGAGGATTTCAGCAACCTCTTCCCGCTCTGTGAGGATGTCACCGAGGAATATACGGGAAAAGGTGCCGCCATGCGTCTCGGCCAGAGTGTCCTCCGCATCTTCGCACCGCTGCTGTAAAACTTCCCGAAGGGTTACTGTGCAAAATAACCAATTTTCTATCGACAGATGCGTATTTTCCGTGTATACTGAACATATGGCAATGATGGTGGACCGGCAGGAAATTGCCGGTCCTTCGTATATTTACAGAAAAGGGGGAATCCTACAATGGCTTTATCTGTTGATCTGAAGGCAAAGCCGTTCTACCTGGATGACGCAGCCATCGAATGGGTAGAAAAGACGCTTGCCGGCATGGATACCAACGAAAAACTTGGTCAGCTCTTCTGTCTCGCTGCTATGGGCGATATCGATGAACTGATGAAAGAACTGGACCGCATCGGCATGCAGCCTTGCGGCGCGCTCTTCCGTCTGACTCCGGCTGCCGAGCTGAGAGAAAAGATCGGAAGATTCCAGAACCACTTTGAGATTCCGATGCTGATCTGCGGTGACTTCGACCGTGGTTCCTCGAACATGATCGAGGAAGGTACGCCGAACGGCCACCAGATGCAGATCGGTGCAACCGGCGATCCGGAACTTGCTTACAAGGCTGGTCTTCTGTGTGCAAAAGAGTCTGCAGCAGTCGGCGCAAACTGGGATTTCGGTCCGGTCACCGATATCGACTACAACCCGTACAGCCCGATCGTCAATGTCCGTTCCTACGGCGACGATCCGGAGATGGTCGCTGAATTCACCTCCAAATTCGCGAAGGGCCTGATGGACGGCGGCATGATCGCCTGCGCAAAGCACTGGCCGGGTGATGGCCGCGACTTCCGCGACCAGCATTTCATCGCTTCTGTCAATGACCTCTCCGTCGAGGAGTGGGATAAGACCTACGGCATGATCTATGGCCGTCTGATCGACGAGGGCGTTGCTTCCGTCATGACCGCACACATCATGCAGCCGGCATATTCCAGATATTTCAATCCGGATATCAAGGACGACGAGATTATGGTCGGTTCCCTGAACAAGGATCTCCATGAGAAGCTGCTCCGCGGCAAGCTCGGCTTCAACGGCCTGATTGTCACCGACGCTTCCTCCATGGTTGGTTTCACCGAGAGATGCCCGCGTGAAAAGGCTGTTCCGCTCTCCATCGCCAACGGCGCAGACGTCTTCCTCTTCAACCGCAACATCGAAGAAGACTTCGACTTCATGAAGAAGGGCTATGAGGACGGCATCATCACTCCGGAGAGACTCGATGAAGCAGTCACCCGTATCCTCGGCCTGAAGGCTTCCATCGGCCTCCACGAGAAGAAGGCGAACGGAACCCTGATTCCGCCGGTTGAGATGCTCGACATCTTCAACGATCCGGCCGGCAAGGCACAGGCGAAGGAGATCGCTGACAAGGGTATCACCCTGGTCAGAAACGATGAGGGCGTTCTTCCTCTGAATCCGGAGAAGCAGAAGAACATCTATGTGATCGTTCTCGGCGACCTGGGCGGCTACCACAACCGGAAGTTCGGCTACCACAAGTTGTTCGTCGAAGAGCTGAAGAAGCGCGGCTTCAACGTCATGCTCTATGATAACGAGAACCCGGATGTCCCGGTCAAGTTTGCCGGCGCAAAGATCGCTGATCTCAGAAAGCAGATCGACGTCATCTGCTACTTTGCAAATATCCAGACCAACGGTGGTGATTCTGCTGCAAGAATTACCTGGCCTGGCGTCCGCAACACCATCCCGAATCTCATCTCGGATATCCCGACGATGATGGTTTCCATCGACAACCCGTACCTCCTCACCGATGCACCGGCATTCAAGACCTATGTCAATGCCTACACCTCTGAAAACGTCGTTGTCGAGACCCTGGTCGAGAAACTCTGCGGCGAATCTGAATTCAAGGGCAAGAGCCCGATCGATCCGTACAAGGGAAGATTCACCTCGATCAACTAAATCATAAAGCTGCCCGCGCGAATCTCGCGTGGATAAGTACCTTTGCAACCGGTGTGGAAACACCAGAAGACAGCCGCCTCAGCAAGGATCTGATATCCTTCGCTGAAGCGGTTGCCTTTTTTCTATCCTGTTATTTGATTATCTTTCCGATCAGAGATGTCCACTCAGGCTTTCACGGCATCTTCATACTCCTTTACGACGCTCTGATCTGCTCCGCCGGTCGCCAGGCTCACGATCACGTTCACAATGATCGCGATCACGAAGGCAGGGAGCAGCTCGTAGATGTTCAGGATGCCGCCGATCGGGGCGATCAGGTATTTCCAGATAAACACCATCGCACCGCCGGTGATCATGCCGGCGAGGGCGCCGGCCTTGTTGCTCTTCTTCCAGAACAGGGCCAGCAGGGTAACCGGGCCGAATGAAGCTCCGAAGCCTGCCCAGGCAAAGCTGACAACTTTGAAGACGGAGCTGTTCGGATCACTGGCGAGGATCACGGCGATAACTGCGATCGCGATGACTGTGACACGCGCCACCAGCAGCTGCTGCCTGGTCGATAGCTTGACACCGAAGAAACTTGCCATGATATCCTCAGATGCCGAGGACGCAGCTGCCAGGAGTTGGCTGTCGGAGGTGGACATCGTCGCTGCAAGAATGCCCGCGAGAACCAGACCTGCAACAATCGCCGGGAAGATTCCGTGACTTGCAAGCAGGGAGGAGAACCGGACCACGATGGTCTCCGAATCCGATCCTGCCAGGGCCGGAATCACGCCGACATTGGTTGCGCCAAGGCCAACGATACCGATGACCATCGCAACGCCCATGGAGATCACAACCCAGACCGTCGCGATTCTTCTGGAAGTGGACAGCTTATTCGCATCCGCAGTGCCCATGAAACGAAGCAGGACATGCGGCATGCCGAAATAGCCGAGCCCCCATGCCATCATGGAGACGATCGTCAGAACATTGTATGGCACGGCAGTCCCCGTCGTCGCATTATAGGTGTGATTCAGAGAGAAATACCCCGGGAGGCTCTTCGCATTTTCCATGACCTTGTCCATCCCGCCGGCCATCGAGGTACCGACGCCGAGGATCACGATCAGTCCCAGCGTCATGATGATGCTCTGGATCAGGTCGGTGGTCGAAGCCGCCAGGAATCCGCCGAATGTCGTATAGACAACGATAACGATGGCGAAGATGATCATCGCCGTATGGTAATTCACGCCGAACAGGCTCGAGAACAGTTTTCCGCAGGCGGAGAAACCGCTGGCAGTATACGGAATAAAGAAAATGATAATCAGGAGCGCTGCGATCAGGCTGATCAGGTGCCTGTCATCATGGTAGCGCTTTGCATAAAACTCCGGCAGCGTCACGGCATTGATCTTCTGCGAGTAGGTCCGCAGTCTTTTGGCCACGATCAGCCAGTTCAGATACGTTCCGACTGCAAGACCGATACAGGTCCAGAACGGGTCACAGATACCGGTCAGGTAAGCCAGTCCCGGAATGCCCATCAGCAGCCAGCTGCTCATATCACTGGCCTCTGCGCTCATCGCGGTCACCAGCGGTCCAAGCTTTCTTCCGCCCAGGTAGAATTCATCCGTCGTATCCGTCTTCTTTGAGAACCGGATGCCGATCCACATCATCCCCAGCAGATAGGCAACGATGACGGCAACGACCACAAACATATTGGTTGTCATGCTCTTTCCTCCTTATTACACGCTTTAGTGTGTTACATCACTAAATTATGATTGCATAACAATACCACATAACGCATAAAAATGCAATATCTGTTTTAATTTCCTTAAATGTTACAAAATTGTTTCAAAACGTCGCTTGTCATACTACAGCAAACGTGTTATACTTGCCGTTATGAAGAAAAGAAAGACTGAAGAAATTCTGAAAGGAATGCTGGTCGTCATTCTGATTCTGCTGATGGGGATCGTGGTTCTTGCGGTACTGCTCTATGCGCGCCGCGAGGTCATACCGAATGCAGGCGGGGAATCCGGCAGCTCTGTCGCAGCTGTCAGTGAACTGAACCCCGATGCGCCCGAGACGCAGCCTTCCGGAGACACAGAGGATTCTGAGAAAGGAGAATCCGGAGAAAACAAAAGTGCTTCCGGAAGAGGCGCGAAAGAATTGACGCTCGACGAGTATATTCCTGAAGAAGACATCATTGTCGGCAATGAAGAAAATGGAGCTTCTGCTCTCGGAGAAGTTCCCGAATCCTATTTCAACGATGCCCTGTTCGTCGGTGATTCCAGAACCGTCGGTCTGAAGGTATATGGGGATTTTGACTGGTCCGGCTTCTACTGTAAGACCGGAATCAGCCTGAATGCACTGTTTCAGTATCCGCAGGCAGATGAATTCACCGGTTCAACACTCACCCAGACGTTATGGAACCGCAACTATTCCAAAGTCTATGTCATGATCGGTGTCAACGATATTGCTTCCGCCACCAACTCCGCGATCACATTCGCGCAGGAATATGACCAGGCGCTCCGGCGGATCGAAGCGATCGAGCCGGGTGCCAAGATCTTTGTCCAGTCCATCATCCCGGTAACGCGCTGGAAAGAGAGTTCCAGCCGTCTCTTCCCGAATTCCGTTGTGCTGAAGCGGAATGAGGCACTGAAGGGAATCTGCGATGGTGAAACCCGTTTTTACGTTGATATCAACGAGGTTCTGACAGATTCCGAGGGCTACCTGCTCTCCAATCTCTCCGGTGACGGCCTTCATCTGAACGAAGAGGGCTACCAGATCTGGCGAACGTATCTGGTTGAACATGGTTATGTGGAAGAATAGGCGCAGATCCATCGATCTGATCCAATCCGAAAAAAAATACCCCGGCGCAGCAGCTTCTACAGCTACTGTCGACCGGGGTATCCCTATGTCGGCCTGCTCGGGTCCGTTCTCACCGGACGCCTGGTCAGAAATGATTCATTTCCTTCTGCAGTTAGTAAGCCCCGCTGATCCGTACGCTATCAGCGGGGCTAAAAACCGATTATAAAATTCAATTGTACTTTGGAGTGTACCTCCTCTTTAGATTTCGCCTTGTTACGATTCTTGCTTTTCCGATTGAACTACTTTTCAAGCCATCGGAGTATACCTCTTTTTAAGATTTTTCAGGATTCTCAGGATCCTTTCTCGTCAGATCCTTTTTCCTTATCAGATCCTTTTCTTCTTTGTTCGTTCTTCAGATCTTTTTCTTCTTAGAATCTTCTATGGCTTTCTTTCATGCCATCGGAGTATACCTCTTTCTGCTTTACTTGTATTACTGATTCAGATCTTCAGATCTTATCTATCTGGGGAACTGTAATCATTTCATCGGACTGTACCTCTTTCGCTTTATTCCATCTTGCCTTCAAATATGGGGTAGATCGTTAATTTGCCTTTGGAGTGTACCTCTTTTCATAAATTTAGCGATTTATCTAAGGTGGAACTTTACGTAGCCGTTGGAGTATACCTCTTTTTCTTAATCTACAGGATATCTTCTGGATGCCTGTGGCATCTGGCCGGGTCACATCGTCCTGATCTGCCGAGCCTTCATCTGTTCATGAATCCTGCTTACATGGGAGCCAGATGTTTTCTTGTCTATCTATATGAAATTTTCATTGCCTGATATTCTGATTCATCAGGACTTCATCCCTTTCACCGTTTCTCCGGGAATGAAGACCAATCCTGTTTTCAAAACTTCATGTGACTTTTTCCTTCATCATACCTATGATCGCCACCGGTTTGAATCAGATCAGCTCTCCCTCTTGAGAAACTGTTCTGTGCTGTGACTGTCCATGGGCAACACCGCCTTTCTTACCCGAGAACTCCGTCGATTGCGGCGGATCTTTTTGCTGCAGGATGGAAACTCTCAAAGCATCCTGGGGATCTGTTATCCCTTATCTGATCCAAAAGCACTAATCAATGTTTTGATTATTCCCTGTGTGCTTTGTTCTCTTCGTTTATGTTGGCTACAGTTTAACATGCGGAAACCGATTTGTCAACACTATTTCGAAAAAATAATTATAATTTTTGCAATTTCCAGTCCTTTCCTTTTCTTATTTGCATATATTTCCCATATTTTATATATTATTCTGACAATTCAATGGATTTACCTCGGGTGTCCCGTGCTGTACCGGATCGGTGCGTGCAGCGGAAGTCCGCTCTTCTGCAATTCATTTGATGAATAGCAGTTGATTCTGTATTTCTATTTTACATTTCATCCGACAGTTGCTATACTGCAATCAGCATCAGAAAAGCAAGTAGAAAACAACAGGGTTCAGAGAGGAGCACACCATGGTATTCTATTTCACCGCCACAGGAAACAGTCTCTATGCTGCCAGACAGCTTGATGAAGAACAGTTCAGCATCCCGCAGGAGATGAAGAAAAAAGACCGCCATTACAGCGCGGATCGCATCGGCATCGTCTGTCCGCTTTTTGAATTCGATATTCCACCCATCGTGAAGGACTTCATTGCAGGCTCTACCTTTGAAACCAGCTATTTCTATCTTGTGGTCACGTTCGGCTGCCACTATGGCGGCGTTGCGCTCCGCACCCAGGAATACCTGACCTCCATCGGGAAAAAAGCCAATTATATCAATACCGTCATCATGCATGATAATGCTCTGATCGTCTTCGATATGGACCAGCAGAGAAGTATTGAAGAAAGCAAACAGGTGGATGCGCATCTGGCAGAGATCCGTGCCGATCTTGATTCCAGAAAAGAGATGATCCAGGATTCCCCGGAAGAAGAAGTCAACTTCTACGAGTTCTACCTCAAAATGAAGGAAGAACAGGGACCTATGTATTCATTCCCGCTCTACCAGGTAACGGATGGCTGTGTCGGCTGCGGCACCTGCACCAGAGTCTGCCCCGGCGGCTGTATCCGCCTGGTGGATGGAAAGCCGTCTTATGATTATACCCGATGCATGGCATGCATGGCCTGTATCCAGGCATGTCCGACAAAGGCAATTCAGTTTGCATCCGTCAAAGAACCGAATCCAGAAGCCCGTTACCGGAATCCGCATGTCACCCTGAAAGATCTGATTCAGGCCAATCAGCAGCTGTAAGATTCCTGCGAGGGCAAAGAAAAAGCCGGGAGTCAGACTCCCGGCAATTTTTCTGCGAATTTCCGCATCCTGGGTGGCAATTTCCCTTCGCGGAAAAGGACTTTCACCGTCAGCACGCTTGTCAGCATTCCCAGAAGTGCTGCGGCAATCACATCGCTTGGATAATGGATCCCGACATAAAGCCTTGAGAACCCCATCAGCACCGCCAGGACGATCCCAAGGATTCCCCACTTCCTCGGAAGCAGGAACGCGGCAACACCCGCAACAGCAAAGAATGCCCCGGTATGGCCGGACGGGAAGGACCAGTCATCGGCCTCTCCGACGATGAGCTTCAGGCCGTCGATCAGTTCATAAGGCCGGACCCTCGCAACAAGATTCTTCAGAAGACCGTTGTTCAGCAGGACTTCCAGCACGAGGGAAACAGCCATGAGGAATCCCACTTCCCTGGTCTTCTTAAAGCAGAGAAGGACAAGCACCATGGCGATTGCAAGAGCCGCTTTGTTTCCGAGGGTCGTATAGACCTTCATGATGATGTCAAGAACCGGATTGCGCACATACTCCTGCAGGAACAGCAGGATCCGCGCATCCATATTGAAAATTGGGCTGCCTGGCCCGAGTACAGCTTCCATAAATAACTCCTGATTCGTAACTGTTCAGATAACTGCAGACAGCAGTCATGATTACTCCGTCTTCGTCATCGCCTCATCTGTAAAGGACCTGGAATACATGACAAAGTTCATCAGATGCGCGGCAGCGAGCTTCATATCATTCACTGTCACACGGCCGTCCTCAAGGCCTGCGAGCACCTGCCTGATGACAGGTGGTCCGCCCGGCATGACGACATCGTTGCCGGCATGAACCGCATCGGCACCATCCACGACCTCATCCATATCACCCCAGTCAGTCACAACGACACCATCATAGCCCCATTCATCCCGGAGAATGCCGGTGCACAGTGCAGCGTTCCCGGCTGCAAATGTCCCGTTGATCTTGTTGAAAGAAGTCATGACGGTTGTCGGCTTCGCACCGGTAATGACCATCTCAAACGGCTTCAGATAGATCTCGCGCGCCGCACGTGCAGAGACGATGGAATCAACCGCATCGATATGCTTCGATGCCTTTCCTCTGCGGTACGTCTCCTGTTCATTCATTGCAAAATGCTTCGGGCAGGAAGTGACAGGATTGTTTTCCTGTGCGCCACGCGCCACAGCCAGTCCCATCAGACCGCCAACAACAGGATCCTCGGAAAAATACTCGAAGTTTCTTCCGCCGATCGGATTCCGGATGGTATTGAGGCCGGGCCCGAGCCAGGAATCAATATCCAGCGAAGCAGCCTCAAAACCGATCGCCTCACCGAAGGCATAGGCAAGATCTTTATTAAAGGTACATGCGATCATCATATCGGTCGGCCATGCCGTCTTGCCGACACTCGCGGGGCCATCCTGATAGCAGGCAGAATAGATGCCGTACTTCTTCATGGCCGGATTCATGTAGCCGAGGCTTGCGCTCTTATGGGAACCATAGGCAATCTCTTCACCATTCTCGTCCGTCAGCGTTCTCGGCGCATCCTTTGCCGCGATGCCGCCGAACGGAAGACCCGGTCCATAACCGACCATGAACGCCGCCAGTTCCGGCACGCTCATCTGGTTCAGGAATGCTTCCATGCGGACCTTTCCATGCCGGACATCCGCAAGGACCGACTTTTCTGCCGGAATCTCATCGAAATGATACTTTGCTGCAAACGGCCAGCTTCTTTCAATGTCCTCGCTCCTCAGCAGGAGAACCCCTTCATCCGAACGACCGGACACGCCTTCCGCCGGAACTTCCGGAGCTGCATCCGGCCTCAGAAAATCAATCTTCCCTTTATTCACAGCCTGTATGCCGATATCCGCCGTGACTTTTCTGGTCACGATCTTCTCCGGAACACGGACCGTTCCGATCTTCACCAGGCTTTCCTCTGCGGAGGAATTCCCTGCAAGGACCGTATAGTTGCCCGGGAGAATCACATAGGCCATCTCCTCCTCAGAGAAGGATGCAAGCTCTGTCAGCGGCAGGCTGAGTGTCACCTCTTCGGCGGCGCCAGGTGCGAGAAGGTCTGTCTTGGCAAATGTCTTCAGTTCCTTTTTCGGCATCGGCAGGCCGGCATGCTGCGGTGCGGCAACGTAGAGTTCCACAACTTCCTTCCCGGAAAACGCTGCGGAATGATTTCTGACCTGCACCCGTGCAAGCAGGTCTCCCTGCAGGATGGCAAGCGCAACCTCTTCTGCCGGCTGCAGGACAAATGATGCATACGAAAGGCCATGCCCGAACGGGAACATCACCGGTTTCTCAAACGTATCGAAATAGCGGTATCCAACAAAGATATCCTCTGTATAAACCGTCACCGGACTGACTGCATATCCTTTTCTTCCATTCGCTTCCGCATCCAGGCCATAATCCGCATAGGTTCTGATATTCCCCGGGTCATCCTTGTTATAGCTCATATTTGCCGCCGTCGGATAATCTTCGTAGCACATCGCAAGTGTCGTGGTCAGCTTTCCGGACGGGATTACATCACCGACCAGAATATCAGCCAGGGCTGCAGCAGCCTGTTCACCGGACGGCCCCATAAACAGAGCAGCCTTTACCTGCGGGCAGTCTGCCATCCAGCCTGTATCCATCGGCCCGTTCACATCAAAGATCACAATGATGCTGGCAAAATGCGCGGCGGTCGCTGCAATCAGCTCTCTTTCAGACGGCAGCAGGTAATAGTCATCCTCCACCCTGCGGTCACATTCCTCACCGCCGGAAGCGCGTCCCAGCACCAGGATCGCCGAATCCGCTTCCGCAGCAGCCCCGGCAAAGACAGCATCTTCCGGAACCGGCTCCGGAACAGGCGCCGTATATCTTCCGAAGATCTCATAGATCGCACCGCTGTTCACAAGCCCTTCCAGCGCTGAGAAATCAAAGTCACTCTTCGGTGCGGAAGCGGCCTCTGCTTCTGCATTCTTTTCATAATACTCCTGCAGCGCCTTCGCCGGAACAAGACCTGCCCGGATCAGTTCCGGCAGAATCTGTACCGGATGCGCATTTCTCGAAGCCCCGGAACCCGAACCGCCGATGACCGTATCCAGCTGTGTGCGGCCGATCACAGCGACGTGGCTGCCCTTCGCAAGGGGCAGAACCGGCTTTCCGCCTGCTTCCGCCGGTTCATTCATCAGGAGAACAATGCTTTCTTCCGCAATTCTTCTCGCCAGTTCCCGGCGGGATTCTTCTGTTTCAAATCGATTGCTCATATTCCTCCTTACCCCGGTACAACAATACAGATGAAATACCGGAAAGATTATTTGCATATCAAAAAGGACAGTTTCAGTTTACCGAAAAACAGCGGGAAAAGCAAGCAGGAAAGCCTTTCTGAAACTGTCATTTTTGGTTGCAGACAGGGCGTGAATTTGTTATACTGAAGATTGCAGGACTATATCGTATTTCTTACCTGAAGAAGGGAGTATTCATTATGAATGAAGTATTGGAGTTTCTGAAGAAGGCCGGCACATACTATCTGGCAACCGTCGATGGGGATCAGGCGCGCGTCCGTCCGTTCGGCACAATTCACGAATTTGAAGGGAAGCTGTACATCCAGACCGGCAAGGTAAAGGACTGCGCAAAGCAGATGAATGCCAATCCGAATATCGAAATCTGCGCATTTACCGGCGGAACCTGGGTCAGAGTCGCAGGCAAGGCGATTGCGGATGACCGCAGAGAAGCAAAAGCTTCCATGCTCGATGCCTATCCGAGTCTCCGGAATATGTATTCCGAGGATGACGACAATACCATCGTCTACTATCTGAAAGACGTCACTGCGACCTTCTCCTCTTTTACCAGCGAGCCGAAGGTTGTCACATTCTGATCAGATGATCCTGTTAACAATGGGCAGGTAATCCCTGTCCGCGAGATAACTGCATGGAGGCAGCAATTTATGAAAGTACTTGCACTTGATTTTGGTGGTTCTTCTGTAAAGTATTCCGTCATCGGTTCCGATGGTTCCCGCGAAAAGGAAGGGATCGCACCGGCTCCAACCGGTACCGAAGCAGACTGGGTGAACTGTGTAAAGGGACTTTATGAGCAGTTCAGTGATGAAGTAGAAGGTGTTGCAATCTCGCAGCCCGGAAAGATTGATCCGGATACCGGATTCCTCTCCGGCGGCGGCGCCTATTTCTCCCTGTGGGGAAAGAATCTGTTTGATCTTCTCCGCCCGGCGATTCCGGTTCCATTTACCATCATGAACGACGGAAAGTCTGCTGCCCTCGCGGAAGCCTGGAACGGCGCACTTGCCGATGTCAGAGACGGTGTTGTTCTGATCATCGGTACTGGTCTTGCGGGCGGCGTCATCATCAACCGCGAACTGTTGATGGGACACACCTTTGCAGCCGGCGAATTCAGCTACATGGGCGTCACCCCGGAGAATGGCATGATGAATTCCCCGATGGGTACCTCCTCCATGGCAGGTCTTGTCACACAGGCATCTGCCGCGCTCGGCGTAGACATCATGAAGAGTGAATACGGCGCTCTGTTCGGCGGCCTGAAAAACGTCGGTGCCGAAATGAGTGCTGAGGATGCCCCGAAGTTCAGCCCGCTGAATGACGATCCTCGTTTCGAACATGGCGTCAATGGAAAGAACTTCATGGAGCTGGTCGGGGAAGGCAATGAGATCGCCGTCGCGCTGTATGAGAAGTTCCTGAAGAACGTTTACTGCACACTGACCTACATTCAGGCAATTCTTGATCCGGAAGTCATCGCCATCGGCGGCGGCATCACCCATGCTCCGCGCTTTATCCCGGATCTGCAGAAAGTCGTCGAGGATTCCAAGATGGGCAGTCTTGCGATGCCGATCAACGTACGTCCATGTGCAGTTACCGGCAGCCCGAACGAATTCGGCGCCGCTTATCATTTCTTCCGGACAAACGGCATCCTTCAGTAAGGAGACATTGATATGAAAGTACTTGTACTTGATTTTGGCGGATCTTCTGTCAAATATTCCGTCATCGATTCCGACGGAACCCGTACCAATGCCGGTGAGGCGCCGGCTCCGGTGCACTCCCCGGAAGAATACCGCGATTGTGTCGTCGGACTCTATGAGCAGTTCAAGGATATCGTCGAAGGCATCGCCATCTCCATGGCCGGCATCGTGAATCCATCCACCGGTGAGCTCGTGATGGGCGGCGCTTATCTGCCGCTCTGGGGCAAGAACATCTTTGACCTGATCTGCCCGCATCTGCCGGTACCGGTCAGTCTGATGAATGATGGAAAGGCTGCAGCCCTTGCGGAAGCCTGGAATGGCTCCCTTTCCGATATTCAGGACGGCGCCGTCTTTATCATCGGCTCCGGACTCGCCGGCGGCATCATCCTCAACCGCCAGCTCCTGATGGGGCATGGCTTCGCGGCAGGCGAATTCAGCTACATGCACCTGACTACAAAGATCGGGATGATGACCTCCTCCATGGGCGAATCGTCCATGTCCGGTCTGCTGTTCAAGGCATCCATGGCGCTCGGCATCGACTATAAGAAATGCGCCTACTATGGGAATACCAAGGGCTGGGATTCTTACATGCGCAAGTGCATCGAAGAACAGACTTTCAGCGCACTGAACGATGAACCCCGCTTTGAACACGGCGTGGATGGGCGGAATTTCATGGAACTGGTCAATGAAGGCAACGAGATCGCCCTTCAGGTCTACGATGAGTTCCTGGAAGGTGTCTATACGAACCTTTCCACGATTCAGGCAGTCCTTGATCCGGAAGTGATCGCTGTCGGCGGCGGCATCACCCATGCTCCGCGGTTCATCCCGGACCTCGCCAAGAAGGTCGAGATCGGCAATGCAACCGGGTTCAACCGGCCGATCGTTCTCCGTCCATGTACCGTGACCGGCAGCCCGAACGAGTACGGCGCTGCTTATCACTTCTTCCGTACAAACGGCATCCTGCAGTAAGCGCACAGGCTGTCTGCAGGTCCTATAGAAGAAACAAAAAAAGAGAGGAGTCAATCCTCTCTTTTTTGATACGCATAATACTCGTGCACGAGGCTCCGGTAACCCATCGCCTTCATCTCTTCGTAGCGCAGGTTGAAGCGGGCCTTGGTGTGCGTTCCTTCTGCGATCACCCGGATACACTCCTGGGCATAGTGATCGATCACGGCAAGGCTTTCCGTCCGGTTGATCACAGGGAAGAACCAGAGGCTCCAGGTCAGTTCATGTTCCGTCTGCTCCTCCCCGCTCTCGAGCAGCTTCCGGTTGAAGATCCGGATGAAGGCCTTCGCTGCCTTTTCCCCGGAGACACCATTCCGCCTGCTCCAGCGCAGGAGTGACCGGGTCTTTCTGCGCATCTTCTGCTTCAGCTTCCGGACAGTGGCCGGCGCAATGTCCATCGCATCCCCGCAGCAGAGAAATCCGAGGAACACCCAGCCCTCATCCGGCCCGAAGAAGTCTTCCTTATCCGGATTGACCCGCAGACCCTTCTCCGCGAGAAAGGCCCGGATCCTGGCCGCTTCTTCTTCCACTTCTTCCATGGTATGCCCCAGGACCAGGATATCATCCGAGTAACGCGCATAGGGGATATCCCTTTCTGCAAAAGAACGGTCCAGATCCATCAGGTACAGATTTGCAAAAAATGCAGACTGCGGAGTGCCGGCCATGATGCCCTTCTCTTCTGTGATCGCTTCTCCCCGCTCCAACACAGCGGGCTCAGACAGCAGATCCGCAAGGAAAAGAAAAAGTTCCGGATCGTCTGCGAGTACCTCCCGGAGCACCGGCAGCAGCCGGTCCACGGGAATGGAATTGAAATAATTGCTGATATCCACCTTATAGGCGTACCGACAGCCCTTTCGCTTCTGCTCCCTCGCCAGCTTCTGCACAGCCTCCTTCGCCGTCCTGCCGGGCCGGAAGGAATACAGGTTGTCACTGAAAATGGCATCATACCGCCGCAGCATCTGCCAGGTCAGCAGTTTCAGCACAGCAGTATGTGCAGCAGGATAGCTATAGACCACCCGCTTTTTCTCCGATCCCATCTTGCTGATGACGGACCGCCTGGCCAGTGGAAATGACCCATTTCGGATTTCTTCTGCAGCTACGCGGTACACTCTCTCGTCGATCAGTGAACGCAGCTCCTTTAATTTCGGTCCGGAAGAAGCAAGAGAAGCCTTGTAGGCATAGAATGCCTCCCATGCATCCGCATCCATGAGCCGTTCAGAAAGTGATGGCATTTCACACTGTCCTCCATGAAAAAATACCCGGCCGCCGGACGAAGTGTCCCGGGCCGGGTTTTGCAAAAACAGAATAAGAAGATATTAAATCCCGGATAATTCCGGGAATGACAAGACCGTACACAGGCAGGCTGCCTGCGAAGCCTCCGTTCTGCGATCGCACGGAAATCGTCTGTGCCGGGTCCGCCGCAGGCGCAAGGCGTTCTTATCCTGCTGTTTTGCCTTCCACTGTGATAATGAATCAATGATCAGATTCCGCCAAGTGCACCCTGCACCCGCTTCGTCACATAGGAGCGGGTATTCCACCATCCGTCATGATTATGATAGAACCGCAGATATGGGATGCCATCCCGCGCACAGTCGCTCCGCAGTTTCTTTGCCGAACTGTTCTGGGACATCACTTCCACGACCAGGGCCTTCCTGCCACCCTGCCAGAACGTAAAAACCGTACTGTCAGAACGGAGTGCAACCGCCTTTCTGACCTCATAGTTCGGGAACTCCTCCTCAAAGACATGTGTAAAGTACTGTTCGTAGGAGCCAGAATAATTGAACTGATTCTCCTCTGCAGGCATCACCGGTCCCCAGGAATCCCCGCTCGGTCCGGATGCTTCAACATAGGATGGCGCCGTTGCTTTCGCCTCCCCTCTTTTCGCGAACTCACCCGCTGCCTCACCGGCTTCGGAAGTCACCTTCTCCGCAAGATCCGAGACCTGCTTCACCAGCTTGTCCAGATTGATCTCAGAGCCGGCATCCCCAAACAATTTCTTCAGAAAACCTGCCATCTCGCACCTCCATGCCCAGTGCCGGGCATCGATTCTTTGATAAACTCCACCCACTTTCCCTGTATTTTTACAGAAAAAGGTTCCTCTGTGTTCTACTATAACAGAGGAACCAATCACGTGCAACTGCTATTTTGGCAGCCGTTCAGGACCTGACGTCACTTCTGGTAGTGCTTCGAATACCCGGTCAGATAAACGCTGTAGTGGTCATAGTCGGGATCCTGCAATGTCCCTGCCTGCACACGGAAGCTGTTGCTGCCTTCTGCACCGACGGAAAAGCGACGCACCACAAGGGAAGTGAGTTTATCCTGTGCATTGTAGAAGCGGACAAAGGCCGTGGCAAAGACCAGCTCCTCTGTCGGATTCTCAACCTGAACCTGAATCCGTTTCGTACCGCCCGTGACCTGATCCGTGATCTTCTTCCGCACGTCCTGACTCCTGTCCGTATAGGTGTACTGCAGCAGCCGGCTGTAAGGCGTGACATGCAGCTGTTTCTGACTCGCTTTCGCATCTACGGCAGACGGATCTTCAAGGGCAACGCTCAGATAGATGGTTCTTCCGGCGATCGATGCACCTGTGATCCGCTCCCCCTCCGCCAGGACAGTCCCATCCATTCCGACCAGCTGATAGGCCAGCTTCAGCGCCTCAAAGGTCTGGTCGGTGTTGTTCTTGATCGTGATCAGGGCAGCATCCTTCGTCATCGGCACCACGCGGATCCTGAACGATGGCTCCTCCACCGTGATCCTGTACCAGTCTGCACCGGACGCTGTCACAAAGTATGCTTTCACGCTCCCGTGTTTTCCCGCGTGCAGGATCATCCGGCCAGGAGCCCCCTCCTCCCGTTCCGCGGCAAGAACCGACTCATCCGAGATCTTCCAGGCGAGGATTTCTTCCTCTTTTTCAAGAAGGAGCGTCTCCCCCACATAGATCTTCATCGGTGTCGGTTTTCTTCTGGTCCCTGCCAGGGCCGTCCCCGGGCAGGAGAAAATCAGTGCCAGATAAATAAGCGCCAGGCAGCAAAGGCCCATCCTCCATGCAATCCTGCATGCAGTCCTGCATGCAGCCCTGCCGGCAGGCAGTGCCATTTTCATATCAGAGAAATGCCAGGATTTTTTCTCCATCTTCATACCCCCGGTCGTAAAGCTTCTGAAAGGCTTCATGATCCTTTTTTGTGGTTGAGACGCCGTAGAGCTGATCCGGTCCCAGCAGCAGAACTTTTCCTTCCTGCTCAAGCAAGAGCAGTTCCTCGATCTCCCGGTTGAAGACCTCGTGGCGCTGTGCCAGTTTCTCCACCACATGCGGGAACTGGCTTCCGATCCCGCGCCGGATCAGTTCCAGGTTCTTCTCCCGATCCTTCCTGCTGTCCTTCGGCCGGTTCAGCACGACAACCAGCCGGTCCACACCGTCGTCAAATGCCTTCTGGTAAGGAATCGGATCCGATACCCCGCCGTCGTAGAAGGCCATCCCGAGGAATCTCCCCTTGCCGTGCACCGGCTGGCAGAGGAACGGAATCGCGCAGGAAGCCTTGAACACCCAGTAGTCATCGAGAATGATGTCCTGTTTCTCCAGGATCACGGTCTCTCCGGTTGCGGCATCCGTTGTCGTCAGTCTGAAGGGCTGTGCCAGGTCCAGGATCTTCTGCCCGTCGAGCGGCGCTTCTCCATCCGAATTGGTGAGCGTCCCGTAGACATAATCCAGGTTGAAGAAATTGCCGTGCTTCATCCAGTTCCGGAATCCCATGTATTCCGGGCGGAACGTGAAGTCCAGATAAAACCGTACATTCCTTCCCCGCTGTCCGGCGACAAACGATGCCAGGTTGGCACTGCCGGCAGACACCCCGAGATAATAGTCAAACGATACTCCCAGATCCAGAAACGCATCATAGAGGCCGGCCGAATATACCCCCTTCAGGCCCCCTCCGATATCAAGAATTCCTACCATGTAACACTCTTCTTTCCTTTTACTTCGATGCAGACATCTCATCTGCATCCTTTCTACATCCTGTCCACGTCCCGCCGCATCGCCGTCTCTTCTTCGAGGCTCACCGGGCATCCGCCTTCTTCAAAGAAGTTCCGGTACCAGATGAGGAAGATAAACACATTCCAGATGTGGCGGCTGTAATCATATTTTCCGGCCTTGTGATCATCGAGCAGCTTCATCAGTTCGCTGATCCGGAAGAACTTCCCCGCCGCCGGGCTCACAAACATTTCCCTGACGATGTTGTAATACTTGTCCTCGCGCAGCCAGATCCGGATCGGGACGGGGAAGCCGAGCTTCTTCTTCTCTGCCCCAGCGCTCGTCAGATACCGGTGCGCAGCCTCCCGGAAGGCCACCTTCGTGTTGCCATCTGTGACCTTCTCGGAGGCCGGCAGATCCTTCGCCACCTCATAGACGCCTCTGTCGAGAAATGGCACGCGGCTCTCGAGTGCGTGGGCCATGCTCATCTTATCCGCCTTCAGCAGGATATCCCCGATCAGCCAGAAGTTCAGATCGATATACTGCATCTGTGCCACCGGATCCAGATCCTCCACCTTCTCATAGACCGGTGCGGTCAGATCCTGCGGGACGGCATCCGTGACGTGTTTCAGCACCTTCCTCCGCTGCTCCACCGTGAAGATATTCGCATTCCCGATGAAGCGCTCATCAAGGTCCCTGCTCCCGCGGATCAGGAAGCTTCTGCCCTTCACCCCCGGCGGAAGCTTTGCGGCAGCCGCTGCCACGCCCCGCCGCAGTCCCTTCGGCAGCTTCTGGTACGGTGCCAGGGACATCGGCTCATGGTAGATGTTGTACCCGCCGAACAGCTCGTCCGCACCTTCGCCGGACAGGACGACCTTCACCTGCTTTGCGGCCTCCCGGTCCACGAAATACAGGGCCGCCGCGGACGGATCTGCCAGTGGCTCATCCATGAAATACTGGATTCGCGCGAGTTCCTGCCAGTACTCCTCGGTCGTGATCATCTTGCTGTAGTTCTCGATCCCGATCTTTGCCGAAAGCTCCTGCGCATATGGGATCTCGTTGTATTTGTCATAATCAAAGCCGACCGTGAAGGTCTTCGCTCCGTGAAAATTGCTTGCGACGAAGCTCGAGTCCACACCGGAAGAAAGGAGGGAAGCAACCTCCACATCACTCACCATATGGTAATCGATGGACTTCCGCACCGCCTCGTCGATCGCATCGACGGTGGCCTCATGTTCCGCAGGTTCCACCGGCGTCAGTATCGGGTCGAAGTAGCGGCTGATCTCGATCTCTCCATGATCATACTGCAGGAAATGTCCCGGTGCAAGTTTGAAGATTCCCCTGAAGAAGGTCTCCGGCAGCACCGAATACTGGAAGGACAGGTACTGTTCCAGCGCTTCGAGGTTCACCTCCCGGGTATAGTCCGGGTATTCGAGGATGCTCTTGATCTCCGATCCGTAGACAAAGGACCCGCCGATCATCCCGTAGTAGAACGGCTTGATGCCGAACATATCCCGCGCGGCGAAGAGCTTCTGCTCCGGGATGTTCCAGATCACAAAGGCGAACATGCCCCGCAGGCGGTCGAGCAGCTTCTCGCCCCACTCCTCGTACCCATGGAGCAGGACCTCAGTATCCGAATGATTGGCAAAGGTATGCCCGCAGGCGATTAGTTCCTCGCGCAGTTCCTTATAATTGTAGATCTCCCCGTTGAAGGTAATCACCAGCGTCCGGTCTTCATTGAACATCGGCTGGTCTCCGTCCGACAGATCGATGATCGACAGCCGCCGGAAGCCCATGTTGATCCCGTCATCCATATATGTACCGCCGCCATCCGGCCCCCGATGGATGATCCGCGTCATCATCCGCTCCAGCACTTCTTTTCGTTCAGCGGCCGGCCGTCCGGCCATATCCCCTGTAAATCCACAGATTCCGCACATACTCTTCCTCCATGTTCCATCAAGGCTGTCCCATGATGCAGGCAGCCGTCCCACCCTTAGAAAACAGAAAGGTCCGTCCCTCCGGAGACTTCCGGTCAGGGCGGACCACCATTGGTCTTGTATTATTTTATCACTTCCAGATCATTTCTGCAAGATACACCACCAGCGGCATTGTCAGAATCGAGAAGATCGTGGAGATAATGACCGTCTCCACCGCATAGCGGAAATCCTTCCCGTGCAGCTGCGCATAGACAGCGACATTGGAACCGACCGGGCAGATCATCCCGATCAGGATCGCAAGCTTCATGTCATGGAACTGTGCCGGCACGAGGCAGAATACTGCAAGCGTGGCCAGCGGGATCAGCAGCAGGCGCACCACGGTCAGCCAGTAGAGCTGCGGCTTCTTGAACATCGCCCCGAGATCTGTCTGGGCAAGGTAGACACCGACCGTGAACATCGCGAGCGGCGTATTCACATTCGCCAGATAGGTCATCGCGTTCGTCACAATCCCCGGAAGCGGAAGCTGCGTAAAGAACAGAATCAGGCCGATGATGATGGCGATCATGAACGGTGCCGTCATAACCTTCTTAAAGGAAAGAGATCCTTTCTCCCCGGTCATGATGGCCACGCCGTAGGAGAACTGTCCCAGGTTCAGCAGTGCGATGGACGGTGCCAGGAAAAATACAGCCTCCGCGCCGAGCGTCCCGGTGATCAGCGGAATGCCGAAGAAGCCGACATTCGAGAAGGCCGAAGCGAAGTTCGCGATCGGGTCCTTCTTAAAGATCAGGGCCGAGATCAGCATCGCGAGCGCCAGGGCCACGACGCCAAGCAGCGTTGCCAGCAGCAGCGCCTGGATCTTCTCCGGCGTCCGCTCCACGATGAAGCTTTTCACAATGACCGCCGGCAGGACGATGTAGATCAGGATATTGCCCAGGGTCTTGCTGCCCTCCGCGGTGATCTTCTTGATTTTAAATAACCAGTAGCCGATCCCCGCAAGGATGAACATCATCAGCGTCTGCTGGATCAGGGTACTTACCGTACTGTTCATAACTGTTCTCCCTTCCGCTGTCATAGCGGGATTTTCCTCGAACCAATGTCCATCACGGATCCCGCTGCAGCCGTAACAAGAGGTATTATAGCAAACCATTTCCGCAGATACAAGCCACAAAAGACTTGCATTACGGGAAAATAGATGTATAATGTAATCGTTTACGTGCTAATTCTTATCCATCTTACTGATAAACAATTCTGAACAGATGGCAGCACCGCCTGCTGCCGGCGCATCCAAAGGAGGCATTTCATATGGCAAGACAAAGAGTGGGTACCACCCGTGCGATGACGGAAGGCCCGATCCTCAAACAGATCATCCTGTTCTCTCTGCCGCTGATGCTGGGGAACATCTTCCAGATGCTCTACAACACCGTGGACTCGATCGTCGTCGGAAACTTTGTCGGCAAGGAAGCCCTGGCTGCCGTCGGATCCACGACCATGATCGTCAACATGCTGGTGTTCTTCTTCAACGGTTTCTCGATCGGGGCAGGCGTTGTCATCGGGCAGCACTTCGGTGCCCGCAATATGAAAAAGCTCCACGACGCAGTCGAGACCACCATGGCGATGACCTTCCTCTTCTGCGTCCTGTTCACGATCATCGGTGTGCTGGGCGTGAAACCGATGCTCCGCTTCATGTCCACCCCGGACGATGTCTTCGCGGATGCCACGACCTACCTGACCATCTACTTTGCCGGCATCACCGGTCTTCTGATCTACAACATGGGAAGCGGAATTCTCCGTGCGGTCGGTGACACGACGAGACCGCTCATGTTCCTGGTTCTCACCAGCGTCCTGAACACCATCCTCGACCTGGTTTTTGTCATCGGTTTTAAGATGGGCATCGCCGGCGTTGCCTACGCGACCATCATCTCGCAGTTCGTCTCGGCCATCCTGACACTGATCCTGCTGACGAAGGCGGACGATATCTACAAGCTGGTCTGGAAAGACCTCAAGGTCGACCTCGGCATCCTCGGACAGATCTTCGCCGTCGGTCTGCCGGCGGGCATCCAGTCGGTCATCACGGCATTTTCCAACATCTTTGTCCAGTCCTACGTAAACTTCTTCGGCTCCTCCGTCATGGCGGGCTGGAGCAGCTACAACAAGCTCGATTCCTTCATCATGCTGCCGATGCAGAGCATGGCAATGGCTGCGACTACGTTCGTCAGCCAGAATATCGGTGCAAAGCAGGAAGAACGCGCCAACCGCGGTACAAAGATCACGATCCTGCTGTCGGTGGGCGTCACGCTCTTCATCGCCACGTTCCTGTTCATCTTCGCGGAACCGGCAGTCAGCCTCTTCTCAAAGGATCCATCCGTCATCGAATACGGCGCCCTTTTCCTGCATGCCAATACATTCTTCCTGCTCTTTAACTGTGTCAACCACGTCCTCGCCGGCGCCCTGCGCGGCCGCGGCGATTCAAGAGGCCCGATGGTCATCATGCTGACCGCCTTCGTCGGCATCCGTCAGATCTACCTTTTCATCGTAACGCATTTTGTTGCAAATACGCCGTTCCTGGTCGGCTTCGGCTACCCGGTCGGCTGGGGAACCTGCTGTATCCTCGAGCTCACCTATTTCTACTTCCGGTGGGTGAAAGGCAAGAAAAAAGAACTGCCGGCATAATGGCGGGGCGTCATAAAACAGTAAATGTTTAAGAATTGAAAAAAGATGGGAAGGCGTGGCTTTGAGTCACGCCTTTTCACTT
>CACZQN010000025.1 GCA_902783375.1 uncultured Lachnospiraceae bacterium | reverse complement strand
CCGGCCTGATGGCCGACGCGTATAGACAAGAGTTGCGAAGCAACGATTAGACGCGAAGCGTCGGTCTATACGATGTCGGTCCTGAAAAGTTACGTTTGTTTTTATGATTGGTTACTTTTCCGTGAGTCCCTGCTGCCCCATCCAGACTTTCATGACCAGATCGTGCGGCAGCAGCTTCACAAGTGCGGCCTGTCCTCTTGCAACAAAGCCATACATGCTGATCTCTTTATGCTTCTTGGCATCTCTCCATGCCCTCGCCACGATGTCCTTCGGATCATACATCGCTGCGTATTTCTTTACGACGGCATCTTTCGACTTGTCGATGGCCCGGTCGAAGAACTCGGTCTTCGTCCAGAACGGGCAGACCGCCATGACGTGGACGTTTTTCAGTTCCCGGTTCAGGGCCCTGCTGTAGCTGACAACAAACGATTTCGTTGCAGCGTACACATCGATATAAGGGATCGGCTGGAAGGCTGCGACGGATGCGATGTTGATGATGGTCCCGTCTTTCTCCATATAAGGGATCGTCAGCTGACAGAGCGCGATCACCGCCTTACAGTTGAGATCCACCATGTTCAGGTTGTCTGCAAGCGGCGTATCCATGACCGCCGCAAACTTCCCATACCCGCTTGCATTCACCAGCAGGCCGACGCTCACGTCTTCCGCAGCGAGCAGTTCCTGATAACGCTCATAAGAAGCCGGGTCCGACAGATCCATCGGGACCGGTTTCACCGGGCATGGCGCCGGAAGAGCAGCAAGTCTGTCTGCTCTTCTGGCAATCGCCCACACTTCATCAAACTTTCCAAACGTATCCAGTGTCTCCACAAAACGCTTTCCCATCCCGCTCGAGGCACCAGTGATGATTGCTATTCTTTTCATTATTTCTTCCAAATCACATTCTCTGCAAAATAACTGAACAGCTGCGGCCAGGTGAACCAGTCGTGGGATCCCGGCACATAGTAGGCTTCATGCGGAAGTCCTGCCTGTTCAAGGCGCTTCACCATCCCCGGGGTGCCGATCTCATCGCCATTGTAGGCAAAGTCCTTCTCCCCGCATCCGACAAGGCAGTAGCAGTTCGCAAGGTTCGGATCATCGATGGTATAGTTCACGCCATCAGAAAAGCCTCCGGAAAATGCGCCATAATATTTGAAGTACTCAGAGTGATGATAGTACATGTAGGCAGTCGTCATACCGCCCATGGACAGACCACAGAATGCGCGGTGTTCCGGATCTCTCGCCACCGGGAAGATCATCTCCACAAATGGGATCACACATTCGATCAGATTCTTCGCCAGCTTTTTGAAATTCCACGGATAAGCACCCTCAGGATCCGGATAAACAGAGTTGTTCATCGTCACCAGGATCGCCTCCTCTGTCTTTCCCCAGTTGATCAGGTTCTCCATGATGTGGTGGATGCCGCCCTGGCTGAACCAGTCTGCCTCATTTCCTCCGCCGCCATGGGAGACATAGATGACCGGATAGGTCTTTTCTCTGGTGAAGGTCGGCGGCAGATAGATGCCCAGGCTCTGCAGCTTCCAGTCCACATCCCGATAGGAGATATAGGCTACCGTCCCGAGGCTCTCATGGACCTTTTCCGGTGGGAGCCACGGCATCTCTGGGTGATCCTTTGCCATCCCGACATAGAGCGGAGACTTCTGCTGCAGGCCCGTCAGTGTGGAGTTCAGCGGCGGATTCTCCGGATCACAGACGACCTGCTTCCCGGAAAAGAGGATCTCCCGCATATCGCCGTCGATCACCAGATCCCTGCCGTCATCCACACGGATCGTGAAGAATGCCGGTTCTCCCTCTGCAGGCTCTCTGAAATCGAGATTGATCCCGAACCCATATCCATAGAGGCCTGCCGGAAGCTTCAGCCACGTCTTATAAACCCCTTCTGCCACATCGAAGGTCATCTCCTGATAGTACTGCCCGCCGATGGAGCACATGCCATCCTCATACTGCGCCGGGACATATTTTGTCACCGGCAGCGTCCGCATCCCCTGTCCGGTCAGGGCAACCATACCGGTTTTATCTGTGTGGCCTGTCAGCTCGCTCTTATAGAAGAGGAACTCTCCCATCAGGCCGATTGTCTGGATCTCACCCGGATAATTCTTCGGGTCAAAACGGAATTCAACATCATATAACTTCGCCATCGTAAACCTTCCAATCTCTCATAGTCCGCAACTGTTCCGTTACGGTTGTTTATCCCCCACAGATGATTAATTCCCCAAGATCCTCCCCATTGGTCGCGATCACCTGCTGATACCATGCAAAGGAATCCTTCTTCGAGCGTGCCAGTGTTCCGGAGCCATCGTTGTTGCGGTCGACATAGATGAAGCCATATCGCTTCTTCATCTCGCCGGTTGTAAAGGAGACACAGTCAATGCAGCCCCATGGCGTATAGCCCATGAGGTCAACACCATCCTCCTCGACAGCCTTCTTCAGGGCCTTGATATGTGCGCGCAGGTAGTCTACACGGTATGGGTCATGGCAGGAGCCATCTTCTTCCTTTACGTCGATGGCACCAAATCCGTTCTCCACGATGAACAGAGGGATCTCGTATCTCTCATAGAATGCATTCAGTGCATACCGCAGTCCTTCCGGATCGATCGCCCAGCCCCAGTCGGAAACCTGAATATACGGGTTCTTCACGGAGGTTTTCAGCCCGCCGTTCAGAGAGCCGGCCACATCTGCACCACCCGCGGTGGAATCCAACGTATTGGTCATATAGTAAGAAAAACCGACATAGTCAACTGTGCCTTCCGTGAGCACCTTTGCGTCTTCCTCCGTGAAGTCGAGCTCCCAGCCCTTCCGCTCAAACATCTTCAGGGCATAGGCCGGCAGATGGCCTCTGACCTGTGTATCCGACCAGAAATAGCGCTGGTGCATCATCTGCTGCGCCAGGGTCTGATCCTCCGGTCTGCACGAGAACGGATAATACGGTACCATGGAGATCATGTTGCCAATCTTGAAGTCCGGATTGATCTCATGGCCGATCTTCACCGCCTTTGCCGAGGCAATCAGTTCATAGAGACCACACTGATACATCGCCTTCTCCTTATCCGGATACGCGCCGAAATGCACACCGGAATTGGTCCAGCCGAAGATGTCGTTGTCCACGTTCATCTGGTTGTTGATCTCGTTGAAGGTCATCCAGTACTTTACTTTATTCCTGTATCTTGTGAAGACGGCAGTTGCGAACTTCACAAAGAAATCGATGGTCTTCCGGTTCATGAAGCCGCCATACTCTTTCGCGATGTGGAACGGCATCTCAAAGTGGCTGAGTGTGATCACCGGCTCGATGCCGTACTTCAGCAGCTCGTCGAAGACATCATCATAGAACTGCAGACCTTCCTCATTCGGTTCCGCTTCATCCCCCTGCGGGAAGATCCGGGTCCAGGCGATGGAGGTGCGGAAGCACTTGAAGCCCATCTCCGCAAACAGTGCAATATCTTCTTTGTAATGATGATAAAAATCAATCCCGACATGGTTCGGATAGTAGAGTCCTTCCACCACGCCGTCGGTGATCTTTCTGGGCGTCTTCACGTCTCCTGCGGTCATCACATCCGCAACAGACAGCCCCTTAGATGTCTCAAGGACACCACCCTCAAACTGATGCGCTGCAAGCGCGCCACCCCATAAAAAGTCTTTTGGTAATGCCATTCCTGTAATCCCCTTTCTGTTGGTCATTTGTCTTCCTATAAAACCCACTTTTTATTATAGAAAAATCCATGCCTGATTGCAATGAATTCTGAAAGAAACACAGAAAAATACCACCTGCATAGTCAATACGCAGGTGGTATGGTTGATACTGTCAGGAATATGGATTACTCAGATTCTTTTCCGAATAGTAACCGACAAGATTTTCTTTTGAAATCGAAACCAGCAATGTTCTGGTGATTTACAGAAAATCTTGTCGGTATGAATCAGATATTACAGATTGCTCAGGTCTTCGCCGTTGGTCGCGATGACTTTCTTCCACCAGTAGAAGGAATCCTTGCGGTAACGTGCGCCGTCACCCGATCCGTCATCCTGGTAGTCAACATAGATGAAGCCATAACGCTTATGCATCTCACCGGTGGAGGCGGAAACAAGGTCGATGCAGCCCCACGGTGTGTAGCCCATCAGCTCGACACCATCGATGTTGATCGCATCTGCCATTGCCTCGATGTGGTCACGCAGGTAGTCGATGTGTGCCTGGTCGTGGCAGGTATGATCCGGCTCCAGGACATCCTGGGTTCCGAGGGAGTTCTCGACGATGAAGAGCGGCTTCTGGTAGCGCTCCCAGAGCTCGTTCAGGGCGATCCGAAGACCGGTCGGGTCGATTGCCCAGCCCCAGTCGGAAACCTTCAGGTACGGGTTCTTCACACCGCCGAGGCCCATGTTGCCGTCTGCCTTCTTGCCAAGGATCTCCGGATCCGTGGTGGAAACAGAACTCATGTAGTAGGAGAAGCTTAAGAAGTCAACAGTACCCTTCTTCAGGATCTCTTTCTCCTCGTCGGTCAGGGAGAACTCGATGCCTTCTCTCTCATACTCTTTCAGCTTGTATGCCGGATAGTAGCCGCGTGCCTGGACATCCTCATAGAAATGATAGCCACGCATTGCAAGCTTGCTGGCAAGAACGTCTGCCGGATTGCAGGTGTACGGATAATTTGCACCATAAGCGACCATGTTGCCGACCTTGTTCTCCGGATCGATCTCATGTAGGATCAGGACAGCCTTTGCGGAAGCGATCAGCTGATGCTTCGAGATGTTGGCAACGATCTGCGGTGTGCGCTTGCCGATACCGGAAGACATCCACGGAGACATTGCAGCGATGTTGATCTCGTTGAAGGTCAGCCACAGCTGAACTTTTCCCTTATAGCGCTCACCGACGGTTCTGACATATCTGCACCAGCAGTCAATGGCCTTCGGGCTGTTCCAGGAACCGAATGCATTGGTCATGCCGATCGGGGTCTCATAGTGGGACAGGGTAACGAGCGGCTTGATGTTGTACTTTGCAAGCTCATCAAAGACCTCATCGTAGAACTTCAGGCCTTCCTCGTTCGGAGTCTCCTCCATACCGGTCGGGAAGATTCTTGCCCAGTTCATGGAAAGACGGAATACCTTGAAGCCCATCTCGCCGAACAGCGCAATATCTTCTTTAAAACGATGATAGAAATCAATTCCCTGATGGGACGGGTAATCATATCCCGGGAACACGCCGAACTTTGCATCATCCGGTGCGTTCAGCATGAACATCGGCTCCTCATGAATCTCACCGTCCGATGTCTGATAGGTTACAGTACGAAGCTTGGTACGGGAACCTCTGGTTGTGCAGTCGCTGGAGTTGACACCCTTGCCGCCCTCTGCGAAACCACCTTCAAACTGGTTGGCAGCTGTTGCACCGCCCCACAGGAAACCCTCAGGAAACTTTGCCATTGTTCTGATCCTCCTTCTGTTGTTGTTCTTTCTATCTCCTGCTTTTCAGCATTGCTTTTCTGCATTGCTCATGAGCAATACACTCTTCCTTAAGTCTACAGAAATTCCCCTCTTCCGTCAAGAAAGAATGCCGTTTTGTTTCTTGCAGTTTGTGAAAATCAGGTGTGATACATCTCCTCATAGTACTTCTGATAATCTCCGCTGGTCACATGGGAGAACCATTCCTCATTCTCGAGGTACCATTTAATCGTCTTCTTAATTCCGACCTCAAAGGTGGTGTCCGGCTCCCAGCCGAGCTCCCGCTTCGCCTTGTCCGGGGCGATCGCGTAGCGGCGGTCGTGGCCCTTCCGGTCCTCGACGTACGTGATCAGGTCGCGGCTCACGTTCTTCTTCCGCGGATCCGAATCCGGCAGAAGCTCTAAGAGCGTATCGATGATCGTTGTCACGATCTCGATGTTTCTTCTCTCATTGTGACCGCCGATGTTGTAGGTCTCGCCAAGCTTTCCATACAGACCGACCATGTCGATGCCCTTCGCGTGGTCATCCACATACAGCCAGTCGCGGATATTCCGGCCGTCCCCATAGACCGGGAGCGGCTTCCCGTGAAGCGCATTGTTGATCATCAGCGGGATCAGCTTCTCCGGGAACTGGTACGGACCATAGTTATTCGACGTGTTCGTGATATTTGCAGGGAAATGGTACGTGTCGATGTAGGCACGCACAAGCATGTCAGAGCTCGCCTTCGACGCCGAATATGGGCTGTGCGGTGCGTATGGCGTCGTCTCATAGAAATAACTCACCCCGTCATCCGGCAGCGATCCGTAGACCTCATCGGTCGAGACATGGTGGAACCGCTTCCCGGCAGGATAGCTGCCGTCCGCCCTCTCCCAGGCTGCCCGCGCGCAGTTCAGCATCACGGCCGTCCCCAGCACATTCGTCTTCACGAAGACCTCCGGGTTCCGGATGCTCCGGTCCACATGGCTTTCCGCCGCAAAGTGGATCACCTGGTCAATCTCATTGTCCTCGAAGATCTTTGTGATCGCCTCCTTATCCGTGATATCCGCACGGATGAAGGTATAGTTCGGGAGATCCTCGACGGACTTCAGGTTCTCCAGGTTCCCGGCGTAGGTCAGCGCATCTACATTGATGATGCGGATCTGGTCGCTATACTTGTGGAACATGTACAGAATATAGTTCGATCCGATAAAACCGGCACCGCCGGTGACAAGATAGGTGGTCATGAATACATTCCTTCTTTCTTAGCATGCATCACAGTGCTTTCATTTCTTTTGCGATCTCAAGGCCCAGGTCTTCTGCCTGCGGCACGAAGCCAAGTCTGTCGATGAAGGCATGGGAGACACCTTTGTACCGGAGAATCCGGACATCATTGCCCGCATCGCGCAGCATCTTCCCGTAATACTCGGTCTGCTCTCTGAGGCCATCGAACTCCGCGCCGACACAGAGGGCCTTCGCCAGATGGGTGTGGTCGTGTGCAAACATCGGGCTGACGTACGGCAGGTAAGCAGCCTCCTCGCAGGTCACATACATATCGCCCATCATCACGCCATCATTCTCGGTCTTCGGGCGGCCGATGGAAATCATGCCGTCGATGATCTCTTTCTGCTCATCACACATCTCATAGTGATGGATGTCGAAGGTAAATGGATTGCCGCTGGTGAAGAAGGTGACTACCGGGTAGATCGGCACCTGCAGAGCAATCATGTGCGTTCCCATATCCCGGTCCTTCATCGCCAGCGCACAGGTCAGGTTGCCGCCTGCCGAGTCACCGGAAACAGCGATTTTATTCTTGTCAATCTTGTATTCTTCTGCGTGGTCATAGATATGCTTCAGGGCACACCAGCAATCCTTGAAACCGATCGGATACTTCTGCTCCGGTGCAAGTGCATAATCAATGTTGAAGACAACTGCTTCAGCCTGCTCGGCGATAAAGCGGCAGAAGTTCTCGACCGTGTACGGTGTTCCGCCAACCCAGCCGCCGCCGTGGATGAACATCAGGGCAGGCTTATCCGGCTTTCTCATCACCTTTCTCGGATAATAGCGCCAGATTCCGACGGTGGTCCCGAATTCCTCGTTCGTGATCTCTTCATATTTTGTGTGAATTTCGTCCACACAGATGTTGTGATTCGGGAACCCCATCATATCCCGCATCTTCTCGATCGGTGACAGGCCTCTGTCCCACTCCGGCAGATCCTCTTCCGCCGGGTTCATGCCTCTCGCCACCCAGTGCTCCTTGATGATATCCAGCTCGTGCGGATCGATCCGTCCGGCTTCTGCCACGCCCGGAATCGGCTTCACCTGAACCTCTGTCCCAAAGGATGTCACCTTCTCACAGGATGCCTGCAGCATCTCCACTTCTTTGTAATCATATTCGCGCATGTTACTGCCCCCTTCTCAATCTGTAGGACGGCCGGATACCACATCCGGCCTCGCCTTCCTTCTCCTTTCCAGTATACACGGAAATTGTATAGAAAGATATCCCTTTTCCGTTCTTTTTGTGCGATTTCTTCTGAAAAATGGAATTTTCCGGTATATTTGTGCCGTTAGTCGAATCTAAACAGTAGAGAATATTTGAGCACAATTGGAGTAATTTGTCAGACTTTTGTCGAATTTACAATCATTTACAGTTGATTATTCAGAATTATACAAGGAATGGTGATATTAGACTATTTTTTCCCAAAATATGCTTTACAAATTGTATAGACCATGTTATTATGATAGTGCATAGTACTATAGCCGAGAGGCAGAAAGGGAGGTTTGAACCGATGAAGAGCACAGGTATTGTTCGCAGACTGGATGAGTTGGGCCGTATCACACTGCCAATTGAGTTGAGACGGACGATGGGAGCGACGGAAAGGGATCCGTTAGAGATCTACGTCGATGAAAACAAGATTATCTTACAGAAGTATGAGCCGAGTGATATCTTCACCGGCGAGAAAGAGGACCTCTACGACTTCTATGATAAGAAAGTCTCCAAAAAGTCCATCATTGAACTGGCGAAGATGGCTGGAGTGATCGAGTAAAACTTTTCCCGAAGTACAAAGAAAGACAGGCGGATGTTTCATCCTGCCTGTCTTTCTTTATTCCTATGTCGGTCACCGTTCCAGGCCAGTTCATGGCGCAGCCGGATCAGGTTTTCAGTTCCCGGTAGATCTCCCGCTTCGGAACTCCGCGGTCTTCCGCCACGGCCTTCATCGCCGCTTTCTCATCCAGACCCTCGTCCAGATATTTCTGCAGATGTTCCGCGACGCTCATCTCCTGCCAGGCCTTTCTGGCTTCTTCTTCTTTGGCCTCCAGATCTCTTCCTGCGATCACCAGTACATACTCTCCCCGCGGCTCATGCGTCTCATACCAGCCGATCGCCTCGCGGATCGTCGTGCGGAAGGCTTCTTCGTGGACCTTTGTCAGTTCCCGGCAGAGACTGATCTTCCGGTCCCCCAGCGCCTCATAGAGGTCTGCCAGGGTCTTCTTCAGGTGATGGGGTGCCTCATAGAGGATGATCGTCCGAGTTTCCTCTGCGAGCTCCCCGAGGATCCGCCGCCGTTCCTTCTTATCTGCTTTTTCCGCCGGGAGAAATGCCTCGAAGGCGAACCGCCTCGTCGGTAGTGCGGAGATCGTCAGTGCCGTGATACAGGCAGCCGCTCCCGGAAGCGATGTCACCGTGACGCCCGCTTCCACCGCCTGCCTGACCAGTTCCTCGCCCGGATCCGAGATGCCGGGCGTCCCCGCATCCGTAATCAGCGCGATGGACTTTCCTGCAAGCAGCTCCCTGACCAGATAGACAGCCTTGTCATATTTGTTGTACTCATGATAACTGGTCATGGGTGTATGGATGTCAAAATGATTCAGCAGTTTCAGGCTTCCCCTGGTGTCTTCTGCCGCGATCAGATCGACTTCCCCGAGCGTCCGCACCACCCGGTAGGTGATGTCCTCCAGATTCCCGATGGGCGTCGCGCAGATATATAATGTTCCCGTCTGCATCCTGATCCTCCCTGTCGCGCTCAGCGCTCTCTTCATTTCCCGCTGCCGCAGTCCCTGTCAGTACCCGTAATCTCTCCGCATCTCTTCGCTGTAGATCCCCTGTGCCTCCCAGATGATCAGCGGTTTTTCGACCGTCATCCGCGGATTGCCGCCCTTGACTGCTTCCACCAGCACCATGTTCGGCTCCCGGTCCACATACGGGTAGACCAGCCGCATCCGCTTCGGTTCAAGGTGATGGGCTTGCATGGTCTGAAACAGCTCCGGGATCCGGAAAGGCCGGTGCACCAGGAAGAACCTGCCGCCGGACTTCAGCACAGCTGCGGTTTCTCTTGCCACATCTTCAAAGGTGCAGCTGATCTCGTGTCTTGCGATCGCTTTCGCATCGGCCGGATTGGTGATCCCGTGCGCACCCTTCATATAGGGTGGATTGCAGGTCACCACATCCATGCTGCTTCTGCCATAGAGTGCAGCGGCATCCTTCAGATCACCCTGAAGAATCCGGATTTCCTTCCCCATCTCCAGAAGGCGCGCCTCGTTCAGCCTCACACTGTCCGCCGCCATCGCCGCACTTTCCGCCTGCAGTTCCAGCCCATGGAAGAGCCTTCCCTCCGTCTTCGCGGCAAGAAGCAGCGGAATGATGCCGGTCCCGGTCCCCAGATCCAGCGCGGTCTCGCCTTTCCTCACGCCCGCAAAGCCGGCCAGCAGCACCGCGTCCATCCCAAAGCAGAATCGCTCCGGGTCCTGCAGGATCCTGAGGCCGGAGCACTGCAGATCATCCTGCCGTACCATCAGTCGAGATGTCCCTTCGCTTCGCGGCGCTCCATCGCCTCGAGCGCCTTCGCATCCTTCTCCTCCGCGGACTGCGGTCCGTTGTCCCGGCGTCTGCGCGGGCGGAATTTCAGATCCTTCGCCGCATACTCAGAGACTTCCTTCTCGTCCTTATCATTGGTCGCAATGACCTTCACACGCTGTTTCAGGACATTGACCTCGGAGACCTGTCCGCGTCTGCCGTCCGGCAGTTCCACGCTGTCCCCGACACCCGGCAGCTTGGAATTCAGATACTCATAGGCATCCTCTTCATACTTCAGGCAGCACATCAGTCTGCCGCAGACGCCGGAGATCTTCGACGGATTCAGGGAAAGGTTCTGCTCCTTTGCCATCTTAATGGACACCGGAATAAACTCCGTCAGGTAGCTGTGGCAGCACAGTGGTCTGCCGCAGATTCCCAGTCCGCCCTTCATCTTGGTCTCATCCCGGACGCCGATCTGCCGCAGCTCGATCCTGGTCCGGAAGACAGAAGCCAGATCCTTGACCAGTTCACGGAAGTCGATTCTTCCATCTGCCGTGAAATAGAACAGGACCTTATTGTTATCAAAGGTATACTCACAGGCAATCAGCTTCATCTCGAGGCCGTGCTTCGCGATCTTCTCCAGACAGATGGCAAATGCCTCTTTCTCCTTCTGGCGGTTCGCTACATCCGTTGCCTCATCCTCCGGCGTTGCCACCCGGATGACCTCCTTCAGCGGCAGGATCACCTGGTCCTCTTCGATCTCGCGCCGCTCCAGTGCAACCGTACCAAACTCCACGCCACGCGCCGTTTCGACGATGACATGATCACCGAGCTTCACCTCATACGCACCCGGCGCAAAATAATATACCTTTCCCGCTTTCCGGAAGCGGACACCAATAATCGTAACCATCATCTATGTACCTCAAGTCCACGTAACTGTTCAGGACCGACAAGAATTTGAAAGACAAGCGGCTGAAAGCTTGCTTTCAAAGCCGCTTTCTATCAAATTCTTACCGGCCGGCTCTGCCGCCGCTTATAGACAAGAGTTGCGCAGCAACGATTAGCCGCGCAGCGGCGGTCTATAAGATGTCGGTCCTGAAATCATAAAAGTGCTCACTCTTTCCTCATCTGCATCAGCATGAGTTCGATCACATTATCAAAATTCACATTTGCCCGGAGCTGCGCCTTCGCCTCTTCCATCGCCTGCACAGCTTCTTCGATGGCGTTGTATGTCCGGTGTGCGGCCTGCTGCTGCAGGGCCGGATAGTTCTCCTGGTAGACGATCCGGTTCATGTCCCCGGTCGCCTTCACCACCAGCAGATCCTTGAACCAGAGCAGCATCAGATCGATGCACTCCCGGATCTCATTCTTATAGGTTGCAAGCGTCCTGGTCTGTTCGACCACATCGGAATCTTCCCCGGTATCGAGATGCTTCAGAATCCCGATCACCGTATCTTTCATTTCCTCAAATTCCGATGAAGAAGCAAAGCGGATCGCACGCCCGATATTTCCCGCAGAAAAAGCCGCTGCCATCCGTGCCAGATAATCCGGGATCTTCAGCTCCCCGATCAGATACTCCGTAATCAACTTCTCGTCAATCGGCCGCACCGGCAGGGTCAGGCACCGCGACCGGATCGTCGGCAGCAGCCGGTTCGCATTCTCCGCCAGCAGAAGAATCACCACATAAGAAGGTGGTTCCTCGATGGTCTTCAGGATTGCATTCTGTGCCGCTTCATTCATCAGATCCGCATCCGGGATCACATAGATCTTCAGCTCCGCCTCATAGGGAAAGAGTGCCACGGAGTTCACGACCTGCTCCCGCACCTCTCCGACCGCCAGCACATTCGGCTTCTCGTGCGTCACATGGATCAGGTCCGGATGATTCCCATCCGCCACCTTGCGGCAGGTGAGACACTTCCCACAGGGCGCCAGGCGTTCCTTTCCGTCCGGTCCCATCTCCTTCACCGGGTGCTCACAGAGCATCAGCTTTGCAAAATAATCTGCCAGGAATCGTTTCCCGCTTCCTTTCTCGCCCTCAAAGAGGTAGGCATGGGAGATCTTCCCGACAGACACAGCACCGCTCATATGTCTGACAATCTTTTCATGCCCGATGATTCCGTCCTGCACGAAGCCTCACCTCCCTGTCTCTATATGGCTGCAGAAAACAAGCTTACAACCACTTCCTTTTACCGCTGTGCGGGTTCTATCCTATGATACTTTGGCTCCCGCGTTTTGTCAAATCAGGCCTTCTGTTTCTCCTTCCGCCGCATCACGCCGGTCATGATGGAAGCACCGACAGAAAAGCCCGCGAGATCGATCCACATATCCATGACCATTCCCGCACGGCCGGGCACGAACAGCTGGATGGTCTCATCGAGGAAGCAGACTGCCAGTCCCAGCGCGATGGTGGTCAGAAACAGAACCGGTTTCCGCGCCTTCCATAACTCTTCCGCAAAAAGCAGCCGGTACCTTGCCATCAGCAGTCCGAGAACCAGATACTCTGAAAAGTGCGCCATCTTCCGCAGAAACAGTTCACTGAAGATGGATGGCAGTTCCGGCTTCTCCGGGGCAGTGCCGATCACGGCCTCCACCACCGCTTTGGCCACTTCCACCACCGTCTCACTGATCGTCCCCGAGACCGGTCCCGGCATCAGAGAATTCCCCCAGATAAAGACGAGCACCAGCGCAATCAGGATCCGAAGCCGCTTTTTCTGCACTGCTGTATTTGCCATCTCAGATCACCCCATACGCCTTCAGCGCATTCCAGATTCCATCCTCTTCGAGACTGGTCGTGATATAGTCAGCTGCCTCTTTCGCCCTGGCATCCCCCTGCCCCATGCAGACAGCCGTTCCTGCCACCGCGAACATCCCGAGGTCATTGACCGAATCACCGAACGCGAAGGTATCCGCAATATCAAGGTCCAACAGTTCACAGACCTCCCGGATCCCGGTTCCCTTGGAGAATCCATGTGGGACAACCTCCACCACCGTCGGGGTGTGGATCAGAAGATCATAGCCTTCTTCTTCAAGCTTCCGGAAGCCCTCTGCCTTTCTCGCCTCGATGGCCAGCGCTTCTTCCGAGAGCTCTTCCTGCTTTTTCTCTTCCCGTCCGCTGGTCCAGCTGATTCCCTCTCCTGCAGGCGTCGCAAGGGAAAGTTTATTAATCTCCCATCTGCCCCAGTTCTCAGTCAGTGGCTGCAGGCGGTTCCCGAGTTCCCCGATCAGCTTCCGGCCGTATGCATCATTGCCGAAGTCCGCATGATCAAAGTACAGATACTCGCGGCCCTCGAGGATCGGCAGGAAATTATACGCTCTGCAGATCTCCACCGTGCGGATCGCCTGATCCATCGGGATCATCCGCTCGAAGATCACCTTCCCGTCATACTCGATAACCGTCCCACAGGCGGAAACAACCCCGTCGAAGCCGATGGCCAGCAGTTCCGGCAGCTGGATGTAGCCACGGGAGCGTCCGCTGTTTAAAAAAGCGAGATGCCCGTTCTTTCTGGCCTCCCGGATCGCCCGGACCGTGCTCTCCGGAATATAGTTGTAATGATCGAGAAGAGTCTCATCAATATCAAAAAATAACGCTTTTCTGCCCATGTTCTTCCTTTATCATTCTGTCCTGCCATGACGGCAGCTGCCGATATCCGGGTATGCAAAAACCCCGGGAAGATTCTCCTCCCGGGGTTTAATGTGTCGGCGTGACAGGATTCGAACCTGCGGCCTCTAAGTCCCGAACCTAGCGCTCTACCAAACTGAGCCACACGCCGTTTTTCACGTACCCCAATACTATATACGGTTCAACCCAAATTGTCAAGGGGCAAATTAATATTTTTTGAATTCGCGGGTGACTGCTCATTCTGAACCCTGCTGAATGATATCCAGCATTTCCTTCGGAGTAACAATATATGTTCTTGCCGGAAAATGTTTCAGATTTCCTGTTACGAGGTACGCTTCTTCTTCCTTTCTCTTTTCCATCAGAACCGCATAGAAAACAACATCCTTCGGATCCGGCAATACCTCATCGATAGTCCCAGAATCATTCCTTCGCAGACGCCCTTTCTGCTCTGGATGCTTCAATCTCTGCATTGATCTCTTCGAGACTCATCTCAGAGAGTCCATTCTTTCTGGACAGCTCACTCATTTCCTGAATTGCGCGGTATCCGCGTCTGGCGTCATACGGTTCCTTCGGCAGAGTCATGCGAAATGGTATACCATTTTCAAGCACCACTCGTTTCAGAAACATTCTTACAGCAGTTGAAGTATCAATTCCAAGATCATCGAAAATACGTGCGGCGTCATCCTTAATGCTATCTTCCACACGTACCTGCAGCAAAGATGTCGACATAATCGTTTCCTCCTACCCACTTTTATACGTCAATTATAGTACATTGTCGTGCATTTATCAAGTGTCACATAGAAGAAATCGTCATTTCCTGTCCTCCCTCTTGCACTTCTGCTCCTGAAATTGTATGATAGGCATGAATTGGCAGGTATTCCTATGTTCGCTGCCGTTCACCAATTAAAAAAGAAAAGAGGATGCTTATGTTTCAAGTGAACAAAGAGCAGGTCAGAAGTATGTTCTCCTATATGGGGATCTGCCTGCTGGTCTACCTGGTGGCCTCCACCATCGCACAGGCGCTGTCCGGGGTTATCTTCGGCGGTCTGCTGAACAGTCTCACGGGCATTGCCTTTGAGATCGTCTACTACCTGTCAACTTTCCTGCCAATGTACGCCATCGCCTTCCCGATCACCTGGCTGCTGGTCAAAAGAAAGCCCGCGATAACCTTCATCGCAGAGCGGACCGGCACCATGGAGACCTGGACGGCCAAGCGCCTTGTCATGGACTTCGTGATCTGTGTCTTCCTGATGTATCTCGGCAATCTCATCGGGACCGGTCTCTCCGCCATCATCAGTTCCTTTGCGGGCGGCGAACTCACCAACGTCGTCGCAGACCTGATCATCGGATCGAACCCCTTCATCATGGCGATCTTTGTCGTTATCATCGGCCCGATCATCGAGGAACTGCTGTTCCGGAAATTCCTGCTTGACCGCATCGGCGGCTATGGCGAGCGGAATGCCATGATTCTTTCCGGTATCCTGTTCGGTCTGTTCCACATGAACCTGTTCCAGTTCTTCTATGCCTTCGGGATCGGCTGCCTGTTCGCATTCGTCTATCTCAGAAGCCATAAGATCCGCTACTCGATCATCCTACACATGTGTGTGAACTTCATGGGTTCCATCATCGGCGTGCTGGTCCTCTCCAAGGTGGATATGGATTATCTCAACAACCTCCTGTCCGGCAACGCCGACATGGCGGATACCGCCACGATGCTGGCATCCGGTGTGCAGTACTATTTCATCTATCTGATGATCCTCATGGTCCTGTTCATCATCGGCTTTGTCTGCTTCCTGGTCCGGATCCGGAACCTGAAACTCGACGCCACCAATGATGTCGTGGATGAGAACGAGCAGCCGCTCGACCGGAAGACACTGAAAAAGCTGACCTACCGGAACGCAGGGATGATCCTGTTCATTCTGTTCTGCATTGCCTTTGCCGTCTTCAATGCGCTGACCCAGCTGTTTGCATAATAGCCGGCAGGCGGATCTCCGCTTTGAAGAGATCCCCGTCCACCGTGATGGCGAAGGTTCCTCCCATCAGCCCAACCAGGCTGTTGGCGATGGACAGCCCCAGACCGCTGCCCTCGGTGTGTCTGGAGGCATCTCCTCTGACAAAGCGTTCCATCAGTTCGTCGCCGGAGATGTTCAGCTGTTCTTTTGAAATATTTTTAAAGGAAATCACGACGGTATCCCGGAGCACATCTGCTCCGGGATTTTTCTGTCCGGGCAGGCTTAGACTTCCGAACGGATTGCCCTCTCCGCTCTTCTCACGCTCCACATCCAGATAAACACGCGTTCCCGGCAGCGCATATTTGCAGATGTTGCCAAGCAGGTTGTCAAAGACACGCCAGAGATGCCTGCCGTCCGCGAGTACTTTCACGCCCTCCTCGCTCTGCTTGATGACCGGCACCAGTCCCGCAGCATCCAGTTTCTCCTGATATTCACCGATCGCCTGTCCGAGAATCACCCCGACATCACTGGCTTCAAGCGTTACCGGCAGTACCCCCGATGCCGCCTTGCTCGCCTCCACGAGGTCCTCCGTCAGCTTCTTCAGCCGCACCGACTGCCGGTCAAGCACATCGATATAGCCGGCAAGCGGCTCCTCCGTGACCCCCTCCTTCTTGATCAGGTCCACATAGTTGATGATGGAGGTCAGCGGCGTCTTGATATCGTGGGAGACATTCGTGATCAGCTCCGTCTTGAACCGCTCGCTCTTCATCCGCTCCTGCAGGGCGCCGTCAAGACCGGAAGAAATATGATTCAGGGTTTCCGCAAAGCGGAGAAGATTTCCACACATCCACCGGGTATCGACCTTTCCCGTGAGATCTCCTTCTGCAATCCGCTCTCCCGCCATCTGCAGACGCCGGAGCAGGATCATAAAGGCAAAGAGAACCGGGATCAGAAGGACATGGCCGATCAGGAATACGCCTACGAATATATCCGTCGAATTCCACCAGATCATCGAGAAGAAAAGGAACAGGAACAGTTCAAACATCAGCCAGATGCAGACGCCCGCGATGGTCTTCGGGATGAGCCGCAGATTCGAATACAGGGATACAAGACTCCGGATCCCCCGGCCGATCCAGCGCAGAAAACGGAGCGCCAGGCGGATGACAAAGTAAGTGATGGAACTCTTTACCAGCGTGCCCGTGCGGATATTCACGGTGATGTGGACCAGCACCACCATGAGCTCCAGATAAATCAGCGCCACGGCTGCAGAGATTACGACAGCATAGAGCACATAAACGTCTCGGTATAAGCTATTCAGGCAGTCAGAAATGACGCTCAGTTCAAAGCCTGCCGCCAGAAGTGCCAGTCCTGCCGGTATCTCCACCGGAATCCGGTCAAAGAAGGACCGTCTCGGCAGCTCCTCTCCGACATGATAGCCCACGACACGCAGCAGATACACGTTCCCTGCAACGAAGGTGATCACGCCCGCCACCAGGAAGGCAAACCCCCGGTAGCGCATCACATAGAGTTCTGAGACCAGCCTCTTGAATTCCGGATCTGCAATATAAGCCTCGATCCACTGCCCTGCAGCTTCTCTCGTCATGTCATAAAACCCGATCTCCTCCATCGCAAAGGCTGCCATCAGCCACATGACGGCGGAAAATACGGTCCCGATCATCAGGATGAAAACCAGTGTCTTCACTGGCAGTCCATAGAACCAGTTTCCCTTTTGTGCTGTATCTTGTTTCATCGTCTTCTATTATCCTCCTGCGGAACCAGTTTGTAGCCCTGGCCCCAGACAACCTTGAGATAGCGTGGATCGGAAGGATTGATCTCGATCTTCTCCCGGAGATGCCGGATGTGGACCGCCACCGTGCTCTCCACGCCGATCGGCTCGTCCTGCCAGACTTCCCGGTAAATGCGGTTCGGCGAAAGCACTTCTCCCGGATGCAGCAGGAAGAGCTTGAGGATCGCATACTCCGTCGGTGTCATGGCGACCTTCTCCCCGTCGACCGTTACCTCTTTCGCCAGGTCATCGAGCTGCAGCCCGCCGAGCGTATAGATGCCCTCTGCCGGCTTCTCCTGGCTGCCAAGCTGCGTATACCGCCTCAGCTGCGAACGCACCCTTGCCAGAAGTTCCAGCGGGTTGAAGGGCTTTGTCACATAGTCATCTGCACCGACATTCAGTCCCAGGACCTTATCCGTATCCTCACTCTTCGCCGTCAGCATGATGATTGGGACATTACTCGTCTTCCGGATCGCATGCACCGTCTCGATGCCGTTCATTCCGGGCATCATCACGTCCATCAGGACCAGGTCGATGCCGGCGCCTCCGTCCAGCAGCTCCAGTGTTTCCTTTCCGGAATATGCCGGAACCACTTCATACCCTTCGGTCTCCAGATAGATCCGGAGTGCCGACACAATATCTCTCTCATCATCACAGACCAGAATCCGCGCCAATGTTTTATCCTCCATCACAGCACGATGCATCGCGCCGCCTGCTCAGCATATATGCCATTTCGTGTACACATATGCATCATACCACCATTCCATTTAAGAAAAAAGGCGGAAGAGTCTTAAGGTTTGTTAAAGAGGTAATACAGATCTTCCTATATTTCTGATTGATATTCTGCCTTGTTCGCTGTAAAATGCAGACAAGACACATTGCTGATTCAGCACGTTAAAGGGGAGAATCGTATAAACCATGAAAATCATTGATATTTTACAGAACAACCAGGTTACACTGTCTTTCGAGGTATTTCCACCGAAGAAGATCGAGGCCTTCGAGAGTGTCCGGGAGGCTACCGAGGCCGTCGCTGCGCTCCATCCCTCGTTCATGAGCGTCACCTACGGTGCCGGCGGCGGGACAAGCACCTACACGCTCGGGATCGCGAAGAACATCCGCGAAAAGTACGGCGTGGAGGTTCTTCCCCATCTGACCTGCGTCTCCTCGACCCGTGCCCATGTGCACCAGATGCTCGATGCGTTCAAGGAGAATGGCTTTGAAAATATCATGGCGCTGCGTGGGGACATCCCGGAGGGCGGTTCCCCTGTCCAGGATTACCACTATGCTGCAGAACTGATCCGGGACATCAGGGAGCAGGGCGATTTCTGCATCGGCGGTGCCTGCTATCCGGACGGCCACGTGGAAGCTGCGCACAAGGACGAGGACATCCTGCACATCAAGGAGAAATGTGACGCGGGCTGTCAGTTCCTGACCACCCAGATGTTCTTCGACAACAGCGTCTTCTACAACTACCTCTACCGGCTCCGGGAACACGGAGTGACGGTCCCGGTGCTGGCTGGCATCATGCCGATCACGAACCCGCGCCAGGTCTCCCGCTCCGTCGCGCTCTCCGGCACCTACATTCCGCCCCGTTTCAAGGCGATTGTTGACAAATTCGGGGACAGCCCGGAGGCCATGAAGCAGGCCGGCATCATCTATGCCGCGGAGCAGATCCTGGACCTCCTGGCAAATGATGTGAACCACATCCATGTCTATTCGATGAACAAGCCGGAAGTTGCAGAGGGCATTCAGAAGGCACTCTCGGCGATGCTGTGAGGCGGAATAACACAATAACAGCCCGAAGAGTGCGCAGGAGGAACTGCATTGATCGAAATCAGAGAAAAAGAAGTATACCGCTATCTTGGCTACCGCGGGATCACACCGGATCCTGCCATCAGCCGGCGGATTGAGAGCGTAACAGAGGAGCTGCAGAAAACTGCAGTTCCAAAACATGCTGTCATAAGAGTGCCGGTGCAGGTTTCCGGAGCAGTAGGTGATGCGGTGAGTAATGCGTCCCCTGGCTCCAGCCAGGCTCCGTCCGCCGTCGAGGGGGAGAGTCCCGTCGTCCGACTCGGTTCCCTCACCATTCCCAGCGCAGCCCTTGCAAGGAATATGGCCCACTGCCGCGAGGCGTTCATCTTTGCTGCCACCATCGGTCACGAAGTGGACCGGCTCACCCGCCGCTACGAGATCCGCAGCATGCTCGATGCAGCCATCTGCCAGGCAACAGCCGCTGCCATGATCGAGTCCTACGTGGATTCTCTGAACATGGACCTGGTGAACCAGGTAAAAGAAGAGGGCCTGTACCTGAAGCCGCGCTTCTCGCCCGGCTACGGGGACTGCCCTCTTGAAATCCAGAAAGATGTTCTCGCCATCCTTGACGCCGGCCGCCAGACCGGCATCACCCTGACGGATGGTTTCCTGATGGTTCCGACCAAGTCCGTCACAGCCTTTATCGGGATCACGGAAGACTACCAGCCGAATCACGCAAAAGACTGCAACTTCTGCGACAAGACCGACTGTGAATACAGGCTTATCTGACCGCTGCCAGCGCACTCCGGCTGGTCTGATCGCCAGCCTTTATGCGCTTCTCTGCGATCCCATCCCTATCAGCAGGTCTCTCTCTCAAAGACCTGCATTTCATTTTCACCTCGGTTCGCCCACATATAGTAAGGGATCCAGGTCAGCGTGACCGGCGTTCTCTTCCTGCTTACCTCGCAGGCATCATAGTAGAGTCCTGCCTCTGTCACCGGTTCTTCCCGGAAACCCGGCCCCTGGATCGAGAGGGCCCGTTTTCCTGCAATCATCATCTCACTGAACTGCATCTCCTTCAGAAATTCTTCCGGATTCACGCTGATCAGATGGAGGTCCGGACCGTTGTCCACCTCTTCGAGGCAGTAGACGGTCGGCCCATAGACCAGCGCGACCTTGCCGGCATCTTCTCTGACCCGGCTGTCCGCCTTCATGAATCTCGGCCGCAGCGGAAGGGTCAGAGTCAGCGTCTCTTTTCCCCATGGGCCAAGGATATAGAGATAGCCATCCTTCTCCCGGAACCGCTCATCCGTATCTCCCACCGCTTCCAGTACCGGCACATCACTCCATGCCGGCATCCGCAGTGCCAGAACAAAATCATCCGCTTCCGTCTCCACCTCGATACGCACAACCCATTTCAAGGCATCCGACCGATCCACCGTTGTGGACAGACGGACCGGCACGCCGTGGACGTCCTTCGTCACCTCTGACCCCATATAGAGATGGGTGAACAGCGTGGTCTCATCTTCCGTATAAACATAGCTTCCGACCGAACTCAGGAGTCTCGCGATGTTCGGCGGGCAGCAGGCGCAGCCGAACCACTTCTGCCGGACCGTCTCGACGTGCCGTTTCCCCGGGTCCCGGTGGTCGGACAGCGGATGGACCTCGAGCGGATTCACATAGAAGAAGCTCTTCCCGTCAAGCGCCATCCCGGAAAGCACCGTGTTGTACAGTGCCTTCTCCATCACATCCGCATAGGTGCTCTTCGGCTCCATCTGGAGCATCCGCCTTGCGAAAAAGATCAGCCCGATGGACGCGCAGGATTCCGCATAGACGGTATCATTCGGCAGGTCAAACGGATGCGTGAACGCTTCGCCGACATGGGTGGATCCGACGCCGCCTGTGATATACATCTTTTCGCGGGTCACGCTGTGCCAGAGCTTCCTGCAGGCTTCCGCGAGCGTCTCATCGCCGGTCAGCCTGGCCACATCGGTCATCCCGGAATACAGATACATCGCCCGCACTGCATGGCCAAGGGCCTCGTCCTGTTCCCTGACCGGCCGGTGCGCCTGGTAGTAGGAATTCGGATCCACATCTTCCTGCCAGGATCGCAGTGCATGTCCCTCCGCATCGAAATAATTCGGTCTCTGTCCCCTCTCATCGACAAAATATCTGCCAAGTTCCAGATACTTTTCTTCTCCGGTTGCCTGGTACAGGCGGACCAGCGCCATCTCTGCAATCTCATGGCCCGGATATCCGCGCTTCTTGCCCTCCTCCGGGCCGATGTGCGCATCAATATACGCCGCATATTTCATGGCAACTTCCAGCAGTTCGCGCTTTCCGGTTGCCTCATAGTAAGCAACCGCGGCCTCCGTCAGGTGCCCGAAACAGTACAGTTCATGATTATCCCGCAGGTTGGTGAACTCTGCATTCCTCCCGTTCAGGATGTAGTAGGTATCGAGATACCCGTCCTCCGCCTGTGCCCGGCGCACCAGGTCAATCGCGGCATCCGCCGTCTCTTCAAGCGCCGGATCCGGCACATTCGTCAGGGAATAGGCAACCGCCTCAACCCATTTGTAAAAATCCGAATCCTGAAACAGGAATCCATAGAAATGATCCGGATCCGGGTTGGCCGGATCCTCCGGCAGCACCTCAAAGTCCGCTTCCGTAAAGACCGGCGGCCGGAATCCCTCTTCATGACTCCTTTCCCGCAGCTTTGCGGCAGCACGGAAATTGTGCATGGCAAAGCTCGGCGCAGCACCGGGAACCCGATCGTTCAGCGCTTCCCACTGGTACGGAATCACTTCCTTACGAACCAGTTCCATCTCTTCTTTCCAGAACGGATCCGTAATCTTCACCTGTCTCAGATTCATCGCCTGATTTCCCATCTTCAGAACAACCTCCATCTTTCATTGCATCTGTTCTGTTACACCACAGTCCCCCCGTGGTATTCCGCATTGATCTCGCGAAGTTCTTTCAGCCCGTCAATATACGGCTGGAAATAAGTCTCCGTCCTTCCGCCGCCAAGGTTGTCACAGCCATTGCAGAATTCACACTCCTGTCCGCAGACCTCCAGCGATTTCTTCACAATCATCATCCGCTGTTCCCTGGTCGTGTCCTTGATCAGAATCGATTTGGGAAATGCCTTCGGGTTCCGGCTCTCGCACGGCACACCGACCATGCAGCGGCCGCAGTAGCCGGAATGATAGACCTCCTTCAGCGACGCAGCGAAGCTGCTGCACTGTATCAGATTCCGGTAATTCTCCTTCGTGATGGCCCCTGCCGGGCAGGCATCGATGCAGACCCCGCAGTTCGAGCAGTATTCATACACCCCGGTGTACGGTCTTCTGTCTGCCGGAAGTGGAAGCGTCATGACCAGCGTCCCAAGTGTTCCCATGCACCCCTTCTCTGTGATGATATGCCTGTGAATGCCGAACGTCCCGAGCCCCGCCACATAGCAGATATGCCGCGTCGACCATGCGATCGAAACATGCATGTCCTCCGTCCCGCCGATGTTCACGGTCTCCACACGTCGCTCCATCCGCGGATCCCGCACCGGGTCCAGTGCGTCGAAGCCCATCTCCCTGATTGCCGCAATCAAACGATCTAAAAAAGTATTTACAATCTCGTCCTTTTTCACATAACCATACGCCCAGGATTCATCATTCGGCTCTTTGCTGGCTCTCCTGCGGACCTTGATTTCCTCCGAAAACGGGAAGAAAAAGGCCGCAACGCTCTGCGCGCCCTCGAGCCAGAAGCCGGGCTTCTTGAATTCCGGGCCGATGACCTCCGCTTTCAGGAACTCCTCATACAGCGGATCCTCCGCCCCGGCGATGCCGATCACCGGCGGCATCAGGACCGGGATGTCCACATCCTCTTCCGGCAAATGTACGGTGTTCTGATCGATTTCTCGGAAAATACGCGCTGCACATGCAAGAAATTCTTTTTTTGTCACTTCTGCTCTCCCTTTCATACGCTCACAGGAATCTGTTATCTTTTGTTCGAATGGCGCCAGATCTTCTGGCGTTCCGCCGCAGCGATCAGTTCCTCCCGGAAATCCGGGTGCGCGATGCTGATCAGCATCTCAGCACGTTCCCACGTCGTCCGTCCTGTCAGATTGACAGCCCCGTATTCTGTTACCAGGTAGTAGACCTGGCTTCTCGGACTCGTCACGATATCCCCCATAAAGGTGGGCACGATGCGGGAGTGCCGCACGCCATCCTTATCCCGGTAGCAGGACGTCATCGTGATGAATGCCTTCCCGCCATGGCTCATCGCAGCGCCTGTCAGGAAATCCAGCTGTCCGCCGGTTCCGCTGATCTGCCTTGTTCCCGCACTCTCCGCGCTGATCTGCCCGTACAGATCCACGGCGATACAGTTGTTGATGGAGATCACATTGTCCATCTGTGCGATCGTCTCCGGCGCATTGACATATTCCAGCGGGCAGGCGATCACACCCGGGTTCTGATCGATCCAGGTGTAGAAATCCCTGGAGCCGAATGCCATTCCCAGCACGCCCTTCCCGCGGTTGATATTCTTCAGGCGGTTGGTCAGCTTTCCAGCTTTGTACAGTTCATAGTACGCATCGCCGCCGAGCTCCGTGTGCATGCCAAGATCCTTCAGATCTGACTTCGCGATCTCCGCCCCGATCACGTTCGGCAGAGATCCGATACCCAGCTGCAGCACCGCACCATCCCGAATAAACGGCAGAATATGGTCTGCGATCGCAATATCCTCTTTCGTCGGCGGATGGATCGGGAATTCCGGGAGCGGCGGATGCTCTCCCTCCACCACATAATCCACCTCAGAGATATGGATGCTCTCATCAAAACCCCCGTAGATATGCGGCAGGTGTTCATTGACCTCCACCAGGACGATATCTGCTTTATCGAGGATTCCTTTTGCAACACCGGTCGCGGATGAAAGATTAAAATATCCGTGCTTGTCCATCGGTGTCACGCACATCATGGCGACGTTGACGGTCAGGAAATACCGGTAATATGGCACGACATTCCGGAAGATCATCGGGATAAAATTGCAGAGTCCCCTGTCGCACAATTTCCGTTCATAGGCGGACAGATGCCAGCTGTTATAGTAGAAATGTTCCCGTGTGGGGTCACATTCCACGGTCTCAATCGGGCCATTGATCAGGTTCCCCCGGATCTTCACGTCGGTGAGTTCTTCCCTGCGCTTTGCCAGGGCCCGGTCTAACAGAACCGGGAATCCGATGTTGGACGTATAGTCGACCCAGTCCCCGCTTTTCACCACCCGGACCGCTTCCTCCGGCGTCCGGAGTTTCTGCCTGTATTCCGTATAGAAATTTTCCACACTGCCACCTCCCTCCCGGCAGCTGTTGTCTCACAATAGACAGCTTCCCTGTCTTTTATCAGTAAATATATTTTACCAGAGAATCCCCTTTCCTGTCTATCATTTGCTGAAGATTTCACGCCTCTCCTGTCTGATCGCACAAAAAGACGCCGGACAGATGTCCGGCGTCCCAGATGATATGTTTCTTCTTTATTCCATGGTGATCATCTTGTGCCACTTCTGCAGGGAGTGGATCGTTCCCTGGCCGTGCTCCTTCATGTAGGTGATGCCTTCTGCGGCAGCACGTGCGGCAGCAATGGTGGTGATGTATGGAATCTTGTTCTTGATGGCATTCTTTCTCAGATAGCTGTCATCATGTGCGCTGGCCTTTCCGATCGGGGAATTGACCACCAGCTGGATCTGGCCGTTGGTCATCGCATCTGCGATGTTCGGGCGGCCTTCATAGATCTTGTTGATCCGCTCAGCCGGGATACCTGCCTTTGTGATCAGATCACAGGTGCCGCCGGTTGCAAGGATCTTGAAGCCTGCCTTATGGAAAGCCTCTGCCACCTCAACGACTTCCGGCTTATCCTGGCTGTTCACGGAGATCAGTACGGTACCGGAAAGCGGAAGCTTCGAACCAGCTGCTTCCTGTGCCTTGAAATATGCTTCGCCGGCTGTTCTTGCAAGGCCGAGTACCTCACCGGTCGAACGCATCTCAGGCCCGAGGATCGGGTCGACTTCCTGGAACATGTTGAACGGGAAGACCGCTTCCTTCACGCCGTAGTACGGGATATTCCGCTCGCCGAGCGTCGGAACCGGGGAAGGATTGCCGGTCAGTTCATTGGTAATGATATCGGTCGCGATCGGCACCATCTGGATACCGCAGACCTTCGAGACAAGCGGCACGGTACGGGACGCACGCGGATTTGCCTCCAGCACGAAGACCTTGTCGTCCTCAATCGCGTACTGCATGTTCATCAGGCCGACGACATGCATTTCCTCAGCGATCTTTCTCGTGTAATCACGGATCGTCTCGAGATTCTTCTCGGAAATGTGCTTCGAAGGCAGGATGCATGCGGAGTCGCCGGAATGGATACCTGCGAGCTCGATGTGCTCCATGACCGCCGGTACATAGGCATGCGTTCCGTCGCTGATCGCATCTGCCTCACACTCCATCGCATGATGCAGGAAACGGTCGATCAGGATCGGGCGGTCCGGTGTCACGCCGACTGCAGCGCGCATGTAGTCTGCCATGCTGTCATCATCGTAGACCACTTCCATGCCACGTCCGCCGAGGACGTAGGAAGGACGGACCATGACCGGATAGCCGATGCCATTTGCGATCTTGATGGCCTCTTCAACGGTCGTTGCCATGCCGGATTCCGGCATCGGGATGCCGAGCTTATCCATGACCATACGGAACTGGTCACGGTCCTCAGCAAGGTCGATGACCGCCGGGGAGGTACCGAGGATCTTGACGCCGTTCTTCTCCAGGTCAGCTGCGAGATTCAGTGGTGTCTGGCCGCCGAACTGTGCGATCACGCCGAGCGGCTTCTCTTTCTTATAGATCGACAGCACATCTTCGAGTGTCAGCGGCTCGAAGTAGAGCTTGTCGGAAGTATCATAGTCTGTGGAGACCGTCTCCGGGTTGCAGTTGACGATGATCGTCTCAAAGCCCAGCTTCTTCAGGGACTGTGCTGCATGGACGGAGCAGTAGTCGAACTCGATACCCTGGCCGATCCGGTTCGGGCCGCCGCCGAGGATCATGATCTTCTTTGTCTCCGGGTTGACCGGGTTGTTGTCCGGTGCATTGTAGGTCGAATAGAAATAGGACGAATCCTTTGTGCCGGAGACGTGGACTGCATCCCAGGTCTCAACAACACCCAGCGCCTCGCGCTTCTCGCGGATATCCTGCTCCGGAACACCGAGGATCTCGGAGAGATATTTGTCGGAGAAACCATCTTTCTTTGCCTGTGTCAGCGCTGCATCGGACGGGACCTGGCCCTTGAAAGCAGCGACCAGTGCTTCTTCCTCTTCCACCAGTTCCTTCATCTGCTCGATGAAGTAGCGCTTCACATGTGTTGCTTCATGGATCTCCTCGACCGTTGCACCCTTCCGGATTGCTTCATACATCTGGAAATGGCGCTCGCTGTTCGGTGTCTTCAGGGCTGTCAGCAGGGCATCCTTCGTCCACTGGTCAAAAGTTCCGACATGGCCGAGGCCGTAGCGGCCCTTCTCGAGGGAGCGGATGGCCTTCTGGAAAGCTTCCTTATAGGTCTTGCCGATGCTCATGACTTCACCGACTGCTCGCATCTGGGTACCGAGCTTATCTTCAACGCCCTTGAACTTTTCAAATGCCCAGCGGGCGAACTTGACTACGACGTAGTCGCCATCCGGATGATACTTGTCGAGGGTGCCGTATTTTCCACAAGGAATATCTGCCAGGGTCAGGCCGGTTGCAAGCTTTGCAGAGACCAGTGCGATCGGGAAACCGGTTGCCTTCGAAGCCAGTGCCGAGGAACGGGAAGTTCTCGGGTTGATCTCGATGACGATGATCCGGTCATCCACCGGGTTGTGTGCGAACTGTACGTTCGTACCGCCGATGACGCCGATCTTGTCGACGATCTTGTAAGCCTGCTCCTGCAGTCTCTTCTGGACATCTTTGGAAATGGTCAGCATCGGTGCGGTACAGAAGGAGTCACCGGTATGCACGCCCATCGGATCGACATTTTCAATGAAGCAGACGGTGATCATCCGGCCGTCCTTATCACGGACAACCTCAAGCTCCAGCTCTTCCCAGCCGGTCACGCACTCCTCAACGAGGACCTGGTGCACCAGGGAAGCCTGCAGGCCTCTTGCACAGACCACCTTCAGTTCTTCCTTATTATAGACGAGACCACCGCCGGCACCACCCATGGTGTAAGCCGGGCGGAGAACCACCGGATAGCCAAGGCCGTCTGCGATGGAAAGGGCTTCCTCGACGCTGTAAGCGACCTCACTCTTTGCCATCTCGATGCCAAGGCTTGCCATGGTCTCCTTGAACTCAATCCGGTCCTCGCCGCGCTCGATCGCATCGACCTGGACGCCGATGACCTGGACGTTGTACTGGTCGAGAACGCCGGCCTTGTAGAGTTCTGAGCAAAGATTAAGACCGGACTGACCACCGAGGTTCGGGAGAAGGGCATCCGGACGCTCTTTCGCAATAATCTGGGTCAACCGGTCTACATTCAACGGTTCAATATAAGTGACGTCAGCAGTACCCGGATCCGTCATAATCGTAGCCGGGTTCGAATTTACGAGAACGATCTCATAACCGAGACTCTTTAACGCCTTACACGCCTGCGTCCCGGAATAGTCAAACTCACACGCCTGACCGATGACAATCGGCCCGGAGCCAATAATGAGTACCTTATGGATATCTGTCCTTTGTGGCATATGTCTCCTTTCTTCCGCCGCCGGAAAGAGGCGCGGCGGGTGTTGCTGCCGTTCGAGTTCTGTCTTATGATTTCAGGTCAGAGATAGGCCGATGCCGCAGCCCATGGCCGGGTGCTCGTCCCTCTACGGGCCGATGCCGCAGCCCGCGCTTCGCGCTTTCCGCTGCGTGCTGCTTCGCACGCCCTGCAGCTCCTGGCTGCGGCTTATGGGGGCTTTCAGCCCCCATACCGGTCTTTGCTGATATCCGGATGCAAATGCAAGCATTTGATCCGTCTTCAGCAAATCCCTTATCGTCCCTGAAATTGTTCTTCGTAATATTATGCACGAATTTTGAAAATTGGCAAGTATTTTTTCGCGGGTTTTTAAACTTTTTCGCAATCGTCGTTATTGAAAATATTCAAGACTCGCTCGCGAGTCTTGGCGTCGCGTGCGAGTTGCCGTAAGGCAACAAATACCACTTCGCACGCGTACGCATCCTCGCGGAGCGTATATCTCAGTGGGGACATCCCCACTGAGATATACAATTCCTGTCATTCCGAAAAATCGTTACGGATATACCGCACCAGAGTAGTATCTTATCCGTAATCCATTTATTTCCAGATAATGATTTTACGGATAACAACTGGACATTCTGTCTCTTATCCGTAGCCATGATTCCTGTTCTGATTAGAAATGGAAGGAGTGCGCTCACTTTTCATCATTTTCACTACGGATAATTCCATTTATATGGATGACTTATCCGTAAATATTGGAACTGGAAATTCCTGTATTACGGTGAATCTCACCCCTTTTGCCTGTCTTATACGTAACCAGCGAACCCGAATCCCCCGAGAGATGGTTCTGAATGCAAAAATGGCTCCGAACGAAGAGATTGTTCTGAGCACAGAGACGGCTCCGAACACTCTATTTCCTCTTTTCATTTCCTGACACTTCTGGTAAAATAAAGGAAATGGCATCCTAGTGATTTGCTATTATTGTTTTCTGAAAAGGAGGCGTATCATGAAAAAGAAACTGGTGTTGTTTACCGCGCTGGCGGTGCTCTTTGGCGTATTTTTTGTCATCTCGGGCAAAGAGGCCGTGAGGGTTCAGGCAGCTGAAGGTGGGGTCCGTATTGTCGAAATCTGGGGCAATAAGGCCTATCCGCAGCAAATCGCTGCTCCTGGAATTGACGAAACCTTCGGCTACGTCTGGGCCGTGAGACAGGACAACGGCCGCTACTACGTGTATTACGCTAAGGAAAGAGGCGGGAAAGGCCGTTACCTCTTCCAGACGCAGCCGGATGTTACTCCGGAAGGAATCGTCTTCACAGACAGTGATGTCTATTTCACACAGGATTCGGCGGACGGTCTGAAGCACTATGCCTACCAGGTCAATCTCTCTGGAACCAGAAAAATGACCCGCCTGTTCGGGTTCAAGTCAAAAACAGCTGCGAAGTCTTCCATCCTGAACTACTATGACGGCAGGATCTTCTATTATTATGAAGACAAAGAGACAGGAATCGGAAGTCTCTACCGCTATGATACAGCCACGAAGACAAAGAAAGGCTGTAAAGCGAATACAGTTTTCGAGAACATCTTTGGGCAGTACCTCTACATGAAAGACGTCGACGCGGAGACTGTCCGTATCTTCGACTGTGCCCAGAACAAGATTATCAAAAAGATCAATGCACCTTCTGGATTTGCACTGGATTCCATTGGTCCGTTCCCGATGGAAGAAAGTTTTCAGACTGCAATCAGTTACACGCAAAGAAACTTCGAAAACGACAAAATGATGGTGTCGTTCAAAGTGTATATCGCAAACGCCGATGGTAGCGGTCTGAAACTGCTTTCCGAGCACAAAGGGGAAAATGCCTCGTTCATGTCCACATCGCCGGGCGGTGCTCTGTTCCTGATCGAGGAAACCACTGACAACGGCGGCAGGACCTCCCGCTATGATTTTGTCACATCAGCAGGAGAAGTAACAAGCTTTGACTCCTTATCCGGTTACTATGAATGGCGGAACAACAAGGGCTAAGACCAAAGGATTCTGTCTGAAAGCTGGAAGACTTGTTCTGTATCATCTGCTTTCTGAAAAAGGAATTTCATGAAAAGACGAGCCCTGCAGTCACTGAAACCAGTGCCTGCAGGGCTTGTTAATTATTCCGCTGATTCTGGCTGCGTCATCTGCCGCAGCCTGCATTCACGCGCCGGGATGATTCCCCGGTTGCTGATCACGGATATACTGGTCTAAAAACAGATTTCTTATCCTAGTTTTAAGTTACGATCCTTTGTGGTATAATAAAAATGAAATCAACTCATTTCCATTTCACTTTACATGATTCAAAGGAGGTGCTCCATGAAAAAGAAACTGACATGGCTTGCCGCTCTAATAGTGCTCTTTGGTGTATGTTTTGTCATCTCGGGCAAAGAAGCCGTAAGTGCCCAGGCAGCTGAACATGTAAGTCGTATCACTGAAATCTGGACCGAAGACTCCGGGAATCAGTCAATCATTGATGAGACTTCTATGTACTTAATGGGTTATGTCTGGGCTGTCAGACAGAACAACGGCCGCTACTATGTGTATTACTCCAAAACGTTGAGTAATAAAGGGCGTTACCTCTTCCAGACACAGCCGGATGTCGTTCCACAGGGAGTCATCTTTACAGACAGTTATGTCTACTTCACCCAGGATTCGGCGGATGGTCTGAAGCACTATGTTTACCAGGTCAATCTTTCCGGTACCAGAAAGATGACTCGCCTGTTTGGGTTCAAATCAAAGACCGCAGCAACGGCATCCCTCTGGAACTATTATAATGGGGTAATCTACTATTATTATGGAGACAATCAGACCGGCAATCTTTACCGCTATGACATGGCAACGAAGGTGAAAAAAGGCTGTAAAGCAAACACATTCTATGAATCAGGCTATGGCCAGTATATCTATATGAGAGACGCCGGAACAAACACGGCACGCATCTTCGACTGCTCTCAGAACAAGGTCGTCAAAAAGATCAATGCTCCTTCCGGATATATGCTCGATTTTTTCAATCTCTTCGACACCGACAATGGCTATAAACCGTTTATCGGTTACAGGAAACACAACTTCGAAAATGATAAGATGATGGTTACACTCAGCGTGTATGCTATGGATCTCGATGGAACCGGACTGAAGAAATTCGTTGAATATACCGGTGAAAATGCACTTACATACCTGGCATCAGACAAAGGTGTATTATTTTATCTCGACCCATCCAGTGATGGTGCGCAAGAGCATTACGATTTCGTCACTCCGGCAGGCGAAGTGACGCAGTTTGAGACATACAATGATTACCTGAAATGGCATCACGGGGACTGAGAAGACGTACGGGGGCTGTCGTATCAGCGAATGATCATGAAACGATTATGGCTGAGGCGACAGCCCCTTTTTTTCACGCTCCAAATACCAGATCTGCCACCCGGACGCCTTCCATGGCGTCCTTTGCATAGTAATCGGCGCCGATCTGGTCGGCATATTCCTGTGTGAGGACGGCGCCGCCAACCATCACCTTGACTGCAGGTGCCGCGATGCGGAGCTGGCGGATGGTCTCTTCCATCGCGCCGACGGTCGTGGTCATCAGCGCAGACAGACCAACCATCTTTGCATCGTACTTTAAAGCCGCATCAACAATCTTCTCCGGGGCGACGTCTTTCCCGAGATCGATGACGGTATATCCGTAATTTTCAAGCATGACCTTCACGATGTTCTTGCCGATATCGTGGATGTCTCCCTTCACGGTCGCAATCACGATCGTCCCCTTGCTCTCCTGATTCTCGCCGGCGAGGCGGCTCTTCACCACCTCAAACGCCGCTTTGGCGGCCTCCGCGCTCATCAGCAGCTGCGGAAGGAAAACTGTTCCTTTTTCAAATCCCTTTCCGACCACATCGAGGGCCGGGATGATCTGGCTGTTGATCACTTCCATTGGTGCACTGTTCTTCAATGCATCCTCTGTCAGGTCCGCTGCCGGCCCCGCCATACCGCGGATGATCGCATTCATGAGGCCATCCTGACCGCCGTTTGCTCCGGCGCCGGTGCCACCGCTCTGTCCTGCGCCTGCACCTGCACTCCCGGCGCCCGCACTCCCGTTCTGTCCAAAACTTCCGGTTCCTCCGCTTCCAGCGCCGCTTCCGCCCGGCATCACCACCGCTGCCCCTGCGTTCTGGTAAGCGCTGATGTATCCTTCGAAGTTCCGGTCCAGGCCGCTGAGTGCGAGATATGCCCGGTATGCCTGCATCATCGCAGGTGACAGTGGATTCATGATCGCAGCCGACAGGCCATTCATCAGGGCCATTGTCAGGAAATTCGCATTGAGAATCTCTCTGGCAGGGAGCCCGAAGGAGACATTCGAGACACCGAGAATTGTGTGTCCGCCCAGATCATCCCGGACCCGCCGGATCGTCTCAAGCGTCGTCAGCGCCGCATTTGCATCCGAAGAAACCGTCAGGGTCAGGCCGTCGATGATGATATCCTTTGCCGGAATGCCGTACTCTGCTGCCGTCCGGTAAATCTTCTCCGCAATGGCGATTCTTCCTTCTGCCGTCTCCGGAATCCCGCTCTCATCCAGCGCAAGACCGACCACAACACCACCGTATTTCGCAACCAGCGGGAAAATCTCCCGCATCACCTCTTCCTTGCCGTTGACGGAATTCACCATCGCCTTGCCGTTGTACAGGCGGAGGGCACGCTCCATGGCCACCGGATCCGATGTATCGATCTGCAGCGGCAGCGCGGTGATGCTCTGAAGTTTCGTCACCACCTCCGCAATCATCGCCGGCTCATCGATCTCCGGCAGGCCTACATTGACATCGAGGACATCCGCCCCCGCATCCTCCTGCGCCAGACCTTCATTTAAGATATAGTCGATATCATGCTTTTTCAGTGCTTCTTTAAATGGCTTCTTGCCGGTCGGGTTGATCCGCTCCCCGATCAGGACCGGCTTCTCACCGATGACAACCGTCTGGGAAAATGAGCTGACTACTGTCTGTTTCTTTGCCACCGGCGGTACGAAGGGCAGCTTCTTCACACGCTCGACGACTTTCTTTAGATACGCCGGCGTCGTCCCACAGCAGCCGCCGCAGCCGCTGATTCCGAGACCTGCAATTCCTTCCATCGTCTCCGTGAAGGACGCAGCATCCACATCATAAACCGTCAGGCCATTTTCCGAGCGCGGAAGACCCGCATTCGGATTCACGATGACCGGCAGAGACGACGCCGCCACAAAGCGCTTTGCGATCCCGAGCATCTGCGCCGGTCCCAGGGAACAGTTGACACCCAGGGCATCCACCCGGAGGCCTTCGAGCATCGCTGTCGCCGACTCCGGCGTCCCGCCGGTCAGCATCTTCCCGGATTCATCAAAGACCATGGTCACAAAGACCGGCAGATCCGAATTCTCCTTCGCCGCAAGCACCGCAGCCTTCGCCTCGTAGCTGTCGTTCATCGTCTCGATGAGAATCAGGTCCACACCCTCGCGCACACCGATCCGGACCACCTCCGCAAAGATCTCCACCGCATCCTCAAAAGCCAGATCCCCCATCGGCGCAAGCAGCTTCCCCGTCGGCCCGATATCCAGGGCGACATAGAAATCCTGCTCTTCTGACTCTTCTCTTATCTCTTGTCTCGCTTCTTCTCTTGCTTCTTTTGCAAGCCGGATTCCGGCTGTCACGATCGCATCCAGATTCTCCGGGTAATGCAGGCTATCCGCACCGAATGTATTCGCATTGACGACATGACATCCGGCCAGGAAATAGTCCCGGTGAATCTTCCGGATCACCTCCGGATGGCTGAGATTCCAGGTCCCCGGCAGCTCACCTGGTGCCAGGCCTGCCTCCTGCAGAAGCGTCCCCATCCCGCCATCAAAAAAGATCCATTCCTTGCCGATTCTCTCTCGAATTGATTTCATCATATATCCTCCACACTGCCAGCCGGGTTCGTTCCGGTTCCTCCTGGCTTTCCGGCTTCTTTTACCAGTTTTTCTCCGGCGCCGGCAGTCCCCCTGTCACGTTTTCAGACAGTATAGCACAAATTGCCGCCGATAGGGAAGATGGTTACGGATATACAAGCTTAAAATGATTACTTATCCGTAGCCAGTTCCCCACTTCAGGCCATTTTATACGTAACCCGCCCGAATGAACCCTGCCGGACATGGCTTGTATTCTTGTCTGATTCCCTCTAAAATAGAAGGAACAAGAAAGAGGAGGTGCCTGTCCTATGCATGAACTGACGACGGAACGACTTTTCCTGAGGAAACTGCGGCCGGGTGATGCCCATCAGATCTTCACCAACTGGGCGGATGACCCGGAAGTGACAAAGTATCTGACCTGGGAGCCGCATTCGGATGAGTCCGTCACGGAATCCATCCTTCAGATCTGGTTAGCAGCCTATGATGAGACAAATGAAACGACGTATCGCTGGGGGATTGAGCGGCAGAGCGACCACACCCTCATGGGCATGATCGATGTGGTCGGCTATCACCATGGCAATCCGGTCATCGGCTATGTCCTTGGCAGAGCCTTCTGGAATCACGGCTACATGACCGAAGCCTGCAGGGCGGTCATGCAGGAACTGCTTGCGGACGGCTATGATACAATTGTCATCGAAGCGGCAGAGCCCAACATCGGCTCCAACCGGGTCATCGAGAAATGCGGTTTCGAGCTTGTCGGAACCTGGGAACGGGATATCAAGGACCGGGATTATGCCAGGAAGGCAGAGCCCGGCACTTCATTCCTTCCCGTCAATTCCTACCGCTATTTCAAGAACGGCCGCACCTCCGGCACCTACACGGACATCAATGCAGCGACGATTGACCGCTGGGTCGAGGAAGGCTGGGAGTGGGGACAGCCGGTATCCCACGAAGACTGTGACAGAGCCCGCAAGGGTGACTGGCAGGTCGTCCTGACACCGACCAAACCGGTCCCGGGATGGTGGTTCACAGGAGACAGGAAAGAGGCAGACCAGGCCACAGCCCCTTCTCTCTCCGGCCTGCGTATCCTTGGTCTTGCCTCCGGTGGTGGCCAGCAGATGCCGCTTTTCGCGCTTGCCGGTGCGGAGTGCTGGGTGCTTGACTATTCCGGGAAGCAGATCGAGGCGGAAAAGATGGTTGCTGCACGTGAAGGCTACCGCATCCACGCGATCCGGGCGGATATGACACAGCCGCTGCCCTTCTCCGATGGCTTCTTCGATCTCATCTTCCACCCGGTTTCAAACTGCTACATCAAGGATGTCGAGCCGGTCTGGAAGGAGTGTGCCCGGATCCTGAAGCCGGGCGGCAGGCTGCTTGCAGGCCTTGACAACGGCATCAACTTCCTGTTTGAGGAGGACGACGAGACGCACATCACCGGGACACTGCCCTTCGATCCGCTCGTCAATGAAGCGCAGCGGAAGACACTCGAGGCGGAAGACTGCGGCATGCAGTTCTCCCACACCATCGGGGAGCAGATCGGCGGCCAGCTGCGGGCAGGCTTCCGGCTGCTTGATGTCTATGACGATACCAACGGCGCAGGCGATCTCCACGAGCACGGCATCCCGTGTTTCTGGGCGACCCTGGCAGAGAAAATCAGCTGAGAAAATGGTCCGGGCAAACTTCATGACAGCGGGCATGAATCACTTCCTGATTTGTGAAAAGAAGGTTGCGGATTGCCCGGAGAAATGCTATATTTGATTTGTATGTTTCACCGCATCCGGCGGACATCTATTTTCAAAAAATATCCAGATGGAGGAATGATCTATGTTAGTCAAGTCATTGGTTGAAACCAAAGCAAGAGTTGGCGTTTTCTCGATCGCACTCGGCGCTTATCTGCCACAGTTCCCGTCTCTCGTACCGGAATTCGAGGCACAGTACGAAGCATTTAAAAAGACAATTCCGGATACTGTCGAGATCATCGACGGTGGCATCGTCACAACAAAAGAGCAGTCCCAGGCAGCCGGCGACAAGTTCCGCGCAGCGGATGTCGATCTCGTATTCCTGCAGCTGCTGACCTATGCAACTTCCTACAACATGCTTCCGGCTGTCAAAGACCTGGATGTCCCGGTCGTTCTGGTGAATGTCCAGAAGCTGAAAGCACTTGACTATGACCATACCGATATTGCTTCCTGGCTCGGTGAAGGCTATGCCTGCGGCGCTGTCGGCGAGATGGTTGCTGACCTCAATCGTTTCGGCAAGAGACATGCCGTGATCACCGGCGTTGTCGAAGGCGGAGATCCGAAGGTTCAGGCGGAGATCGACGACTGGTGCAAGGCTGCCCAGGTCAGAAGAAGATTCCGCGACACAAACATCGCACAGATCGGCAGACCATATCCGGGCATGATGGACCTCTACATCGACGAGTCCAACCTGTACAGAAGAATGCATCTCTACACCAAGCAGTTTGACTGGGAGAAGATGTGGGCAATCGCCGACAACATCACCGATGAAGCTGCAATCCGCGAAAAGGCTCAGGATATCCTGGATACCTTCGATATCGAGGGCGGCGGCAGCATCGAAGAAGTCTGGGAGATGGCGAAATACGTCGTTGCTTTTGAGCAGTGGGTGAAGGACGAGCAGATCGGCCTCATCGCTTCCCATTACGATGGATTTGCAACCGGCAAGGCAGGCGTCCTCGACTCCATGCTGATCCCTGCATTTTCCATGCTGATCAAGCAGAGCACAGCCTGCGCGGTCGAAGGTGATATGAAGGTTGCCATGGCCATGAGCATCCTGAAGACCATCTCCGGCACCGGCCAGCTCGCTGAGATGTACTCCATCGATTTCAATGATGATATCGCGATCATCGGCCACTCGGGCTCCGGTGATGCAGACATCTCCGACAAGAAGCCGACCATGAAGATCGTCAAGGTCTTCCACGGCAAGACCGGCGGCGGCTATCTGACCCAGTTCTATCCGTATGATGGCCCGATTACCTACCTTGCCATCACACAGGACGGCGACGGCCACTTCAAGTTCGTCGTTGCGGAAGGTGTGAATGAGCCAGGTAAGATTCTCTCCATCGGCGATACCAATATGCGTACCCGTTTCACCTGCGGTGCGACCGAGTTCGTCACCCGCTGGAGCGAGGCAGGCCCGACCCATCACTTCGGAGCTGCGACAGGCAGACACATCGATACCATCCTGAAGGTCGCCAAGATCTTCGACGTCCCGGTTGAAATCATCACCAGATAAGACAGGACAGGTCATGTAGTGCACAATCTGCTTGCACTTCGATCAGAAAAAGCGTAAGATAGACCCCGGTCGCCGCTTGGCGGCTGGGGTTTTCCTTTTGCTATTCATTGATTCTATCGGGAGACAAACAGGCTATGAACGAACAGACAGGACAGAACGGACAGAGCACACACAAAGAGCACGCGCTCTCAACCATGATCCGCCGCCGGATCCTCATGACCTTATTTGGCACCACTCTCTGCGCAGCGGCAGTTGCCTTTTTCCGCTGCTCGCTCTTCGGCGTGGATCCCTTCCAGTGCTTTGCGATGGGGCTCTGGGGGAAATTCTCCAGGATCGCAAGCTACGGGACATTTTACATGATCCTGAGCTTCCTTTTCCTTGCCGTCGACCTTATCCTCGACCGGCACTACATCGGGATCGCGACCTTCATCAACCTGTTCCTGACAGGCTATATCGTTTCCTTTTCACAGAGCCTGCTGGAAAAATATCTGCTGCCGGTCCTGCCGCATGTTGCAGCCGCTTCCGGCGCAGAACCCGGGCTGACCTTCCTCTCCCGCTTCCTGCTGCTCGCCATCGGCCTGGTCGTCATGTGCTTCGCCTCGGCATTCTATATGACTGCTGACCTCGGCGTCTCGGTCTACGACGCCATCCCGATCTATCTGGCAAAAAAGAAAAGCTGGCAGTTCCGCCTTGTCCGAATCGTCGCGGACTCCATCTGCGTCCTGATCGGCACGATCGCGGTGCTGACCGGCGGCTCCGGCGGCGTCCTTCCGGGACTCGGCACCATCCTCACTGCATTCTGCATGGGCCCGCTGATCGATTTCTTCAACCGGAAAGTCGCAAGACCACTGCTCTACCGCTGAAAGAAATCCTTTTCAATTGGGTGGCAGTCTGGTATACTGGGTATGTTCAGGATGAATATGGAAATGCAGGCAGCATTCCACGGAACATGTCCTGAAGAATGATCACGATATCTCATAGAATGGTGGTAACACAGTCATGTCAAACGATAAGTTAAAAGATCTCTACAGTGATTTTTTTGATGACCTGAAAAAGATGGATGATCTCAGCAAGAACGGAACCATGCATGATGAACTTGCGGGCAAGGTTTCTGAAAATGCCGGGAAGGATCCGTTGTCTGATTTTAACAGCGTTCTCGATGAGATGCGGAAGATGATGAACACCGATCCGCTGATCGAGGCCGTCAAGAAGAATCCGCCGCCGATGTCCGCCGCAGAAGTGAATGCGATGGGGAACGACGATAAGCCGAAGGTCCAGACCGCTACTGCTGTCCCGAAACCAGAGGAACAGCCCCAGAAGCAGGAAGAACCGGAAACCGACCCGATTGAAGAGCTGAATGCGTTGATCGGTCTCACGACCATCAAGCATGATGTCAAGGAACTGACCGATTTCGTCCAGGTCCAGAAGATGCGTAAGGATGCTGGCCTGAAATCCGTTCCGGTCTCCCTTCACCTGGTATTTACCGGGAATCCGGGAACCGGCAAGACGACCGTCGCCCGGATCATCGCGAGAATTTACAAGAACATCGGTGTCCTCTCCAAGGGCCAGCTCGTGGAAGTCGACCGCTCCGGCCTCGTCGCCGGCTATGTCGGCCAGACCGCACTGAAGACCCAGGAGAAGATCAAGGAAGCCATGGGCGGCGTCCTCTTTATCGATGAAGCCTACGCCCTCGCGAACAATGCGGACGATGCCTTCGGAAAGGAAGCAATCGATACCATCCTGAAGGCCATGGAGGATCACCGCGACGACTTCATCGTCGTCGTTGCAGGCTACACCGGCCCGATGGAGAATTTCATCAACAGCAACCCGGGATTGAAGTCCCGCTTTAACAAATACATCGAGTTCCCGGATTATACCATCGATGAGCTGATGGCCATCTTCGAGATGAACTGCAAGAAATACGACTATCAGATGGATGAGGATGTGAAGAAGCAGGTCCGCGCCCTCATCACCCTCCGGAAACTGACGCAGCTCGAGAACTTTGCAAATGCCCGTGAGGTCAGAAACCTCTTCGAGGAGATCATCACAAACCAGGCAAGACGCGTGGCAGTCCTCGACAGCCCGACACCGGAAGACATGAGCCGGATCACCCTGGAAGATCTGATGGATACGGACGAAGAAGAAACAACTGTGAAAGTCACGGAAACCGCCGCGGAAGCCGCTGCCGTCGAGGCAGCCGTGGACGCAGCGGAACTCCTCAATGACATGGACGAGGAAGACGAGGCTGAAGAAGCTGATGAGGCTGATGATGCAGAGGATGTTGAAGTGACTGCTGAAGCAGTGTCTACAGAGGATGCCGGCGAGACAGACGAAGCTGAGAACGCAGAATAAAAAAACACATGCACGCATAGGAAGGGAGCCACTGACATGGTAAAGCACTACATCTTATGGCAGCTGAAGGATGAATTCAGCGCAGAAGAAAAAGAGACAATCAAGAACAATATCAAAGAGGGCCTCGAGGGACTGCAGGGCCAGATCCCGGGACTTGTCTCCATCAAGGTCATCAAGGACGGCCTGCTCGGCAGCTCCAACGCAGATCTGATGCTGGACTCCACATTTGAAGATGCAGAAGCCCTTGCAGGCTACACCGTGCATCCGGCACATGTCGCCGTCGCGACCGGTGCTGTTCGCCCAAACGTCAAAGTCAGGATGGTCTGCGACTACGAGTGCTGATCGATCTGATCATGAACCGGTTGACAAAAGGCAGTGGCTTTTCGCCACTGCCTTTTCAGTTCATCAGATGAACTTATTCGTAATGATTGTACGGATATAATCCTGCAGCGTATGGACCGCCCGCAGGACAAGAACATCCTTCTCCCTGATACAGTAGATTGCCAGATACTGTTTGTAAATAACAAAACGATATCCGCTTTCCATTCCACCAGGAAGAAAGATTCTCCGTCCGGCTTCCGGATTCTCATAGAGCTTTTCCGTCACATCCAGCAATCCGGGCACGATATCATCCGCTGCAGATAGATTGGACAGTTCTAATGCAATATACTCCCAGATTTTGTCCAGATCATTCTGGAATTCAGGTGAGTACTTAACTTTGCATTGCATGGTGTTTCTCCCTTATGTGATTCCTGATCTCGTCAGCAGAAAGCCATCCATTCTCATCGCCTGCTTCCAGCCCGCGGTTCATCTCACACATAAACTTCAGAGCTGCCTTTGTATTCATATAATCTTCGTGATCCGCAATATCGATCACCGCATATGCACCATGACCATTCTTCGTCAAATATACAGGCGTTCCCGGCTGTACTTTTTCAAGAACAGTTGAATAATTTCTCAGATCAGAGATTGGTTGTATAATCGGCATCCTCTTCCACCTCCTTTGAGAAAATTATAGCATTATTTTACGTAAAATTCAACGATATATTTTCACCTGCCCGCAGATGCCGGACTTCGAGGTCGGCTCCGGTGCGCCGCCGACATAGGCTGCCAGCGGATTCGGGATCTGGGACATCTCACGCTCCAGCGTCGTCGCGACTTCGATCGTGATCCGGTTCTCGCCGGCCACGAGGTACGGTGTCAGGTTGTAGTAGTACCCCGGCACGATCTGGATGCCAAGACTCTCACCGTTCACAAAGACTTCTACACCCTCTGCCGCATCGGTGATCTCGAGCATCGTATCGGTCACTGCATCAATATGAAGCGTCTTCTCATAGCGGACGAAGCCTGAGAAGACCGGTGCCTCTTCTTCAAGCGCATCCGGCAGGCTGACTTCCTTCGCATTCTCAAATACGGTCTCTGCAAAGCCCTTGTATTCGACCGGCACGCAGGTGCTGCGTGTCCAGCCCTCGCTCCAGTCGACACCGTTCTTCGCGGCAACAGCTTTGGACGGTGCAATCGCAGCAGCATCCTCCGGATCGAGCATCAGGAAGATGGTCTTGGTCGGCTCGATGCGAACCTTCGCGACCGTCACATCCTCTCCTTCTGCCACATGAACCGGTCCGGTCACGTTGAACCATGCGTCGTACCAGCACCAGCTGTGGACACCCGGGATCGTCACTTCACCTTCGTAGGTCTCCGTCCCTTCATTTGCCAGGAAATAGAACTTCTCGCCGGTTGTACGGTGATAGTGGTAGATCCGGATCCGGTTGTTTGCCGGTGCAATGAAGGCGTTCGTGAAACCATGACCCTCGAGGAATGCAGGGATCTCCTCCGGCTCGATGACCGGAATCTCTGCAAGTGCCACAAGACACGGATCTCCGTGGCCACCCTCGACGGTCGCCACCGGCTTTCCGCCGATGAAGGCAACCTTCGCGCAGGTATCCACGAGCTCCGGAATTGCCTTTGCGACAGCCTGTGGGATGTAGTCCATCTGCGGGATCAGAAGGGCACAATAGTTGTTTCCGTTGACCCCGAGACCGCCGCAGATCAGTTCCTCGCCCTCCGGCGTCCTGCTGCAGGCCCTTGTGATCTCCGTATGGAAATGCTCTCTGTCAGCAAAGACATCTGCCGGGATAAAATGATAATCGATCTGATGATCGTAGAGCGGAATCGCCACCTTCTGCAGCATCATGAAGTTTCCGCCGGACCAGTCAGCCTCTGCATTGTAGAGGATCGCCACCGGGGTGATGCTCTTCCCTTCCGACGTCAGGGTGGTCACGCGGTTCATGTATTTCATCAGCGCACCGAAATGGCGGTACTGCGGGTTATGGCCGTGTGCATAGAAATGCGGCGGGCAGTCCGGATCCGGGAAAGCCATCGGTGAAAATGCGTGCGGAACAAAGTTGTTGATGCCGCGCACCATCAGATGGTCCGCGATGTATTTCATCATCTGGACACCCTCGCCCCAGCCATACGCGCCGAACGCCTCACACATGGCATCGCCATGCTTCAGCGGGTCGATCGCAGCGCCGGAGGCACCGAGCTTGCCGAGGGTATAGTGCCAGAACTCACCGTCACGCTCCGGATGCAGGAAATTGCCCGGTCCGATCGCTTCGCCCTGCGGCATGATCTGGCCGCCGATGTCATCGACACCTGCCATATCCTGGCCGGCAAGGCCGCGGAAATAGTGGCCGAGGGAGCTGAGGGTTCTGGTATGCTGATGATCATCCTCGATCAGATGGCCGATGTAGCGGACACCGTGCGCACGGCACCAGTCACCGACCTGGAAGGAAAAGTCTCTTTCGACGGCGCGGGTCACCGCATCCATATATGCACAGCGGATTCTGGCCTGCAGGTCCGGATCCCCCTCCTGGTTCCAGATAAACGGAAGGAATCTGCGGAAATCCGCACCCCATTTCTCCTGAAGAGCCTCTGCAACTTCCGCGCTCCAGCACTGATCATCCAGTTCGCCGATCCGTTCGCCGAACGCATACAGATGACCATTTCCGATCTCCGGCTCATCCGAGAAGAAGCCGGCGATGGTCTTGCCGAAATCATCTGCGTAGTGTGCCCAGTGCGGCTCATAGACGGCATCGATGAGCTTGCGGCAGGACTCCTTCAGCATCATGTTCATATAATCCCGGTGCGGGCCACGGCTCTTCGTCGTGTGGAGGATCGCGATCTTCGCTCCCTCATTCTCCGGTTTCCAGATGATCTTTCCGTCTGCATTCGCGGTATCTGTCAGATCCACCGACGCCCCACTCTTCTCCAGCGCCACGACGGCCACCAGCTTGTCATCATGGAACGTCGGGAAGGTCTTCCCGCGGAGCATCATCCCTTCGATCTGGCTCGGCTGCCACGGCGCAGCTTCCTTGTAATCTGCAAGATCAATTGTGATTCCCTCTGCCGGCACCTCTACATACTGCACCACCAGGCTCTCCCGGAGCAGTGCAATATCCGGATTCTCCTCCGCCGTCAGGCCTTTCTCGGAACCATCCGTGACGGCCTGCGTGAACGCACCATTTGCAAAGCCGGTCGGGAAATGGGAATCATCGAGAATCCACACCTGCATCCCGTATTTCTTTGCTTCATCGAGGATCACATCCATGTCCTGCCACCACTTCGGGCCGCAGAAATCCGGATGCGGACGTGATTCCACGCAGAATGCACCGATGTTCGCATCATGAATTGTGCGGACATACTCCCGGAGTGTTGCCTCATCCTCACCATGCTGCCAGAAGAATGGCAGCATATGGTTGTCTTCCTGATTCGTCAGGACTTTCTTCCATGCATCGTACATAAATCGTTTTTTCCTTTCAAGTTACTTGTTTCTTTGTAGGACCTCTTATAGACCGCCGCTGCGCGGCTCATCGTTGCTTCGCAACTCTGGTCTATAAGCCCGGCCGATCCGGCCGGTAAGAATTCGAAAGAAAGCGGTCATGAAAGCAAGCTTTCTGCCGCTTTTTTTCGAATTCTTGTCGGTCCTGAAAAGTTACCTCTTTCCTTTATCATAGATCTCGCCGAGTGCTCTCGGACTGTTGTTGTGTTTGCTGAAGAAGACCAGCAGGAACAGAGTGAGCACATACGGGAGGATTCTGACCAGATCATTGTAGGTCGATGGCATGCCGAGCTGCTGGATCAGCGCCTGGCCGCCGCTTCTTGCAAAGCCGAAGATCAGGCAGGCACCGAGTGTCGGCAGGATGGACCAGTTGCCGAAGATCAGCGCCGCGATCGACAGATAGCCGATGCCGAGGTAAATGCTCGGCGAGAAGCTTGCCGTGACGGAGTAGGCGTAGCTCATGCCGGCGATGGCAGAAAGCCCGCCGGAGAGCATAACCGCGATGGTCCGCACACGGTTGACATCGATACCGGCTGCATCCGCAGCATGTGGGTTATCGCCGCAGGCCCGCAGGTGCATGCCATATGGTGTCTGGTACAGCACATACCACATCACCACCGCGATGATGATGATCAGCACTTCAAATGGGTAGACGTTGGTAAACACGGCACCGAGAATCGGGATCTTCGAGAGCACCGGTACCGTGAAGCGCACGCTGGTTCCGAGGACGAACTTGTTGGAGGTCTGCCCGAACAGCGCGCCGTTCAGACGCTTCGTCAGGAAGCTTGTGAGGGCCATGGCCAGGATGTTGACCACGACGCCGCTGATGACCTGGTTCGCTTTGAACTTGATACAGAGCACCACATGCACCAGGGCGTAGAGCATCCCGCCGACGGCCGCTGCCAGGAAGGATACATAGTACGGGACCTGGGAGCTCGCGCCGGTCACCTGCATCAGCAGGACCGCGATCAGCGCCCCGATAAAGGCGCCGAATCCCTGCAGGCCTTCCAGTGCCAGGTTCGTGATGCCGCTCTTCTCGGAGAAGATGCCGCCGATGGCCATGATGAACATCGGGAGGGTAAATGCAAGTCCGTCAATGATGATTGTCTGAATCATGCCTGCACCTCCTTCCGTTCCTTCATCTCCGATTCGATTCTTCCGACATACATCCGGATGAATTCGGAGCATGCCGCGAAGATCAGGATGATGGCCGTGATCAGGTCTGCCATCTCAATCTCGACACCCTGCTGGGAGCTCATATAGATGGAACCCTTCGAGATCACCGTAATCAGGAAGGACGAGAAGATACAGCCGATCGGATTGGTATTGCCGAGCAGTGCCACCGCGATGGCATCAAAGCCCATTCCCGGGACGACGCCTGCCTGGATGGAGGCATTGTAGCCGCAGAAATAGGTGACGCCTGCAAGTCCCGCCATCGCACCGGAGATCGTCATCGCCAGCACGACATTTTTCGGGATACTGATTCCCGCATATCTTGCGGCCTCCCGGCTGATGCCCACGGCCTTGATCTCGAAACCGGTGGTCATCCGGTCGAGGACGAACCGCACAACAAAGGCTGCCAGGATCGCAAGCGGAAATGCCAGCGAGATATTGAACTTCAGTCCGAAGGCCTCGACATTCACCAGCGTCAGTCTTGCAGCATCGCTGACCGCATTGCTCTGCCGGGTCACCGGATTGACGAAAAACGTATTGATGAAAAATGTAAAGACATACATCAGCGTGTAGTTGATCATGATCGAGGATACAACTTCGTTGATGTTGAACTTGTACTTCAGCCAGCCGATCAGCGCTCCGACCGAAGCGCCTGCCAGTAAACCGATGATGAGCACGAGCGGCTTCGCAATCGGTGCTGCCATCGTGGAGTAGCCGACCAGAATCGTGGCGAAGAAGCCCGAGGCCAGCATCATGCCGGAGACACCGATGTTGAAGAGGCCTGCCTTCATGGCCACGGTCACGGCGAGCGCCGCAAAGATCATTGGCGTCAGGGCATCCAGAAAGCTCATGAAGTCCGTGAACATGTTCTGTCTGCCGGCATAGTTTGCCTTCGGCATCAGACCGGACCCCTGCAGCAGATTTCCATAGGCGACGAGCGGATTTCTGCCCATCAGCAGGAGAATCACTGCCCCGACGATCAGACTCATGAAGATGGCAAATGTGGAGACACGCACCATCTGCAGTTTCTCGCCACCGAGCAGTTTGACAAGGAGTTTCTTCATGCGGTCTCACCTCCTTCCTCAACACCCATCATGAACCGGCCCACCTCGTTGACGGTGAGGTCGCTCGCTTTCGCGATCCGGTTGATCCGTCCATCGAAGATGACGCCGATTGTATCGGCACAGTCCATGATCTCATCGAGTTCCAGGGATATGAGCAGCACCGCAGCGCCGCGGTCCCGCTCCGCGATGATCTGTTTATGAATGTTCGAGATCGCCCCGATATCGAGGCCCCTAGTCGGCTGCATGAAGATGATCAGCGGTGTCTTTAGATCGATCTCTCTGGCGATGATCGCCTTCTGCTGGTTGCCGCCCGACATCGACCGGGTGATGGTCGCATTGCCATTGCTGCTCCGGATGTCAAATTCCTCGATCAGCCGTTTCCCGTTCTCCTCGAAGGCCTTGTTGTCCATGACTCCCTTCTTGGCGAAAGCTGCCTGGTAGTACCGCTTCAGCGCCAGGTTGTCCCGCAGGGTGAAATTCAGCACCAGGCCGACATTCTGCCGGTCCTCCGGAATATAGGCAACGCCCTCTTCGATCCGCTGCCGGATCGAGTGTGTCGTGATATCCGTGCCGTTCAGCGTAATCTTTCCGCCGGCCGCATCCCGGAGACCCGCAATCGCATCCGCAAGCTCATTCTGGCCATTTCCCGAGACACCGGCCAGGGCAAAGATCTCACCGGAATGAATCTCAAAGGAGGCTCCCTTGACCGCATCGTTACCCATGTCGCCCTTTACGGTGAGGTTTTCCACCTTCAGGACCGTCTCCTTCGGCTTCGCCTCGGTCTTATCGGAGGTAAACGAGACCTCGTGGCCGACCATCAGCCTGGCCATCTCGGCCGTGGACGTCTCCGCCACATCGCGGACGCCGATCAGCTTACCGCGGTTCAGGATCGCACAGCGGTCAGCGACGGACTTGATCTCCTCGAGCTTGTGCGTGATGATGATGATCGTCTTGCCGCCGTCCCGGAGTCCCCGGATGATATCGAGCAGGAACTCGATCTCCTGCGGTGTCAGCACCGCAGTCGGCTCATCAAAGATCAGGATCTCCGCATCCCGGTAGAGCATCTTCAGGATCTCGACACGCTGCTGCGTGGAGACATTCAGGTCGCTGATGACCGCCGTCGGGTCCACCTTCAGACCGAACATCTCGGACAGCTGCTTGATATCCTGATTCGCCTTTTCAATATTCACCCGCGGCAGGAAGCCGAAGAGCTTGTTCTGCGGCTCCGAACCGAGGATGATGTTCTCGGCCACGGTATAGTTCGACACCAGACGGAAATGCTGGTGCACCATCCCGATCCCGAGTCTGGTCGCATGCCGCGGAGACGTGATCCTGACCTTCTCCCCACGGATGTAGATCTCCCCTTCGTCCGGCTCATACATGCCGAACAGCACGCTCATCAGCGTCGATTTCCCGGCTCCGTTCTCCCCGAGGAGGGCGTAGATCTCGCCCTTCCGGATGTTGATGGAGACGTCGTCGTTCGCTGTGAGTCCCGGGAACCGCTTGGTGATGTGCTTCATCTCGACGATATATTCCGAATCGCCCATGTTCACCTCTGTTTCCGGCCGCCCTGCGGCGGGCCTCTCCCGACAGAAATCAAAAAGGGCGGCAGCTTTCAAAGTAAGGCTTTATAATCAGCCAGGCTTTATAAAGCCGCCGCTCTATGGTTCATTCAGATCTTCAGTTCTGCTGCTTACTCAGCGTCGATTCCGGTAAAATTGTCCGGTGTCAGGCCGTTGAAGTTTGCAGCCGGAACGATGGTGCCGTCCTTGATCAGGGCATATGCCTTGTCAAGCTTCTCGATGACGTCTGCGCTCAGCTGGCATCTGTCCGATGCACTGACATAACCGGTGGAATCGGTGTCAGCGCCGAGAAGGTAGTTGCCACCCTTGAAGCTGCCGTCTGCGATCGAATTCAGCACCTTGGTGTTGTTCATGCCCATGACCTTCAGAACAGAAGTCAGGGTCACATTCTTGTCACCGTTCACGCCGTCATTGTACTGGTCGGTATCACAGCCGATGAAATAATCATCCGCAGCGCTCTCCTTGACTGCTGTGATAACGCCGTTGCCGGACTCACCTGCAGCCACGAAGATCACATCGACACCTTCCTTGATCAGGGCATCGCCGATGACCTTGCCGGTTGCCGGATCCGAGAAGTTACCGACATAGTTGCCGCCGACATTCGCGCCGGTCACGTCTGTTCCTGCGTAGGACGGAAGTTCCACGATCTCAACGCCGGTATCATAATGCTTATTTGCATAGTTGACGCCCGACATGAAACCATACTGATAGTTGACGTTCGACGGGAACGCAATACCGTTGACAACGGCGACCTTCTTGGTCTGGGTTCCGAATGCTGCAGCCATGCCTGCAAGGAAACCACTCTCCTGCTCCTTGAACTGCATTGCATAGACGTTATCAAGTGCAACTTCATTGCCTTCTGCATCCGACGGATAGGAGTCCACCAGGATGAACTTCTTGTCGGTGTTGTCTGCAGCGACGGTTCCGATTCCTGCGAACTGGAAGCCGTCACAGACGATGACATCGTAATCTGCGACGATATCCTGGACAGCCTGGACACAGGCGGTGGTATCACCGGTTGTTTCCTGCACCGGTGTTACGGTTGCGCCGGCATGATCCTTGATGAATGCCTGGATACCGGAATAGCTCTCCTGATGGAAGGAGCCGTCATCCACACCGGTCAGCGATGTGACAATGGCGATCTTCAGTCCTGCTTCTGCCTTGCCGGCGGAAGCATTGTTTCCTGCCGGCTGACTGCCGCCGCATGCTGCAAGCATGGTGGCAACCATCGCCACACAGGCAAGTAATGCTACAAGTTTCTTCTTCATAATCTCCCAAAATCCTTTCTGCGGACATACATCCGCCCGCATCAGATATTTTAACATAATCAGGAAGTCAATGCAAGAAGGACGGATACAATCGGTCCGGAACCCTCACCGTTTTTTCAGATACAGCAGGACTTCCCCGAGATACGGCGGTGTGATGTCGACAGCGCCGTCCCCGATCATATCCATGCCTTCGATGGTCACATCGGTGTTCGGGTTGTACCAGCGGACCTCAAACGGTCCCGGTGCGCCGTAGAGCTTCAGGCGGAACTGGCCGGCCTCCGGTGCGTAGATCAGGTACTCCTTGCCCGGATTCGCCAGCACATAGCCGGTCGAGCAGAGTTCCCCGTACGGCAGCATGTGGTTCAGGTCCATCCGGTCTGCGATTCTCTTCGCCCTGCCGAGTGCTACGCGGACCGGTTCTCCCCAGTTCGCCGGCAGCATATACTGGTTTCTGCCGAAGAGGTTTGACATCGCCTCGCCCACTGCGTGGGCACCCATGTTCCGGACCGGTCCCCAGAAATCCATGAAGATCGGATTCAGGCCGCGCAGGAACGATTTCCATACCCACTGGCTGGTGCCCCAGAATCCGCCGAGGTGGTCGGTATCCGGGATGATGACCTTGCGGCCGTCGGATGCCGGCGGATTGATACAGTAATCCTCTGCCACATCCTCGACGCCCGGCGAGATCGCCTCTGCATTCGAGACATATAGGCTCTCGTTCTGTGCCGGTACAAGATGGCTCATCCAGACCGGATGCTGCTTCGGCATCGACGCTTCCACTTCGTGGATGTAGTCCACCATCTCGTACTGGAAATACCGGCTCCAGCGGAGGCCTTCATTGCAGATCTCATAGAGGATGTTGTCGAGGTCGTTGACGGTTTCAATGACTTTCTTGACATACTTCTTCTGATAAGCCGTGATCTCCGGAATGTCGAGTGTGTGGACTCTCAGGTGCTCGGTCGGGCAGAATTTGTTGACATCCTGGGAGTCCGAGACCGGGCTCTCGCCCTCCTCCATCGGCGGATTGCCGTCGATGCCGTTGATGTTGTTGGCCTTGTTGAACGGATGTCCAAGGAACGGCCAGCCATCTGCCACACTCTTTCTGGTATCGAGCGACCAGCCCTCAAAGAGCATGATTGCCGTGTAGATGCCCTTCTCCTGCGCCTTCAGGCACTTCTCCCGGAGCAGGTCAAAGAATGCCGGGTTCAGCTGGTCCAGATCATAGACCGGGTGTCCAACGCCGAGGTGGTCATCTTCGTTGATATCCACGTAGATGAAGGGATCCGCATAGAGGATCTCATCTCCGACCCGCGATTTCTGGAAACCGGTCTCCCGTCCGACCCAGAAACGCAGGAAGTTGTGGTTTCTCTGCACCATCTCGTTCAGAAATGCATCATAATCAACAGAATCAAAGCCGGGTGCGCCGGCAGCGCCTCCCTTCGGTGCCATTCCGCGGAATGCGCCATGCACATGCATTCCGGTCAGATAGATTGCTTTTCCGGAATCATCCGTGAAATACCGCGGATTGACCGGATTTACGCGTAACGGTCCCTGCATCATCTCTCCTTTCACACAGTCTCACATCTCTCATGAGTGACTGTGATTTTCTGTGGTTCAACCGGTACTACTTCGTTATATGGTTTGGCATCTTCATAAAGATCACTTCGAAGAATCTCACGCAAGCCCCCTGCTCTTAGCGATCGCACAGACGCTCTCCACCATGTATACTGCAAAAGAAAACCCTCTGGATTTCATTGTAAACTGAAAACACGAGAGGGTCAAGAAGCTAGTGCGAAAAGGTCGGGAAGATCCAGATCTCACTTCAGGTCACCCCCCCGCTCAGAATCGCCCTCTCCAGGATGCCAGAGGCAACACAAAAAAGCATACAAAAAGAGTATGCAAACAAGTTTTTATCCTGTCCGCACACTCTTTCTGTTCATCTTCTTTTTTCTTCGCATATACAGTATCGAGTCATCGATTCTGCTTATATCCAGTGTAATCTGCGCGCTGGGCATCATGGGAGAATCCCGCCATGGCTGTTTTCAGTTTCTCCAGTTCCTCGGCATAATGTGTGATCTGCTTCTCTGACAGACTTCCCGCTGCCATGAGTTCCTCATGTTTTGCAAGGAATCTTGCATATGCTTCCTGCGCTGCGTCTTTATAATTGTTCGATGCATTCATATTCACTTCCGCAAGAATCTTCTCAAGCTCTTCGTTCCTGTACTTCTTCTTCCCAAATCCAAACATATGCACCTCCCGAACGATTATAGATACTTCTCAGCTTTCGCTAGGATCTTTGCAAAATCAATCCTGCAGGTTCCTTCGGAAATTCCCACTGGTACTTCATTCGAAAAATCATAGATCTCTGTTCCGGTGTGATGATCAAAATCCTGCACCTGGACCTTCTTCTTTTGTGGGTCCACGATCCAGTATTCTCTGACTCCGGCTTCCCAGTACAGATGAAGTTTCACATAGTAATCCATCTCTCTGCTTGAAGGAGAAATGATCTCAAGGACAAAGTCCGGAACTCCATGGTGTCTGTTTTTGTCCCGATCCGCAGCATTACAGTAAATAAAGAGATCCGGTTGGACAACTGTCTTCTGATCCGGTTTCAGTACCACGTCCTGTGGAGCCAGAAAAAGCTCACACGCCGGATGTTCATCCATGCATTCATGAAATTGAAGGGCCAATTGCAGCAGGATTACCTGATGTGCCTTGGAGGGACCGCTCATATCATACAGGTAACCATTGATCAATTCCACGCGGTAATCATCCGGAAGTCCCAGATAGTCATCCAGTGTATACTCGCCCTGCCTGGGATCTCCTCCAAAATATGCAGCACGTTCATGAAGTACAGATTCTGCCCGTCTGATCTCTCCGTAAGCATTCTTCCCTATCCTCGTGGCAAGCTCTGACTGACAAAGCTGGTTCTGGATGATGGTTCTCTCTTCCTGAGTCTTCTCCATCTCCCGCAGCAATACCTGCTCCAGTGCTTTTCTGGTCTTCCACCTCGGATTCTTCGTGATGCCGGCAAAGATCTTCTGTACAGTGCCAAGAGGCACAGCTGAAAGTTCCGAGAGTCTTTCGTTCGTAAATCCCAGAATCCTTTTCTGCCTGATCATCTCATCTATGGTCATCTTCATCTCCTTACCACAGACAAACATCCGTTCCACTTCCATTATATAACCTATTGCATGATGTGTCAATGAAAACAAACCGTTATATTTCCATTATATTTCCATTTTATTTGGATTGGCAAGTAAAAGGCAAGCAAAAGCAAAGCCTGCCACTTTGTCGTGGCAGGCTTCCAGTTTCCTGTCGATATACTGATTTTACTTCTCCGGTCCTACATGAAAGTGCAGACAGCGCAGACTATTGTCCCGGCAGACCCACCAGGTAACCTTCCCATCGGAATCGAGACCATGCTTATACTGCATGATTCCCGGAACAGTTTCCTCTGACTGATAATAGATTCCCTTGGTTCGATTCCCCTTGGAAATATGTATTGCACTTTGTCTTCCGTAGATATCCAGTGTTACTCCGGATTCGATCATGATGCACTCGCCTGCATCTTCTCCCATAAGCAGAAGTCCCTGCTCACCCCTGCCATCTACACCACGGTCCCAGTAATCTCCTTCGTTCAGGGTTAAAGAGCCATTTCCTGCAAAGGTTACAGATGATCCGTAGACCGTGAGGCTGCTTAATTTGTTATCACCGGACAGATGAATGGTGATATTCTTCCCCATCCACTTGATTTCCATTTGCCGCGCTGCAAAGCCCTCGAGATAAAGGGTATTTGTTTCACGGTCATAGGAAATATTCTCTGAAGGCTCCGGCTTCCTGCCGCCCGTTCCATCCGGTCCCTGCCAAAGCTGAAAAGATCCATCTTCGGTATAAAAAGTCAAAACGCTTCCAGGGTAAAAATCAGCGTCTGTATTCTCTAATTTCGGGAGCTTTTTATCCTTACCGATTACATCTCCATCCTTATGCTCCGGCACAGTCCAGGATTGTTTCTCAGCGGTTTTGCTCCAGGTTACAGTTCCATCAGCATTTTTCGTATAAGCTTTGACGGTATAATAAATCGTTGCCGCCTCATCTGCAGTCCACTTCTTGTCAACGTAGGCTCTCTTTCTGGTCGTCGCGACCTTCACCCATTTTTTATCCGTCGGCGTTTTCCTGTAAATCCTGTACCCGGTGGCACCTTTCACCTTATCGATGGTGATCTGCGGATTCCCATCCGCATCACTATCCGCAACATGAATTGTCGGCCGCGCAAGTGTAGCCGCGGCTGCCTGTCCCGGTACCAATGCGCTGAAGATCATCGCAAGCATGATTCCCAGCGCCAGGGTCCTTGTCATCAGTCTTTTCAACTCTCTTTTCCTCCCTTCTTTTTCCAGAAAGCGTACTTTTTGAAGGCTTCGCTATTCCTCGAAAAACCGTACGAAAAGTGCATAAAGAGATTGAAAAGGCGTTATTCCAGTGATAAAATATTTGTATGTGTTAATAGTTATACTCTATTAAAACGTACACGATTTTGCGATATGACTATTCTTTTGTCATGATAACTAGTCCTGAGGTCCGGTTATTGTCATGTCATCGTCATGTTCTCTTGCCCAAGATTGCCATTTAAGGCATCTCGGGCATCGTTTTTTCTCCTTAAAAAAGGCGCCTGTTCACCGAAGTGCTGAATTCTCCTTCCCAGGTCAACTCTTTTGCTCTCTGATCCTGCCATAAAAGAAGATCACCCTGTCTTTTCTGCTTGTCAAGGAGGCAAGTTCCCGAAAAGAGATGACCGAAACAAGACTTTTCACAATTCAGGTCAAGCACCCTTTGAAAACGGACTTGTCTTCGTTGCTCGAAACAAGACTTATTCCAATCCAGGTCAAGCACCCTTCGAAAACGGACTTGTCTTCGTTGCCCGAAACAAGCTTGATCTCCATCCAGGTCAACCGCCCACCTCGAATCGCCCCGCCGTGATGACAAAACAAGCCAAGAAAGCATACAAAAAGAGTGTGCAGACAAGTTTTTATCCTGTTTGCACACTCTTTCCGCTCCTATTTGTTTTTTCAGATCATATCTGCTTTTTCAGTTCATATCTGCTTTCAGATCATATCCTATCTCTTTTACTTCACCTCTACGACCGTCTTTCCTTCGGTGATGCCGTTTTCATTCCAGGCGTCGACGCGGACGTAGACGGTCTGGTCTTTGATCAGGGCGCCGATCCGCTGCTCGGTCTTGCCGGTGAGCAGGTAGCTGTGATAAAGCTTGTCCGGGGCATGGCCGAAGAGGATGTTGAAGCCACGGGCCTTGGCTGCGGTTCCTTCCCACGGATCTTCGATCCGTACGGTCATGTCGATGGACCCTTCTTCTCTTTCAACCGCAAAGTCCGGTGCGGCTGGCTTTTCGCCGTCGCCGATGCCGAAGACACGGAAGCCGGAGATGCATGGCACAAGGCCGTATGGCACAGCGATGTCTGTCAGCTTCAGGAAGCGAAGCGTCTTGCCGGCGCCTTCATTGCCGTTCTCGTCGGTGAAGAGAATGCTGTCATGAGTTAGATCGGTAGTTGCGGCAGACTTGTCACAGAGCACTTCCCAGTTCTCGCCGTCAACGGAGCCGAGCAGCTTCCACTGCGTAGCCATATCTGCGCCGTCAATGTAGCGGGCCTGCACGCCCGGCTTGATTTCACCTGGGATCGGGACATCCGGATGGTCGTCTCCGAAGTTGATCTGGATCATCCGCACGTCTCTCGGTACGATGAGGTCCATCATCAGCCATTCATCTCTTCCATTCGTCTGCGGCTTCCACCAGGTCTGGACATTCTCTTCCACTGCCAGTCTCGGATCATGTCCTTCGGCAAAGGAAGAAGCGGTCATGCTCTTTCTTGCTGCCACGTGCAGCGGGAACCACTCCGGATTCTTCCACGGATCAAAAGCTGCCGGCGTCTGTGCCCCCTCCGCATCCTCGTCATCTGCGTAGGAATAGGCGATCGGCCAGTCCCCATAGCGCTGGTTGCAGAACATCTCACCATCTGCATCAAAGCCGACCGGCCAGATGCCGACGCGGCGCTCAAACATATGATTGGTGGAAATCCGCATGGTTGCGGTGTGCCACCAGTTTCCGTTCACATCCTGCATGCTGGAGCCATGTCCTGCACCAGGCAGAAAGCCGCCCGGCTTGTAGGAGAATGGATTATTTGCTGCGAGTGTGTATGGTCCCAGCGGCTTATCCGAAACATAAACGCCGTCGTTGTAGGTGTTGTACTGCGTCCCCGGGTTTGCATACTGCAGATAGTATTTTCCATCCACCTTATCCAGCCACGCGCCCTCGATATATGGCATTCCGGAGAACATCCCCCGCGCCATCGCGAGTGTCTCCTTTGGAATATCTTCGATCTTCGCACCGTGTGCTGCCATCATTGCGGAGAGTTTGGCATCGACCTCTTCATCAGAGGGCAGGCCTTCGGAGTTATCTTCACCGCAGCGCTCATATCCCTTGGTGAGCGGATCGCCCCAGATCAGACCGACCTTCTCGCCGATCGGCAGCATGGTCTCCGGATCCAGCTCCACGCCCCAGATCGGATCGGTATTCGTGCAGCCCCAGAAGAAATAAACCCTGCCATCGTCATCGACAAAAACATTCGGATCCCAGAACGGGAAATTCCCTTCGATCTTCTCGTAAGGTCCGTTCTCGATGTCCTGCGTGCGGAAGCGGTCGCAGTTCTCCCCGCGCTTTGACGCACAGTAGTAGACATAGCCATTCATCACACGCACATCCGGCGCATAGTCATAGAGCGGCAGTTCCTCCGGAAGTTTATGATTCTCCCAGTGCACCATATCCTCCGACACCCAGTAGCCGAGCGTCATCGAAGCAAAAATATAATATTTCCCCTTAAAATAAATCATCGACGGATCCGCCGCCTCACGGTTGATCTGCGTCTCCCCGCCGCTCCGCGGGTCCTGGTTAAACTGATACCGGTAATTCACATTCACCGGATTGATAAAATATTTCGTTCCCATCACCTTACATCCTTTCTGTCTGCAGCATAAGATAACCGCCTGCATCCAGTGTAAAACAGATGCAGGCGGTTTGCAAGAAACATCCGGTTTTTTATCATTTTTTCATCGACGCCATTGGTTTTTCTCTGTGCCAGGAAGGCTGTTCCGTTGTATTGCAAAATAAACCAGCGGCTGAAAAAAGCGGGAGATCATCTGACCTCCCGTACGCTTTCTCTTTCAATAATCGATGAGCAGATATGTACCCGCTGGTAGACACTGTCGCGGTTCTCCATCTGTTCGATCAGCCGCCTCGCCGCGATCTCCCCGACCTCCCGCAGGTGGAAATGCACCGTCGTCAGTGCGGGGGTGGTATAGCGGCCATAGGCATCATCCCCCAGTCCGATGAGGGATAGATCCTCCGGCACCCGGATCCCGTACACAGCCAGGGCCCGGATCATGCCGAGGGCAATCCGGTCGCTCTCGCAGACAAAGGCTGTCGGCATGGCAGCAAGGATCTTCTCTCTGCTGTCTCCGAGTGTCGCCAGCTGGGCGCGCATGCGCTCCTCTGTGTCTTCCACACCGCTGCCGGCCGCCAGACACAGCGAACTCTTCAGACCGAGGCGGATCATCGATGCCTCGTACATCCGCTGCAGCTCTTCGAGGTTGTCGAAGGTCGCCAGGGACCGCAGATAGCCAATCTTCACATGCCCTTTATCCCGCAGATAATGAACCGCCGTGTGGATGGCGTCTTCGATGCCGAGGAACACGGCATCGGCCGGCATGCCGGGGTAGGACGCCCCGATCGCAACGTAGGGCAGCCGGCGCTCCTCAAAGATCTTCAGCTCTGCCCGGTTGAAGCCCCAGGCATACAGGAGCAGGCCGGCGCTGAGGTTCTTGACCTCCTGCCGGACCGCCTCGTCGTCCCGGTTTGTCGCCCAGCTGAGCATGACCTCATATCCGTATTCCTTCGCAACCAGTTCGACGCCCATCAGGAAATCCGTGAACTGCTCTGCGTTGCGGTAGACGATCTCGCCGCGCTCACAGATAAGCAGCCGGATTTTATCCTGCCGGGTGGTCCTTGCCTGGCTGAAGTAGCCCAGTTCTCTGGCTGTCTCGAAGATCTTTTCCGCTGTCTCCGGATTCACGCCGCGCTTCCGGTTCAGGGCATTGGACACCGTCGCCGTCGAGAATCCGGTTATTTCACTGATCCGCTGGATACTGACTTTCATGAATTCCTCTACTTCTTCTTTCAGATCCGGAACGCCTCTGCTCCGTGTGCAGGAAGGGTCAGGCTGACATTTTCCCTGAAAATATACTGCTTTTCATCCCACAGCGCACAGGCCTCGATGCTCTCCGCCTCGATTTCCAGTTCTTCCAGTGCAAATGTGATCTCCGCCTCTTCGTCTGCGAGGTTGAAGACCGCGAAATATCTGCCGCCGTCTCTCCGCCCGGCCGTCCAGACCACCACCTCATGTCCGCCGATCTCTCTGCGGAAGACCTGGTGCGAATCTCTGGCCTGCTCATGCATCTCCATAAAGCCCGGACAGGTCAGGAGCTTCAGGGTAAAATCATCCGTCTTCGTCAGCTCATTTCCCGTCATCAGCGGCGCCCGGAAGATGCACCAGAGCGTCATCATCGTGATCTGTTCATCCTGCGTAAAATGCGTGCGCTCATCCGGATTGAAGGCCTGGCGCAGGGCACCGACCGGGAGCATGTCTGCATCCGGGAAATGATCCATCCCGGTGTGGATGCTCCATTTCTCCGCCCGCTCAAACATGGCATAGAGCAGTTCCCACTGATCCCAGAAATCATCCGTGATCCGCCACATGTTCGAGACCTGCTTATAGAGCTCCGCCTTCTCGAGCAGAGCCGGTCCCGGGGACAGCGACAGGACGATATCCCGTCCGCAGTGATGCAGGGCATCCGACAGATCGATCAGCTCCTGCTCGCAGTGCGGCAGCTCGCGGCAGATGTCATCCACCTTGATGAAGTCCACGCCCCATGAAGCATACAGTTCGAAGATGCTCTTATAGTAAGCCTTTCCGGCTTCTTTCGTGGTATCGACGCCGTACATATCCGTCTGCCATGCACAGATGGAAGCGTATTTGGCAGCCTCTCTGGCCGTATATTCTGTTCCCAGAATCGGGCAGTTCTTCGAGACGGCCTGTCTCGGGATGCCGCGCATGATGTGGATGCCGAACTTCAGGCCGAGTCCATGCACATAGTCCGCGAGCGGCTTGAAGCCCGCGCCATTTGCAGCGGAAGGGAACCGCGTCTCGGCCGGCATCAGTCTGCCGTACTCGTCCATGCACAGATCTGTAAATGGGCGGTAGATCCGCTCATAGGGGACCGGCTCCGACCACTGGATGTCGACCACCACATATTCATAGCCGGCAGACGCAAGGTGCGCCGCCATATAGTCTGCATTTTTCTTCACCGTTGCCTCATCCACGGAAGCCAGGTAACAGTCCCAGCTGTTCCAGCCACGTGGGGAGTGCTTCATCATCTTTCCCATATTTCCCTCCATATCCTTCGACAGCGCCAAGGCTGCCTTCTCAGATCTCTTCTGCGTTCACGAACTGCGAGTTCCACAGTTCCGCATAGAATCCGTTCTGCCGCAGCAGTTCCTCGTGAGAGCCCTGCTCGACAATATCACCTTCTCTCATTACCAGAATAACATCTGCATCCCGGATTGTCGAGAGTCTGTGTGCAATGGTAAAGGATGTCCGTCCCTTCGTCAGCTCTTCCATCGCGTTCTGGACCAGCTGCTCGGTTCTGGTATCGACCGAACTGGTCGCCTCATCGAGGATCAGCAGCGGCCGGTTGCAGATCATGGCTCTCGCGATGGTCATCAGCTGCCGCTGGCCCTGGGACATGGAGAAGGCATCCGTGATAATGGTGTCATACCCGTCCTTCAGGGTGTGGATGAACTTTGCAAGTCCCACCAGGCTGCAGGCCCGGTCGAGTTCCTCGTCGGTCGCATCCTGTTTGCCGTAGGTCAGGTTGTCCCGGATACTGCCCTCGAAGAGCCAGGTATCCTGCAGCACCATGCCGAAGAGATCTCTGACATTCTCCCGCGTCATATCGGTGGTCTTCTTCCCGTCGATCAGGATGTGGCCGCTGTGCAGTTCATAGAAGCGCATCAGCAGATTCACGATGGTGGTCTTTCCGGCGCCGGTCGGGCCGACGATGGCGACCTTCATGCCGGGCTTCGCCGTGAAGTTGAAATCATGGATGATCGGGCGGTCCTCGGTGTAGCCGAAGTTCACGTGATCAAAGACCACCTCACCCTTTTCTGCCTTGAAATCGTGGATCTTCTCCGTCTCCGGATCCATTTCCTGTTCGTCGAGGAATGCGAAGACGCGTTCGCTGGCGGCTGCGCCGGACTGCAGCGACGTGATTGCCTGTGCGACCATGCCGAGCGGCTGTGTGAAGATCTTGACGTAGATGATGAATGCGATGATCGTTCCGAAGGTGATCATCCCGTGGGCGGTCATCATGGCGCCGGCCACGCAGACCATCAGGTAGCCGAGGTTGCCGACCAGTTCCATGAACGGCATCATCATGCCGGAGAGGAACTGGCTCTTATAATTGTTCACATAGAGCTGCTCATTTAACTCCTCAAAGCGGGAAAGCGAATCCCGCTCCCCGTTATAGGACTTCACGATCACATGGCCGGCGTACATTTCCTCGATGTGTCCGTTCATCTCACCGAGATAGCGCTGCCGGAGCACGAAGAACCGCTGCGATTTCTTGATGATCAGGTTCATGATGAAGAAACCCAGCAGGCTCGAGGAGAGCGCGACGATCGCGAGCGGCACATGGGTGATCAGCATGGCGATCGTACAGAAGAGAAATGTCACGATGCCGCGGATCATCTGGACGGCGCTGTGCGACAGCGACTCACCGATGGTATCGACGTCGTTCGTCACTCTCGAGAGCAGGTCGCCGAAAGACGACGAATCGAGTCTTGAAAGCGGGATGTGGTTGATCTTTCTCGAGATGTCAAGACGCAGATCGTTCGTGATGCCGGTGCTGGTGAGCGTCGTCATCACATTCTGCAGGTACATCAGGCAGGTGCTGAACAGATAGAACAGGACCGCCATGATACTGATCCTGCGGATCTTGGCAAGATCGATCTGCCCGCTCTTCATCCCGTCGACGACTTCATTCGTGATCGTCTTCAGCTGGTTCGGTCCGAACAGGTTGAACAGCACAGCTGTCACGGCACAGGCGAGAATGATCACGATTCTCAGCCGATATGGTTTCGCATAGGCGAGGATCTGCTTCCACGCCTTTTTGAAGTCATGCGGCTTCTCTGCCACACGCCCCCACCGGCCGCCGGTGCTGCGCATCTGCACCTGGCCAAGCGAATAATTTTCTTTTGCCATTTTGATTTTCCTTTCAGCTTGCCAGTTCTTCCGGGGAGAGCTGCGTATACGCGATCTCCTGGTAGACCTTGCAGTTCTCCATCAGTTCCTCGTGTGTGCCCTCTCCGACGATCCGTCCCTCATCCATGACGAGGATCTTGTCCGCATCCCGGATGGTCGCGATTCTCGAGGCCACGACGATCACGGTCGCATCACCTTCTGCCTTCTTCAGCTCATCCCGGAGCGTCCGGTCGGTCTTGTAGTCGAGTGCGGAGAATGCATCGTCGAAGATGTAGATCTCCGGTTTCCGGTAAACCGCTCTGGCGATCGCAAGCCGCTGCTTCTGGCCGCCGGAGACATTGGTTCCGCCGCGGAAGACCGGGCTTTCCATTCCCTGCTCCATCTTCCCTTCGACGAATTCCCTGGCCTGCGCGATGGTGATGGCATCCCAGACCTTCTTCTCATATTCCTCGGTGCCCGGTTCCGGCATCTTCCTGCCGGTCACGCGGCCGTAGGCCACGTTTGTCGCAACGGTCCCGGTGAAGAGCACCGCGCCCTGCGGCACATAGCTGAGGCGGCTGCGGAGTGCTGTTGTATCAAAATCCTTCACATTGATCCCGTCGACAAAAACATCGCCCTTCGTCGCATCATAGAGGCGCGGGATCAGGTTGACCAGCGAAGTCTTGCCGGAAGCCGTGGAACCGATGATGCCGACGGTCTGGCCCTTCTCCGCCACAAAGGAAATATCTTCAAGTGCCATATCGGCTGTCTCCGGATAGCGGAAGGAGACATGCCGGAATTCGACCGTTCCGTCCTTCCCCGGCTTCGGATCGTGCCGGTCGCCCGGATTGATGGACGTATCGGTCTCGAGGATCTCAAACACACGCTCGGACGACGTCGTCGCACGCGGCAGCATGTTGAAGACCATTTCCAGCGAACTCACACCCTGGATCATCTTGGCCGCGTAGGTCGAAAAGACGACCATGTCGGTGAAAATCGCCAGCTGCTCGCCCGCATTCGCGGCGGTTGCAATCAGATAGGCACCGATCGCATAGATGGCCACCGTCAGGGCATTGTTCGCAAACTGGTTCGTGGACGGCATCAGCTGCAGCATGACACGGGCCTTCCGCTCGTTGTCCATCAGGTTCTCGGATGCCTCTTTGAATTCATGCATCTGGTAATCGGCCGCATTGTACGCACGGATGACGCGCATACCGGTCATATTTTCCCGCATCGCCCGGTTGACCTCATCGGTCAGCTTCTGCATTCTGCGGAAGCGCGGGTGGGCATATTTGATGACAAATACAATGACGACCAGAACCAGTGCGACGGTCATGGCGGTCACACCGGTCCACTGCCAGTAGCGGATGCTCATCTTGTAGAGCGCCAGGCCGATGATGATCGGTGCACGGACGATCATCCGGAGACCTCTCGAGACGAAGTTCTGGATCTGTACGACGTCGTTCGTCGACCGGGTGATCAGCGATGCGGTCGAGAAGCGGTCGATCTCTTCTTTTGAGAAGGTCTGTACCTTATGAAAGATGTCAGAGCGCAGGTCATGGGAGAACGATGCCGCCATCTTGGAAGAGGCGTAGTTCGAGGCGATGGCCATCGCCGTCGTCCCGACTGCGCAGAGCATCATCATGCCGCCCATGGCAGCGAGTCCCTGGTTCGTCGCAGTACCGGTCTGGACCATCTCGGTGATCCGCGACATGTAATCCGGGAGCCTCAGATCAAGCCAGGTCTGGATGATCATAAAGAGGATCCCCAGCGCAAACAGCTGCCACTGCCGCGCCTTCATGTGTCTGAGTAGTTTAATCAAGGTTTTCTCCTGTCTGTTGTATGCGGACGCAGAACCGGGTCCGCTCTTCAGGTTTCTTTATGATATGCGAGAACCTTTTCCAGCAGCCGGAATACCGTCTCCTTCTCGTCCTCACTAAGCCCTGCGAGCAGTTCCTCCGCAGCCCTTGACCGGTTCGCTTCGATCTTCTCGCTGTGCCTTCTTCCCTCTTCCGTGATCTCGACCATCACCTGCCTGCGGTCCTTTCCGTCCCTGGTCCGCGTCACAAGCCCCGCTGTCTCAAGCTTTGTCATCGCCACGGTCAGCGACTGCGGCCGGATGTCGAGTCGCTCCGCAAGTTCCGTCTGCTTCATCGGTCCGTGTAAGCTCAGCACCTTCAGCATCCTGCCATATCCCTGGACGGTCACGGAAGAATCCTCCGGCGGCGCTGCGTTCTGATGAATGATCCGGCGGAACAGGGCTGTGATGTGCATCGCCTGTCTGGCTATCTCCCTTTCATACATCCCGAAAACTCCTTCTCGTAGTTTATTGCTTCACATCGGCATAGTCTTAAGACATCTGATTCTAAGATATCTTAAAATCACATAGCTGATTATAGGCGCCGGTTCCTGCGATGTCAAGGGCAAAAAAATACCTGAACCAATTTCTGATTCAGGCAATTTGAAAATGAAACCAGATCACAGACCGTCTCAAAGAATCCTGATCTCACGAATGAGCCTCCTGCAGGATCGCGAAGATCCTGAGAATCTCTTGGTGAATTCTGTAATCGAACGCGTCGGGCAGAATCGACGCCATCAGATAGATGCCATGCTCCGTAAAGCACTGGACCGGCAGGAATTTTCCAAATATCTTGCCTTTGCGGTTGCTGATGGACTGCAGTTCCTCCATCGTATTGATCTGAAAGGCGAATTCCTCATCAAAGAGGTCCCTGTGCGGTTCCAGTAATTCGCGAAAAGTGGAAAGGGGCAGTCCATATAGATCAGCAATGTCATACTCGGTCATCGCAAACTGTCCGTGATAGTGAAAGATCTTACTGATAATAACTTCCGGCGTAATCTGTCCAAACAACAAGTGAATAACCATACCACGCACCCCCTTGTCAAGATGGTATCCCCGTTAGAACACATGCCATCTCAACAGCAAACCTGATTCCTGTGAATGTAGAAATGACAGAACGGGAAGAAAGAAAAGACCATCAAAATAGCATTCACAGAAATTCCTGCATGGTACTATATTATCACACTTTTTCAAATAATTCAACAGAAAATTCAGATAGTTTCACCCTGTTTTTTGTGAAGTTCGAATATAAAAAGGAAGAGTTTTTCACTCTTCCCTCCATTGTTTTCCAGATGCTGACACTCTGCTGCCCCAGCTGTCAGGACTCAACCGCCGCCCGCTTGCGCAGATACTCCTCCCTTTCTCGTAACACATCCTTTACGATCACCTTCCCGATCCCTTTGATCTGCAGCATATCATCTTCGGACAAAGCCATCAGTTGATCCAATGTGGAGATACCCGCTTTCAACAGACACCGTTTGGTGTGTGAGCAGGTAAGCACAAGGTCCAGTTCGGAATGAGGAAGATCAGCACACTTGTTCTTCATGGCGCGGATTCCTTTCTAATAAGGAGCATGTCTTCTCAGAAAAGGCAGAGAAGGAGCCGCCACTACGTCGTTTCTTCAAAGATGTAATATTTCGCCATTTACAGCCATGCACCATTCGGACACTTCCTGTCCTCATGAACGGCTGGCGCCGTATAAGACTAAAAACAAAAGACCAACCTCAGGAATGCGAGCATTCCTTCTGTTGGCTTTTGTTTTTAGTCTTGCATGACTTGTAGCTTAACCAAAGTATCTCTTCAGCAGGCCAGCAAATGCCTTACCATGTCTCGCCTCGTCTCTTGCCATCTCATGAACGGTATCATGGATTGCATCCAGTCCAAGCTCTTTCGCACGCTTTGCAAGATCGGTCTTGCCCTGGCATGCGCCATGCTCTGCAGCAACACGTGCCTCAAGGTTCTCCTTGGAGGACTCGGAAAGCACTTCGCCGAGCAGTTCTGCATATCTTGCGGCATGATTTGCTTCTTCAAATGCAGCTTTCTCATAGTAATCACCGATCTCGGTGTAGCCTTCACGATAGGCTGCTCTGGACATCGCCAGATACATACCAACCTCAGAGCACTCGCCTCTGAAATCTGCTCTCAGACCTTCAATGATATCTTCCGGAGCATCCTTTGCAACGCCGATCACATGCTCAGCAGCATAGACCTTCTCAGCGCCGTCATCAGCCTTCATCTTTGCGCCGCAGATCGGGCACTTTTCAGGAGGGTTGTCACCCTCATAAACATAACCGCAAACCGGACATACATATTTCATCGCAATTCTCCTTATCTCGTACCCTCAGGTACAGGGTTGATTCATTCGAGAATCTTCTGCAGAAATCTCCCTGGATCTTCTGCAGAAAAACTCCCAGGCTCCTGTCAATACTATACCAGTATTCCCGCATTTTGTAAATGGCAAAAAGTCCCTCGTTTGAAGACTCTTTCTCAACAACGGAGACTCTTTCTCAGCAGAACCGGAACGTAGTTCGCTCTTCTCTAATATCTCCTGCTTCCGGACTGCCGTTCATCCGTCACATCATAGATCCTGATACCCTGATCCTCCGCGTATAAACTCCGGTAATGGGCGAAGAGGTCCCGGTATCCGTAGAGTCTCTCTCCATTCGCATCCCCGTATTGACGGGCGAGCTCCCGGAATGGCGGAAATGTGGCGTAGTAGGCATCGTCCAGTTCCTCGATCTCCCGGATCACATCCATCGCAGACATCGATTCATACCGGTCGATATTGTCCTGCCGGAACGAGACCAGAATCATCCGCCTCGTCTCCATCGGGTCCTGTTCCCGAACCCAGTCCGCTTCCAGCCGGTAGACCTTCCGGTTCAGCCGCTGCAGCACTTCCTCCGGCAAGCTCTCAAGATCTTTCTTCTCAAGCCGTATGGCTGCTAGACTCGCCCCTCTCCCCTCTTCGTGCGGGATGAAAAAACGAACTCTCTCACAGCCATGCTCCAGCAGATTCCGCAGCAGTTCCGGTGCATGAGCAGCGTTCTCCTTTGTCAGCGGAACACCGGCCGACACCTGCAGTCCCGCTGCCGCTGCTGCCTGAATCATCCGGATCATCAGATCAAAGTCACCCTTCCTTGCCGCAAACCGGTCGTGATATTCCGGCAGGCCGTAGAAGGTAAAGTTCAGGCTCTTCACGCCTTCCGCAGTCAGCATCCCCGCCAGCTCCATGCATTCCGCCGCATTCCGCATCCGCATCCCGTCACACTGCAGCAGCTCCGCCTGCGGGCTTCCGATCCGTCTCAGAAACCGGATGGTCTCCGCAAGATTCGGATGCTCCATGGAATAGCCGAATGAGAAATCGCAGCGCAGTTCCGGTGCCTCCTTCTGAACTTCCGCTATGAACCGTTCTGCAAAGGCGCAGCTTCTCTCCCAGGGGATCCCGACCGGTTTCCCATTCCAGGAGAGCAGGCAGTAGCGGCACCGGCATGCGCAGGGGACGCAGAGATTCGTCAGCAGGACAGATTCTGTTTTCATCCTTTTATCCTTTCTTGACACAATGCAAACGGATGCATCGGTCGGAATATATTTCTTTTCCGGTTGCTGTCTGAATGGGAATCCATTATACTACATTTATGGGAGGTATAAAACCTATGAAAGCAAAAATGATTATTGACAAGGACTACCAGATCGGCCGGATTGATCCGCGGATCTACGGTTCCTTTATTGAACATCTCGGCAGAGCCGTCTACGGCGGCATCTATGATCCGGGACATCCGCTCGCAGATGAGAATGGCTTCCGGAAGGATGTCCTCGATCTCGTGAAGAAACTCGGTGTGCCGATCGTCCGCTATCCGGGCGGCAACTTCGTCTCCGGCTTCAACTGGGAAGATTCTGTGGGACCGGTTGAGCAGCGCCCGAAGCGCCTCGACCTTGCCTGGTTCACGACCGAGACCAATGCGTTCGGTCTCCACGAATTTGCAGAGTGGGCTAAGAAGGCGGACAGCAGCGTCATGTATGCAATCAACCTCGGCACGAGAGGTCCGGAGAATGCCCGCGACATCGTCGAGTATGCGAATCACAAGGGCGGCTCGAAGTTTTCGGATATGCGTATTGCAAATGGTGCGCAGGATCCGTTTGATATTCGTCTGTGGTGCCTCGGCAATGAGATGGACGGTCCGTGGCAGATGGGTCACAAGACCGCGCAGGAGTATGCCCGCACAGCCAACGAAGCGGCGAAGATGATGAAATGGGTGGATCCGACGATCGAGCTGGTCGCCTGCGGCTCCTCCTCTTCCGAGATGCCGACCTTCGGCGACTGGGAGTACACGGTCCTCTCCGAGGCTTATGAGAATATCGATTATGTCTCGCTGCACCGCTATTATGCAAATCCGACAAAGGATACGAAGGGTTTCCTGGCACGCACCATGGATATGGATGATTTCATCAAGACGGTTGTCGCCATCTGTGATGCTGTCAAGGGAAAGAAGCACGGAAAGAAACAGATTAATCTTTCCTTCGATGAATGGAATGTCTGGTATCATTCGAATGAGCAGGATAAAGAGATCTGGAAGCAGGAGAAGTGGGGACCGGCGCTGCCGCTTCTTGAAGATGTATACAACTTCGAGGATGCACTGCTTGTCGGCTCGATGCTCATGACCCTGCTCCGCCACGCGGACCGTGTGAAGATCGGCTGCCTGGCGCAGCTCGTGAACGTCATCGCCCCGATCATGACCAGCCACGAAGAACCTGGAAAGCCGGGCGGCACCGCCTGGGCACAGACCATTTACTATCCGTTCCTGCACGCTTCGAAGTACGGCAGAGGCACTTCGCTGAACACCCTCATCGAGACACCGAAGTACGACTGCTCTGATTACACGGACGTCCCGATCATCGACTCCGCCGCCGTCCTCGGCGATGACGGGAGCGTGACGGTCTTCGCCGTCAACCGTGACCTTGCAGAAGACTGCGTCCTCGAACTGGATCTGAGAAGCATCGGCTCCCTTCATCTGACCGAGCATCTCCTGCTCCATCACGATGACGTGAACGCCGTCAACACCGAGGCGAATCCATTTGAAGTCGCACCAGTCTCCCTGCCGATCACCCCGGCCGAAGCCGCCGGCGGCGCCGCCTCCGGCACCATCGGCGACGGAAAGCCGGGCTGCTACACCGTCAAACTCCCCGCCCTCTCCTGGAACGTCCTGCGGTTCACCAGGTAAAACAAGATAATCATCTTGCCGAGGGTTTTTCTCTCGTCAAGATGCCTTCTCGAAGATGAGAAAGGCAAGATTTCATCTTATTTCAAGCTTTTTTCTCCTCAAGATGACACCCATCCCCGGAAAATCATCTTGAGGAGCTTTTTCTTCCTGGCAAGATGATTCTTTCCCGGGGCGAGCGACAAGATTGCATCTTTTTTCTTGCTTTCTCCTCCACAAGATGATTTCCCGAGAGCAAGCAAGTCAAAATTGCATCTTTTTTCTTGCTTTTCTGCTCCTCAAGATGAAAACCCCAGGGCCCCGGCGTTCGCCGGGGTCCTGGGGAGAATTCTTTTCTCAAAGTCTTCAGATGCATACCGTGTTTACGGTCTTTGCCGGCACTTCGAGGCGGATGACCTTGCCTTCGAGGCGGATGGCGTAGAAGGTGTCCTTCACTCCGCGGTTCAGCAGGACGACGACGATCGTTCCGTCCGGGTTCTTCGCTGCGGTCACATCAATCTTATCATCACAGATCGAGAAGGCGATGCGCTTCGCGCCTGGCAGGATGTACTTCGAGAAGTGCCCGATATAATCAAAGGTCAGGAGCTTGCGGTAGGTGCCATCCTCTTCATTCGCGCAGACCGGCGCACCGAAGCCGGAGGCTACATGGCGCGGGCCGCCGTTCTTGTCGACGCAGAGGTTCCAGTCGATCCAGCGGCTCATGCCGTTGTTCAGGTTGCCGATGATATCGTGCGCATACGCTGCCGCATCGTCGAGATCCACCTCGCGGACCGTCGGGCCGCCCGGAAGGGAGAAGCCCATGAAGCCGGCCTTGCCCGGCGGATGCAGGGCGCAGCACTCCGAGAGCATCAGCTTCTTGTCCGGGAAGAGCTCGTGCGCGAGGCCGAGGTCCTCGAAATGATCTCCCGAATACCAGTGGAAGGCAATGCCTTCAAGCATCGGTCCGGTCACATCATCAATCAGTTCTCTGGCGAAATCCACCATTCTTTCCTTGTTGTGATCCCAGATATAGAGACCGATCTTTCCGACAAGTCCTGCTTCAAGGAAGGTCGGATAGAGATAGTCCTTCAGGAAGGTCTTCTGCTCTGCGGCAGTCCAGACACAACTGTCCCAGTTCGTTGCCGCAACCGATTCATTCTGCAGCGTCATCATCGTGACCGGCACACCCTCGTCCAGATAAGCCTGTACATACTTCGCCAGGTATTTCGCCCAGGCACCATAATACTCCGGCTTCAGGGAACCGCCGTTGCAGCGGGACGGCTCGTCATAATTGATCGGATTGGCAAAACCTGGGAGTCCGCCGTAGACGGCCGCATCATTCTTCGGTTTTGCCGGCGGTGTCTTCCACTGCTTCGGAGGGGACCACGGGGAAAGCAGCACTGAGAACGGAACCGCCGTCATCGCCATCGCATCCTTCAGCATCGGAATCATGTATTTCCGGTCGCGATCGATGGTAAAAGTCGTGAAATCAGGGTCTGAGATCGGATCTTCCACCGCCTGGTATTCTGTCAGGGAGTAATCGCAGCTGTCGATATGCATCCGCAGAAAGCGGTAGTGCTGGCCGTTCTCACCGAAATACTCCTCGAGGAACTGTTTCTTGCTCTCTTCTGTCATCTTGGAATAGAGATAGGCAGCCGTCTCCGTCAGTGCGCCGCCGAACCCTTCGATCTCCTGATAGGTGATGTCCGGATGCAGATTGATGACGCCGGACTCGAGAATCCTGGCCTCGTCCGCTTCCAGTGTCACAGGGATCATCTTCTCTTCCTGTATGGACTTGCAGTTGACTGCATACGTTGTAATCTGTCTGACCTCCATAAGCATCCTCCTTAGATTAAGTGTTGTTTATGTTACCTGTATCAACCCACTCTATTTACTGAAAGCTGTCCATCCGCAGCTTATCAAGATCCACATCTTTGGTTTCCTTCACCTTCGCCATCAGGATCAGCAGCGAAAGGATCATGAACGGCACGCAGATCACCAGGAACAGTGTATCCATCCGCAGGAAATTCTGTCCGATGATAAATGCGATGTTCCCGACGAACATTCCGCCGCCGATCAGGACCGAGATGGTCCCCATGACAGAAGAGCGCATGCCGGACGGGGTCGACTCTGCTGGCATCGTGAGGATCAGGGTATCCGACATCGACCAGAGACCGCCGATCGAGATACCGTAGGCGATGCCCGCGACAATCGGTCCCCAGCCGAGCCTGCAGGCCATGATGAAGACCAGAAGGCCCACCACGGTCAGGCTGCCGAGCACCAGGCAGACCTTCTTTCTGCCCAGTCTGTCAGACAGGAAGCCGGTCGCGATCGTCGTCAGACCGTTGAAGATCGGGTAGATCACCAGCGCCACCGACACCAGGCTCGTCGCCATGGCCCCCTCTAACACCGATGCATAGTAGGAGGTGTAGAAGGTCGTCGCAAAGAACAAAAAGCCTGAGATAAAGATCCAGCGCAGCTGCGGATTCTTGAAAATGAACTTGATTGCCGGGAAGACGCCACTCTTCTCTTCCTGCACTTCCTTCTCCTCCGGATGCTCCGTCCGCACCTTCTTCTGCTCCAGGAAGACCGGTGTCTCATCTAAGAAGAAATACGCCAGCACGCCGATCACAATGGCTGCGATGATCGGAATCAGGTAGACCATCCGCCAGCTCGAAGCCACATCCTCCCGCAGGAAGATTCTGGACAGCACACCGATCAGCGAGACACTGATCAGCGCAATTCCCTTCGCCGCGAAGCAGTAGGTCGCCCGCTTCTCCTTCGGCGCCGTCTCCATGATATAGAGAACCTGCATATCATTCGGCGTAAAGAACATCATAAAGAACATTCCGAAGATATAGAGCGCGACATTTCCCGAAAGCATCACGATCAGCATGCCGATACCCATCCCGACCGTATTGATCATCAGGAAAAGTCTTCTGCCATATTTGTCGGACAGCGCTTTGTAAAATGGCGTGACGATCAGCAGGAAATTCGAGAACAGCGAGATCGGCGCCACCGTGTTGATCGCACTGCGGTAGGCATCCGAATTCACATCCCGTGAAGTGATGTGGAACAGGTCGAACAGAATGTACGGCTGCATCGCCGCATTCATGTTCGAGGTAATCTCATCGACGATGTAGATGATGGTGAGCACCGTCATGACGAATCCGAGTGCTCCGACAAACTTTTTCTTTTTCATGTCTCCTCCAAGCTGGCACACTGCCGTCCCCGGGCCGCGCAGGGCGCAGACCGGCGGTGCCGTTTTCCTGTATCACTCCCGGACACCTATCGGTATAAGTTTACCATACCTGCCAGTATTAGGCAATCGCCTCCCTCCTGTATCCATGTATACATTTTACTTGACAAACCGGTCTGTTTCCTGTTATGATATCGAAATCATACTTCCATGGAAGTACGATCAATCCTGACAGAGAAAGAAAGGAGCGCGCAGATGGGTATTACATATAATGATGACAGCATCCTCGCCAGATTCTTCGGGCAGTCCGCGAACTACACCGATATTCCGAACGAACTGTTCAGCAGATATAACGTCAAGAAGGGTCTGAGAAATGAAAACGGGACCGGCGTGCGCATCGGTCTGACCAGAGTCTCTGATGTCGTCGGTTATGCAGAAGGAGAAGACAAACAGGTCATCCCGATCCCCGGCGACCTCCTCTACCGTGGATATAGTATCAATGACCTCTTTGCACACCGCCAGGGCAATGCAGGCTTCGAGGAAACCTGTTTCCTGCTGCTCTTCGGCTTCCTGCCGACCAAGCAGCAGTTCCGTGATTTCCGCAATTCCCTCGCAGATCGCTACATGCTCCCGGAGAATTTCCTGGTCAACGAGATCCTGCGGACCCCTTCCAAGGACATGATGAACTGCCTGCAGGTCCTCACACTGGCGCTGTACAATTACGACGAGGATCCGGATAACATCAATTTCTATGAGACGATCCGGAAGGGCATCAACCTGATCGCCAAGTTCCCGACCATGGCCTGCCATTCCTATCAGGCTAAGCTCTATGAGATGTACCGGGAATCCCTGATCATCCACTATCCGAAGAAAGAATATTCGATCGCTGAAAATATTCTCTACATGCTGCGTCCGGACGGGCAGTTCACCCAGCGTGAGGCGAATGTCCTCGACGGTATCCTGATGCTGCATGCGGATCACGGCGGTGGCAACAACTCCACCTTCACCGATATCGTGATCGGCTCCTCCGGGACCGACCTCTACTCCGCGATCAGCGGCGCCCTCGGCTCCCTGAAGGGACCGAAGCACGGCGGTGCCAATATTTCCGTCGCGCACATGATGCAGGAGGTCATCGCAGAGATCGGCATCACCGATGACAAGGACGAAGTCCGCCGCGTCGTGAACGCACTGCTCGACAAGGAGCGCTATGATCACTCCGGCCTGATCTATGGCTACGGCCACGCGGTCTATACGATCTCTGATCCGCGTGCAGAACTGATCCGGAAGCTCTGCTACGATCTCGCCGTCGAACAGGACTGCCTCGAGAGTTTCAATTTCTATAAGCTCTTCGAAGACACCGTTCATGAAGTGACCCTCGAGCGCAAGGGCAAGGCCCTGCCAACCAACGTCGACTTCTATTCCGGCTTCGCCTACAAGCTCCTCGGCATTCCGGAAGAGCTCTTCACACCACTCTTTGCGATCGCCCGTGTCTCCGGCTGGGTCGCACACAACGTGGAGAACCTCATGTACGACGGACGGATCATGCGTCCGGCGTCGAAGTATGTCGGCGATATCCTCGACTTCGTGGAGATGGATAAGCGCAGATAAGAACCATCATATAGGCATATAATAAGGACCAGATCGCATTTGATCTGGTCCTTTTCTATTTGACTTCCGTTATAAAGCTACATAGATTCTCGGCTTCGGTCATGCATTGGTATGGACAACCAGCACCCAGTCTCCGTAGTCCTTACGGTCCGGTGCGATCCACTGTCCGTCAGCCGGCGTGAAGTCCTGATAATGCTCGTACGCTCCGGTCCGTGGATCGAACCACTCGGCGGTATAGGAAGCACCGTCGATCAACTCCCGGATCACGAACGATCCGGCCTCTTCTGGATAGTAGTAGCAGAGTACCACATCCCGGTTCTCCGAAGCGGACGTGTACGGCAGTCTCGCTGCAACAGCCCAGAGACCCGGGCGGCTCGTATCCGGCCCGATGATCTCCTGTGCCGGATGGAGGCGCCAGAAGCCCCAGCGCTCATACAGCTCCCGCATGTACTGCAGCGAAGCAGCACCCGGGAAATCGATCGCCTCATACCAGGTTACGCCGAACTGGTTGAATCCGCTCATCGGGAGCTTCTCCGGCTTCTCCAGAACGTGATCCCAGATGCCCTGCGCACCGTAGGTGTAGCCACAGCCGCCGCTCTGGATCGACAGATAGGCAACCCGCCGCATCATCTCCGGCGTGCATTTCCGGGTTCCGTTCGGTTCCAGCGTCGAGCAGCCCTCATACATGGACTCGGCTTCCACGAACGGCTTTCCGATATGGGTGGCAAAGAAGTCGCGGAATACGGCAGGCTCCAGGCTGTAGTCGCCGTGACCGGCCTGGTTCATGACAAAATCATGCCAGTCCTCGCCGTAGTAGTAATCCTCAAACGGTCTTCTGGTCGTCGAGTGCACGGTCACCAGCTGGTGATATCCGTCCGCATCGATTGCCTTCAGATATTTTCCGAACCGCCGCCATCCGGCGATCGCAGCCTCCCGCTGTTCCGGCATATAGCCGGCGATCTCACCGGCCAGGTTGTAGACCATCGGCAGTGCGCCGTACCGCGCGATGAAGTAGTGCGCCATGTTCCGGTGCGCTTCTTCATGCCCGATGATCGACCCCGCCCAGGTGAATCCATTTGCATTCACCAGACCGGCATCTGCGATGTAGTGCATCCGCTGATCGACTTCATTCTGGAAAAATGCCACGTCCGGCATCACGCCGGCTTTTCCATCCACCCAGTAATGCGTCGCGAACATCCTGCGCACGAACTGCGGGTCATCGTCCTCCTTCGGCACATAGTCCTCCATGGTCGCACGCAGATTCGTCTGATAGACCGTGTATTTCTGGGCTTTTCTGCGGTCCACCATTCCGCGGAACATGGAATCCATCTGTGGATGATTGGACCAGTCCCATTTCTCTCCTGCCACAAAGCCCCAGTGCGTATCGCCGAGCCAGAAGAACGGCGTGCCGTCCGCATAGGTGAGATACCGGTGATCATCGGAGACACGCAGGAAACCATGCTGATAGATCGCGAGGTCTCCGCTGTAAGGAACCGCTTCTACCGTTCCGGTGATCCCCTCAAGGCCGCTGTCCGCCGGTGCATGCACCTGGTAATGCCAGGTCCCTGCCACTGTCGGTGCAAACGAAAGCTTGAAGTCCCTTCCGCCATCCCAGTACGCTTCGCGGCGGACCGGCTTCACCGGGCATCCGTCCGGACCGACGGTCCCTTCCGGCGGTGTGAACAGGGCTTCCACCCTGCAGTCAAGAAACGGATTCTCATAGTCCCTGGCCGCGGACATCGGGATGATGCCCGCCCGCCAGGTCTCAAAACAATACTCTCCCATCATATTGCCTCATGCACCAATCAGTGGCGGCTGTGCTTGCCGAGCCACTCCAGGACGCTGATCTTCTTGCCTTCGCACAGCACCGGCTGTCCGTCATAATCGAAGTCACAGTCGTTGTTGAAGAGCGGGATCCAGGAGAAGTGTCCGAAATACTCGTACTTCTTACCCTCGATCTCCGGGCTCAGACCGTGCAGGTCCTCGATCTTATCCCAGTAGGAGAAATGCACATCCGGATTGCCTGCGGCAACCAGTCTCTTGTAGGTCGGCTCTGCGTACTCTGCCGGCGGTACCAGCGTATCGGTCTTCGCTGCAGTGAACCAGATCGGAAGGTTCTTGATGCCCTCAAGTTCCTCATCGGAGATGTACTTGTCCGGAAGTGCTTCGCAGACCGGGAATGCAGCTGCAAAATAATCCGGATAGTCGAGGATCATTCTGACGGTCATGAAACCACCGTTGGAATCGCCGCCGATGTAGATGCGGTCCTTGTCGATGGACGGATTCTTGCAGACGAACTCGTCGATGCAGGCCTTCAGCGCCGGACCATAGAGTGTCTTTCCATTTGCCTCGATGTGGCCGGAACCGGAATCCATCCAGAAGGTCTCGGTCTGCGGAGCCAGGACATACGCGCCGCCCTCACCGAAGAATGCCTGGACTTCCTTCGAGGAAAGTGCCGTCACCTTGTTGCCGGCATAGGCAGCGGTTGTGTCGAATCCGCCCTCACCTGCGCCGTGCAGCCAGATCACGAGCGGCTTCTTCTCGCCCGGTCCCTGCGGCACGAAGTAGCCGTAGCGCAGCGGGCATGCCTCATAGGAAGACACATCGTTGATCCAGCCATAGAGATCCGGCTTGTAGGTGTCAAGCTTTCTGTCAAATACCAGTCCCTTCAGTGCGCCATTCTCTACCGGGATATCCTTCAGCTGTGTGATGGTATGTACGGTATAGATGAAGCAGTTGTATCCCTTGACGGATGCAAGTTCTGCAGCCATGCCTGCGTGCGGGCCATGATCAATCATCAGGGTCACAAAGCAGCCCTCTTCGAGTGCGTTGCCGCACTTGTCAGACGGATAAGCCTCTTTCACGGTCAGATAACCCTTGCTTTCGACGACATCCTTCATTGCTTCCGGATCAAAAGACATCCGTCTCGGAACCATCAGCTGGTTGCCGTCCGGATCCAGTCTGTTCACATAGACGGAGAATGTTCCTTCATCCACTGCACCCTTCTTCACCACTGCCCCCATCGGCAGGATGATCTTTGTCACATACGGTCCGAAATCCGTAACCCGTACTTCGGTAAAATACCCCTTGCCCATGTTCAATTCCTCCTTCTCTTGGCCCCTGGCCGGACAGACCGGGCAGGGACAAACCATATCTTTTCTTAATTCTATCAGAAAATTACACAAAAGAAAACCGCGCAGAGCATTTTCAAGGAAATCCTCTGCGCGGAATTACGTTCCGAATGATATATCAGCCCTTAACACCGCCGAGGGTAATACCTTTGACGAAGTTGTTCTGAATGAACGGATAGATCACGACGATCGGCAGAACACCGACGACAGCCATCGCCATACGGACGGATGTCTGCGGGATGGATGCCAGACCCTGAGAAGCACTACCCACGGAGGAGGAGTTCTGCTGCAGGAACTGGATGTTCTGGATCATACGGTTCAGCAGGTTCTGGATGGTATACAGGTTCGTTGCCTTCGACAGGTAGATGTAACCATTCATCCAGTCGTTCCAGTAACCGATACCGATGAACAGGCCGATGGTCGCAACGATCGGCTTTGCCAGCGGGAATGCGATCCTTAAGAATGTCTGGAACTCTGTTGCACCGTCAATATATGCTGCTTCAAGAATCTCATCCGGTACGCCTGCGACGAAGTAGGACTTCATCATCATGACGTTGAAGGCATTCATCAGAAGACCCGGAATCAGGAGTCCGAAGAAGGTATCCTTCAGATGGAAGACGTTGGTGTAGTTCATGTAGGTCGGAACAAGACCACCGTTGAAGAGCATGGTGAACACAACGTAAAATGTCAGAAGACCTCTGTACGGCAGGAACTTCTTCGAAAGTGCGTAAGCAAGAAGGGTCGTGATCGCAAGACCACAGACGGTACCGACTGCTGTCAGGATGAAGGACATCATGTACGCATTTGTCAGGGAGTTACCGGATGTAAAGATGTACTGATAAGCTGCAAGACTCCACTTCTCCGGGAAGAAGGAGTAACCATTTCTGACCAGTGTAGCATCATCCGTAAAGGAGGAGATCAGAAGAAGGATCAGCGGGATCAACGCAAGCAGTGTGAAGATCCACATGACAATATTTCCGAAAATCTGGAATCTTTTTTCCTGTCCCATGTTTTGCATCGTATCTTCCTCCTTCCTTTAGAATAATGAGCTGTCCGGATCGATCTTCTTGACCAGCAGGTTCGCACTGAGGATCAGGACAAATCCGACAAGAGACTGATACACACCGGCTGCAGCGGACATCGTGATGTTACCAAGCTCGAGGAGTCCTCTGTAGACGTAGGTATCAATGGTATTGGTGACAGAGTACAGAGCACCGGAGTTCTGCGGTACCTGATAGAACAGACCGAAATCGGAGTAGAAGATACGTCCGACAGCCATCAGGGTCAGCATGATGACGGTAGGTCTGAGCAGCGGCAGGGTGATCTTTGTGATCTGCTGCCACTTGGTAGCGCCGTCGATGGCAGCTGCCTCATAGTAAGCACGGTCAAAACCAAGGATGGTGGAAAGGTAGATGATACAGTTGTAACCGATACCCTTCCAGAGGTTTACGAACACCAGGATGAACGGCCAGTACTTCTTCTCCTGATACCATGCAACCGGTTCTTTTCCAAGTGCAGCAAGGATGGTCTTGTTGAAGAAACCATTATCTGCAGACAGGAACGCGTAAACCAGGTAGCTGATGATAACGGCTGAGAGCAGGTACGGAAGAAGGATAACCGACTGGTAGAACTTCTTCAGCTTGCTGGTCAGTTCAGACAGGATGATCGCAACCATGACTGCGAAAACCAGGTTGATGATAATGAATGCCACGTTATACAGAATGGTATTTCTCGTGATAACGAATGCATCCGATGTCGCAAACAGGTACTCAAAGTTCTTGAGTCCGTTCCATGGAGATCCATAGATACCATCACGCGCTCTGTAGTTCTTGAACGCAAGGATGATACCAGGCATCGGCATGTAACTGTTGATGAACATATAAATGATTCCCGGCAGGGCCATGAGGTAGATCGGGATCGATCTCTTCAGAAGCGCCTTTCTCTTGGCCGGGGAGAGTTTTTCTTTGTTACCCACTTCGTTAATCCCCTCTCGTCTGTAGAGAAAAGCAGAGACGGCCTTTCAGCATGGATCTCTGCTTCCCTGTTTTTGCCTTGCACGGCCCGGATCAGCTCCGGACCGCGCAGACCATAAGTGTTTCAGGACCGACGATTACGATTGATTATTTGGAAGCTGCCCATGCATCGATGGCATCCTGCTTCGCCTGCATGTACTTCTCAAGACCAGCCTTGTTGAGACGTTCCATCATCTCCGGGATAACAACATCCGGATCAACGAAACCAAGCTCAAGCTGCTTCTGATACTCTTCGTAAACGTTTGTCAGAGCGGTGTACTCGGTCTGATAATCGCTGTTCTCCCAGGTGAAGCCCATAGCCAGGGAAGACGGAGCGTTGTTGTTGAAGCTCTGCATCTTGTCCCAGATACCAAGATCATCACCTTCCCATACACGGGCGATGAACTGGTTCGGCAGCTGCCAGTTAACGTTGTTGTAGTACTCGGAATTCTGAGCATCTACGCCATCAGCGAATGTGATGTGGCCGTCGCCGGCTTCTTTCCACTCCTTGCCTTCTTCACCCCAGCAGAACAGGGTCATCAGGTCCGGATTGGTGTAGCACTCGTTCAGAACCTGCATAGCAGCAACAGGATCTGCAACGTTCTGGTTCATAACCCAAGGCATGGTGCTGTAGGTGGAAGAAGACTTCCAGTCAGGACCAACCTGGAAGATGATAACCGGCATACCGCAGAGGTTGGACTCCTGCTGCTTGATGCCCGGCTTTGTAGCGGTCTTGTAAGCGCAGAGGCTTCCGGACTTCACCTGAACCGTTGTAGCATCGGTTGTTGTTGTAGCATCCATGGAGAAGAAGCCCATCTGGTTCCACTTGTACATACGATGTACAAGATCAAGGTACGGCTGAGACTCAAAGAGGTTCGAGATCTCAAGGCTGTTGGCCGGATCAGCAAGGACACCGAAAACATCGCCGCCGATGCGGTCGATCTCAAGACACTGAGAAACGATGGAAGACGGATCCATGTAGAATGTGGTCTTGTCCGGATATGCAGCCTTCAGCTGAGTCAGGATACCCTCGATCTCATCGAGATCGGTGTAGATGATCTCATCGCCTTCGTTCGCATACTTGGAAGCGTAATCATAACCGATGTTGTCAAGGTACTCAGCCGGGATGGAGATACCGAACAGACCTGCAGCATCGTCCTTCTTAACCGGGATACCATAGAGGGTGCCATTCACGCGGCAGCCATTCAGCTCGGTCTCGGTGAAAGCATTGATGATGCCCTGGCCGTAGGTCTGAAGAAGGTTGTCCTCTTCCAGGTTGTAGAGATAGCCGTTGTTGACAGACGGCATGAAACCGGAAAGAAGAGCGTTGAACAGGTCAACCTGTGCGCCGGAAGCAAGGTCCAGGTTCATGGACTGTCTCAGAGCGCCTATGCCGTCGATGCGAAGCTCGACCTGGATACCCAGATTCTCTTCTGTGATCTTGCTCATGGCAGCGCTGATACGCTCAGCGCCTGCCGGCTTACCTGCGAAGTTACCAAATGTCAGTGTGATCAGCGGCATTGTGCCGGATGCTTTACGATCTGCAATTGCCTTAGCAGCTGCGTCCTGATCAACTTCTGCTGTTGCAGCGCTGCCAGCAGCATTGTTGCCAGCCGGTGCTGTGCTGTTGTTGTTGCTTCCGCCGCAAGCTGCCAGTGCACCAATTGCAAGAACAGCTGCCAGAAGCAGAGCCAGTTTCTTTTTCATGTAAAACCTCCCTTATAAGGATAAGTCCGCAGGGGCGATACCCCCGCAATCAATATGATCTTTATCTAAAATACCATAAAAATCCCAAGAAACAATGCACATTTCTTGGGATTTTGTACAAAATACTTAGAAACTGTTCACAAAACTTTCACGATTCTTATAAAAAAATGACAATCGGGCTCAGGATTTTCTCCGATTCTGCTCCCGGTAGGTGGTCGGCGTCATTCCCGTCAGTTTCTTGAACTGCCGGTGGAAATAAGGATTGTTCGAGAATCCTGCCTGCTCTCCGATCTCCGCCAGCGTCCGGTCCGTCGTGACCAGCAGTTTCTTTGCCAGTTCGATCCGCTTCTCCGTGATATAGGAAGAAAGCACCTTTCCCGTCTCCTTGTGGAACAGGAAGGAAAGGTAGTCCGGATTGAGGTGAACCGCTTCCGCGATGCTCTTCCGGTCCATCGCCGGGTCTTCCATGTTCTGGTCGATGTAGAGCCGGACCTGTTCAACGAGGCCGAACGACTCCTCTCCCGCATCTTCTTCCGGGATCATCTCTTCCGTCGTCTGCTCCTGCAGCACCTGCTCCGCTGCCATGCTCTCTTTTCTCTGCCGCTCCAGTTCGTCGCAGGCCTTCCCGATCACCTGTGTCAGCTGCGGAATCTCGACCGGTTTCAGCAGATAATCAAAGACCTTCAGCTGAATCGCCTCTTTGGCATAGTTGAAATTCGCATGCCCGGTCAGCAGGATGTTGATCGAACCATACCCCCGCTCGACCACCTTCCGGATCAGGGAAAGGCCGTTCTCACGGGGCATCTCGACATCTGCAAGCATGATGTCGATCTTCTGCTCCGCAAAACGGGCCAGTGCCTGCTCCGCACTGTAGGCCTCGAGCACCGTATCGATGCCATAGTCCGCCCATGAAATGGCGTTTTTGACGCCCTGGACCAGATAATACTCGTCATCAACGATCAATAATGTCATAGCTCACCCCTCAGCATTCTCACTCTGATATGGAACATACGGAAGATCCATATCATTCCGGGCCCCCATGCCCGGTTCATTCGACAGAACCAGTTTCGCACTATCCCCATAATATAAAGAAAGTCTCCTGCCGATGTTCCGGAGGCCGACCTGGCTTCCGTCCGACCCGGCAATCTCGCTCGAATTCATCATATCCCCGGCCTGCAGGATATCCTCGGAATACCCGCTGCCGGAATCGATATGGGTCAGATGCAGCCGCTTCTCACCGTCTTTCTCGTACACCTCTGCGCGGACAATCACCTTCAGCGGCTCTCCCATGACCAGATTGTATTTGAAAGTATTCTCCGTGAACATGATCAGGATCAGTGGGAAGACCATGGCTTTCGAAGCTTCCTCGGAGACATCCAGTTCAAAGGTGATGCAGCCCGGGAACCGGAGTTCCGAGAGTGCCACATAGTTCTTCTCATATTCGATCTCTTCAAACAGCGGAACGCGTTCCCTGGTGCTCAGAGTATACCGCAGGTGCTGGGAAAGCGTCTGCACCATCTGGTGGATGATCTGGGTATTCTTCTCGGTTCCGTCCGCCAGATACCCGATCATATTCAGGCAGTTGATCAGGAAATGCGGCGCGATCTGCGACCGCAATGCCTGCAGCTGTGCATTTTTCGCCTGGATGTTCTCCTCATAGGCTTCGATCTGCAGCGCCTGCACTTTGTCGACCATCTCATTGAACGCCGTTCCGATCAGCTTCATCTCTTCTGCCGGAATCTTCTCGGTATCGACACGCTCATCCTCCTGGCCGGAAGCAATCGCTTCCGTGACATTGCCGAGGATCGAGACGGTCTCCTTCAGGAAATGGCGGATCAGCCGCTCTGCAATGAGAAAGGCTGCCACCGTGACCGCCAGAATGATCGCCGTCATCCGCGCATAATCGCGGATCGAATGATCGATCTCCCGCAGCGGAATCAGCGCCGTCGCATAGACATCCGCCATGCTCATCTCTTCCTGGACGGCCAGATACCGGACGCCGCCCATCCGCACGACCTGGTATCCTTCCTTCTCCCGCATATTCAGGATGGCTTCCGCAAACCGCTTCTCTTCGGTTTCACTTGCCGCAACGGGGACCGAATCCGTCCACATCGGAAGAATTCTTCCCTCCGGATCCGTAAAGAACACCGTCGCCTCAAACTCATCCAGATTCGTCAGGGTGGCGCTCATCCGGTCCAGCTTCGTCCATGCACCGGTAAAGCTGCGGTTATATTCAAACATGTTCAGAAGGTACGTTGTTCCGTCATATTCCACGACGTTCCAGCGGAGTCCGCCGGCCTCGGTGAACTGCTTTCTGAGATCCGGGTCCGTCACCTGTTCCCGCAGGTAGTTGTGGAAGATCTGTCGGCTGCCGCCGTAGTTCTGCACTGAAATCCAGGTGTCGCTCAGCGGGAAATACGCATACATGCCTTCGATGATCTGGAAGGAATGCAGGTTGTATTCGAGCAGGTTCCGGATCCGGGCGATCTCCGTATAGCTTCCGGAGACATCATCCTGGACGGCCACCTGCGCGAATTCACTCGAGTAGCTGGAGATCTCCATCAGATAGTAATCGATTCCCCGGAGCGTCTCCGTGAGCTGCGCATTGTACAGGGCGAGCGTCTGCTTCGCATCCGTAAAGCGCTGTCTCCGCATAGACCATGTGGAGAGAAAGATGAAGACGGTCAGGCAGATGATCTCGATGCCCATCAGCAGGTACATGATGCCATAGAGACGCCGCCGGAATGAATACGGTTTTTTCATATTGTCATCTCAAAATGCCAGGATCCTGCCGGCAGTGCAATCTCCGCACAGATGATCCCGTTATGTGTTGTCCTCCGGATGTACTCGGCATCCTCCGGCATCACGCACTGGGCGCCATCCGTCATCGGAAGATACAGCGTCGCCTTCGTGTTGGCCGGGACAACAGCATCATACGTTGCCAATCTGCCGTCCTTCGCCGTCCAGGAAGAACAGATCCTGCCGTAGACGGAGTCATAGGCCGTCTTCACCTCGGTGAAATGACCGCCCGGCACCGGCTGGAGGATGAACTCTCTGAATCCGCCCTTCTCACCGCGCCTGATTCCTGCCATATATTCCATCATCCAGGTGGCGACGCCGCCGAGCGAATAGTGGTTGAACGAATTCATCCAGTTCTGGCCGCCGAAGCCGTTCTGGATCGTGAAGGAACTCCAGCGCTCCCAGACAGAGGTTGCCCCGTTGATGACCGGGTACAGCCAGGACGGATACTCCGTCCGCTCGAACATCTGGTAGGCGGTGTCCGCATTCCCGCCCTCGGTCAGGGCCGGCAGCAGCGGCGCGGTTCCCATGAAACCGGTCGTCATCGAATAACCGGTCTTCTCGCAGGCCTCGCGCAGCAGTTTCTGCGCATACGGCCGATTCTCCTCACTGAAGACGCCGCACATCAGCGGCAGCGCATAGGACGCCTGGGTATCCTGCAGCTCACCGGCCGCATTGTACGTCCTGTGATCCGCACCGACAAAGACCGCATTCCACTCTTCCTGCAGATGATCTCCGAAGGTCCGGAAATGCTCCGCATCCTCGGTATATCCGAGGACTTCCGCCGCCTGCTGTGTCTGGCGGACAGAGCGGTAGAACTGCGCATTGTCCATCAGGGACGGATCGGTATCGGTCACGGACAGGTGGTCGCCGAGGAAGCCGATGTGGCTGGAGAGATATTTCCTTCCCTCTTCGGTCATCGTCTCCATGCCTTCCACATGCTTCTTCATGTTCGGATAATTCTCCTGCAGTACCTGCAGGCTATCATACTGCTGCCAGGTCTGGAACGGGATATTGACGCCTGCGGCGTTCCAGGTATAGCCCAGGGCAAATGCCTGTCCGACCGGGGCGTAGGACGGTGCGTAGAGATGGAAGGTTCCGTCTGTTCCCTGCGCATCCCGCTGCAGCAGGCAGAAGTAGCGGTAGAACGCATTCATATCCGACATGTAGGTTGCCGTCTCGGAATAGACGCTCGCATCGCCGGCCCAGCCCAGGCGCTCGTCACGCTGCGGGCAGTCTGTCGGAATCGACAGGTGGTTGCCGACCGTCGAGCGGATGATATTCGTAAACAGCTGGTTCGTCAGCGGATTGGACGATTCAAAGAAAGACGCCTGCCGTACGGAACTGAACACCAGTCCCTTGATGTTTTCTGCAGGAATCGGTTCCTTCAGGCCGCTGATCTCCACGTACTGATACCCGTGGAAGGTAAAGCGCGGACGGAACACTTCATTCTCCCCGCCCCGCATATAGTAGACGTCGGTCACCAGCGCGCCGCGCAGGTTCTCGGTCAGGATCAGGCCGCCGAGATCGCCGTAGTAGAATTCGTTGTCCGGCTCAAGGCGCGGATACAGCTTCTCGGAGTACCGGATCGTGATCTTCTGCCCGCGGACGCCGTGCGGGAAGGTGATCTCCGGAACGCCGACCATGTTGATACCCATATCATAGATGTAAACGGTGTCCTGATCCGTTCCCCGGACTTCCTTCGATACGAAGGTTGCCGTCAGGGTCTCCATCTGGGTGATGGCCGGCTCGATCGCCGCCGTGATCGCCGGCGTCAGGCCGCAGACCGTCGGCTCCATCAGCGCCGCATTTCTCCAGTGGATGGTATCAAAGCCCGGCTGCTCCCATCCGGGCAGTTCCTTCGTGGCATCGTAGGTCTCGCCGTTGAAATTCCCCGCATAGCGCCACGGGCCGTTGCCGCTGTAGCGCCAGCTCTCATCCGTCGGGACGTAGGTCTTTGTGCCATCTGCATAGGTGATCACCAGCACGGCCAGGAATGCCTGCCGGTCACCGTAATAGTTATAGTTTTCGATCGTATAGGATGTCTCATCCCCGTACCAGCCGGAAGCAAGGATCGTACTGATGACATTTCCGCCGGCATGCAGAAGATCGGTGACATCATAGGCCTGATAGAAGATGTGCTGCCGGAAATCGGTATCGCCCGGTGCAAGGAAGTCTTCCCCGACCTTCTTCCCGTTGATGGCCATCTCATAGATGCCGCGTGCCGTCGCGTATACCCGCGCAGACGCAACATCTCTGCCCGCAAAGAAGTTCTTGCGAAACAGCGGCAGTCCGGCGTGGGACGGATCCGCATAGACCAGGGTCCCCGGTTCTGCCGTGATGGTTCCTTCTTCGACCGTCAGACCTTCTTTCCCCGCGAAAATTCCGAATCCGGCGCCGGTCTTCTCGGCAAAGAATACGTTCTTCTCCCCGCCGAAGTGCTGGACGGCATAGCCGGTAAAGGCCGCGCGGGTATCCTCCGCCGTCACGAAACCGATGTTGCAGAGTCTCGGATAGATTGGCATATCCATGATCTCATTCTTGGGATTCAGGATCAGATGCGTCTCATCATAGGCGGTGGCCGGTGCCCCCGGCATGATCCGCTTGTTGCGGATCCCGGTGTGCAGCTTCTCTCCGTCGATGGTCATGTATTCCATCTGGTTGCCGCTGATCTCGATCTCAAAAGCATGCGGCTGATACCGGTTCTCCGCGCCGATCACGGTCTCCGGGACCGGAATCGTAAAGACCGGTTCCTTCCCGTCCTCTCCCGGTGCATAGCCTTTTCTGTAAAATTCAACCACAGCTGGGATCTGCCCGACGTTCAGTTCACAGGCAATATAGTTCTCCCCGTGAATCAGGTAATTATTATGAATGGAAGACAGAAGCCGCGGGTCATTTGCCCCGAAAATCACACCGGCACGGCTGCCGCCCTCTTCGATCTGCATGGAATAAACGATGCGGTACACGGGGATGGTCTCAGCCGCCACGTTGATCTCGTCCGGTCCGATCCACGCAGCTCCGTGCCACGCGTCAAGACTTTCGTTCATGAATCCGGTGGAAAATGTGGATTCCGCTGTCAGCATCTCGTCCTGCTCATTCCAGACAGAGACCTGGAAGACGTAATCCGTCTCCGGTTCCAGTTCGGCCGGGCATACGATGTCAACAGACGCGTCGGACGCGACCTTCCCGCTGTTCCAGACCTTCTTCCCGCCGGTCGTGAGCAGAATCTCATACGCTATCTGTCTCGCGCCGGTGCGCTCCGATTCCATCATCCAGCTGAAGACCGGATGTCTGTCATCCACCGCAAGCGGCGCTTCGAGCGCATTCACACGAAGATTTCTGATTCTATCCATAGATAATGCTTCCTCCATTTTCTGTTTACCGTATTCCTTCCGGCGCTCCTTCTTCCCGGAGGCACCCGTCGCTCCCGGGTGCCATCAGATGTCCATTAGGACTATTTTACGATAAACCACGGTTTTCGGCAATAGCGAAATCGTGGTTTCTTTCCCGAACCTGCTTGTAGTTTCACAAAAAAAGTGCTATGATGCAAAGCCAATATGATTCAGGTGATTCAGTCAGATGAATCGCCGCACAAAGGGGGGTATGGAATCATGCAAAACAGAAAAATGGATATTCAGAAATTAACCGGCATCGCGATCTTTACCGCGATCGTCGTCATCCTGCAGGCCATCGGGGCGGCCATCCGCTTCGGCCCGTTCTCCGTCAGCCTGGTGCTCCTGCCGATCGTCGTCGGCGCGGCGCTCTACGGTCCCGCTGCCGGTGCATGGCTTGGCTTTGTCTTCAGCGTCGTCGTTCTCGTTTCCGGAGACGCCGCTGCATTTCTCGCCGTCAACGTCCCGGGCACGCTCATCACGGTCCTGGTCAAGGGTACGGCAGCCGGCCTCGTCGCAGGCCTCGTCTATCACGGACTGGTGAAAGTCCTTCACGCCAGGAGTTCAAAGAGCCTTCTCCCGGCGGTCATCCTCTCGGCGCTCAGCGCGCCGGTTACCAACACCGGCCTCTTCCTGATCGGCTGTGTGCTGTTCTTCCTTCCGACCATCCGCGGCTGGGCGGAGAGCCTCGGCTTCCCGAACGCCGGCAACTATATGATCTTCGGCATGGTCGGCGGCAATTTCCTGATGGAAGTCCTGCTGAACATCGTCCTGGTTCCGGTCATCGTCGAACTGATCCGGGTCGGACGGCGTACATATTCCGCAAAGAAATGACATTGCTCCTTGACGGAAGGTCAATGACATGCTAAACTATTTCCCGGTTTTTAGGGAGTAGCTGGCGCACGGCGCAATGTATTCCGTCAATACGGGAGGAATCCCCGGTTTATGTTTGAAACAGCGAGACTATCACCACAGCTTTGGTTGTGGTGGTAGTCTTTTTCATTTTCACAGGAGGTTTTCATGAAAGTCTTTGCTCTGATTCTGTTTGTCCTGATGTACGTCCTGATGATCGGCTGGCCGAAGCACCGCCCGCTCTACGCACTAGGTGTCGCCGCCATCTTCCTCGTCTCTGGGATCATGCCGTTCTCCGCGCTCCCGTCCGCCATCAACTGGAATGTCCTGATGATGATCGCCGGAACCATGATCATCGTCGATTATTTCATCGATTCCCAGATGCCGAACCTGCTGGCAGATCTGCTGCTCGAGAAGGCGAAAAATGTGATGTGGGTGACGATTTTCATGTCCCTCTTTGCCGGCATCATCTCGGCATTTATCGATAATGTAGCCACCGTCCTGATGGTCGCCCCGGTCGGTCTTGCCATCTGCAAGAAGCTGAAGATCAATCCGGTGGGGATGATCCTCTCCATCGCCGTCTCCTCCAACCTCCAGGGTGCAGCCACGCTGGTCGGCGATACCACCTCCATCATGCTGGGTGATTACGCCAACATGAACTTTATGAATTTCTTCTGGATGCTCGGCCGTCCGGGCATCTTCTTTGCCGTTGAACTCGGCGCGCTGGCGACCGTCCCGGTGATGATGATCCTCTTCCGAAAGGATAAGGATGCCGTCTCCTCCACAAGCCGGACGCCGGTGAAAGATTTTGTGCCGACCGTGATGCTCGTCCTCATGGTCGTCGCCCTGATCACCGCCTCCTTCATTCCGAACACCCCTGCGACGATCAACGGCATCATCTGCTGCACCCTGGCTGTCCTCACGATCGTGATCGACATCGCGCGGACGCACAGCAGTGCAAATGCCCTGAAGTCGGTGAAGAACCTGGATTTTGAGACCCTCGGCCTGCTGACCGGTCTCTTCGTCGTCATCGGCGGCCTGACGGAAATCGGCATCATTGATGATTTCGCCGGATTCATCGCAAAAGCCGGCGGCAGCAACATCTTCCTGCTCTACACGATCATCGTGTGGGGCTCCGTCCTGATCTCGGCATTTGTCGACAACATCCCGTATGTCGCCACCATGCTGCCGGTCCTGACCGGTGTCACCACGGCACTTGGCATCGAGCCGTACCTGCTCTACTTCGGCCTCCTCTCTGGTGCGACGCTCGGCGGCAACATCACCCCGGTCGGCGCCTCCGCGAACATCGCCGCCGTCGGCCTGCTCCGCAAGGAGGGCTACGAAGTCTCCTTCCCGGCCTTCATGCGAATCGGTGTTCCGTACACCCTCGTCGCAGTCCTGATGGGCTACCTCTACATCTGGTTTGTATGGGGCTGATCCAGTCTCCTTTGCTTGACTCCGCTGCCATCCTCGGTTATTCTGAAAGAAGGGAACACAGAAACAAAAGGACCTTCTTGCGGGAGGCTACAGATGATGCAGCAATTGGCACCTCTTCTTCCAAGATTATTATCGATTCTGACCGGATATTTCTGCGGCTGTATCCTGACAGCGGAAATCGTTGCAAAGCGCTACACCGGGAAATCCGCCTCCGAGATCGGCACCTCGCATAATCCCGGAATGGCAAATATCATGGCGCATGTGGGAATGAAACCGGGACTCCTGACCCTTGCCGGTGACCTTCTGAAATGCATCCTGGCAGCCATGATTGTCTGGCTGCTGTTCGGATATCAGAACGTCCTGCCCGGCGCCGCTCCCCTGAGCAGCCTTGCGATCCTCTGGGCAGGCTTTGGCTGTACCCTCGGCCATAATTACCCCTTCTGGAAGAAGTTCCGGGGCGGGAAGGGTGTTGCCACCACCTGTGCTGCTGTCACCCTCTTCTCTCCTCTGATCGGGATCCCGTCCATGCTGATCGGGATGATCGCCGTCTTTATCACAAGTCTGCTTTCTCTCGGAGGGGTGATCATTCCGCTGGCCTTCACGGGGATCAGTGCTGCCATCGGATTATCCGGAAACACCGGGATGATGGAAGCTGCTCTGATCGGCCTTCTGCTCACGCTCCTCGCCATCAGCCGGAACTACAGCCAGCTCCGCCTGATTCCGAAAGGCGAAGCAGAGAAAGTCCCTGTTTTCGGGGGGCTCATGAAAAAACTGCATATAGGAACCAAAAAATAACCAGGGAGTCCACTCCCTGGTTATTTTCATCCATATCATCTCTCTCTTACATCACCTGTACCGCCGGTCCATGCGTGATCCCCGCTTCGTTGAAACTGTCCACACGGGCAAAGAGCGCCTGGCCTTCCGGCACATCGATGACTGCCGAAGTGTCATAGCAGACCAAGCTGTCCGTCAGTCCGTCCGGTGTCTGCCCCCAGCTCAGGACAAATCCCGTTGCCTCATTGTCTTTCCTTCTGTGCAGCTTTCTGAGGAACGCAAGATAATTCTCTTCATCCTCATATTCCGGCAGATGATCCGGTGAGAAGAACTCCACCGCTTCCGGAATGGCTTCGTCTTTCTTCTCCACCCAGCTTACCTTCACCGAGGACGGATTCTCGCGCGTTACCTCGACCTCTGTCACGTCCATCGGCACCTTCTCCTCCAGATCATCTTTGTCCAGTTCCTGGCCAAAGACGCGGAATCCCCGGATACAGAGTGGCTGATCACCCGGCGCATGCAGGCTGTCAAGCCGCAGGAAACGGCAGGCAAGTCCTCTCTCGTTCACGAACAGATCTGCGGCAGGCCCGGTCAGATCTGTCTGCTCTGCTGTCTGCCCTTTCGACCGGTCCTCGACCAGGAACCAATCCCGGTTATCCAGGCTTCCCAGCACACGCCATCTTCCCGCTGTATGCTCCTGCTTCTCCGGATCGCCTTCCCCTGCGAATACGATCTGCACCGCATAGACATCGAGGGTTCTCCCGAGGTCCATCGAAAGCCACGGACCGCGGTCCGTCGGTTCCGGCTTCCAGCAGGTCGTCTCCTTCTCATCGACTACATGGCCCGGGAAATTGCTTCCCTCGGCAGAGGAAGCTGCCACTGCCTTCCCATAGCTCAGCAGCATCCAGTCCGGATCCGCAGAAGGATCCCGTTCCAGTTTTACAGTTTCATATACCCAGTTCCCGAATCTCGGATTGCAGCAATACTTCATTCCTTTTCTCCTTCTTCCCCGATCTCCTGTGTCCACACCCTCACACGCTGTGTCCTATTATCGCATGCTTTCCCATCGATGTCTACTGAGAAAAATCTGAGAAAAGTTTCTGGATCGCCTGTCTCTTTCTATTGATATTTTCCCCGAAATATGATACAAAATATGTGACTGTGTTCATTTTTGGGAACACAGGTGTTCGTTGTGTGTAATAATAATATTTACATTAGAGAGAAAGGGTGAAAGAAGATGGCAAATCTTGATCTGACAAAGTATGGCATCAAAGATGTCACCGAGATCGTCTACAATCCTTCTTACGAGCTTCTGTTCGAGGAAGAGATGAAGCCGGAGCTGACTGGTTATGACAAAGGACAGCTGACCGAACTGGACGCTGTGAACGTAATGACCGGTATTTACACCGGACGTTCTCCAAAAGACAAATTCATCGTTATGGATGAGAATTCCAAGGACACTGTATGGTGGACCACACCGGAGTATCCGAACGACAACCATGCTGCATCCGAGGAGACCTGGGCTGCAGTGAAGGAACTTGCTCAGAAAGAACTTTCCGGCAAGAAGCTGTATGTCGTCGATGCTTTCTGCGGTGCAAACAAGGACACCCGTATGGCAGTCCGTTTCATCATGGAAGTTGCCTGGCAGGCACATTTCGTAAAGAACATGTTCATCGTTCCGACCGCTGAAGAGCTTGAGACCTTCGAGCCGAACTTCGTTGTCTACAACGCTTCCAAGGCGAAGGTTGAGAACTACAAGGAGCTGGGTCTCAACTCCGAGACCGCAGTTGTCTTCAACATCACATCCCGTGAGCAGGTCATCCTGAACACCTGGTACGGCGGCGAGATGAAGAAGGGTATCTTCTCCATGATGAACTACTATCTGCCGCTGCAGGGCATCGCTTCCATGCATTGCTCCGCGAAT
>CACZQN010000024.1 GCA_902783375.1 uncultured Lachnospiraceae bacterium | reverse complement strand
TGTGGTTCAAGCCACACCTGACAGCCCACGGAGTGGGCTATTGGTTACCGGCAAGTAGCGAAGCGGATTGCCGGTTACCTTTGACTTACATGGGGTCTCATAGTATAATGTAACCAAAGCAGTTCGTACACTGTTTCACACGATAACACACTAAAACCGGTTCATTGAAAAGGAGGGAAACAATGAAGAAACATTTATTTTTGCCGCTCATTATACTGGCTGTTCTCCTGTTCTGTGTACCCGCCGCAGCCGAGATCATGTATGCGGCGAACGATACCGTTCCTGTTCTCCGAGAACAGAATATCAATTCTGAGGTTGCAGGAACGTATCGTGGAGGAGATAAGATACTTATTGAAGGCATCACCCCCGATCTTCTGTGGGCAAGTACTCTGATTGCCGGCGAAGGCGGAGAAGGCCAGGCTCTTGGATGGATACCGATGTCGGCGCTTTCTTACACCATGCCTTCACGCTATTGCTCTCATAACTGGTCGGAGTGGCAGATCGTCTATCCGGCCACATGTACATCAACCGGAATGCGTACCAGAAGCTGTTCCATCTGCGGCGTCGGAGAATCTCAGGAGATCGGGCTAGCCGCCCACTCCTTTGGCCCATGGACCGTAACGAGACAGGCTGACTGTGTGACCCAGGGGCAAGTGTCCCACCGGTGCGCGGTCTGCGGATATACCGAAACTGCCGTGGTCGAGAAAACGCCGCATTCCTTCAGCGACTGGACCGTCACGAAGGAAGCTACCTGTACCGCCGAGGGCGAAAGATACCACAGGTGCCGTGTCTGTGGTCTGGAAGAACGACAGAAGATTGAAAAGCTGCCGCACAGCTTTGGCGATCCGGTCGTCACCAAGGATCCCACTTGTACCGAACAGGGAATCCGGATGCGCAGGTGTCAGGTGTGCGGGTTTGAGGTCGAAGAACCTATAGAGATGCTGCCGCATGATTTTGAGTGGCAGATCCTTGTCGAAGCGACCGACCATTCTTCGGGCATCCGCACAAATGTATGCAAGGTTTGTGGATTTACCGAGGAGCAGGTGAGCTATGATCCCGAGGGGACGCTGAGGCGCGGTGACCGGAGTGAAGAGGTTCGCGAAGTGCAGCAGCTTCTGGCGGATCAGAATTATCTGGGCGCCGGCGGTGCCGACGGCATCTTTGGCGCGGGAACAGAGAAAGCGATCATGGCCTTCCAGAACGATCAGGGACTTACGGTCGATGGCATAGCCTGGCCGCAGACGATCCAGCGGCTGCACCATGATTTTAATCCGTGGGAGACGATTACAAAACTCACGCGTACCGAAGCCGGTGAGATGGAACGTTCGTGCAAAGACTGCAATTATGTCCAGCACCAGATCGTAGAACCGGAGCCCTCTTTCAAGAAGGGTGACCGAGGAGAAGGCGTCCGGTCGCTTCAGATGCTGCTGACCGCTCTTGGTCATAATGCCGGAACGATGGACGGTATCTACGGATCGATGTTGGATGCCGCATTCAAAGGATTTGCCGCGGATAATGATCTGGAGTTCAAAGAAGGAACGATTGATCCGGCCGAGACGGATTCTCTGGTGAATGCCTGGATCACATCGCTCTCCAAAGATGTGTGGATGGGCGAAGGCGGGCCCGATTCGCCTGTGTGCCTTGCGCTTACCATCAATCCGATGGACGACGCCGCGGTGCCGGTGCTGGAGTCCGGAGGGGATGGAGCGGTTTTGACGGATGAGGCGGCTGTGACGGATGAAGCGGCGGAAGAATCTTCCGTGCAGGATGAGCTCGTCGAAAATAATACCGACGACACAGCCGGGAAGGGTTCCCGCATCATCACCTGCAACTATACTCTCACCAACCTTGGTTACGAAGACTGCACATTCATCGCTCTTCTGCTCAACTTCGGCAGCAACGACAAATTCACCGGCGACAATCTCGTCATGATCCTCGACGGAACAACCCTCAAAGCCAACTGCGGAAACGACATCCAGGGCACCTTCTACGTCAGCGACGACTGGGGAATCGGCGAATTCAACTTCTGCGCCCTCGCCGTCTCCAACACCACCGGGGATAAGTGGCTGAGTAATGTCGATTCTTATATCATGAACTAAATTTCACGGTGTCAGGCACCGTGAAATTTACTCTTCCGTCTTCCCCCACACCGGCTTATACGCCATAAACTCTTTCTTCTTCTCCGCCAGGAAATCTTTCTTCTCCATCAGGATCGGAATGCAGATCCGCATCATCTCACCGATCTCAGCGTGATGCTCATTAAGCCCGACGAGTGTATTTCTCGCGCGTTTAACCTCGCTCTCCGGGAATGTAATCTTCAGCTTGCCGTCCACCAGCGTCATCTTACCTTTGCTGCCGCACACCGCGCAGGTGCAGGT
>CACZQN010000023.1 GCA_902783375.1 uncultured Lachnospiraceae bacterium | reverse complement strand
CATGAAATACATCCCGGTTGCTTTCCTTGGCCGCCAGATCGTCGCCGGCACCAACTACACAGTCCTCTGCCGCATCGCACCGGTTGTACCGAATGCAGTAGAAACCTACGCAGTCGTCTACATCTATGCAAACCTTCAGGGCGATGCAGAAATCACAGAAGTACAGGAACTTGATGTGGAAACACAGATCAATGATCTTCCAGGTGGCTGGTCCCAGGCGGAGAACCCGGAAATCAACGAAGATCTGCAGGAAACCTTTGATGCAGCACTCGCCGGCCTGCTCGGTGTAAACTACACTCCGATCGCACTGCTTGGCACCCAGGTTGTCCACGGCACCAACTACTGCTTCCTCTGCAAATCCACTGTGGTCCGCCCAGGCGCAGAAACCCACTACACGTTGGTCTACATTCACGCAGACCTCGACGGAAGTGCTACTCTGACCGAGATCCAGGATCTTGCGCAGGAGTAAGCTGAGTAAAAATCGGCAGCCTTCCAGGCGGAAACAAACAAAAGACCTTGAGAAAAAGCTTTGCGATCGTATCGCAGCTCTTTCAGCAAGGTCTTTTGACTATGTTGATGGTATTTATTGTTCGGTAGGATGTGCCATTGGCAAAGCCGAATGATGCAGCGTTTTAAAAGATAAAAAAGGAAGCGCGACTCGCCACGATAAATCATCCGAGTGGGGGAAGAATAATCTTCCACTTACCCGCGCTTCCTTGACGGAAACAATAGCAGATTTTCTACAGGATATCAAATGATCTCATTAAATCTCCTTTCGTCCAACACGTTCCGCTTTTCGTCCAATTATACCTAATTCTGGACAAAAAACAACCTGTTGGATAAAAAGTAATTACTGTCCCCGCAGATCCTCTTTTGAACGTTTTGCAGAAATTCACTTTGAAATTACCTTCGCAAAAACAATTCCTACGTCATACTTTTCTATTCAATTATTCCACCAGTCTCTTCCCCTCGTTTTCCCTTTTTCAGTCCCTTCTTCCAACACCTTTCCACCCCGAAATATCCCCATTTTTCAAGGATTTTTCGGTATCAAGGGCATAAGAAAAAGACCCTACGGAAAGAGCGGTTTCTCTTTCAGCAAGGTCTTTGTTCTATGTCGATGGTATTGTGGTTTTGGTTGGTTTTTTGAGCAGTTTTTCAAAATGATAATTTGCAGGATGTTCAAAATGAAAACTGCGGGGACAATTACATCATTCCAGTTCGATTGTTGCCGGTGGTTTGCTGGTGCAGTCGTACAGGACGCGGTTGACGCCTTTTACTTCATTTACAATCCGGTTCGTGACCTTAAACAGGATCTCCCACGGAATCGGGACGGCTTCGGCGGTCATGAAGTCACTGGTGGTGACGGCGCGGAGTGTCACGGCGTAGTCGTAGGTGCGGCCGTCGCCCATGACGCCGACGGAGCGCATGTTGGTCAGGGCTGCGTAGTACTGGCTGATGCTGCGGTCGATGCCGGCGGCTGCGACTTCCTCGCGGAAGATCGCGTCGGCTTCCTGCACCATCCGTACTTTCTCCGAAGTGATATCGCCAATGATCCGGACGCCGAGACCCGGTCCCGGGAATGGCTGCCGGAAGACAAGGGTTTCCGGAATGCCCAGCTCCAGACCGACCTTGCGCACTTCGTCCTTGAAAAGCATGCGGAGTGGCTCGATGATCTCATCGAAGTCGATGTAATCCGGCAGGCCGCCCACGTTGTGGTGGGATTTGATCGTGGCGGAATCACCGAGACCGGACTCAATGATATCCGGATAGATGGTCCCCTGTGCCAGATACTTCACGTGGCCGATCTTCTTCGACTCTGCTTCAAAGACGCGGATGAACTCCTCGCCGATGATCTTTCTTTTATTCTCAGGCTCGGTCACGCCGGCCAGTTTTTCATAGAAATGTTCCGCTGCGTTGACGCGGATGAAGTTCAGGTCATATGGTCCTTCCGGCCCGAAGATCCGCTCCACCTCATCGCCTTCATCCTTCCGGAGCAGGCCATGATCGACGAAGACACAGGTAAGCTGTTTGCCGACTGCCTTCGAGAGCAGTACCGCTGCAACAGAACTGTCCACACCGCCGGAAAGAGCACAGAGTACTCTGGCATCTCCGATCTGCGCACGCAGTCTTTCGATGGAATCCTGTACAAAGGAATGCATCTCCCACTCTCCTGCGCAGCCACAGACTTCCCGCACAAAGTGATAGAGCATCTCGGTCCCGTGCTCGGTGTGCTGGACTTCCGGGTGGAACTGGACAGCGTAGAGTTTCCTGTCATCGTTCTCCATCGCCGCTGCCGGGCAGTCCGATGTCGTTGCCGTGATCCGGAATCCTTCCGGGACCCGGGAGATGTAATCCGTATGGCTCATCCAGCAAATCTGGGTCTGCGGAAGGCCATGAAACAGGGCGGTATGCGGATCGGTTGATACCTGCGTCTTCCCATATTCGCTGACCGGTGCAGTCGTCACTTCTCCGCCAAGGAGGTAAGCCATCAGCTGGGCGCCATAGCAGATTCCAAGGACCGGGATGCCTGCCTCCAGGATCTCCCTGCCGCAGCGCGGCGCATCGTCTGCATAGACACTGTTCGGGCCGCCGGTAAAGATGATCCCCTTCGGCTTCTTCGCAAGAATCTCTTCGAGAGGCATCTTGTAGGAAACAACCTCGCAGTACACCTTGCATTCACGGATGCGGCGGGCGATCAGCTGGTTGTACTGGCCGCCGAAATCCATGACGATAATCATTTCTCTCTGATCTGACATCTGTTACTCCCCTTCCCTGTCTGAGCAGCTGCACATACGCTCTGCTTTCAGACGCTTTCTGTCCGGAACCCGCCGGTTCCGCTTCATTCCAACTGATCTTACTACCGGATGCTGACTTCGTCCAGCGTCATTTCATAAGCCGGCAGGAAATATTCCAGAAAAACTTCCACCTCCGGCAGGTCCATGGCATGAATCGCCTCGAGGGTACTGGTTTCCGCGCTTGCGAACTCCCGGTTCCCGGCCAGGCGTTCGTTGATGCACTTGATATAGGCGGAGATCTTGTCAGCCGCCTTCACCAGTTTCTTCTCAACAGCACTCTCCTCATCCGGCAGCAGCAGATCCTGGTACTCGATCTGCAGATCTTCCGGCAGCATATTCAGCAGATGTTCCGCCGCCCGGTCTTCGATCTCATGATAGATGTGGGTGATATCCTGGTTAAAATACTTGACCGGTGTCGGCATGTCCCCGGTCAGAATCTCGGAGACATCATGGTACATGCCCATCAGTGCACATTTCTCAGGATCCACCGTCTTCCCGAAACGATCTCTGGCGATCAGCGCCAGCGCATGGGCGATCATGGCCACATCCAGGGAATGCTCCGCGAGGTTCTCTTCTGTCGAGTTGCGCATGAGTGCCCAGCGGTTGATGTTCCGGAGTCTTGCCATCATGGCAAAGAATGCATAGTTTTCCACGCTTTCCTCCATCCTGGCAGAAGGATTACTCCTCGGCAGCGTGCTGTGCTGCCAGTGCTGCATCCTTCTCCAGTGTCTTCTTAATATAGTAGCCGGTATAGGACTGCGGATTCTCCATCACTGCCTCCGGCGTTCCCGTCGCGATGACGGTACCGCCGCGGTCGCCGCCTTCCGGTCCCATATCGATGATATAGTCTGCTGTCTTGATGACATCCAGGTTGTGCTCGATGACGATCACGGTATTCCCGCTCTCGGACAGCTTTCTGAGGATCGTCACCAGCTTGTGAACATCTGCGAAATGCAGGCCCGTCGTCGGTTCATCCAGGATGTAGACGGTCTTCCCGGTCGGCCTGCGGGACAGCTCTGTCGCCAGCTTGATCCGCTGTGCCTCACCGCCGGAGAGCTGCGTGGACGGCTGTCCGAGTTTGATATAGCCAAGTCCGACATCGTAGAGTGTCTCAATCTTCCTGCGGATCGACGGGATATTTTCAAAGAAACCGAGCGCCTCATCAACCGTCATATCGAGGACATCGAAGATCGACTTCCCTTTATACTTCACATCCAGTGTTTCACGGTTATACCGCTTGCCGTCACAGACCTCACACGGGACATAGACGTCCGGCAGGAAGTTCATCTCGATCTTCACGATTCCGTCGCCGGAGCAGGCCTCACAGCGGCCGCCCTTGACATTGAAGCTGAACCGGCCCTTCGTATAGCCGCGCGCCTTCGCGTCTGCCGTTGCGGCAAAGAGGTCGCGGATCATGTCAAATACGCCGGTGTAGGTCGCCGGGTTCGACCGCGGGGTTCTTCCGATCGGGGACTGGTCGATCGCGATGACCTTGTCCACCTGTTCTTCCCCGAGGATCGTATCATGTCTTCCGGGAATCGTGCGGGCGCGGTTGAGGTCGCGGGCCAGTCTCTTGTAGAGAATCTCATTGATCAGGGAACTCTTGCCGGAACCGGATACGCCGGTCACGACAGTCATCACCCCGAGTGGAATGTCCACGTCGACATGCTTGAGGTTGTTCTCTGCGGCCCCTTTGACCGTCAGGAAGCCATACGGCGTACGGCGCTCCTTCGGAACCGGAATGAAGAGCTTTCCGGAAAGATACGCTCCCGTGATGGACTTCGGGTTCTTCATGATCTCTTCTGCTGTACCGGTGGCGACGATCTGACCGCCGTTCTCCCCGGCGCCCGGTCCGATATCGATGATGTAGTCCGCGGCGTACATGGTATCCTCGTCATGCTCAACCACGATGAGGGTATTCCCGATATCCCGCAGATGTTTCAGAGCATCCAGCAATTTGTTGTTGTCCCGCTGGTGCAGGCCGATGCTCGGCTCATCCAGGATGTAGGACACGCCGACCAGCCCGGAGCCGATCTGGGTCGCCAGGCGGATCCGCTGTGCCTCGCCGCCGGAAAGGGTTCCGGTTGCCCGCGACAGTGTCAGGTAGTCGAGGCCGACGTCATTCAGGAAGGAAAGTCTGGACTTGATCTCCTTCAGGATCATCTCACCAATCTGCGCATGCATCGGAGAGAGCTTCAGATTCTCAAAGAAATCCTTCATGGTCACGACGGAGAGGTCCGTCAGATCTGCAATGTTCATATCCCCGACGGTCACCGCCAGCGCTGTCGGCTTCAGGCGCTTGCCCTTGCAGGCACTGCAGGGCGTCGTCCGCATGAACGTCTCATATTCTGCTTTGGTGGATTCGGCTGCCGTCTCACGGTATCTGCGCTCGACGTTCCGGATCAGGCCTTCAAATGCCACGTCATAGACGCCGACGCCGCGCTGCCCGCGGTAATGCACCTTGACCACCTTGCCGTTGGTCCCGTGGAGAAGCATATCCTGGATGTCCTCCGGGAGATCCTGGAACGGGGTATGCAGGTCAAAATTATATTCTTTTGCAAGCGCAGCCAGCGTGCTGCCGGTATAACTGGAAGGATCGGTCGCGGACTGCCATCCGAGAACGACAATCGCCCCGTCTGCAATACTCTTCGACTTATCCGGGATCAGCAGATCCTCATCAAATTCCATCTTGTAGCCGATCCCGTAGCACTCCGGGCAGGCTCCGAACGGATTGTTGAAGGAGAAGGTTCTCGGCTCCAGTTCTTCCAGGCTGATGCCGCAGTCCGGGCAGGCAAAACTGGTGCTGTAGGTGATCTGCTCTCCGCCGATGACATCCACATAGATCAGGCCATCCGTCAGCTTCAGCACACTCTCGATCGAGTCTGCCAGACGCTTCTCAATTCCCGGGCGGACGATCAGACGGTCCACCACCAGCTCGATGTTGTGCTTCTTATTCTTTTCCAGTCTGATATCCTCGGAGAGTTCGAAAAGAGTTCCGTCCACCATCACGCGGACATAGCCGCTCCGCTTCGCCTGTTCAAATACCTTGGCATGCTCTCCCTTCCTGCCGCGGACCACCGGGGCCAGCAGCTGGATTCTGGTCTGTTCCGGCAGACGCAGGATATCATCCACCATCTGATCCACGGTCTGGCGCTTGATCTCCTTCCCGCAGTTCGGGCAGTGCGGGATGCCGATCCGCGCATACAGCAGACGCAGGTAGTCATAGATCTCCGTCACCGTTCCGACGGTCGACCGCGGATTCCGGTTGGTGGACTTCTGGTCAATGGAGATCGCAGGGGAAAGGCCCTCGATGCTGTCAACCTTTGGCTTGTCCATCTGTCCGAGGAACTGTCTTGCATAGGAAGAAAGCGACTCCATGTACCGCCGCTGCCCTTCTGCGTAAATGGTATCAAATGCCAGTGAGGACTTGCCCGATCCGGACAGTCCCGTCATCACGACAAACTGATTCCGCGGAACATCGATATCGATTCCCTTCAGGTTATGTTCCCTGGCTCCCTGAATCCGGATATAGTCTCCGATTCTCTTCTTTGCCACGTCTTCCCTCCATGCCGCATCTGGTGCGGCCAGCAGCACATCCTGCCTTATTTCCCGCCGGTGATCTCCAGCAGGTTCTTCTTCAGATCCAGAATCTGGTCTCTGTAAACGGCTGCCTGCTCGAAGTTCAGTTCGACTGCAGCCTGGTTCATCTTCTTGGTCATCTCGCGGATGAGCTTCGTCAGCTCCTCAGCGCTCATGGATTCCGCATCCTTCTTCAGTTCATATGCGCCTGCTTCCGCCTTCTTCGAGATACTGATCACGTCGCGGACAGCCTTCCGGATCGTCTGCGGTGTGATGCCATGTTCTTCATTATACTTCTGCTGGATCTCCCGGCGGCGGTTCGTCTCATCGATTGCATGCTTCATCGAATCCGTCATGGAATCCGCATACATGATGACATGGCCGTCCACATTCCGGGCAGCACGGCCGATCGTCTGGATCAGCGAGGTCTCCGAACGCAGGAAGCCTTCCTTATCCGCATCGAGGATCGCAACCAGCGTGATCTCCGGGATATCAAGTCCCTCACGGAGAAGGTTGATGCCGACCAGGACGTCAAAGACATCCATACGCATGTCGCGGATGATCTCCTGCCGCTCGATCGTATCGATATCGGAATGCAGGTAACGCACCCGGATGCCGGCTTCTCTCAGATATTCCGTCAGGCTCTCCGCCATCCGCTTGGTCAGCGTCGTCACCAGGACCTTGTTCTTCTTCTCCGTCTCCTTCCGGCACTCTGCGATCAGGTCATCGATCTGGCCTTCCACAGGGCGCACAAAGACTTCCGGATCCAGCAGTCCCGTCGGCCGGATGACCTGTTCCGCCCGCATCATCTCGTGCGACGCTTCGTAGTCGGACGGCGTTGCCGAAACGAACAGCATGCGGTCTATCTTACTCTCAAATTCTTCAAAATTCAATGGTCTGTTGTCGAGTGCAGACGGCAGACGGAAGCCGTATTCGACCAGCGTCTTCTTTCTGGAGCGGTCTCCGTTGAACATCCCGCGCACCTGCGGAACCGTGATGTGGGACTCGTCGATGATGATCAGGAAATCGCCTGTAAAATAGTCCAGGAGTGTGTTCGGCGTCTCGCCCGGTGCTCTTCCGGCCAGCGGTGCCGAATAGTTCTCGATCCCGGAACAGAAGCCCGTCTCCCGCATCATCTCGATGTCAAAGTTCGTCCGCTCCGCGATCCGCTGGGCCTCGATCAGCTTGTCTTCGGACTGGAAATAGCGCACCTGCTCTGCCAGTTCCTCCTCGATCCGCACCAGGGCTGCGTTCATCTTCTCCTGCTCGACGACGTAGTGCGACGCCGGGAAGATCACGACATGCTCCAGATAGGAGATCACCTCTCCGGTCAGCGCATCGATCTCGGAGATCCGATCGATCTCATCCCCGAAGAATTCGATCCGCACCGCCCGGTCGGTATAGGAGACCGGATAGACCTCCAGCACATCCCCGTGCAGCCGGAAGGTTCCGCGGTGGAAATCCATGTCGTTCCTGGTATACTGCATGTCCACCAGTCTCCGGACAATGTCCCCGATCTCATGGGTCTGCCCGGGGCGCACGGATACCGTCATGTTCTGATAGTCGATCGGGTCGCCGAGACCATAGATGCAGGACACCGACGACACCACAATCACATCCCTCCGCTCCGTCAGGGAAGCCGTCGCAGAGTGCCGCAGCTTGTCAATATCATCGTTGATGGCAGAATCCTTCTCAATATAGGTATCCGTCGAAGGAACATAGGCCTCCGGCTGGTAGTAATCATAGTACGAGACAAAGTACTCGACCGCGTTCTCCGGGAAGAATTCTTTCATCTCCCCGTACAGCTGCGCGGCAAGGGTTTTATTGTGCGAGATGATCAGCGTCGGCATGTTCAGGGCGGCGATGACATTCGCCATGGTGAATGTCTTTCCGGAGCCGGTGACACCGAGCAGCGTCTCGAACTGATTTCCTTCCCGGAATCCTTCCACGAGCGCTGCAATTGCCTGCGGCTGGTCGCCGGTCGGCTGGAATTCTGAGTGCAGTACAAAATGATCCATCTATCATCCAATCCGGGATCTGGTCCCTGTCAGAATTGAAGTATTGTAGTTCCATTATCATAGCAAAACATTTTGAAAAAAGCAACAGATGCACGAACATTTGTTCGCGAAAATTTCGAAAAAGTATTGCGCCCTGACGGGCCGGACGGTATACTGAAACTGTACATTCAGGAAACATCCTCTCCGGATCGTTCGGATCAGGACTATATTATATTGAAGTTTTATTTTTCAGGAAAGAGCAATGGCAGAGCGAATCATTTTCCATATTGATGTGAATTCCGCATTCCTCTCATGGAGTGCGGTGAAGCGGCTGAAGGAGGACCCGACTGCGGTCGATCTGCGGACAATTCCATCCGCAGTCGGCGGAGACCGGGCTTCCCGCCATGGGATCATCACCGCCAAGTCCATCCCGGCGAAAAAGTATGGCGTGACGACCGGTGAACCGGTCGTGAATGCCCTGGAGAAGTGCCCTGACCTGGTCCTGGTCCACAGTGATTTCACGACCTACAGGGAATACTCGCACGCCTTTATCGAGATTCTTGCCGACTATTCCCCGCTCCTCGAACAGGTTTCGATCGATGAAGCCTATCTCGATGTGACGGATTACCTGAACGCTTCCGTGAAAAAGCCCGGCGCCGACCTCCGTCAGCGTGCGGTGGATCTCGCCGCGGAAATCCGCGCGCGTATCCTGCGTGAACTTTCCTTTACGGTGAATGTGGGGATTTCAAACAACAAACTGCTCGCCAAGATGGCCAGCGATTTTGCAAAGCCGGACAAGACCCACACCTTATTTCCTGAAGAAGTCCCGGCCAAGATGTGGCCGCTGCCGATCCGGGAGCTCTATGGCTGCGGCAAGGCGACCGCCGAGCGTCTCATCCAGGCAGAAATCCGCACCATCGGGGATGCCGCGCACGCGGACCCGGACTGGCTGATGGCCGCCACTGGTGAGAAGAGCGGACAGTATCTCTGGCGCAGTGCGAACGGCTATGGTTCGGATACGGTCCACCCGGAGCGGGATGCAGCCAAGAGTTATTCCAACGAGACCACCATGTCCTCCGACATCACCGATGACAACTACACCATGCGGATGCCGGAGGTGCTCCGCCATCTCTCGGAAAAGGTTGCCGGAAGACTGGCCCGCGACGGCGTCTATGCGCAGACCATCACGGTCACCCTGAAGACTTCGGACTTCCGCCGGCACTCCCGCCAGACCTCCCTTCCGGAGTCGACCCACGACGCAGAGACCATTTACCGGACAGCGGACCGGCTGGCCAGAGAGCTTGTGTTCGGAGAGCATGGAATCTTTACCAAAGGGACCACCGCGCGGACAGATGCTGCCGACCTCGGAAAGATCGGCATCCGCCTTGTCGGTGTCGGCGGGTCGAACCTCGACACCGGAACCTTCCGCCAGATCGGCCTGATGGAATGGATGCAGGAGAAGAAGGTCTCCGAGGAAGAAAAACAGCGCCGGGCACGGCTGGATTCCATGCTGGCAGGCGTCCGTGAGAAATACGGAAAAGATGCGCTGCACAAAGGGGCGAACTGAGACATCGTTCCGGATGCTCAGACTGTGTCTGTCTATCGCTTTATGGACGGAACCGGTGAGCCGGATCTCTCAGTGGCTGTGATCAGAAAGAGCCTCCGGCGGCTGCCGGAAGCTCTTTGCCATATTCGTTATTCCCTTTTTACTCTTCTGTGGTTGTCTCCTGCACATGGCCGAAGATCACGGTATCGACTGCATCATTGACATCATCCCAGTCCAGGGTAATGACGCTCTTACCGTCGATGGTCGGTGCCTGGTAGTGTCCGTCTCTCGGCAGGCGCATGCTGGTCAGCGGTGTTCCGTCGAGGGCCAGCTCCAGCATCTCGGAAAGATAGATGCCGGCATTGTTCTTGGTCACATCCGTGCGGATATTCGGCAGGATCGCATTCATCACATTCACGACATTCATCGGGTTCGATGTCTTCACCTTGTCGAAGATCGCGTTCATCACGCGGCGGTGTCTGGAGGTCCGGCCCATATCATAGGCGCTTCCATCCAGTGTTGCGATCTTCCGGACACGGCAGTATCCAAGCGCCTGGTTGCCGTTCATGTGGTTGACGCCGGTCACCATGGTGCGGTTCGCCTTCTTGGAAATGTAGTTTGTATGGTTCAGGTAATATGCCTCATCCGCGGTCAGTTCGATATCCACGCCGCCGATCGCATCGATCACATCCTCGAACGCATCGAATCCGACCAGGGCATACCCGTCGAGGCGCAGATTGTAGTCCTGCGCGATCGTTTCATACATCAACTGCACGCCGCCCTTGGCGAAGGCTGCATTGATCCGGTCATTGCCATAGCCCGGAATATTCACATAGCTGTCCCGCATCAGGGAGGTCAGCACCAGACCATTCGTGTTGGTATTGATGGTCGCGATCATGATGGCATCCGTGTGCCCTCTCTCGATGCTGCCGGTGCCGATGGCCTCCACGCCGAGTAAAAGGATGTTGATCACGCCATCCTCATGCTTTGCATTCCGGAAGGTCTCGGACATCTGCGAAAGATCGATGTTCTCTGTCAGGACGCCGTCCCCGTTCAGGATGACTTCCGTTCCGTCTCCGGTCTGCCCGTCCACCGCGTTACCATCGGTCTTCCCTCCGGTTCCGTCCTCTGTTTTATCGCCATGTTCCATCTTTGAATAGGCATATTCCGTGGCGATCCGGACCAGGATCTTCCGCCCCGGCCTTGTCATCGTAAGGAAGACCCCGCTGCCGATGAGCAGGAGAAGAATGATGGTCAGTACCTTGATCACGGAGTGCTTTTTCTTCTTTTTCTCAGGCTTCACGGCCTGTCCTGTGCTTCTTTCTTTCTCTTTCACCTTTTTCTCTTCATCCAGCCACTCTTCATAGGCCGAACGTTTTTTTCGAAGATCGTCTGTCATCGCAACCCTCTGCTGCTGTACCGGAACTTCATACGACTCTGGCTCCTCATCTTCGTCCTCGTCATCCAGGGCACGGCTTGTGATACCACTGCCACTTCCCGCCTCTTCCAGAAAATCTGCAACCGACGGTGTCTGTGGCTCGTAGTATCCCATCTCTTCCTGTACTTCTTCCGCAAGGGAATCGCCGATCTCCCGCAGAATATCATCTGTATCTCTGTATGCTGCCATGATGTTTCCTTTCGATCCGGCATTCATTCTTTTCCATATACATGGAGTTCTTGCTGCCTCAGGTTACGGATCGACCACTCGAGAACAGCACTGTGGTTAACCTATACCATCTACTTTTGTCGAAAAAAAGGCAAACCGCAGACAATTATTAAGATTCTCTGAAGTTTGCCTCGTATTCGCATTGTAGCAGAGTCGGCGACCTGCTCAGTTCAGCATGGACAGTACCTTCCGGTCGCAGCTGGCCTCTACTTTTCTGGTCTGGCAGATCTCCTCCCCGTCGGTGTGAATCCACATCGATTCTTCCGTTTCTACTGTACAACTGGCTGTCTCATAGGCATTACAGCCCCGGAACAGGAAGTGTTTCCCGATCAGGGCGAATGGCAATGCCACAAGGATCCGAGGGATCGGGACATCCCCGATCACGCAGAGATTCAGAAGGCCGTCGCTGTCGTCAGCACCGGGGCCGAACATGAAACCACCACCCTCATAGGCGTGGTTCATGAATGCGATAAACAGGAAGCGTGGCAGGCGGATCTCCCTGGTATGCTTCGGCCGGAGGTCTTCGTTGTCCGTGCCGGCTGCAGAAGGATCATCTGGCAGTGTCAGCGTACATGCGACTTTTCGCTTCGAGAAGATCTGCTTCATGGCAATCATGACGTAGACCAGTTTCCCAAGTCCCAGCTTATTCAGATGCCGCTTCAGGGTCGTTCTTCCGACCTCTTCACAGATGGCTGCATCCCAGCCGATGCCTGCACTGACGATGAATCGCCGCTCTGCCTGCGTGTTCTCCTCCGTTTCATAGACAATCCTGCCGAGATCGATCTGGCACCGTACCTTCCCTTCAAGAACCCGTTCAAGGTTCTCCATGGGATCTGCCGGAAACCGCAGTGCCCTTGCGAAATCATTGCTGGAACCGGTCGGGATATACCCCAGCCGGACCTGCCGTGGATCATCAAGGCCATTGATGGCATCATTGAGAGTCCCGTCCCCGCCGAGGACAACCAGATCCAGCAGTTCATCCTCCCGGCGAACTGCACCAAATTCTTTCGTCAGCCGTTTCACGGCATCCGTTCCGTGATCCGTATCTTCTGTCAGAACGACCTCATATGGCACTCCCCTGTGCTCCAGTTCCGACCGTATCCTCTCCCACAGAACACGCCCGCGCCCCGCACCGGACTGCGGATTTACAAGAAAATAAAGCATCTTATCCCTCGATTTCACGAATTACCTTCTGAACATTTTTATCCTGCAAATAGTATTCCTGCAGATGGTCCTTTGCATATGCAGTATAACTGTCGGTTGTCTCATGGATCAGCAGTTCTGTGAAGTACTGCTCCCAGCTGAAGTATTCTTTCCCATCGATATAGTTTGCCGGGTCCTCCAGTCTGAACCGTGCAGCACATGACAGGGCTTATCACTGGACACAGAAACACCACTCTGAGGTCCCAGTTCCTCATAATTTTGCAGTGCATTGATCAAAGTGGTTTTCCCTGTGCCGCTGTCGCCCAGAATCACCGAAATGTTTCTGTTAAGCTCCAGCGCATAAGAAACTCTTCTATTTTTAATGATAACCTGATGTTTTCCTTTCATACTGCTCCTTATCAGACATACTTTACCGCCTCAAAGAAATACTCCTCCATGCCGCTGACGTCTGCACCGTCATTCAGAATATGTGCTTTGAACTTCGCTTTCCCAAAATTCATAATATGTCTGAGATTGATCGTAATGTCCCGCTCTTTTGCCAGTTTCAAAATGAATCCGGCACAGTTATCGCCACAGGTAGACGCATTGAATATCTGATCAGGACAATTCTTGATCAGCAGCAACGTTTTGGTTCCACCAGATAATCTTTCTGGTGGGATAATTCCCAAAACAGGGCTGCGGATCGCCTGAACATCCAGAACCTCCGATTTATCGATTTTCCGGATCACTTCTTTTGCAAAATCATCAGTGATCCACGCATCTTCATATGTGTTCTGAAAATAAACTTCCGTGTTATAGATTGCCTCCGGCATATCTCCAAAGTAAATATTCAGCATCCTTTTATCTCCACTTTGTTCCTGATCACGTCTCGTATCCATGCGTTCTTTTCCGCCTGGCTTACTCCGGCCAGGATGTCACGATCTGCAGATTGCCGGTCAGGGTGTAGGCACCGAAGTCTGCCGGCAGGATCATATGCTCGCCCTTCCGGATCTGCCAGGTCTCTGCGCTGTCAGCGGCCCTGGTGATGGCGCCTTCGCCGTCCAGCACGCTCACGATAGTGAAGGTCTTCCGGACATCTTTCCCGCAGATCTTCAGTTCGTCCGTGACACTGATCAGGTTGACGCCGAAGAGGCCGCAGGTCACCAGGTTCCGGATATAGGATCCGTTTGAAAATGCCCTGACCTCTGCGTGCGGAACTTTCTTCGGCTGATACGGGCAGGGAATCACATCGAGGCATTTCTCCAGATGCAGTTCCCGCGGTTTCCCGTTCTGCAGGCGGTCGTAGTCATAGAGACGGTAGGTGATATCGGTATTCTGCTGTGTCTCAAGGATCAGGGTCCCGGCTTTGATGGCATGAACGGTTCCGGCCTCGATGAAGAAGAAATCACCCTTCTTGACCGGGATCTCGCGGACCAGCTCCTTGAAACGCTTCTCGTCCATCATCTGCTTCAGTTCCTCTTTGGAAGAAGCATTGTGACCGATGATGATGGTCGCATCCGGCTTGGCATCGATGACATACCAGCACTCCGTCTTGCCGTCCGCCCCGTTCTCGTGTTCGTGGGCATAGGCATCGTCCGGGTGAACCTGGATCGAGAGATCATCCGCTGCCGCAAGGATTTTGGTGAGGATCGGGAAACGGGCCGGTGCGCCTTCTGCCGCATCGCCCCAGAACAGTGCCGGCATCTCGCGGTACAGTGCGGAGAGCTTTATGCCGTCAAGGTCGGTCGGCGCCGGGGTTCCGTCCGCATTTCTGGTGCGGACCGTGCAGTCTCCATTTTCATGGGCACTGATGGCCCAGCATTCTCCCGTATCATCTCCCGGAATATCATATCCGAAGACATCGCGGAGGGCGGTTCCGCCCCAGATCATCTCCTTAAAAACCGGTTCCATAAAAAGTGGCTGCGCCTTCATCATTCTCCTCCTTCAGAAATCCCCCTTATACGACAGGTAATTCAATCACCGACGGGTATTCTCCGCCCGTGTAAATGGTCTGATGTGCGATCTTCGTGTCTTCCGTGCGCACCAGCGACCACGGACCCGTGACATTTCCATGCACCGCGTACTGCGGGAAGTCGGACGATGTGATGTCGAGCCGCAGCCGGGAACCCGCCTTAAGGCGCCATGCCACATCCCACATGGTCAGGTTGATCTCCACAATCTGGCCCGGGGTGTATTTCCCACGTTTTGTGGCACCGTTTCTGTAGGCCAGGGTCGTGATGGTTCCACGGATGTTGACAGCCGTCCCGTCCGGGAAGACCTCCATCAGTTTTGCAAAGAACGCTGTATCCTCCACATCGGTGCTGACGAAAAGCTTCACATTGATTCTGCCGTTCATCTCCAGGTCATCCCCGATCGGAGCCGAGAGGAAGGAGAGCACATCATCGCGATAGCCGACCTCCGGCTGTGGCCGGCTGCCGCCATCGGTCCAGCTGGTCTGGAAGAGCGATTCCGCACCGCAGGAGTGCACCGGGTTCAGTGGGTCATAGGTGAAGCCCGTCAGCGCAACCTGCTCCGGCGCTCCGTTCGCCTGTGCCGTTTCTGCCGTCTGGCCTTTTCCTTCCGTCAGGCCGCCGGCTGCCTTCTCATTGGTTCCGAATCCTTCTGCCGCAGTCTCTCTTGCTGCTTTGGTCGCATCGAGGAAAATCTTTTTCGTCTCTTTGACCGGGATCGGATAGGAATGCGCCACATCCCAGCGGTCAGCGCCGATCATGTAGGTCTCAACTGATTCCGGGCCATATTCTTTCTTCCGGAGGATCTGGTCAAACCAGAACGCCGGCGATGTCGCGGAGTCATCCTCCAGGTTGTCGATCGGCTGATGCGTCACGGCCGGCATATAGCCATGGTTCCACGGGCCGAGCTTCAGCACAGAGTGTGCCCGCGCCTCCGGGGACAGCAGCTCGTAGGTTGCGATCGCACTGCCGAGGTGATGGTCATACCAGCCATCTTTGACATAGATCGGGATCTGGATCTTCCCCGGGATATCATGGAGCATTTTCCAGAAACCATGGTTCCAGTATTCACAGTCACGGTCTGTATTCGTAATCCAGTCGCGGTACCACGGGAGCTTCCCGCCCCACATGGCTTCATCGACCTCCACCTGTGGGCGGTACGCGGCTGATTCCAGATAATCCGCTTCGATGACACGACCCGCATTGTCATGTGCCCACGCCGTCAGGATGTCCTGACGGAACAGGCCGTCTTTGTAGGCGGAAGTATGGCGGTCACAGCCATAGACTCCCAGATACATGGTCTTCATCTTCGGCGGCACCGCGTCTGCCATGACCCACCCGGTAAATGCCAGATAGGAATCGCCCCAGTAGCCCATGGATTCGATCCGCTCATCCGCTTCGAGGTAGCGCATCAGCGACAGGCCGTCCGCGCGGTCATACTCATTCGGCACCCACGCGCCTTCCGATCCGCCGGTCCCGCGGCACCACTGCACGACAAAGGCAAAGCCGCGCTTCACATACGCTTCCGCCTTGATCTTTAGCATCTCCTGCTGTCTCGGGTAGCAGCAGCGCACGACCACCGTCGGCGCGACATGCGGCTCCACCGGTCTCCAGATCTCGGTCCGCAACTTCACGCCGTCATCCGCCGGCAGCATCACCTCTTCATAGGACTCCAGCTCCGACACGATCGGAAGCGGCAGTTCTTCATACTGCTTCTTCATCCGCTCCATCATCTGGCGCATCATCTCTTCTCTCTGCTTCAGCGCTTCGCGCTTTTCTTCCTCTGTCATGCTCATACCCCCTTCAGGTTCTTATTCTGTCTGACACTTTATTATACATTTTCTTCATCGCTAACTCAACACATTTCCATCTCACTTTCGCTTTTATGCTGGCAAATGGGATGAGCAATACGGGACGGTTGGCAGCGATCTGAAAACTGCAGCAAAATAAAACCCCCGCGGACAAACACTACGTAGGTGCATGTATGCAGATGCATTTATGCATCCGCGCACACAGCGCCCAGGTAGTGTTTGTCCGCGGGGTTTCATATACTCATTTTCAGATCATCAGTCTTAAAGCCGGTAGATATCCTCCGGTACGTTCTGCAAGGTCGGCAGTTCGGCGACCGCCATAACCTTGCTTTCCACATCCCACACCATCTTCTTCGGGTCTGCAGGATCGAGGCTTTCCCAGCCTTCTACCTGCGGGTCGCCGGTCAGGATGAAGTTCCTGAAGCTCTCGTAGATCTTCGCGCCGACTTCTTTCGCGATCCGGAGATTCTCTTCACCCTGGATCATCGGGAAGTTCGTCAGGTCATTGAACGCCAGGAGCTGGTCAAAGACATGCATGGCCGGTGCAAGTGCCGCCTCATACTGCCAGACCTTGTCGCCCTTCGCCGCCAGACGCGCAGCGAGCCGCTCCGTGTAGGTGCGGTACATATAGTCGGACAGAATCTTTGTCCAGAAATCATTCTTTTCATCTGCCGTTGCATCCGGATGAGCCGCCATGTAATCCGCGAAATCCTGATCGGCAATGGCACCGTTATTTCCAAAGAGTGCCCACGCAATCACCGGGCCTCTCTCCTCGAGATTGACCCCCATCATCTTGTGGAAGCACAGCTCATGCAGATTGGATCCCACCATCGCACGGCCGGTGAAGGATGTCCCCGCAAGGATCACCGATTCTGCGTCCACCGGAACGGTAATACCGTCTGCGACCGGTCCGAACATGCAGGTGCTGCCCGGGTTGTCGATGAAATCCTTCTGAACCTGCATCAGCTCGTACGGATCCATCGTCAGGAGTGCAGCAGGATCATCGGTTCCGGCCACTTTCTTCATCGAGAGCAGGAAATTTCTCGTCATCTTGTCTGCTGTTTCGATGCTTCTGACCGCCTGCGTTGCACCGGAGGAAAGAATCACCTGGGAAGCCAGCCGGTCAAATTCCGGCAGCAGCATCAGGGTGCCGATTGCCTTCGCCCCTGCGGAAGCGCCAAGCACGGTGATCCGGTCCGGATCCCCGCCGAACGCTGCGATGTAGTTCTTCACAAACCGCAGTGCCTGCAGCTGGTCCATGGTGCCGAGGTTGCCGCTGTCTGCATAGGCATCACCGAGCAGATTCTTCAGATAAGCATATCCCAGAATTCCGAGACGATAGTTAATGGCCACATAGATATACGGATTTCCGTGAATCGCAGCCTGCGGTGTCTTCTGCTGGTTGCTGCCGTCCTGGAAGGAACCGCCGTGGATATCAAACAGGACCGGCAGGCCTGTCTCCGCTGCCTCGGCAGCTTCTGCAGGAATGTAGATGTTCAGATTCAGGCAATCCTCGCTGAATTCCGAAGCGTCAGCCACCGGACCACCCCACGGGTTCGGTTTGTCAAACACCTGCATGGCTTTTTTGCCAAATGCGGTGCAGTCGAGTGTTCCCTCCCAGAAAGAAGGTTCCGGGGCATGGAACCGCTCCGCCTTTGCATACGGAATGCCTTTGAATACATAATAGCCGTCTTCACAGAGACCGGCCAGTTTTCTCCCATCCGCCAGTACGACCACCGGCGCACCATTTTCCAATAAGAATTTCATGTAAACCTCCCTGTTGCAGATCTGGTAACACAACACTATCAGTGTACCATCAATGGCACTTTTCGTCCACTCATTTCAGGCAAAAATGCCGTCGGATCTTTCGTGCCGGGAGCAATTCTCCTGCCGGATCGGGCCGTCACGTCAGAAGGAAATACCCCATATACCACGGGAGGCAGAGCATGCGCTCTTTCTCTTCGATATTCCAGCTGCCGAAGATGATTCCCTTTTCCACCCGCTCCGGCTCCTCCATCAGGATCGTACGGGCCGCCTTGTCATTTCCCTTGTGCAGAAATTCCACGACGACGGACCCCTGCTCGCCCGGAAGGACGAGATCGATCGTCATGCCGGATCTCCGGCGGTAGTAATACATAGATTTGCCCGCCTTGGCCAGGAAATCCGCGAAGAGACTCTGCAGAATCGCATGATCTCTCCCGCTGAAATCTCTGCAGAGTGCTTTCTCACTGAAATACGCCGGTATGGAGGCCATGTACCAGCCGATGTCCGAAAGCAGCGCCATGTAGTTCCCGCTCTGGATCGTATCCTCCCGGATCCAGGGTTCCTTCAGGTTAAAACAGCGGTACAGATAGCCGAGCTTCTCCGCTTCGACCACATCCTGCTCGAACCGACTCCCCGATCCATTGCCGCCCACCTTGTTGAACTGGAATTTCTTATAGTCCTCCGCCAGATGCACCGGAATCGAATCCATGACCAGCATCATATTTTTCGAGCGGATTCTGGTAAAACGCGCTTCGAAGTCCTGCTGTACGCTGTCCCGCATCTGCTGCAGCACCGCATGCGCATCCTGATAGGCTTCGCTTTTCAGATATGCCTCCACCGCTGCCGGAAATCCGCCGACGGTGATATAGCGAAACAGCGTCTGCTCCATGAACTGATGCAGCTTATCTGGAACCGGCTTTTTCTCCTGCAGGCATTCCCGGAGCGTCTCCCCAGTATTCTCCTCGGCGCCGGCTGCCCAGAGAAATTCCTCAAAATCAAGCGGCCACATGGTCTTCACCGGGATTCCCAGCCGCTGCATCTCTTCCGGATCGACCTGATTCTTCCCGGTGATGGCAATCAACGGATAATGCCCGTCCTTCCGATAGATGGACAGCAGCTGTGCCAGCGCTTTCGGGTCCACCACATCCAGCTGATCCAGGATGAGAATCCCGTCCTCTTCCAGATTCACGCCGTAGCCCGCTGTCAGCAGCAGGTTCATGTATGACACACTGCCGGTCGCTCCGGCCACTTCCTTCGCCCGCGGATCCCCCCGGAAGTCCAGCCACAGGACCTTTCCGTAATTCTTCTCAGCAAAACGCCTGACTGTCATCGTTTTCCCGCACTGCCGGATCCCTTCCACAACCAGCACATTGGAACTGCCGCTTTTTTCCCACTCCGCCAGCTCCAGATCAAATTTCCGTTTTAACATCTTTTCCTCACAATTCAAAAGGTATACGTTTTCACAAAATGAAATTCACTCCACCTTTCCGATGTGAGTGCTATGTGAATTGACAATTCGCGGGGTTTATGCTATAAAAAGGAGAAAATTTAACCACAATTACAAATATCTGGCTGGCAGAATCTTACGGCAGGTAAGTATACTTTTTAACATCTGCAAAGCCGATTTATTTTTGGATTATAATCCGCTAATACGGAGTTCTTCTATTTTTGTCTTACTTGATTTATGTTTTCAGCATTTTTTACAGCGAACATTTCGCGTATTGTGTACTTTCCCTCTTCACTCAGTTCTGGTATACTGTCAGAACACTACGTCGTCAGAAGGGAGTCAATATGAGTAATATCTATGGTTATGTCCGTGTAAGCTCAAGGGACCAGAATGAAGACCGGCAGCTGATCGCCATGCGGGATGCCGGTGTTCCCGAACGAAATATCATTGTTGAGAAGCAGTCCGGAAAGGACTTCAACCGGCCGATGTACCGGCGGCTGCTCCGCAAGATGAAGCCCGATGACCTTCTTTATATTAAGAGCATCGACCGCCTCGGGCGCAATTATGAGGAAATCCTCGCGCAGTGGCGGTATCTGACGAAGGATAAGAAGATCGACATCGTGGTGATGGATATGCCGCTGCTCGACACCCGCCGCGGCAAGGACCTGCTCGGGACCTTTATCTCCGATATCGTCCTGCAGCTGCTGTCGTTCGTCGCAGAGAATGAGCGGGCAAATATCCGGCTCCGCCAGGCGGAGGGTATTGCGGCAGCGAAAGCCAGAGGCATCCACCTGGGACGGCCGGAAAAACCACTGCCGGAACATTTCTCAGAAGCATATGAAAAATGGATGAATAAAGAAATCTCGATGACGGCTGCCGCGAGGCTTGCAGACATGCCCCTGTCCACCTTCCGCTACAAGGCCCTCGCCATCAGAGATCACGGACCGGCGGACGCGGAGGAGAAGGCTTCGGCGTGAGGCACTGCCTCTCCGCTGAAGCATCGTCCGCAGCTGCGGGCAGCGCTCATGACTGGCAAATTTCGGTTAAGTATTGTTGTTCTTTTCTGTGGAGTATGGTATACTGGATCAAATAGGTATTCCTGTTCACGAGGAGGAAAAAATTTATGTTTAAGAATCTGACAAAGGCCGAAAAATCCTGGGTTTTGTATGATGTCGGCAATTCCGCCTTCACCATGCTTGCCTGTTCCCTGATTCCGATCTGGTTCAAGAATCTTGCAATCGGTACGAACCCGGGACAGATCACTTCCGACAAAGCAACGGCGTATTATTCGATCGCCGTCGCGGTCGTGACCATCGTCGTCGCACTGCTCGGGCCGATACTCGGTGCATTTGCAGACCACAAAGACACCAAAAAGCTGTTCTTCTCCACGGCTGTCTCACTGGGCGTGATCGGCTGTATCATCACCGGATTTGCGACCACATGGGTGATCTTCATCGTCCTGTTCGTCCTGACCAAGATCGCATATGCCGCGTCGCTGACTTTCTACGACTCCATGCTGAACGATGTCACAACCGACGACAGGATGGACCAGGTCTCCTCCTACGGATATGCCTGGGGCTACATCGGTTCGTGTATCCCGTTCCTGGTCGCGCTCGTCGCCTATGTCCTGGGACCGGATATGCTTGGCAAGATCTCGGAGAGCCTCTCCAAGATCATCGGCTTCTCGGTGACCGGTATCTGGTGGTTCCTGGTGACCATGCCGCTGCTGAAGAATTATAAGCAGATCAACTATGTCGATACAGAAAAGGGCGCCGTCGGTGCAGCGTTCCGACAGATCGGCCGGACGCTCAAAAAGATTGCGACAAAGGACAAGAAGGTCCTGCTCTTCCTGATTGCTTTCTTCATGTATATCGACGGTGTCGGTACTATCATCGACAACTGTATCAATATCGGAACGGATCTTGGCCTTCCTACCGTCGGCCAGGTCGTCTTCCTGCTGGCCACCCAGGTCGTCGCCTGGATCGGCTCGCTGGTATTTGCAAGCCTCTCCAAGAAGCACAAGACCGTCCCACTGATCCTGGTCTGCATCGCAGGGTATTTCTGCGTATGTCTGTACGCCCTGACACTCCATACCCTGATTGATTTCGGCATCCTCGCCTTCGGCGTCGGCTGCTTCCAGGGCTCCATCCAGTCCCTGTCCCGTTCCTACTTCTCGAAGATCATCCCACCGGAGAACTCCGGAGAGTACTTTGGAATCTACGACATCTTCTCGAAAGGTGCTTCATTCCTCGGCTCCGCCGTCATCGCAACCGTCAAACTCGCCGGCGGCACCATCAACATCGCCGTCGCCTCCCTGGCAATCTTCTTCGCCCTGGGCTTCATCTTCCTGAGACTGTCCGACAAACAGCCGATGGCCGTGAACAGATAAGGAGTTGAGAGAGCACGAGCAAAGACTTCAAGAGAGAATTAATCACCCCCGCGGGCCAGGCCCGCGGGGGTTTACGATCATTCTGAAGTTTTCTCGTCCGAGCCGGACCCTGATGCATCTACCTCTGATGTCTCTTCCCCCTCCTCATGCTCTTCCTCCGCGACCTGATACGCACAGACCACGATTCTCCGGTTTGTGGAGGTGAGGGTATATTCACAGGTCGATAAGGTCAGCAGCTTCGTCCCGTATACCGGGCGTTCCCCGGTATCGTAGAAGGAGCGGGACAGGATCTTCGCGACAAAGCTGTCGTAGTCATTCTCGTCTTTGGCTTTGGCGAAGTTGTAATAATCGAATTCATTCTTGACATCCACGTAGACAAGACTTGTCGCAAAGACCTTATAGGTCTCGACACCTTCGAGGGTTGTCAGGTAGATGTAAGGCTGCTTCTCCCAGAAGGTCTTTTCCTTGTACTTCAGCAGGTCGTGAAACATCGTGCCGATGTTCATGTTGTGACCGTGGATCACGAGGTTGTCCGAGGTAAATGGATCGCAGACTTCGGCGAGGTACAGGCTGCCGGCGTTCAGGTACTGCCGGTCGAAGCCACGCCGCAGGTAGTAGTCGCGGATGGACGGATGGTACATCACCGGATAATCAATCACCGTATCCGGGATGTTCAGCCAGAAAACGCAGTCCTGGTTGACCGCGTTCAGCTGGCGCAGGCCCTCGACCCGGTCCACCTCTTCTTCCTTGATCTCATACACCGGCAGGAGTTCCTCCACATCGATGTAGAAACCGGAATTGCCGGGCTTCGTGTCCCGCACATAACCCTCTTCGTAGGCCTTCGCCGGGACATGCTCCTCCGAAGCATCGTCGGAAATCCCATATCGCTTCTTCAGCTCTTCCTCACTCAGCAGGCCATCGCCTGCGATCACGGCCCGGAGATCACCATACTGGTTGCTTGCCTGGCGCTGTTCGACCAGGTAGATGACGATCTTCGAACCACTGTAGAAAAATACCAGAAGAGCGATCACAAAGACCACTCTTCTAATCCACTTGTCTGTATTTGCAGAAATCTTTTTCTTCATGCCATTCCTTCTATCTGCATGTGCTTACGCGCCGTAATAAAGAAACGTTCCGCAGGCGAACAGGACCACTTCCTGTCTGGTGATATCAATCACGATGCGGATCAGCGTGCTTGGCAGATTCAGCTTCACCACATCCCCGACGCCGGTGTAATAGAGGAAATACAGCACCGTGCTGAACAGGATCAGGATGATTGCCAGGATCGCCAGAAACAGCAGCAGCGCCCGCATGCCGCCAGAGAAACTGACATTACCCTTCAGGAAAACCAGCCAGGACACCACATAGCCGGCCAGGAAATACAGCACCGGCAGGATGATGTAGCTGTAGAGGTGATCCGGCAGGCTCACCCGGGAGCTCACCACCGTGAAAGGTCCCTCTGCATAAAAGAGAAGTGTGACCGCGCACACCAGAAAGAGTACCAGCAGGACGATGGTCAGCTTCCCGCTTTTTCTGGTACGATGTCTCATACGCTCTCCTTCTCCTTTCTCCGGCTCCGTTCAACAACATCCGCCAGGGTAATGCCGTCTACATACTGATTGATCACATCCTGCAGGCCCTCCCAGATATAGAGCGTCTCACAGGTGTCGCACCGCTCGCACGGATTCTCCGCACAGTCGAGGCAGGAAATCGGCGCCAGACCGCCCTCGGTCGCGCGCAGGATATCTCCGACCGTATAGGCATCCGCCGGCCGCGCCAGCGAATAGCCGCCGCGGTTTCCCCGGTTCGTGATCAGGAATCCCGCCACCGTCAGCATCGGCACAATCTGTTCCAGATATTTTTTGGAAATATTCTGCCGGTCTGAGATCTCCTTTAAGGAAATCACACTGCCCGGCTCCTGCTCTGCCAGATCCACCATCATTCGCAGCGCATACAATCCCTTGGTTGAAATCTTCATGCTCTCTCTCCTGATTCCGGCTCTGCATCCCAGCGATGCACCAGTTCGCGTTTCTCTTTAAATCCCGGCACCACCACTTCATACAGCCTGCCGAGCTTGACCGGAAGGACCTCCGCATCCGGGCTCACCCGCACCGGCTCATACCAGATCTTCGCCTTCGTCGGCGCCAGTTCACTCACAAGCCCGGTCGGATAGATACCGATTCTTCTTAAGAACGAACCGGCCTCACTGTCCACTGGCAGTTCCAGGAAAACACCGGCCACATCCGGGAGCTGCTTCATCTCTCTGAAAAACTGCTCCGCGTAGCCCTTCCCGCGGTATTTCTTCAGCACAACAAAATAATCCAGCAGCAGTTCCTGCGCATCCGGTCTCGTGATAAAAAGTCCGAACGCCAGCAGTCTTCCTCCCTCATAGAGGCCATAGCCCGTATACCTTCTTCTCAGGTACAGATAGCGGACATGGTCTTCTGCCTTCAGAACCGTCTCCGGAAAAAACTTCAGCACATAGCGGCGATAAATGAGAAAGAGTTCCTTCTCTTCCAGCTTCTTTAATGTCATTTTATGGGTTTCCTCTCAATAAGTCAATATCGCCGGATCTTCTCCTGCCCCTCATCCTTCGTGTTCTCGATCTTCCTGACCACGACCTCATAGCTGTAGGTGTCAGAAACCTGCACCTTCACCGTGTCGCCGACCTTCTTCCCCATCAGCGCCTTCCCCAGCGGGGATTCCATCGTGATCAGCCCGGACAGCGAATCCGCGCGGACCGCCGTCACCAGCTTATAGGTCTCTTCTTCATCATCCTCCGGGATATAGATCGTCACCGTGTTGTCGAGTCCGACCTCATCTTCCCGCGAATGATCCTCCACAACCACAGCCGTTCGGATCATCCGCTCCAGGTACCGGATCCGGCTCTCATTCTCATTCTTCTCTTTCTTGGCCGACTTATATTCAAAATTCTCCGAAAGATCACCCTGGGCTCTTGCTTCCTTGACCGCTTCCAGCTTCTCCTTCCGGACCACCAGCTTGCGGTACTCAATCTCCTCCTCCATGCGGCGGATATCATTCGGTGTCAGTTTATCATACATGAACGATTTACTTCCTTTCGTCAAGTACCTTTTAGTATACCATGTTCTGCACCACATTTTCAACCCGAAAAAAACCTGCAGGGCGAATCACCCTGCAGGGACTTCCGTCTTTCCACCTGTTTTCTCTCTTCTCCGGCGGATCCATTCCTCCACCAGGCGGCTCAGTCCGTCAAGGACCAGGATGCCGCCGATGCTGATGGCATAGAACTTCATGGTTCTGGCCGGTGCGAAGAGGCTGAACAGACCGAGGATCGTCAGGAGCGCTACCTCGACATAGCAGCGCACATGGACAAACCGGCTGTCGATCCGGTATTCTCCTGCCCGGATCAGCTCGCCGTAACGGTATGCGATGATCAGGAACAGCATGCCGAAGAAGAAGCTCGAGAACACCTCCAGCGCACTCTCCTTCAGCATCAGAATCAGATAGATGGCCAGCGCGCCGACGGCCAGGTAGACCAGCACCCGGTTCTGCTTCAGGTTCCAGTTTGACTTCTTCAGGTACAGGAGCGCCCGGACAACCAGCGCGCCGACCACGGCGGTCATGGCCAGGGAGAAGATGATCATGATACTGCCGGCCGGCAGCAGCAGGAAAAATGCCCCGGCCAGTGCGAGCAGGCAGCCCTGCAGCAGGAGGGACTGCTTCACTTTCTCGACCAGGTTTTTACTCTTTTCATCTGCTTCTTTCGGTGTCTCACCGAACAACATATTCACCGGCAGCTTTCTTGCGATCTCCTTTGAGACCTCATCCGCACCGTACATGGACATCAGGATCGACTGAATCTGGGCAAATCCACCGTCTGAGATCTCTTTCATGGTCGTGGCGCCGCCGCTGCCAAGCGAGCCGAACAGATCGTCAATGAATTTCTTCCGGCCCTCATTCGGGATCTCCTCCACCCAGATGTTCATGGCCTCCGCCAGCCACAGGCTCTCCGGCGCGTGCTCCTGCACATACTGGAAATCCCCGTATGCTACCTGCCACGAGATCAGCGCATGCTGGTTCAGGCCCTCCTCATCGCTCGCAACGATTCTGGAATCCGGGTACTCCTCCTCAAACAGCGTTCCGATCAGGCAGTATTCCGGCTGGATCTTCGTCGTCTTCTCCCGGATCTTTCCGAGCATGGACGTATCCATCACCGTCTCGCAGATCCCGGGACCGTCATACATATAGACATGCTGCACCTTCTCCTGCAGGTCATCCGGCAGCTCCGCCGCCGCATAGACCGCAAGATTTGCCCCCTTCGAATGACCGCCGATATAGAACTGTGTTCCATCAGAATGAATCGGCTCTCCTTCGCCGGTACCGGCATTCTCATTCTCCCCGCCGGATGTCTGTAGTGCCTCCCGCATCACCCGTTCGGCATAGGCCAGTGCTTCCTCCTGCGCCGGGATCCGGGTGAAGCTCAGCATGAAGTCCTCTTTCCAGCCCGCAATCGAATCATCCGTACCGCGGTAGGCAAGGAACTTCCGGTTCCCCGGCAGCTCAATCGTCACCGCAGAGAACTGTTTGCTGATGCTCTCATCAAAGTGATCCACGTAGTCCGAAAGCATCAGGTCTCCGAACCGCCTGGAGTCCGCTGCGGCGAGCAGCGCATCCAGATACCGGTCCTCCTCCCCGGTCCCGCTCACGATCTGCAGGCTGAACCCTGGACCTTCCTTCAGCTCCTGCACCACCTGACGGAGCGGCTTCCGGTCGCTTTCCTCCATCACGCCGGTCATCTTGTAGTAAGAAATCAGGCAGAGGACGAGACCGTCCACCTCATTGAACGGTGCTGTATCAAAATCCAGATCCCCGCGCCAGCGGATATAGTCCGTGATATTTGCCATCATGATCCCCCCAAAGAATATCTTTCAAAGCGCAGATGCTTTTGTCATACTCTAAGATTGAAAAAAGGACATGAGTCCCGGATCGGTTCATCCGGTGTCTCATGCCTCTCTATCTTAGCACATCATCATGACCTTGTGCAAGTTACAGCTCCCCGCTGTTGTTACTCCACGCGGACCGGAACGCCTTCCGGTGCACGGTAGGTCAGATCGAGTTTTCCATCTGCCATCTTCCATGCAACATGGACCAGACCCTTCGGGGTGATCACATCACCCTCAGCCTCTGTCATGTAGCCAGGTTCCGGTTTGATCAGGATCTCTTCAAAGCCCGGTTTGCCCGGTCTCACGCCCAGCGTCACAGCCGGCAGCTCGTAGAGCGCCAGCGCACCCCATGCATGGCAGTCGCTGCGGCCATGGATGCCGTTGCTCTCGACGCAGGTGGTCAGATGTGCCGCCACCATGTCGCGCCAGAGATCCCAGTGGGATTCGGTCTGGTCATAGAGGCCGGCTTTCTCAATAGCACGGAACAGATAGAAACCCCAGGAAACCGTGCACTGGTGGAAGGAAGGATCTGTGAGCGCCGTCTGCATGGCCTTCTTTGCCTCTTCCGGCGAAAAGACGTCCGCCAGCGTTCCGATGACCTGGCAGTGCTGGCTGTACTCGTTGAAAACTTCCCTGTTGTCAAGCGGGCCGTCCATCAGCAGGCCCTGCGCATCCAGGCAGTTCGCACGGATGGCGCCGTTCAGGGATGCAGCTTCTGCCACATGAACCGCTGCCAGTGCGCCGTAACCTTCCTCTGCAAAATTCGCCTCAAGCCCTGCGAGGGTCTTCAGACCGAGCAGGTAGAGCAGACTCTCCAGGGTTGCATCCCCATACTTGATCGCAGACGGAACGCCGCGCTCCCACGCCGGTACCCAGTCGACAAAGCTCCAGTAATAGCCGTCCTGTCCGCCTTCGGAAGTCTTTCTGACCAGCCCCTTCTCGGTCAGGCGGTCATGATAGAAATCCGTGATCCTCTCAAGGACCGGCAGGAATTTCTTTGTAAACTTCCGGTCTCCGAAGAACTGGTAGTGATCTGCCACCATCAGGATGTAGAAGATCGAGAAATTCACGATCGCATTGGAACCGTAGGACGGATAGGCACCCTCCACCAGACCATCATAGCGCTGGCTGCGCGCAAAATCCTCGATGCATTTTCTTGCAAGACGGTCATCCGCGGAAGTCATGTAGGTCGCGAGGATCTGGAAACGGGTATCCATCACATACTGCAGCTGCTCATAGTACGGGCAGTCCTCGTAGGTCTCATGCATGCAGCGGCGGAGCGTCCGCTCGGAGATATCCCAGATCGCTGCAAGACTCGGATCGGAGGTCTGCACCTTCGTCTGCACCGCAAGCGGATAGCCGGTCTCGCGGTAGGTCAGTGGCTTCAGGGTCAGCGGTGCATCGCCGGTCTCAATCACCAGTTTCACGAAGCGGAAGGTCCTAAACCAGAACGGCTCGTATGTCTCCGGCGTCTCCTCGGTACCGAAGCCGCCGACACAGTAGGTATCCGGCTCGCCGAAGATCTCGCCGCCCTGCCAGTCAAGCCGGTCTTCCTTCACAGGCTGTGCGATCATGCGGATCAGGTTGATCTTCTGATCTCTCGACATCCCGGCCAGCTGCGGGAGGTTCTCATACTGGGCAAGGATTGCCGGATCAATATGGGCGTAGGATTCTGCACAGGTAAATGAGATCTTCGCATCCTGTCCCCCCGCAAAAGCATATTCCAGATATCCGGTCGTCAGTTCTCCGGCATGGAGTTCCACGACCTCCCGGCTGTGCGGCGCCACCGTGATCGCAGCACCTGCGATCCAGGCCGCCCAGTCTTCCTTTGTGTGCGCACCTTCCCGGACACACATCACTTCTGCAAATGTCTTTTCAGTCTCATACAGGAACGGGATCGTCCGCTCTCTGAGGCAGCCCGGACTGATAAAACCATCCATCATCTGATAATTGACAGCTGCCTGCCAGTATCCTTCTCCACAGGCATTCATGTCATAAGAAGCCAGCTGCCAGCCCTGCAGTTTCCCGTCCCCTGCAGCATCCTCCGTGATGCAGAGCGGTTCAAAGTACGGATTTGCCTTCCGCACATGAATTCCATCCGCCAGATGCCAGAAGAATCCATCTTCCGAAGTCAGATCTCCGTTCAGGTAAAAGCAGGGTTTCTCCGTGCGGTACACGGAGAAGTTTCCATTGGCATGCAGCTGTGGATAACGCAGGACAATGGCAGACAGGACATTTTCCCCGGACTGAAGATAAGGAGCCAGATCCACGGCGTCATAGTACCAGATCTGCCGGTCACCCTTCAGCGGTCCCTGACAGACAGAGATGCCATTGACAAAGAAACGATAGCGGGAATCTGCCGTGATCTGCACGTTACAGTGCTCCGGGACATTCTCCAGGTTGATCTTTTTCCGGAAATAAACGATCACCGGGTCCTGTTTATCATAATTGTCCCCGATCCAGATCCAGTTGCTTTTCGGCATCGTATAGTCTGCCATAATTCAGGTACCTCCCATTACTCCATATTCAATGTTATTGTTCTGCTAAGTTTTCGTAAATACAAATAACGGGAAGCCTCCGACAGGGGGCTCCCCGCTAAAGAAGGAGTTTCTAATGTAATGCTTGTAATGTTATTTCATCATTGTGATTTCATCAACGAGCGTTGTATCTGTCAAGCGCAGCCTGCTGGATCTCGATACATCTGTCAAGGCCGATGCTCTTCAGGCTATTCACGAACTCGTCGTATTTCTCAAGATCTTCCTGACCGGTGATGGCTCTTGCGATATACTCGTTGGTTCTCGTCTGCAGATCCGTGAAATAGGTGTAGTACTCGGTTGTTTCTTCCGGTGTCATGGTCATGTTCGACGGCATGCAGAGGTCGGTGTTCACCTTCCAGGTCTCCTGCAGTGCGTTCAGGTCCGGAGCGTTCGGATCATCCGACTTAACAAGCGGAACAGCATATGCCCAGTTATACCAGCCGAAGTACTCGCCGGACTTCAGGATGTACTCTGCGATCTTGTCACTTGCGCCGACACCGTTCGGGTCATGGCGGATCACATCGGTGAACTCGTACTCGTCACCGTTCTTCACGTAGGACTCGCCCTCGATACCATAGTAGTTCAGGTCCGCAATGTCTCTGTCAAAGAACAGGTCGATGTAGCGAAGCGCAAGCTCTGTATTCTTGCAGCTGGTTGCCAGTGTAACGAATCTGGAAAATGCAGTGATGGCCATGCCGTACTGTGGCTTGTCACCTTTGTTCAGAACAGCAGCCGGAACAGTCTCCAGATAGAAATCCGGATCATCTGTATAACCATCTGTCAGGAGGGTTGTGCCTGCGTTGGAACCGATGATCGGGCCGGCACCGATCTCACCCTTACCAAAGCGGGAGTTCGGTTCTGTCCACTCACTGAAGGAAGTGAAGTTCTGGTCGATCAGGCCTTCCTCGTACCACTGACGCATGGTCTTCAGGTACTCCTTGAAAGCATCTTCTGCAGGACCATACTTGACAGTTCCATTATCATTATACATGCCTGCCAGAACACCATATGCAGTTACAAAATCCTGATGGAACTGGTTGTAACCTGCAGCACCGATGGTCATGTAAGCACCGTACTTCTCCTTGAAGACGGTCAGGACATTGTGCCAGTCATCAATGGTCACAGGTGTTTCAAGTCCCTGTTCTTCAAGCCAGTCTCTGCGGATGGCTGTACCGATCCATGGGTTCTCACCTTCGATCCGGTCATAGTTGTAGCAGTTTGCCTGGTAGACCGCAACTCTCTTTCCGTCATCGAGTTTGGTCATCTTGTCATATTCCGGGTTGGACTGGATGATCTCCCAGTATCTCGGCATATACTGCGGAATCGCATCTGTCAGATCCTGATAGACACCGTCCTTCAGTCCGCCAGCCAGACCAGTCGGATAGTTATTACCGCAGTGAATATCCGGAAAGTTGCCGGATACCAGCATCAGGCCGTATTTTTCCTTTTCTTCCTGGGAGTTAACGGTTGTGTAGTTGATATGGACGTTGGTTAACTTCTCCATCTCCTGAACTGCTCTGACGTCTGAAATGTTCTCGACCGTATTCGCAGACCAGGATACCCATACAGAAAGCTCTTCTGTGGACGGTCTCGGGAAATACTCTGTCTCTGCTGCTGCAGATGCAGTCGAGGCTGCCGGTGCAGTAGATGCTGCATTGTTGTTTGTGCTCTGGTTCCCATTGGAACCGCAGGCTGCAAGAGAAGCAGCCATGGAAGCTGCGAGAACGATCGCAAGCCCTCTCCGAATCTTGTTCATCTTCTCTCCTCCTCATAGGTGAGTTGTTTCATCTGATGAACCCATCTTACTATGCGGAAAAGAAAAAATCTCTGTCAGAAAAGATTCGGAACACTATCGAAATGTTCGATAAACTGACCCGTGGCCAGTTCAATATACGTATGTTCCTTTCTCTCTACTTCTGATACAGTGTGAAAAACCACTCCGCTGCACCGATGAGATTCGCATCGTTCCCGTAAACAGCTCTTACAATCTCCGGTTCCGGCAGCTGTACAAAGGCAAACAACGGCAACTGCAATGCCTCATGTACCTTCTCACGGATCTTCTCAAGCAGCACATCCTGCGCACTGATGCCTCCGCCGATGGCGAAGGCTTCCATCTCCACCGTGAGATGCGTGTTCACAAGCATTCTCGCAAAGTTCCCTGCAAATTCGTCGAGAACCGCAGCAGCGAGCGGATCCCCTTCATGATACTTCTCAAAGAAAGCCCTGCCGTCAAAGGCATCCGGATCGCTACAGGTCTCTTCGCTTCTTTCCAGATAGGTCTTCGCCAGGAATCCAGAGGCAGCAACGCCGGCAGAGAACCCTTCCTTCTGCTTCGTACCCATGCCTGCCAGACTTTTGTCAAGAACCGTCTGGTCCCGGGAATCCAGATTCGCAAAAAGGGTCGACAGGAAGCCTGCATAGCCATGCTTTCCGGTGAACAGTTCCCCATTGATGATGAACGCGCCGGCGATCCCGCTGCCGAGTACCATCATACAGGCATTCTCATACCCCTTCAGTGCGCCGTACTTCCACTCCGCAAGCATCGCAGCATTTCCATCGTTCTCGATAGAAACCGGCATGCGATACCGCTCCCGCAGCAGATCACCAAACTGCAGATTCCTGTTGTAATAGTATGCACCAGGACTTGGAATATAACCGGTCTTGTGGTCCAGTTCCCCACAGTAACTGACGGCGATCCCGAGGAGTTCCTCCTCACCGGTGCCGCCCCATCTGGCAGACAGCCCGTCGATCAGTTCATAAGTCGCGGCCAGGAATGCCTCCTGATCCGCAAAAGTATTCGGCACACTTCCCTTTTCCAGAAAGCGGCCCTCCACCGGTTCCACACCCGTCTTTCTCTCAAGCAGTCCGTACTTAATCGCCGAGCCGCCGTAATCCAGTACAATTAATCTCATCTTCTTGACCCCTCCATTCTTTCCCAGGTTTTCGAGCGACCTTTGGTTGTAATTGCCAGATGATAGATATTTTCCGAACAGACCATTCCTGCTGTATCTAATGCCGCGGCAGCCGTCCGAAGTATGCCCGGTACAACTTGTAGAAGTGGGTCTGGTTCGGCAGCCCGACCTGCTCTGCAATCTGCTGCACCGGCAGATTCGTCGTCTGCAGCAGTTTCTCCGCCATCTCCAGGCGCATCTCATTCCGGATCGCCACAAAACTCTTTCCGAACTGCTCGGTCAGCAGGTTGCTGATCCGGCTCCCGCTGTAACCGAAATGTTCCGCCACGGACTCTCTCGTGCATTCCACGGCATGGTCCCGGATATAGGCGAGAATCCGATAGGCCTTCGAGTCCGGATTGTATCCAAATGTTACCCGCTCCGGTTCTTCCTCGGAGATCCGCCAGAGCATGGTAAAGATAATCTGGATCAGGTATCCGGTCATCTCTTCAGAAGCCACCCGCTTCTCATCAAAGAATTCACAGAGCGTTTCCTCTAAAATATGCTTCAGTTTTTCATCCTGTTCTCCACGGATGATCACATAATTGTTGCGTCCATATCCCCGCTCCAGAGCCTGGATCAGGAAATCAGCCAGTTTGCTGTCCCCGGGAATCACTTTCTCCAGAAGCGTCGTCAGAGAACTGGGATAGAGAATCAGGTTCATCAGGATATCATCATCGCGGCAGGCACCGATGTAGTGTTCGCTTCCCGGCTCCATGATCACCAGATCTCCCGGATGCAGGATGATCTCTTCACCGTTCACATAGTCAAGGATCTCGCCGGAGTAGCAGTAGTTCATTTCCACAAAAGAATGCATATGGGTGAAGCACCAGTAATACCGGGAATGTTTCTGGATCGTCAGCCATTTCCGGACGCCTTCCTCTGCAGTAATGAGCGCTCTCGAGGCAATCTCATATCCCTGGTTTTCCTGCACTCTGGCAGAAACCACTTCACCGTACTCCCCCAGCTGATATGTCAGGACCGGGACACGGTCGGTCTCCTGTCTATAAAATGCTCTTTCCTGCAGCGCCACCATCTCCATCTGCTGTCGTTTACTTTCCTGTTCCCAGTTCCGCCAGATCTGTTTCTGCTCCAAAGCATCTGCCCGGTCCCAGTTTGTTCTTTTCAGATAATTCCTGCAGCGCCTATAATTATCTTCTTCAAAATCCTCCACCTTATGCAGGTAGACATCCAGTTCCTCTAAAGTCATCAGGGCACCTCCCGGAGCATCTCCTGCACTGCATGGTAGACAGCACCTGCCGGCAGCCCGACGATGTTGTCATAATCACCGTTGATATGTTTGATGAATCGCTTGAACACCCCCTGGATCGCGTAACTTCCGGCCTTGTCGTATGGCTCTTCCTCGGAGATATACCAGAAAATCTCTTCTTCCGTCATCGGATAGACTTCCACCTCACTGCCGACGACAAAGGTCTGTTCCTTTTTCTTTCCTGCAGCATCTGCGTAGAAGAGCGACACACCGGTGTAAACCGTGTGCACCCGTCCCTGCAGGCGGCTGATCATATACTTTGCATCCGCGAGGTCCACCGGCTTTTCGAGAATCTCATCATCGATCGAGACGACTGTGTCCGCCCCGATCACGAGAAAGTCTTCTTTCCCTTCTGCAAGCAGACGTTCAAAGACATCCTCCCCTTTCAGATGGGAGAGAATTTCCACCTTCTGAACCGGTGAGGGTTCATTTGCGAGAGCCGCCTTCTCCTCTTCCTCTGCCTGGCTGGTGATGACCGTAAAGTCAAACCCGATCTGGGTCAGGATCTCTCTTCTTCTCGGTGATGCAGAAGCAAGAATGATCGCTGTGTTCATCTGTATCCTCCATCGTTCGCAGCACCTGACTGCACATTTCTATCTGATTACCTGGATCTTCCATCATGCTAGTTTTCAGGCCGCTTTTCTTTCGAATTCCTTTCGGTCCTGAACAGTTTTATCATACTACATCCGCCGCCTCTTCGCAAACAAAAGAAGAGGCTCTTTTGAATACTGTTTTCGGGGGTTGGTATGACCAGAAAAGTCTTTTTCATTCTTATTAATCAACCTATTTTCATCTTTTTGGAGTCCTGACAAGAGACCTAGTATGACCAGAAGAACTGATTATGCCTCAGATAGTCATAGAAAGTCTCTCTTGACCGGTTCAAAAGTAGATTCCAATGTCATATTCCGTGAATCTGACATGACTAGCATGGCTCATTTCGGGCAATCTAATCATCTTCCCAGCGAAAAGACAGATGCTATGCCCTTCCGGTAACATGACTATTAAATGCAAAAACCCTTGATATAGTCGTAATATCATATATTTCAAGTGTGAAGCAAGGCAATCCGGCGATTCCTGAGCAGGAAAAAGAAGAAGAATCGCTGAACAAGATGCAAATAAGGGCTGCCGCGTCCGGGAATGATCCTTGAACGATCATCCCAAACGCGGCAGCCCCAGTACAGTCATCTATACAACCCGTTTTTTCGTAGATTACTCCTCGATATACTTCGCATCGTACTGTGCAGCCAGTTCTTCGGCCATGGAATTTCACAGTAAAACCTCCCTTAACACATACACAATCTGCATGCCATCAAGGGAGGTTTTACCAGAAATCATCACATCTGTCATTGATGTGAACTTTAACAATATCGAAAATTCAGGACTTCTTATGCTTATCCTCTGCGATAATGATGTTCCGCACCTCATGGGACGGGAATACATTCATCTCATTCACTTCTTTGCGGAGCTCCGGTGTCATCTTGGCATAACGGGCATTCTCCACAAACTGCTTCGGCCGGTTCGGCATCTCCTCAAGGGAACCGAACGGATTCAGCACATGGGACCGTACCTTCTCCAGGTCCTCGGCATCATCCGGTGCGATCTGCCCGAACATCGCCTTAAATTCTTCTGAGAACCGGATCTCCACCGGCGGTCGGCTCCCTTCGAGTTCCAGTGCCTGTACCTGGTCGTTCAGCGTCAGCATCTTCTGATCCAGGTACGAGACGATCTGCGCACATTCCTTCAGATCACGGCGGATGCTCTCCGGCGCCTTTCCCTCGAATTTGTAGTAAATCTTATGTTCCAGGCTTGCCCAAAAGTCCATCGCGATGGTCCGGATCTGGATCTCCACCTTGGTATCAACCACGTCATCTGCCAGGAAGATCGGCACCGCCACAATCATATGGTAACTCATGTAGCCGTTCGACTTCGGCCACATCAGATAGTCCTTGACCATCAGGATCTTTAAGTCACTCTGCTCCGCGATGAGATCCGCGATCCGGTAAATATCGGATGTGAAGGAACAGATGATCCGGATGCCGGCCACATCATTCACATGGCGGACGATATTCTCGATGGTGAGCTCGAGGCCTTTCTTCCGCAGCTTCTTCGCAATACTCTCCGGGGACTTGATCCGCGAAGTAATATGCTCGATCGGATTGTACTGATGAGAGGCCGCGAACTCATCGTTCAGAATCTCAAGCTTCGTTCCAATTTCCTTCAGTGCCGACTGGTAAAACAGCTGCGCTCTGTTCCATGCTTCCGTCTGCGTATAAAACGTAGGAATATCCGGTAAATCCATGACCCCTCCTTCCTGCAGACAGGTTCCGTCTGCCAGATTTCATACCAGTTTCTATCCTCTGAAAAAAGCGTCCTGGCTTCGATTACAGTGTACTCTCTGCGAGGGAAAAAGTCAAAGTCTGTTTATCGGATTCAGAAAACTTTCAGAAGCTGTTCATTTCCTTTTTCGATCGAGTTCGTCCTTCATATCTGCGACTTTCTTCCGTGTGAGCGGGTACGCGAACTGCAGCAGCAGGGACATCACTAGGTACATCACGAACGGTACCAGGGTCGCGATGTTGTAGATGCCCTTGTTCACGGCCTCTGACTGGATGATCGCGCCTTCTGCGGTGCTGTAGCCGATCGCTGCCATGGCTACGGATGCGCCGACGCCTGCGAGGGTCTGTCCGAGTTTTCTGAAAAATGAGAAGCTGGCATAGGTTGTTCCTTCGCTGCGCCGCTTTGTCAGCAGTTCGTGATGGTCGATGACGTCCGTCACCATCGCCCAGACCTCCAGTGTAAAGAAGGACAGGCCGAAGCCGCTGAGCAGAATCACTGCGAGGAAGACATACGGATTCGGGGTCTTGATGAGATACAGGATCAGGAATGCCGCTGCCGCAAAGATTGCGCCGAAGGAGCAGATCCCCTTCTTGCCGAATCTGTCCGCAAGCTTTCCCATGAACGGCATGAGAATCAGCATCGGAATATAGGCGCTGACCGTGACCATCGAGAACAGGCCCGGCTGCTCATAGTAGTTTTTAAAGAGATAGTTGAAGACGGACTGGGTGTACATCGAGCCCGCGATCAGCATCATGGAAGCAAGTGAGAGTGCCATGAACGGACGGTTCTTCAGAAGATCCTTCACGGTCTTCGAGACCGCTTCCTTCTCCTGCGGCTTTTCCGGCGCGATGTACTCGCGGGTCAGCTTGAAGAACGCGAAGAATATGATCACCGCGAACCCCGCCAGCAGGATAATGCCGGTCTGCAGCTTCCCGGCGTCAAGGTATTTCGCACCGGTATCCACAGCAGTCGAATACACAAAGAGCGGAAGCAGGATCTGCCCCGGCGCAGAACCGAAGCCCGCACCGAGTGAGCGGATGACCGAGAGCGTGGACCGCTCATGGAAATCATCTGTCATCGCGGAAGCCATCGATCCGTATGGGATATTGACCGCTGTATAAAGCATCCCGTAGAGGATGTAGGTGATGTAGGCGTAGATCAGGTACTGATTCTCCGACAGCCCCGGAATCTTGATAAAGCTGAGGACAAATGCGATCGCAAGTGGTACCGAGAACCAGAACACATACGGGCGGAATCTGCCGTACTTCGTCGGTTTCTGAGAATCGATCAGAACTCCGCAGATCGGGTCATTGATGGCGTCCCAGATTCTTGCGATCATCATCAGCACGGCGATCTTCCCCAGGGAAATGTGCAGAATATCCGTGTAGTACATCTGCAGGAACGAGCCGATCGTCCCAAAGGTGATCACGCCGCCCATATCCCCCAGCGCATAACCGATGAAATTCTTTGTCGTCAGCCGTTTTCCACTCTTCGCTTTACTCATTTTGTGTAAACCCCCATTCGTTATTTACCGACTCGGGGGTGCGGACGTTTTCTTGGACCAGTTATCCTTTAACGCCCACTGCCAATCATGCTGCAATAAGCCCCAGTTTCATTCTGTAT